>CAZSHM010000008.1:0-48733 GCA_964606855.1 uncultured Peptococcaceae bacterium
AAGCAAACGGAAAATACGCGGCACAGAGCAAGTTCTGAATGGGACAGATCGTGTGTGCCAAGGCGATGCGGCGGATTTTGTTTGGAAAGAGCTGCCGTCAGCCGCGCGAAAAGACTGTGAGAAGCGTGAATTTGGCAGAGAAGAATCGCCATTTGAGTAGCCGTGCGGGCAAATTATCCACTAATTGTGGATAATTTGTGGATAAGCTCTGCATATTTTACAGGAGATTGTGTGTATTCCCCCCGAGAAAGGCGAAAATTGAGAGGAATTATCGCCGCGGCACATGCGTTCCCATGTAATTTGCTGCATAAGAAAAAGAGAAGTGCCGGAATCCGGCCCTTGCGCCTGTCCACGGCATGCATAGGAAAATAAAGGATCCTATGGAAAAATAATCTTGACGCATACGTTATCCACAAGCCGCTGCCATGCACGCGACGCCGGAGCACGCAGGGAGCCGTTCCGCTGTGAAACGTGTCAAAACGAGGGAAAAAGGCAGAATCCGACAGGATCTGCGAACCCGTTGCGCAGCGTTCTGCGCGACGCGCAAAGGGCCTGAAAAATCGTGAAAACAGGTACGAGGCGGGAGAAATGAGATATTGAGAAGATTTATTGCAAAAAATGCATAAAAGACTTTCTTTTTGTCGGGAAATACCTTTTAATAGATGTAGGGAGTTTCCTGTTTCAATTCTAATTTGACAAAGGAGGAAAAGGGTATGGCTTGTAAATGTGGCGAACACGACGACGCATTATTTGCGCAGCTGGACAAGGTGATCGAACAGTACAAAGACCAGAGAGGCAGTTTGATCAGTGTACTGCACCAGGCACAGGGGATCTTCGGCTATCTGCCGGAGGAGGTCCAGGCGTACATCGCGGAAAAGATGGACGTTCCTCTGAGCGAAATTTACGGGGTAGTCACCTTCTACGCCTTGTTCACGATGAACAAGAAAGGGAAGTATACCTTTAATGTCTGCCTCGGCACGGCCTGTTATGTGCAGGGATCCGGCAAACTGTTGGAGCGGCTGGAGGCGGAGTTGGGCATCGGTGTAGGCGAGACGACGGCGGACGGGCTCTTCAGCATTCAGTGCTGCCGCTGTGTCGGCGCTTGCGGCCTTGCCCCGGTCATCACCGTCAACGATAAGGTGCATGGGCATATGACTCCGGATGCGATTCCGGCGCTGATCGCCGAAATCAAAGCTGCGGAGCAGGCGGAACAGAACGAGCAGGAGGTGTAAAGAAATGCGTAAAATTGCGAGTTTTGAAGAACTGAAAGCTTTGCAGGTCGCGGAGCGCGAGAAGATTGTCGTGCGCGACGGCAAGGCACCAATGCAGGCGAATTTGGCAAAACACCACGTGCTGATCTGTGCCGGTACCGGTTGCACATCCTCCGACAGCGCCGAGGTGATGGAAGCGCTGGAGAGACAACTGGCGGAAGCCGGGATGGGCGCGGAGATTGATGTCGTGAAGACGGGCTGCTTCGGTTTCTGCAGTTTGGGCCCCATCATGGTCATTTACCCGGAAGGAACCTTCTATCACCACGTCAAGGTGGAGGACGTGCCGGAGATCATCGAGACGCATTTAAAGGGAGGCAAGCTGGTGGAGAGGCTGCTCTATGAAATCCCCGGAACCGGCGAAAAAGCGCCGGATATGAGCCATATTCCGTTCTTCCAGAAACAGCAGCGCGTGGTTCTGCGCAACAGCGGCACGATCAATCCTGAAAATATCAGCGAATCCATCGCGCATTTCGGGTATCAGGCGCTGGGCAAGGCGCTGACCTCCATGAGTCCTGCAGAAGTGATCGCCGAGGTGGAGAAATCCGGCATCCGCGGACGCGGCGGCGCGGGTTTCCCGACAGGGCGCAAGTGGAAATTCGCGGCGGGCTATCCGTCCGATGAGAAGTATGTCGTCGTCAACGCAGACGAGGGGGATCCGGGCGCGTTCATGGACCGTTCCGTGCTGGAGGGAGATCCCCACAGCGTGCTGGAGGCCATGGCCATCGGCGGATACGCCATCGGCTCGCATCAAGGGTTCATCTATGTGCGTGCGGAGTACCCGATCGCGGTGCACCGCCTGGAGATTGCCATCGCGCAGGCACGCAAAGCCGGCCTGCTGGGCAGGAACATCATGGGCACAGGCTTTGACTTTGATGTGGACATCCGCCTGGGCGCGGGCGCCTTTGTCTGCGGCGAGGAGACCGCGCTGCTGACCTCCGTTGAGGGCAAACGCGGAGAACCGAGACCGAGACCGCCTTTCCCGGCGGAGAAAGGCCTGTGGGGTGTGCCGACCTTCGTCAACAATGTCGAGACGCTGGCCAACATCCCGGAAATCATTCTGAAAGGCGCGGATTGGTTCCGCTCCATCGGGACGGAGGGCTCTACGGGCACAAAAGTGTTTGCCATGGCAGGCAAAGTCAACAACATCGGTCTGGTCGAGGTTCCCATGGGGACGACGCTGCGGGAACTGATCTTTGATGTCGGCGGCGGCATTCCCGGCGGCAAGGCCTTCAAGGCGGCCCAGACGGGCGGACCGTCCGGCGGCTGTTTGCCGGAGAGCGCGCTGGATACAGAAATCGATTTCGACACCCTGAAAGCGGCCGGCTCCATGATGGGCTCCGGCGGCCTGATCGTGCTGGATGAGACCTCCTGCATGGTGGACGTCGCCAAATTTTACTTGGGATTCACCCAGGATGAATCCTGCGGAAAATGTCCGCCCTGCCGGATCGGCACCAAGCGGATGCTGGAGATTCTGGAAAAAATCACAAACGGCGAGGGCACGATGGAGGACATCGACAATCTGGAGACGTTGGCGCACACCATCAGCGATTCCGCGCTCTGCGCGCTGGGACAGACGGCCCCGAATCCGATTCTGGCTACCCTGAAGTTTTTCCGCGGGGAATATGAAGCCCACATTGTGGACAAAGTGTGTCCGGCGCATGTCTGCAAAAATCTGCTGCGCTATGAGATCGATCCCGCGAAATGCAAGGGCTGCACACTCTGCGCACGCAACTGTCCGGTCGGCGCCATCAGCGGTGTCGTCAAGGAACCGCACAAAATCGATCCCGCGAAGTGCATCAAGTGCGGTACCTGTATGGAAAAATGTAGATTCGGCGCAATCTCCAGATCCTAATAGAAGGGGTGATTTCTGTGGAAAAGATTCATGTGACAATCGACGGCGTATCCGTGCAGGTCGATGCGGGCGCTACCATCCTGCAGGCCGCACAGAAGGCCGGCATCAATATTCCGACATTGTGCTACTTGAAGGATGTCAACCAGCTGGGCGCCTGCCGGGTCTGCCTGGTGGAGGTAAAGGGCTCCAGAGCGCTGCAGCCCGCCTGCGTGTATCCGGTCAGTGAGGGCCTGACGGTCTACACCAACACGGCCAAGGTGCGGGAAGCGCGGAAGAGCGTGGTCGAGCTGCTCCTGTCCAATCACCCCGCCGACTGCTTGAACTGTGTCCGCAGCGGCAGTTGTGAACTGCAGCACCTGGCGCAGCAGATGGGCATCCGCAAAATCCGTTTCACCGGTGAGCAGAGCACCTTCCCGGTGGATGCGCGCAGCGTAGCAATCGTGCGCGATCCGAACAAATGCGTGTACTGCCGCCGCTGTGAGGCGGTCTGCAAGAAAGTGCAGGGTGTGAATATCCTAGGCGGCATCGGCCGTGGCTTTCATGTCACCGTCGGCCCGGCGTTCGGACACACGCTGGATGAGATCAACTGCACCCTGTGCGGGCAGTGCGTCAACGTCTGTCCGGTGGGCGCCCTGGCCGAGAAGGACGATACCCAGAAGGTCTGGGATGCGCTGGCCGACGAGCACAAGCATGTCATCGTACAGTTCTCTCCGGCGGTTCGGATCGCCATCAGCGAGGAGTTCGGGCTGCCCTTCGGCACCATCTCCACCGGCAAAATGGTCTCCGCGCTGAGACGACTGGGCTTCGACAAAGTATTCGATACCAACTGGTCCGCCGACCTGACCATCATGGAGGAGGGGCACGAACTGCTGGATCGCCTGCAGAACGGCGGCGTCCTGCCGATGATCACCTCCTGCTCGCCGGGCTGGGTAAAGTACTGTGAGAATCATTATCCGGATCAGCTGGATCATCTCTCCAGCGCCAAATCGCCGCAGGGCATGTTCGGCGCGATGGTCAAAACCTACTACCCGCAGACGGAAGGCATCGACGCGGCCAGCATCTACAGTGTGTCCGTGATGCCCTGCACCGCCAAAAAGTACGAGGCGGCACGGCCGGAGCTGTGCGACAGCGGCTACAGAGATGTGGACGTCGTGCTCACGGTCCGGGAGATCGCGCGCATGATCAAGCAGGCCGGCATTGATTTTGTCAACCTGCCGGACGGGGAGTGCGATGCTCCGATGGGCGTGGGAACCGGCGCCGGAACCATCTTCGGCACCACCGGCGGCGTGATGGAAGCGGCGCTGCGCACGGTCTACGAGGTCGTCACCGGCAAGACCCTGCCGCGTCTGGAGCTGACGGAGGTTCGCGGGACGCTGGGCGAAATCCGGGAAGCGACGGTCGATCTGGACGGTATGCCGGTCAAGGTGGCTGTGGTCAACACCCTGGCGCGGGCGAAGGAGATCATGGAGCAGGTCAGAGCCGGCACCGCCGACTACACGTTCATCGAGATCATGGCTTGTCCGAACGGCTGCGTCGGCGGCGGCGGCACACCGATCGTCGACGCGCTGACCAGGACACAGCTGCCGGAGGACTACCGCGTGCTGCGCGCCAAGGGCCTCTACAACGACGACGAGAACCTGACCATTCGCAAGTCCCACGAGAATCCGTTTATCGTGGCGGCTTATGAGAACTTCCTGGGCGAACCGCTGAGTCACAGAGCCCACGAGCTCCTGCACACGCACTACACCCCGCGCGAAAAATACAATCTGGACGCGGAATAGGGCGTAGAAAACGGGCGAAAATCGAACAAGAGCAAATTTTGCAAAAAAACAGTTGACAAGCGATGTGAAACCGCCTAAACTATGTCATAAGATTCAAGTTTGCCACACAGATCAAACCGATGAGCGAGAGTAAGTAGGAAGGAACGCTTGCTTCCAGAGAGCTGCCGAGGGTGGGAGAGCAGCAGCAAAGGTCTTTCGGAATGGACTCGCGAGGGCGGGCGGAAACCGCCGCAGATATGCGCTGCGGCCGGGAGTATGTGCCGACGGGAACTCTGGCCGTTATCAGTGGAGCGCGCATGATGGTGCGCGAGGAGAGTGGCCGTCTCCGCGGGGCAAGATCGCGGAGGATGGCAAGCAGGGTGGTACCGCAGAGGTTTTGGCCTTTGTCCCTTATGGAGCGATCCATATGGGACAAAGGCCTTTTTGTTTCCGGATCGCCTGCGGGTACGGCATCCGGACAGAAGAAAAACGACAGAAGAAAAACGCGGGAAAAGGGATCCAATACAGAGAGCAGGGAGCACGGGGAGGAGACGGTTATGTTAAAACCAGAGGGCAGCCAGATTCTGGAGCTTGCCAAAGCGTACAACACGATTCCGGTATACGAGGAGATCTACGCCGATGTGGTCACACCGATCATGCTCTTGCGGCGCATGGCGCTGCGCAGCGAACGCTACTATCTCCTGGAGAGCGTTGAGGGCGGTCTGAACTGGGGCCGCTACTCGTTCCTGGGCTTCGATCCGGTGCTGCGCGTCACTTGCCGCAGCGGCAAGGTGTGCATCGAGGAGAACGGGGAGACGAGGCAGTCGGAGGCAGCGCCCTTTGACGCCTTGCGGGAGATCCTTGCCGATTACCGAGCGCCGCAGCTGGAGGAACTGCCGCCTTTTAGCGGCGGACTGGTGGGCTATTTCGCCTATCACTCCATCGAGCTGGCGGAACCGGTGCTCCGGCTGCAGCAAGGGGATTTTCCCGAGTTTGACCTGATGCTCTTTGAGAAGGTCATCGCCTACGATCATCTCAAGCAGAAGATCGTGCTCATCGCCAATGTGCGCACGGACAACCTGCTGGAAAATTACGGACGCGCGGCGGCGGAACTCGCGGAGCTCAAGCAGATGATCTACAGCACCGCGCCGCTGCCGACGGTGCGCACGACGAGCAAGCCGCAGTTTCGCTGCAACGTCAGCGAGGAGACCTACACGGAAATGGTGGAGCAGACCAAGGCGCATATTTTCGCCGGGGACATCTTTCAGGCTGTCATCTCGCGCCGCTTTGAGACGCCGTACAGCGACAGCCTGCTCAACGCCTACCGCGTGCTGCGCACCACCAACCCGTCACCCTATATGGTGTTCCTGCAGTGCGACGACGTGCAGATCATCAGCACTTCTCCGGAGACGCTGGTGAAGCTGCAGAACGGCAGGCTCTCCACCTTCCCGGTAGCGGGATCCCGCCCGCGCGGCAGGACGCGGGAGGAAGATCTCGCGCTGGAGCAGGAGCTGCTGCACGACGAGAAGGAGCTGGCGGAGCACAATATGCTGGTTGATTTGGGGCGCAACGACATCGGCCGGCTCGCAAAGTTCGGCACGGTGGAGGTCAGCGAGTATCAGCAAATTCATCGCTATTCCCGCATCATGCACATCTGCTCCGAAGTCAACGGGCAGATCGCCGACGGCCTGGATGCATTCGACGCCATCCAGTCGATTCTGCCGGCGGGGACGCTCTCCGGCGCGCCCAAGATCCGCGCCTGCCAGCTGATCGACCAGATCGAGGGCGAGCCGCGCGGCATCTACGGCGGCGCGCTGGGGTACATCGATTTTCGCGGCAACATGGACACCTGCATCGCGATCCGCATGGCGGTGAAGAAGGATGGCCGCGTCACCGTGCAGGCGGGCGGGGGCATCGTGGCAGACAGCGTGCCGCATATGGAGTATCTAGAATCGGAAAACAAGGCCAAGGCCGTGATGCAGGCCGTGATCCAGGCAAGCGAGGTGGATGACTGATGGTACTGTTTATCGACAATTATGACAGTTTTACCTACAATCTGGTGCAGCTGATCGGCACCCTCACGCCCGATGTGCGGGTGGTGCGCAACGATACGCTGGGCGTGCCGGAAATCGAGGCGCTATCGCCCGCGCAGATCGTGCTATCCCCGGGGCCGGGGCGCCCGTCGGAGGCGGGAGTCTGTGAGGATGTCATCCGGCACTTCGCCGGACGTGTGCCCATCCTGGGGGTCTGCCTGGGGCACCAGGCGCTGTGCGAGGCCATGGGCGGGCGCGTGGTGGCGGCAGCCAGCATCATGCACGGAAAGCAGAGCCTGATCCGTATCGATCCAAGCGACGCGCTCTTTCGCGGGCTGCCGCAGCAGCTTCCGGTGGCGCGCTACCACTCTCTGGCGGTGGCGCGGGAGGGGCTGCCGGACTGCCTGGAGATAATCGGCGCGGACGACGCGGGCGAGATCATGGCCGTGCGGCTCCGCGGGACCTACACCTACGGGGTGCAGTTTCATCCGGAATCGATTCTCACGCCGCAGGGCGCGGTGATTCTGGAAAACTTTCTGTGCCTGGGCAGCGGGGCAACATCGCCGCAGGCGGAATAAGCGCCGCAGCGCAGGGGGATCCGGCGCAGAACATAAAAAGCAATGGAGGGATTCACAATGGAACAACCAATGATCCGGCAGGCGCTGGCGCGCCTCACCGAAGGGAAAAATCTGGATCGAGAGATGGCGTTGGCCACCATGGATGACATCATGAGCGGGAATGCGGGGGAGATGCTCACAGCGGCGTTTTTGACGGCGCTGCACATGAAGGGAGAGACGCCCGAGGAACTGGCGGCACTGGCGCAGGGCATGCGCGACCACAGCCTGCAGGTGCACTATGACGGGGATCTGCTGGAGATTGTGGGCACCGGCGGCGACCAGGCTTTCACCTTCAACATCTCCACGGTAGCGGCGTTCGTAGTGGCGGCGGCGGGAATTCCCGTCGCCAAGCACGGCAACCGAAGCGTCTCCAGCAAATGCGGCGCCGCGGATCTGCTCGAGGCCCTGGGTGTGGAGATCCAGCTCAAGCCGGAACAGACCGAGGCGGTGCTGCGGCAGACGGGACAATGTTTCATGTTTGCCCAGGTACACCATCCGGCCATGAAGTATGTCGCGCCGGTGCGCAAGAGTCTGGGCATCCCTACGGCGTTTAATCTGCTCGGCCCGCTGACCAACCCGGCGAACGCGAACCTGCAGCTGATGGGCGTTTACAAGGAGGAACTGCTGGAGCCCATGGCCGAGGTGTTGATGGCCCTGGGGGTCAAGCGCGCGATGGTGGTTCGCGGAGACGACGGGCTTGATGAGATCACGCTCACCACCGCCACGGACGTGCGGGAGATCGCCGGCGGCGCCATCACCGCCTACAAGCTCGACCCCGCGGATTACGGGTTTGCCTATTGCCGGACGGAGGATCTGGTGGGCGGTGATCCGGCGGCCAACCGCGACATCGCATTGGAGATCCTGCGGGGCGGCAAGGGGCCGAAACGGGATGTGGTGGTGCTGAACGCCGCCGCCTGCATCCATCTGGCCAAAGAGAAGCCCATGGAGGACGCGCTGCGGGAGGCCGCGGCAATCCTGGATGACGGGCGGGCGTACGCCCAGATGGAGCGTTTTGTGGCCGCCACCAGACAGTTCGGCGCGGCGGAGCAGCACTGAGGAGGACGGCAGATGATCCTGGATGAGATTGCCGCCAAGACGGCGGCGCGCGTGGCCCGGCGCAAGGCGCAGACGCCGGCGGAGGAGCTGCGGCGGCGCGCGGAGGCGCTAGAACGGCCGCGCTACGGCTGTTTTGCCCGGGCGCTTGCCGAGCCGGGGATGTCCTTCATCTGCGAGGTGAAGAAAGCATCCCCGTCCAAAGGGCGCATCGTGGAGGACTTTCCCTATGTAGAGATCGCGCGGCAGTACGAAGCCGCCGGCGCCAGCGCGCTCTCTGTGCTGACAGAGCCGGATTTCTTTCTGGGGAGCGACGCTTATCTGCGGGAGATCCGCGCGGCCACAGCGCTGCCGATTCTGCGCAAGGATTTCACCATCGATGCCTACCAGATTTATGAGTCCGTCCTCCTTGGCGCGGATGCGGTGCTGCTGATCTGTGCGCTCCTGGACGCGGCGCGGCTCGCGGAGAATCTCCGGCTTTGCCGGGCGCTCCGCATCGAAGCGCTGGTGGAGGCCCACGACGAGGAGGAAGTGCGGATGGCCCTGGATGCGGGCGCGGAGATCCTCGGTGTCAACAATCGAAATCTTCAGGATTTTACAGTGGACATCGGCAACAGCATCCGGCTCCGGGCGCTGGCGCCGGCGGAGGTGCGTTTTGTGGCCGAGAGCGGCATGAAAACACGCGAGGACATCGCGCGGCTGGAGGCGGCGCGGGTGGACGGCGTGCTGATCGGCGAAACGCTGATGCGCAGCACCGACAAGGCGCGGCTTCTGCGGCAGCTGAAGGGCTTGGAGGACGGAGCGGCAGAGACAGTGCCGCTACAATAGGAGGCGCTGCGGCGCAGAGACAGGATCTGCAATTCGACGGAACGGCGGAAGGGGGACGATGCGGCATGCGGGAGAGCGCGAGCGCGCCGAAAATCAAAATCTGCGGCCTGCGCCGGCCGGAGGATGCGGAGGCGGTGAACGCTGTCCGCGCCGACTACGCGGGATTTGTCTTTGCCGAGAGCAAACGCCGCGTCACACCGGAGGAGGCGCGGCGCATCCGGACGGCGCTGGATGCGGAGATCCGGACGGTGGGCGTCTTCGTCGACGCCGCCGTGTGCGACGTGGCAGAGATCTACCGCGCGGGGCTGATCGACCTGATCCAGCTGCACGGCCGCGAGGACGCGGCCTACATCGCCGCGCTGCGGCAGCTGGTCGGGCCGGCGCCGATCATTCGCGCGGCGCGGGTGCGCACGGCGGCGGACATCCTGGCGACGCAGGCGCTGGACTGCCAGTATCTGCTGCTGGACACGTATATCCCCGGTCTGCAGGGGGGCAGCGGGCGGCAGTTTGATTACGCCGCCATCCCGCCGTTGGAGAAGCCGTTCTTTTTGGCGGGGGGACTGACGCCGGAGAACGTGGCCGCCGCCGTCGTGCGGGTACGGCCCTACGCCGTGGATGTCAGCAGCGGCGTGGAGACGGCGGGCTGGAAGGACGAGGAGAAGATCCGCCGCTTCGCCGATGCCGTGCGCCGTGCGGCGTCGACAGCAGAAGGATACGAGGAGGAAACGCAATGTCAAATGGACGATTCGGGCAGTACGGCGGGCAGTTCATCCCGGAAACCCTGATGAATGCCGTGGGCGAGCTGGAAGCCGCCTATGCGCACTATAAAAACGATCCGGAGTTTCAGCAGGAGCTGCAGGATCTGCTCTGGCAGTACGCGGGGCGCCCGTCGAGGCTCTACTATGCGGAGAAGATGACGAAGGATCTGGGAGGGCCCAAGATCTACCTTAAACGCGAGGATCTGAACCACACCGGATCCCACAAGATCAACAACGTGCTCGGGCAGGCGCTCTTGGCCAAAAAGATGGGCAAGACGCGCATCATCGCCGAGACGGGCGCAGGACAGCACGGTGTTGCGACGGCTACGGCCGCGGCGCTTCTGGATCTGGAGTGCGAGATCTACATGGGCAAGGAGGACACGGAGCGCCAGGCGCTCAACGTCTTCCGTATGGAGCTTTTGGGCGCGAAGGTGCACGCCGTCACCAGCGGCACCATGACGCTGAAGGACGCGGTCAACGAGGCCATGCGCGAGTGGACCAACCGTATGGACGACACCCTCTACGTGCTCGGCTCCGTTATGGGGCCGCATCCCTTCCCCACCATCGTGCGCGATTTTCAGAAGATTATCGGGGAAGAAGTGCGGGAACAACTGATGGAGTGCGAGGGGCGTCTGCCCGACGCGGTGCTCGCCTGTGTCGGCGGCGGCAGCAATTCCATGGGTATTTTTTATGATTTCATCCGGGAGCCGTCCGTCCGGCTGATCGGCTGCGAGGCGGCCGGGCTGGGCATCGAGACGGACAAGCACGCGGCCACGATCGCCAAGGGAAGTTTGGGGATTTTCCACGGCATGAAGTCGTATTTCTGCCAGGACGAGTATGGCCAGATCGCGCCGGTGTACTCCATCTCGGCCGGGCTGGATTATCCCGGCATCGGACCGGAACACGCCTATCTGCACGACACAGGGCGCGCCGAATATGTCCCCGTCACGGACGAGGAGGCGGTGGAGGCATTCGAATATCTCTCCCGCACGGAGGGGATCATTCCTGCCATCGAGAGCGCGCACGCCGTGGCCTACGCCAAAAAATTAGCCAAAGAGATGACGCCGGATCAGATTCTGGTCATCTGCCTGTCCGGCCGGGGGGACAAAGACGTGGCAGCCATTGCCCGCTACAGAGGAGTTGATCTATATGAGTAGAACGCGGGAGGCTTTCCGGCAGGGAAAGGCGTTCATCCCGTTTGTGACGGCGGGAGATCCCGATCTGGAGACCACGGAGGCCCTGATTCTCGCCATGGCGGAGGCGGGCGGCGATCTGATCGAGATCGGCATTCCGTTCTCCGATCCCATCGCCGAGGGTGTGGTGATCCAGGCGGCGGACGAGCGCGCCCTGCGATCCGGCACCACCACAGACAGAATTTTTGCGATGGTGGAGCGCGTGCGGCGGCAAACCGAGGTTCCGCTCGCCTTCATGACCTATATGAACCCCGTCTTCACCTACGGGGTGGAGCGCTTCCTGCAAAAGAGCCGCGCCGTGGGAATCGACGCCCTCATCGTGCCCGACGTGCCGTTTGAGGAGAAAGCGGAATTGGAGAAGCCCTGCCTTGCGAACGACATCGATCTCATCTCGATGATCGCGCCCACCTCCGCGGACCGCGCGCAGCGCATCGCCGCCGAGGCGCGGGGGTTTCTCTACTGCGTCTCCTCGCTGGGGGTCACGGGGATGCGCGCCAGCATCGAGAGCAACATCGGCGAGCTGATCGAACAGGTGCGGGCGGTCAGCGACATTCCCTGCGCCATCGGGTTCGGCATTTCCAACCCGCAGCAGGCGGCTCAGATGGCCGCGCTGGCGGACGGGGTGATCTGCGGAAGTGCCATCGTGCGCATTGTGGCCGAGTACGGCCGGACGTGCGTCAAGCCGGTTGCAGAGTTTGTGCGTTCGATGAAGGCGGCGCTCTGAACCCGCCCGGACGGCCGCAAGGGACGGCGGCGAAGGGCGCGCGCGTCATCCCCGGCGGCCGCGCAGAAAGCGCAGTTTCGTCTCGGAGATGACGATGGCGGTGAAGATGACGGCGAAGCCCAGGAGCAGCCGCGGGGTCAGCACCTCTGCGCCCAGAAGCACCGAGAAGAGCACGCCGAAGACGGATTCCAGGCTCAAGAGCAGCGCGCCTGCCGCGGGCGGTGTGTACTTCAGGCCGAACATCTGCAGGCAGAGCGCGCCCGCCGTGGCGAACACACAGAGGTAGGCCAGCACGAACCAGGTATAAGGGGAAACAGCCTGCATCGCGGGCCATGCGCCGAAGAACAGGTTCAGCCCCCAGCACCAGAGGGCGGCGAAGAAAAACTGGCATACGGTGAGGAGCACCACGTCGCCTTCCTGGGTGTAGCGCGCGGAAACTAGAATGTGCAGTGCGTAAAAGATGCCGCAGCAGACCGTGAGGAAATCGCCCCGGCCCATCGTGAGTTCCGAGTCCAGCGACACTAGGCCGATGCCCGCTAAGCCGAGCAGTGCCGCCAGGATATTGTAGCGGTCGGGGCGGCGTCCCTCGAAGAACCAGTAAAAGAAGGGCACGAGAATGCAGTATCCCGCCGTGAGAAACGCGTTTTTGCCCGGGGTCGTCTCCGCCAGACCGAATGTCTGTAGGACATAGGCGGCGGTCAGCATCGTGCCCATCACAAACCCCGCTCGGATGCAGGATCGGGTCAGCTTGCGCAGGCGCCGCCAGCAGAGCAGCATCAGCAGAAGGCAGGCGCCGCTGAAGCGCACCGCCAGCAAAAACAGGGTGTGGATTTCATCGAGCGCGTCCTTCATGATGACGAAGGAACTGCCCCAGATAAGGGTCGCCAGAAGCAGCGCGCCACGGGCGAGCAGAGGCTTGTAGCGCATGAAAAACTCCTTTCGCGCTGCGCATTCCGGGCTCCCCGCGCCGGGGTGCCGGCTCTGGATGAGCGCGCAGCGGCAATTCCTATTATAGGCTGCCGGCCGTGTTTTTACAAGCACAAGCGAGTGGAAAGAGGCGCCGGAAGCCCCGGCAGGCGCGGGCATGCTGCGGAGAAACGGATTTTTTGCGCGGCCGGCGCGGCGGCAGGGGTTCGCGCGAAAGCGAGGAGGGGAGAGAATGCAGACGTCGTATCGCACAGTGGACGGGTTTGGGCAGGCACAGGTCGTCATAGAGAAGTCCGTCTTTATCGGCTACGCGAAGCCGGCGGCCGAGGAGGCGGAGGCGCTGGCGTTCATCCAGGAGATTCGGAAAAAGCATCGAGACGCCACGCACAACGTGCCGGCGTACATTGTGGGAGGCGCCAGCCGGATTCAGCGCTGCAGCGACGACGGTGAGCCGTCCGGCACGGCGGGCGTGCCGGTACTGGAAGTTCTGAAAAAAGAGGGGCTCCAGGATGTTGCCGTGGTGGTGACGCGTTATTTCGGCGGTATCAAGCTGGGTACGGGCGGCCTGGTGCGCGCCTACACCAAGGGGGCCAAGATCGCTCTGGAGGCGGCCGGGATTGTCACGCGGGAGTTGTATCAGGCGGTAGAGATCGCATTGGAGTACAGTCTGCTGGGGATGATGCAGAACCAGCTGCGGCTGCAGGGATACGAGATCAAGGGGATCGCCTACGAGGAGCGCGTGCGCCTGCAGGTATGGGTGCGGGCGGAGACTGTGCCGCAGTTTGAGGCGCAGGTGATCGAGTGGACCAACGGCCGGGCTGCGCTGCGCGCGGAGGAAGCGGTTTACCGCACGGGCGGGCGCGGGTGAACCGCCGGAGCGAGGGGCGCCGCGGGGAGCGCGCTCCAACACAAGAGCGCCGTCTCCGGGGAAGCGAACGGTAGGGCCGTCGCCGCACAGATCCCCCGGCGAAGAGCGGGAGAACGACTGACGCACAAGAAAGCGCCTGCATCCTTTTCAGAATGCGGGCGCTTTCTTGTGCGGTATTTCGCTTGCTTCCGGAGTGCGCCGGACAACCGGAAGGGGGGACTCTTCCGGTTGTCCGGCGCGCGCGAAACAGCGGCGACTCCCTTTGCAGGACGTATCTTTGAGATTAACCTTCGATCATGATCGTTTTCTTTTCCGGCAGTTTTTGCGCTTCGGCCTTCGGAAGTTCCAGATGCAGAACCCCGTCTTCAAATTTCGCTTTCACGTCCTTCTCTGTGACGTGCTCTCCGACATAGAAACTGCGTTGCATAGAACCCAAAAAGCGCTCCTGCCGGATCAATTTGCCGTCGCTGTCCTGTTCGTCCTTGTTCACTTTCTTGCTTGCGGTGATCGTCAGATAGCCGTCCTCAAGCTCCAGCTGGATCTGATCTTTTTTGAAGCCGGGCAGATCCATATCGATTGCGTAGCTGTTTTCCGTTTCGTGCACATCGGTCCGCATCTCGTGCTTTACGTTCAGCTGTCTATCCGCTCTGCGCATTTCGCGATCCATCTCCTGGAAGGGGGATTCCATCAAATCATCAAATAAACTCTCTGCGAAAAGTCTTGGCATCAACATCCTTCATACTTCCTTTCTGATTTTTGCGGCGGATCCGCCGTGTATAGAATTTTGTTGAGCATCGGGGCGGAGGTCTTCTTTTCTGATCTCAGTCCTTTGTTCTGCTTAGAGTATAGCATAGATTGTTAGCCACGTCAAGGGGTGAGTGCTAAAATTTTTAAAAAATTTTTAGCTCTTTAAAAGCTCTTTAAAAGAAGATAGCAAAAAATATAATGATTTATTCTATTTTTCAACGGAATCCTGGAAATTTTTATTGTAATAGCGGGAGAATTCGGGTAAAATAAGGCTTATGGTATAGGAATCGGGGTGAGTCTGTGAGAGAAGACGCGGACAAGCATGACGGGCAAGGGTACAGCATGGGGCAGTGGATTGGCCTGGGCCTGAGCTTCGGCGTCACAATGCTGGCCAATGTCGCGCTCGCCATGTTAGCGGGCCGCTGGCTGGATCACGTGCTGGGCACAGATCATGTATTTTGGCTCCTGGGCGTGCTCTGCGGTATTTTTGCAGGGTTCCATCTGTTCATCGAGCAGGTGGAGCAGATAGAACATCCGACGCACCCAAGCGACCGGGAATAGCCGCTCCGGCGCGGAGAGGCATCTCTGTGTGCCAGGTGCTGCGAACCCCGGAACCGTTTCGACAGATTTCAACAGATAGAAAACCCACATATGAAAGCTATAAAAAATAAAGTGTGGCGGGAAAAGAGAAAATATGATAAAATCTGTAGCAGTTTCGGTGATTCTCGGTTTTCTTTGGGGATTTGCCATCAGCCTGTTTAATAATTTCTGGACGTATAAAGCGTTCTCCGGTCCAAAACCTACTGCTGTGGCGATTCTCCTGTTTATGGCGCGGCAAGCGATTCTTGTTTTGTCGATGTTTCTTGTATATAAGAACCTGGCAATGCTGATCGGTACGGCGATGGGGCTGCTGGCAATCAAGAATTACATCCTGTTGAAGGGATTAGGAAGATTAATACAAGAGCGAAAGGGGTGAGAGAGATGTTTTCTGCAAATGTCGCTTACGCGGAAGCGGGACACGAAGCATCCGCCGCGCTGTTTTACATTGGTCCCCTGGAAGTGACCAGTGAGACAACCACCATGTGGGGCGTCATGATCCTCATCACCGTCATCTGTATTCTCGGCACGAGGAATATGAAGCGCATCCCTTCTGGATTGCAGAATATCCTGGAGTTCGCGATTGAAAAGTATCAAAATTTCTTCAAAGATATTTTGGGAGAAAAGCGCGCGAGGGCGTATATGCCGATCTTGGCGTCCTTCTTTATTCTGATTCTTTGCTCCAACTATTCCGGTCTGTTGCCGTTGTCCGGCACCCTGCCGGGACTGAAGGCGCCGACGAGCAATGTCAGTGTGACAGGTGCGCTCGCGATTGTCGTGTTCTTCCTCTGCATTTATCTCGGCTTAAAGACAAAAGGATTAGGCTGGTTCAAGCATTTCATCGAGCCGATCCCGCTGCTCCTGCCCATCAACATCCTGGAGCAGTTCACACGGCCGCTGTCGCTGGCGCTCCGTCTTTACGGCAGTATTTACGGCGAAGAGATGGTTGTGGCGAGTCTGGCCGCCTTGGTGCCGTTCCTGCTGCCGATGGTGATGCAGGTGTTAGGAGTGTTGTTTGGCGCTATCCAAGCCTTTGTGTTCACGCTTCTTGCCGCGATTTATATTGAGGAAGCTACGGCGGTGGAGCACTGAGACTTTGAGATATCATAGGTTACTTTTACTTTAAGGTTTGTCCTTGGGAATTCCGAATACCGTCTTGGAAGGAGGGGGAATACAATGGAATTGATCTTTTTGGCAGCCGCTTTAGCGGTAGCTCTCGCTACGATTGGCCCTGGCATCGGTCAGGGTATCGCCGCAGCAAAAGCTATGGAAGCAATCGCCCGTCAGCCTGAAGTGAAAGGCGATGTCCGCACGACTTTGATCCTCGCTTTGGCATTTATGGAAGCGTTGACAATCTACGGCTTATTGATTGCCTTCATGATTTTGGGTAATGCCTAATCGCGTCTCGAAATCACTTTGCTATTATGGGTAATGTAGGGTCTAAGTAGGCGATTGGGACTTGGTCCAATCGCCTATATTGATATTTCTCACAGAATTATGACCCCGCACGAGAGGAGGTTATGTTCGTGGATATCAATCTATCCACAGCAATTTGGGCAGTGCTGAACTTCATCCTGCTGGTCTTATTGCTCAAGGTGTTCTTATACAAGCCGATCTGCAACATGCTGGATAGCCGGAAGCAGGAAGTTGTCGACAATCTGAATTCCGCTGAGGAGGCAAAACTGGAGGCGCAAAAACTGCGCGACTCCTATACCGAGCAGATCCAGAACGCCAGAAACGAGGCCCAGGACATCATCAACCAAGCCACCAAAATCGGCGAGCAGACAAAAGCGGATATCCTGAACGAAGCCAGAGAAGAAGCGGAACGGATGACGGCCAGAGCGCAGGCGGAGATTGTCCGCGAAAAGAACGAGGCCCTGGAAGAGATCCGGAACGAGGTTGCCGACCTGGCGGTGATGGCTGCGTCGAAGGTCGTCGGGAGAACGATTGACGCGGCGGATCACCGTGAGATGGTGGATAACTTTGTGAAAGAGGTAGGGGAAGCGAAATGACGAATGCAGCGGTAGCAAAGCGTTACGCGCAGGCTCTCTTACAAATCGGACAGGAGAAGGATTCGCTCGACCGCTATCAAGAGGATCTGAAGCTGGTCGTGGACACAATCCAGAGTGACGAAAGCCTGCAGCGGATTCTCCTCAGCCGGACGATCGGCAGCGACAAAAAGAAAAATATCGCAACAGCGCTGTTTGAGGGAAAAGTCGCGCAAATCATCCTCAATTTCCTGTATGTCGTGATCGATAAAAACAGAGAGGACTGTATCGGAGACATCTACGTGATGTACTGCGTCTATGCCGATGAGGTTCGCAACATTGCTTACGCTGACATCGTTTCTGCATATCCGCTGACCGAAGCGCAGGAAGAAGCCCTTTGCGCGCAGCTGGAGCACATATCCGGCAAAACCGTGAAGCTGAATGTCAGCGTAGACGAAAGTCTGCTGGCCGGGATGGTCGTCACCTTTGGCGATAAGGTCTACGACGGCACGGTGGGCGCCCGCCTCGCTGGGATAAAACAGAAAATGCACGAAGTACAGTTTTAATCAAGATTGGGGTGAGGGACTAAATGAATATCAGACCAGAGGAAATTAGTTCCATTCTGAAAGAACAGATCGAAAATTACGACAATCATATAGAGGCCAGCGACATCGGTACGGTCATCGAGGTCGGCGACGGCATCGCCCAGGTCTATGGCTTGAAGGATGCAATGGTCAATGAGCTGCTGGAATTTCCGGGCGGCGTGCAGGGAATGGCGCAGAACCTGGAGGAGGATCACGTCGGCTGTGTCATCTTAGGCCCCTACAAGCACATCAAGGAGGGCGACCCGGTCAAGAAAACGGGCCGTATCGTTGAGGTTCCTGTCGGGGAAGCGCTCCTGGGCCGCGTGGTAAACGCCGTCGGCGATCCGATCGACGGCAAAGGGCCCATTGTGACGGACAAGTTCCGGCCGGTGGAATCGGTCGCGCCCGGCGTCATCACCAGAAAGGGCGTGCACCAGCCGCTGCAGACCGGCATCAAGTGCATCGACTCTCTGGTGCCCATCGGAAAAGGGCAGCGTGAGCTGATCATCGGCGACCGCCAGACAGGAAAAACGGCCGTCGCGATCGACACCATCATCAACCAGAAGGGAAAGAACGTGTACTGCATCTATGTCGCCATCGGCCAGAAAGCCTCCACGGTTGCTAACGTGGTGAGCAAGCTGGAGGAATACGGTGCCATGGATTACAGCATTGTCGTCGCGGCGACGGCTTCCGAGCCCGCGCCGATGCTCTATATCGCGCCGTACGCAGGCGCCGCCATGGGCGAGGAATTCATGTTCAACGGCAAAGATGTGCTGATTGTCTACGACGACCTCTCCAAGCAGGCCGTGGCGTACCGCGAACTGTCGCTGCTGCTGAAGCGTCCCCCCGGGCGCGAGGCGTATCCGGGCGATGTGTTCTATCTGCACTCCCGGCTTCTGGAGCGCGCGGCAAAATTGGAAGATGAGCTGGGCGGCGGCTCCATGACCGCGTTGCCGATCATCGAAACGCAGGCGGGCGATATCAGCGCCTACATTCCGACCAACGTGATTTCCATCACCGACGGCCAGATCTTCCTGGAGGCCGACCTTTTCAACGGCGGTGTGCGTCCGGCCATCAACGCCGGCGTATCCGTATCCCGTGTCGGCGGCTCCGCGCAGATCAAGGCCATGAAGAAGATTTCCGGCAACCTGCGTCTGGACTTGGCGCAGTATAACGAGCTGAAAGCGTTCACCCAGTTCGGCTCCGATCTGGATGCCGCCACAAAGGCCTCGCTGGACCGCGGCGAGCGCGTCATCGAGATTCTGAAACAGGGACAGTATGTGCCGATGCCCGTGGAGGATCAGGTGGTGGTCATTTACGCCGTATCCAAGGGCTATACCGATGATATCGCGGTAGAGAAGATCGGCGCTTTTGAAAAGGGCCTGCTCAGCTTTATGAAATCCTCCAGCTACAAGACCAGCGTTCTGGAAGTGATCGCATCGACCGGCAACATGGGGAATGATACCGAGGCGGAACTGGTAAAAGCGATCCAGGCGTTCAAAGAGAGCTTCCAGGCGTAACAGCCTTTGCTGCGCTGGTTTTTGAGAGGGTGGTGAAACAGGTTTGGCTAGTGGTAAGGAAATAAAACGGCGGATTCACAGCGTACAGAACACGGGAAAGATCACCAAGGCGATGAAGCTGGTGAGCGCCTCCAAGCTGCGCCGTGCGCAGGGTTCTGTGGTGTCCGCACGGCCCTATAAAAATAAACTGAAGGAAGTCCTTTCCCGTCTGGTCGTATCGGCCGGAGCCAGTGTGGAAGACCCGCTTTTGGAAGTGCGGGAAGTGAACCGGGTCGGCTTTGTCGTCTTTGCCTCCAACAAGGGGCTTGCCGGCGGATACAACGCCAACATCATGAAGGAGGCGCTGGCGCAGGTGCAGGAGGCGGAGGCCAAGGGCTATGCGGTCGGGATCGTCGCGGTGGGCAAAAAGGCGCGAGATTTCTTCCAGAAGCGGAACTATCCCATCGACGAAGCCTTCCTCACGGTGAATGACATTCCGTCCGCCATGGACGCCGACGCCATCACCAAGATGATCAAGACGGCCTACGTCACCGGGAAATACGACGAGGTGCACATCGTGTATTCGGAGTTCCGCAGCGCGATGTCGCAGGTTCCCAAGACCGTGAAGGTGCTGCCCATCGAGACGCCGGAGGGCGATGCCAGCGACGAGCTCGATTACATCTTCGAACCGTCCGCGAGTATCGTTCTGAGTCAGATTTTGCCATTGTATTTAGCGAACCAGGTATTCAGCGCGTTGACGGAAGCCAAGGCAGGCGAGCACGGCGCCCGCATGACGGCCATGTCTTCCGCCAGCGACAACGCCAACGCCCTGGTGGCGCGCCTGGATCTCGAATACAACCGTGCGCGACAGGCCGCGATCACCAACGAGATCACAGAGATCGTCGGCGGCGCCAATGCGCTGAACGGATAACGCGCGATATGAGACACGATTATGAGAAAAGGAGGTCTCCCAATCTTGAATAAAGGTAGAGTGATTCGAATCGTTGGTCCTGTCGTTGACGTGGAGTTCAGCGCCGACAATCTGCCCGCGATCTACAATGCGGTTGTGATCCGGACGGAGGATCAGGACGACAAAAAATTTGAAGTGAACCTGACCATGGAAGTAGAGCAGCACCTGGGCAACAACACGGTCCGCTGCGTCGCGATGTCCTCCACCGACGGCTTGGTGCGCGGCATGGTTGCCGTGGATATGGGCGGTCCCATCACGGTGCCGGTCGGCGACGGCACGCTGGGGCGGCTGATGAATGTTGTCGGGGATACCATCGATAATCTGGGCGAGATCGAGGGCGGCGAGCGCTGGGGTATCCACAGAGAAGCGCCGACTTTTTCGGAACAGAACCCCGCCAAGGAGATCCTGGAGACGGGCATCAAAGTGATCGACCTGATCTGCCCCTATGTGAAAGGCGGCAAGATCGGCCTGTTCGGCGGCGCCGGCGTGGGCAAGACCGTGCTGATTCAGGAACTGATCCGCAACATTGCCTATGAGCACGGCGGCTATTCTGTATTCGCCGGCGTGGGCGAGCGGACCCGTGAAGGGAAAGACCTGCTGGTGGAGATGACCGAGTCCGGCGTTATCAACAAGACGGCCATGGTGTTCGGGCAGATGAACGAGCCCCCCGGGGCCCGTATGCGGATTGCGCTGACGGGGCTGACCCTTGCGGAATATTTCCGCGATGTGCAGGGCCAGGATGTGCTGCTCTTCATCGATAACATTTTCCGCTTCACACAGGCCGGTTCCGAGGTGTCCGCGCTGCTGGGCCGTATGCCGTCCGCGGTGGGCTACCAGCCGACGCTGGCCACCGAGATGGGCGCGATGCAGGAGCGCATCACATCCACGAATAAAGGCTCTATCACGTCCGTGCAGGCCGTATATGTGCCGGCGGATGACTTGACCGACCCGGCTCCGGCGACGACCTTCGCCCACTTGGATGCGAAGACGGTCTTGAACCGGGACATTTCCGCGAAAGGCATTTATCCTGCGGTGGATCCGCTGGATTCCACATCCCGCATCCTCGATCCCCAGATTGTGGGCGAGGAGCACTACGCGGTGGCCCGCGGCGTACAGGAGATTCTGCAGCAGTATAAAGAACTGCAGGATATCATCTCCATTCTGGGCATGGATGAACTGACCGACGAACAGAAACTGACGGTGGCGCGCGCCCGCAAGATCGAGCGCTTCCTCTCCCAGTGCTTCTTTGTCGCGGAACAGTTCACGGGCAATCCTGGACAGTATATCCCGCTGAAGGAGACCATCCGCGGTTTCAAGGAGATCCTGGAAGGCAAACATGATGATCTGCCGGAAGGCGCGTTCCTTATGGTGGGAACCATCGATGACGCCGTGGAAAAAGCGAAAAAGATGATGGCGTAAGGGGGATTGGCAAATGGCTGATGGAGCCCTGATACTGGAGGTTATCACACCGGAACAGGTGACATTGCGGGTGGAGACGTCCTCTGTTGTCGTCCCCGGCGTGGACGGCGAGCTCGGCGTTTTGCGCGATCACGCGCCGCTCTTGGCGGGCCTGAAACCCGGCGTTGTGACGTACAAGACCGAGCATGGTGCGGAGAAGCTGGTGGTCGCCGGCGGCTTCATCGAGGTTGCCCATAATGTCGTCAGCATCCTTGCACCCGCCGCAGAAAAGGGCGCAGACATCGATTTTGTGAGAGCGGAGGCCGCGAAGAAACGTGCGCAGGAGCGGATCGCCAAAAAAGAGGGCGTTGATATGGCGCGGGCAGAGGCCGCGCTGGCGCGTGCGAACGCGCGGCTGAGTCTCCGCGTCTGATGCCGGCAGATCGGTGCGGGCCGGCGCAGGATGCAATACAGGGAAATTGCGAGGGATAAGGGCTGTTCCGCGAGAAGGGACGGCCCTTTTTATAGCGCTCAAGGTATGGCCTTAAATCTTCAAGATTAAATCTTCAAGATTAAATCTTCAAGAAGAAGGGGCCGAGGAATTGATCCATACAAGGGTGCACTTGTGCATGACCCATACGCCCGCTGTTGGAAACCTTCCCGTGTGCGGGGGTGTAATTATTTTGTTGCCATTTTCTATTTGACCAGTGTCAAAAAATGCGGTATCATAAAACCATGGGAGAATTTCTCCTCTATCGGCTTTTTTCCGCAAAAAACGGCTTCTTCTGTCGCACAGGGAAGATCCCGCGGCGGCGTGGTGCAATACAGAGCCGTGGAGGGCAAGACAGCACAGTAGCACGGAGAAACGGCGCAGGCCTATCCGTGAGCGGCATAGCAGTTCTGGGGAGGCAAAATACTTTGGAAAAACTCATCGTAGCAGGCGGGAACCGCATCTGTGGGGAGGTCAGCATCAGCGGAGCCAAAAATGCGGTTCTGCCGATTATAGCTGCCTCGATCCTGGCGGAAGATGTCACCATCTTGCACGATGTGCCGGATCTGTCCGACGTGGCAACGATGCGAGAAGTGTTGGAAATTCTGGGCGCGAAGGTGACCATCGAGGGACACACCATGACCATCGATAGCCACAGCCTGACGCAGTGTGACGCGCCCTATCATTATATTCAAAAAATGCGTGCCAGCGTGCTCATCATGGGGCCGCTGCTGGCACGGATGGGGGAGGCGCACATTTCCATGCCCGGCGGCTGCGCGATTGGCACGCGCCCGATCGATCTGCACCTGAAAGGGCTGGAGGCCTTGGGGGCACAGATCCAGATCGACCACGGGGAGATAAACGCCGTGGTTCCCGGTGGCAAACTCAAGGGCAGCCGTATCTATCTTGACTATCCGAGCGTCGGCGCTACCGAGCATATCATAGCGGCCGCCGTCACCGCCGAGGGGGTGACGGTGATCGAGAATGCCGCGGAGGAGCCGGAGATTGTGGATCTGGCCAGCTTTCTCAACAGTATGGGCGCCAACGTGCGCGGCGCCGGAACCAATGTCATCAAAATCGACGGTGTGGAGCGGCTCCACGGCACCAGCTACACCGTGATTCCGGATCGCATCGAGGCAGGCAGCTACATGGTTGCCGCCGCCATCACAGAGGGGGATCTGCTGATTCGGAACGTGATCGTCGACCATGTGAAGCCGCTGATCGCCAAACTCCTGGAGAGCGGCATGGAGGTGGCCGAGGAATGCGGCAACCTGCGCGTGCGCGGCAAACGCCCGCTCAGGGCTGTGGACATCAAGACCATGCCGTATCCCGGCTTTCCAACCGATATGCAGGCCCAGTTTATGGCGCTGATGGCGGTGGCAGAGGGCACAAGCGTTTTTACCGAGACAGTGTTTGAGAATCGTTTCATGCAGGCGGACGAGCTGCGGCGCATGGGTGCCAACATCAAGATTGACGGTCGCAACGCCATCATCGAGGGCGTCGAGCGGCTGACCGGCTGCAAGGTTCGGGCGACCGATCTGCGCGCCGGGGCGGCCCTGATCATCGCGGCGCTGGCGGCCGAGGGGCAGACGGAGATCAGCGATCTGCAACACATCGACCGCGGCTACGAGGATTTGATCGGCAAGCTGCGCTCGATCGGCGCCGACATCCGCCGCGTGAGCGACGAGAGCTGACGCGGCGGCGCAGTTCCGCCGCGGTCGGTTCGGCGCACTTGTCAGTCCGCGGAAGCCTGGCTAGATGCGCTGCCGGTGCTTTTGCAGGGAAATAAAGCGGCAAACATAACAAAGATAAAAAGAGATGGAGCGGCGTTTTCGTGCCGCCCCATCTCTTTTCATGTTCGCGCGCTTCCGCGTGGGGCTCACGCCGCCTTCGTCCTGCCGCGCAGCAGGGCAGACAGGCCGCGATACCGTCCTGCACGGCGAGACAGACGGGGCATCACGCCGTGTGCCTGCCCGCGGTCTGCTGCTCCTGCATCTTCTGCAATTCCAGCGTCGCCCAAGTCATGTCGACGATGTCGCCGCGGGATGCCGCGGACGGCCCTTCTGCCTGTGCCTCAGTCAGAATCCCGTGTGTCACCGCGATTGCCAGCGCGTCCTCATAGCTGTGCTCGATGCCGAGCACCCGCAGCATCATCACAGCATAGTCGCGCTTGGAGGCGGGGCCGGTGCCGAACAGTGTCTCGCTCTGCCCGCGCGTCAGTTTATTTGCATAGAGATACCCGATGGAGCCGCGTGCCCAGGCGGGCACGTCCGTGAAGGGGCACTGGGCGGCATACGCGGCGCCGTTTTTCGCAAGTGCCGCAGTGCCGCCGTTCATGCGCATGACCATGACGCCCATCTCCACGCGCGTCATCGCTTCCTCCAGGCGGAAGCCGCGCGCATCGCCGCTGAAAAGGCCCAGTGCCTGCAGCGCCTCGGCGTGCTTGCGTGTGCTCTCGCTTACGGGCTGTGTCCCGATGTCCGTCGGATCATCGACGCCGGTCATGTCTTTCAAATAGTTCGGATCGGCAAAATCACCCGCCTCGGCGTCCTCTACCGAGAGTCCCTGGTAGGGAAGCGGCACGTCGTCCCGCTGGCCGACGGTGCGCCCCGTGTAGATTTCCTTGCTGGTTTCATAGGAATTCCAGTCGAACGTGTGGGTGCCTTTCCTGCGGAAATCGTCGATGTTGAGCAGAAAATACTCCCAGCGGTCACTGGAATCCTGCCGCCCGACGGGATCGTTAAAGGTTACGTCCAGCATCCACCACTTCTTGTCCAGGTAGACAGCATTCCAGACATGGCTTCCGCTGTAGGATTCGCCCGTCACCTTGATGCAGGGGATGTCGAGAAATTCGCAGATGAGCTGCACACTGTTGGCATAGCCCTCGCACACCGCCTTGCCGCTGATCAGGCAGCCGTAGGCGGTGAAGGCGACGGGATAGTGATCCGGGTCATTCACCGCCTCGGACAGATAGCGACAGTGGTCGATGATATAGCTGTTGACATAGCGCAGTTTTTCATAGTCTGTCTGATAGAGCGTGCTGGCGGCGTTGGCGATCTCCGCGGCTTTGCTGCGCACCTTGGGGCTGAGATCATTGTACTCCCGGCCGCGAAATGTGACGGAGAAGGAGGTCGGATCTGCGCTCGAGTAGTATTGCAGATTGGCGTCCAGGCTGAAGGGAACCAGGCGCGTGGAGAGATCCAGCGCATCGTCGATAAAAGTGCGCACGCGGGGATCTGTGCCGGAGACATTTGACTTCACGCTGATCGTGCCGCTGGCGTTATTCTCCAGGTAGGCCTGATACAGCGTGGTGGCGGCGCCGACTTCATCGCTGCTGGTGTTGGCGGATGCCGGGGAGGCACACAAGAACAGCAACGCCGCCGCGCAGCATAGCGCGGCTCCAAATTTCCACTTTGCGGGTCGTGGGTTCATCAGAGTTTCCTGCCTTTCCAAGAAATTCGCAGTATTAGTATAGCACAATCCGGGCTGTAAAATATATGGATTTGGAAAAGATTTGTCCCGCGAAGGCAGGACAAAAAGCTTGACAGGGGAAGCATTTTGTCGTATTGTATTATTGCAATAGTACAAACAGGAAGAAATGGTCGATCACAGCGCGGCACACCATATTTGCGGGAGAGGAGCGATATACGGATGGAATTTTCGTCAAGCACACCGATCTACCTACAGTTGATCGATGCCATCAAACGGCTGATTGTCTCCGGCAAACTGAGTCCGGGCGAGAAGCTGCCGCCGGTGCGGGATTTGGCGATGCTGTACGGGGTCAATCCCAATACCATGCAGAAAGCGCTCAGCGAGCTGGAATGGGAGCAGTTGCTGTATACGGTGCGCACCACGGGCCGTTATGTCACAGAGGATGCCCTGCTGATTCAATCGCTGCGGCAAAATCTTGCACGGCAGCATGTGGAAAAACTCTTGGCAGATCTGGAGCAGCTGGGATATAGCCGTCCGGAGAGCAAAGAACTTTTAGAGCAGTATATGGAGGAGGGAGAACATGACGACGTTAATCGAATTTGATCACGTATCCAAGCTCTACGGACACAACCTTGCCTTGGACGACGTCAGCTTTACCTTGGAGGCCGGAAAGATATACGGACTTCTGGGCCCCAACGGCAGCGGAAAGTCGACCGCCATCAAAATCATCAACGGGCTTTTGGCGCCCAGCAGCGGCAGCGTCCGCATCAACGGTGAGCCGCCCGGCGTGGCGAGCAAACGGATTGTCTCCTATCTGCCGGATCGCAACTATCTCAGCGACTGGATGCGCGTGCAGGACGCATTCTCCATCTTCTCTGATTTCTACGCGGATTTCGACCGGCCGCGCGCGGAGGAGATGCTGCGCAACCTGGAGATCGACCCTTCGGCGCGGCTCAAGACATTGTCCAAGGGCACGCTGGAGAAGGTGCAGCTGATCCTCATCATGGCGCGGCGGGCGCGGATTTATGTGCTCGACGAACCCATTGCCGGGGTTGATCCTGCCGCGCGGGAGTATATCCTGCGGACGATCCTCGGGAGTTACGACAGGGAGAGTTCCATTTTGATCTCCACGCATCTCATCAGTGATGTCGAGCAAATGTTGGACGAAGTCTTTTTCCTGAAGCGAGGAAAGCTGGTGCTGCAGGGCGAGGTGGATGAGATTCGCGCGGAGCATGAAGAATCGATCGATGAGCTGTTCCGGGAGGTGTTCAAATGTTAGGGAAACTCTTGAAATATGAAATGCGCGCCTCGGCGAGGATGCTGCTGCCGCTCTATGCGGGAACGCTGCTGGTGGCCGCCCTTTGCTCCCTGCAGATGTGGCTTTCCATGCCGCGAAGGATGCCGCACCACGAAGTGATGACCTTTCGGACACTCAGCGGAGGCGTGTCCGAAACGGTCACAGATTTCTCCTTTTTTCTGTTCTTGATTCTCTGCGTGGTGATTGTGGTGCTGACGATCGTGATCGTCGTGCAGCGCTATAACAGGAGTCTTCTGGGCGACGAGGGCTATCTGATGTTTACCCTGCCTGTCACGCATACGAAGCTGCTTCTGAGCAAGTTCTGCGCGGCGGTGATCTGGGTCGTCGTCGGGATCGCGGTGATGTGTCTCGGCGTGTTTGTCATCTTGCTCCCGACGGTTCTCGGTTTGGGGAGCGGGTGGGCGGAGTTCGCAAATGAGTTCCATTATCTGTTCCGCATGTGGAATCCCTTGCCAGCGGTGCTGTGCACCGTTCTGGATCTGTTTGCCAATCTATTGACGGCCATCCTCATCCTTTATCTGAGCTTGATGATCGGGCAGATGGAGCAGTTTAGCAAATATCGCATCGTCGTGGCGGTTGGGATGTTCTTCCTCATCAGTTGGGCATCCTCTCTCCTGGAGTCGCTTTTGTCGATCGCGCTGGGAGCGCCGATTATGCGCATGGCGGCGATGTCTGTCTTTTTTACCGGACAATTTGGCGGCCAAAACGCGCCCCTCTATCTGGCGACGCTCGGGGATATCGCCTTTAACTTGGCACTGGGCGCGGGCTGCTTTGCCGGCACGGTATGGCTGATGAAACACAAGCTGAACCTGTGATCGGACAGGAAAGCTCTGCGCGGACAGCCTGTTGTTCTGCGAGATTCCCGCGTATCAGCCGGGGGCCCTTCGCAAATACCGCGCGGAGAGCCCCGGCTGATACGCACGGAGCTTTTACAGAGGAGCAGAGGGGTAATGAAAAAGAGACTTGCCTTGGTGGGCAAGTCTCTTTTTTAGAATTCATGCAGGATACCTCCGCCTTGAGGCCTGCCTTATCTCAGATAGTTGACAGGGTTCTTAGTGCTGCCGTTGACGATCACCTCAAAGTGCAGATGCGGGCCGGTCGTATTGCCGGTGTTTCCGGAGTGGGCGATCAGCTGCCCGCGGCTCACGGTATCGCCGACCTTGCAATTGTAGGAGGATAGGTGCGCGTAGCGTGTCTTCATCCCGTTTCCATGATCGATGAGAATACAGTTGCCGTAGCCGTAATACCAACTTGCCAGCACGACTTTGCCGCCTGCCGCCGCATAGACGGACTCACCAACTTTGGCGGAGATGTCAATCCCGGAGTGGAACCCGCGGCTTCTCGTGCCGTAGGGGGATGTGATCTTGCCGCTCTTGGGCCAGCTCAGAACACCGCTCCCGCCGCTGTAGCCGGAGGAACGGGAAGAGATCTGGATGGAACCGGTTCCCTTATTGACGACTTCCGTGACCGGCTCCGCGAGGACGACTTCCTTCACCAGATTTTTCTCCAGCGTCTCGCCGTTGGATACCTTCACTTCGTAAGTGATTTCCTTCTTACCGTCTTCCCCCTTGGTGACGACTTTTGTCTCACCCTTTAACAGCGCGGAGGTATCTTTGTACTCCGTAGGATGGGGGATGGATTCCTCCACGGTGAGTTCCTCCGTCACCACAACATTCAGAAGCGGTTCCAGTTTGTTCAATTTGATTTCCTGCCCGATCTGCAGCAGCTCCGGGACGATATCGGAATTTAAGGCCTGCAGATCTTCCACAGAAATAGCATTGTCCTGGGCGATGGTCCAGAAGGTTTCGCCCTCTTTTACCTTGTGGATCTTGAGTTCTTCTTTGCCCGCCTGAATTTCCGCCAGGATGGCGTCAGGAGACTGAATATCAGAGAGTTTCACATTGCGCTCTGAGAGGACGACATCCTCTAAAAAGTCGACGGACTTGATGGATGTCGACTGGATGCCGGCGGTAGCAGCGGATTTCAACTGATCCAAGACCGCCTGCCCATCCTCCCGGGAGGCCAGTGCGTACTGCTCTTCCCCGTTGTCAATGTTGAGCATTGCGCCCGGGGTCAGCCACTGGATCGTTTCGGCCAGGAGCGCTTCGACTTCCTCCTCCTGCATGCGCGGCGCAAACAGACTGTGATGAATCTTGGTCTCCACCGTGTTGTAGGGGGCGACGATCTCCCTTCCGGATTCCTGCTGTACTTTTTCTTTGGCTGCTGTCATAGCCTGGCTTACGGTCTCTTCGGAGGAGACCTGCCCCATCGTTTTCCCATCGATCACGATTGCATAGGAAGTACTCAAAGAAAATGTACACACCACTGCGATCAGCAGCGCCAGAGCAAGGCTTGCAAACAAATAGGGCTTTGTACCGTTCCGCTCGACAAATCGCAAGAGTTTTTGCAGATAAAGTTTCACTCGTTCCACCAGATTGTTCATATCATTCCGCAGACTAAAAGAATAGACCTGCACCCGCCACCTTTCTCTTTTTTGAAGATTTCTTCCCGGTGCGTTCGCTCTGAAGACTTCTCTCGTTTAAAGATTTTTCTTGGAAGCCGTCTCATCGAATCTTCCTTCTGGGACTTTTGCTGGCGCCGGATTCCGCGCCGGCGATGCTTCAGAGGTATGTGAGAATCACAATGTTGTAGAAAAGTGTAGCATGCATCTCGCGTCCCGCAGCGCATCCGGCACAGAGCCATGCAGAAACCAGGAAGACGCGCTGCCAAGAAGGATTTTTTGACGCGACCCCATTCTAGCACAAAATCCCCCTCGGAGAAAGGGGAAAACGGATTTTGTAACCAAACTGCAACTAAATAGAGAAATGGATTCGGAGGGGGAGGACGCCCCGCCCGCGGCAGAAGAGAAAAAAAGACGCCGCTGTGCCCTGCATAGCGGCGTCCGGGGCGGTCTGCCCCCTGTGTTTTCATTTTGCCCGTTTGAGCTCTACCATTTTTTTCAGCAGTTCCACGGTGCCGTCGATGCCCAGGAACCCGCTGTCGATCATCATATCTTGCCCTTCGGGGCGTTTCCATTTCATCTCCGTGTAGAATTGATAGTAGCTGCGGCGCTGCTTGTCGATTTTTTTGATGAGCTTTAAGGCCACGTCGCGGTCGGCGATGCCGTTGCGGGACATAATGCGATTGATGCGCTTGTCCAGATCGGCGTAGATGAAAACGCGGAGCACGTTTTCCCGGTCTTCCAGCACAAAGTTGGCGCAGCGGCCGACAATGACGCAGTTTTCGGCGTCGGCTTTTTCGCGGATCAGATCCGCCTGCATTTTAAAGACACGGTCATTCAGGGAGCCGGGATCGATGGATGGCGGATAGTACGGCGCAAACAGGGGATTGCTGGCGGTCTCGTCGGCTTTCTGCAGCACTTTTTCCTGGATGCCGCTCTTCTCAGAGACGAGTTTCAGCAGTTCTTTGTCATAGAAAGCGTAGCCCAGTTCTTTGGCGAGCTTTTGCCCGATCTCGCGGCCGCCGCTGCCGTATTCACGGCTGATGGTGACGATCGTGTTTGCCATAGAAACATTCCTCCTGACAGTATAGAAACATATAAAGAAAAAAACGGAAACCGGCGACAAAGCGTCTCTTGTGCAGGGAAACGGGCTTTCCCGTACATTCAGTATAGCACAGCCGTGGAAAAAAAGAAAGCCGGTGCGGGGAGAGAAGTACAGACAATTTTGTGCGAGGCAGGAAGGACTTTGCATTCCCTGCGCAGAATAAAAAAATAAATTGCTTTTGACGGAGCTGCGCCGAACGCATTTGTTGCGCGGAAGAGGGGAGCTCCAGATTGCCGTGGGAGATGAGCGTATGCCGGGATTGGTGTTGGAGGGCGGCACTTTCCGCCCCATTTTCAGCTCCGGAGTGATGGATGCGCTGCTGGATCAAGACATCCTGTTTCCATACTGCATTGGCGTGTCGGCAGGCATCACAAACGGGTTTTCCTATGCGTCGCGCCAGAAAGGGCGCAACTTGGAGATTTTGCGGCGCTACCGGAACGACAAGCGCTATGTGGGTATGGGAAACTTTTTGCGCTGCCGCAGTCTTTTCGGACTGCAGTTTGCCTTTGAAGAGATCCCCGATCACCTGGTTCCGTTTGACTGGGACACGTTTGCGCAGTACGACGGCACTTACCTGGTGGGGGTCACCAATGCCCGTACGGGCCGCACGGAATACCTGAACGGCAAAGAAGTGGATCGCGCCAACACCATGGTCAAGGCTACCTGCGCTATCCCGCTCTTGTTTCCGGCAATCCATTTGAACGGGCAGGAATATTACGACGGCGGCATCTGCGACCCCATCCCGGTGCGCAAGGCGCTGGGGGACGGCAACGAAAAACTCCTGATCGTGCTGACCCGGCCGGCGGGATACCGCAAAACGCAGACCCGTTCCAACCGGGTGGCGGCGGCGCTGCTGCGGCATCGCTATCCGGCGATGGTGGAGCCGCTGCTGACGCGCTACGAGAAATACAACAACATAGTCCGGTTCTGCGAGGAGTTGGAGCGGCGCGGTCAGGCTGTGCTGCTGCGACCGGAGGGCGACGGCATCATCGACAGTTTCGAGTCGGATCTGGAGAAGATCGGCGCCAGTTATCGCTGCGGCTACCGGCTGGCCATGGAGCATATCGAGGCGATTCGCGCGCTGTTTTAGGAGGCGGTTTCATGCAAGCGCAGCAAGGGGAAACAGAATATCCGATTCCGGAACAGGTGCGGCGGAAGCATTCGGACGCGGAGGAGACAGAGCAGGATCCTGGGATGCGGGAAACGACAGTGCGGGAGAACGCGGGGCAGGCAACGGTTCTACAGGGCAGCGCAAGTTTCGCGTCGACGGCGCCGGCCATACCGGAGCGCAGGACACTGCTGTTTGTGGTCAATCCGAAGGCAGGGCGCGTGGAGATCAAAAACAACCTGTTGGACATCATCGACACATTTGTGAAGAGCGGCTGGACGGTTGTGGTGCGCACCACGCAGTATGCGGGAGAATTGGTGGATATTTTGCGCGAGGAGGGGCACCTCTACTATATGGTGGTCTGTGCGGGCGGGGACGGCACGCTGAGTGAAGCGGTGAGCGGCGTTCTGCAGAGCCCTTCCCTGCAGGGCGGGTTCCGCCCGCGCCTGGGCTATATTCCGGCCGGAACCACGAACGATTTCGCCGTCAGCCTGGGGCTGCCCCGCAATGCGCACAAGGCGGCGCAGAGCATCGCTACAGGAATGCCGTTCTCCTGTGATGTGGGACGGTTTAATCAGCAGTATTTCGTGTATGTGGCGGCGTTTGGCGCCTTTGCAGATGTCAGCTATTCGACGCCGCAGGAGTCTAAAAACGCACTGGGACGGGCGGCCTACATCCTGGAAGGGATCCGGCGGCTGCCGGAGATCAAGGGACATCGGCTGACAGTCACGCACGGAGCGCAGAGCATCAGCGGCGAGTTTATCTTTGGCATGGTCTCTAACTCTGTGTCAGTTGGCGGATTCAAAATGAGCGGACTACCCGACGTGTCCATGGATGACGGGCTGCTGGAGGTGCTGCTGGTGAAGCTGCCGACCAATCCGCAGGAGCTCCAGAACGCGATCGGTGCGCTGCTCTTGAACGACATCAATAATCCGTGCCTCATTGTCTTTCACACCAGACATCTGCAGATCCGCTCGGAGAAGGCGATCCCGTGGACCTTGGACGGCGAGTTCGGAGGGGAGCTGAGCGAGGTGGATATCGAGGTGCTGCCGCGCGCCTATGAAATCATGGTGCCGCTCCGCAGCGGGGCGGAGGCGCCCAACAGCGCGGAAAGCAGGATGGGCGCAAAGACAGAGGCCAAGGCAGCGGCAAAGGCGGAGGCAAAGCGGGTGAATGCCGCGCAGTGAGCGTACCGGCAGCTGGATAAAAACGCGAAGCACAGCAGGAAGCGGGGAGCGCCGCAGGATGTACTGCAGAGAGGGGAGAGCCAAACACGGCCTCCCCTCTTTTTTCGGGGCGCGTCCAAGGTCTGTTCTGTACTAGAGTTGCGTCTCTGCCTCCGCGCAGCAGGCAGCGGCGCTGTGGTTACTTCGGTTTCCCGACGGGTGTCACGGTGATGTCGTAGTGCCCCTCATCGTGGGAGATGGACACATTGTAGTCCTCCCCTTCGGGCAGCGGGGACAGATAGCCTTTCTGCACCAGCTCCGTGGCGGTGACACTGGAGATCTCCTCTCCCCCGGCAAGCTCTTGGTCGGTGATGTAGAGGCGCGCTGCCTGCTCCACCATGTGGATGTTGGAACGGCCCACTTGCTCCCGTGCCGTGGCGACATATCCGGTCACCAGCGGCAGGATGGCCGCCGTCAGGATCCCCATGATGACCACCACCACGATCAGTTCCACCAGCGTGAATCCGCCGCAGCCCAGCGGCCACACCGGTTTCTGCCGCCGCGCTTGTGCGGGTGCGCGCAGAAGGCGCGCTTCTCTTGTCTCTTCTGTGTGCATATTGCATCCCTCCTATGGCGACAGCATAGCACAACCGAGCTGGAAAGGATAACCAAAAATAGCGATAAATTGCACGAAGATTCGTCACAGCGGAACGGGAGGGCCGGTGCGAAACCGACAGAATCCGGCGGGCGTCCGCAGGATTGTACAGCGGACGGCGGGATTGCGGCGCGGATGCGCCGGCGGGACATTGTTCGTGCGCGGATTGGCGGGGATAGCGATAAAAAACGCTGCGGGCATCGGCGGCGGAGATGCGGAAGGCGTTTCCGGAGCGGAGTGGAAAGGGCAAAAAAAGGCAGAGAGAAGGCGCCCTGCCAAAAGATGGGAGGGCGCCTTCTCTCTGCGGCGGCGGTTTCTCCGATTCGGGCGGGGGCGCTCAGCGGATGAAGTTCGTCCGGATAAAGGCTTCCCGCGTCGGCGTCTGCAGACCGGCCTCGCGCCCGGCCTGGATGGATTTTAAGAGCCAGGCCATATTCTGCCCCAGTGTGCGCATCGTCTGCATGCCCTCCAGATCCTGCCGCACTTCCTCCGGGGTGTTGCCGTGCACCATGTTCCAGTACTGGGAGCCGACAATGGGCATATTGCTGATGCTGAAATACTTGTTCAGCTGATCGAAGGTGGCCGTCGAGCCCGCGCGCCGGCAGCTCATCACGGCTGCGGCGGGCTTGTAGGCGAAGAGGTCTCCGCGCCCGTAGAAGGCGCGGTCCATAAAGGACGTGATCGCTCCGGAAGCCGCCGCGAAATGCACCGGCGTGCCGAAGACGAAGCCGTCCGCCGTCTCTGCCAGATCGAGAAACGGGTTGACGCTGTCCTGGATGACACAGCGGTTTGTCTTTCTGCAACCGCCGCAGCCCAGACAGCCGGAGATCGGTTTCGCGCCCACCTGAACGATTTCTGTCTCAATGCCCTCTTTTTCCAGCGCCGACGCGACTTCGCTGAGCGCCGTGTAGGTGCAGCCTTTGGCATGCGGGCTGCCGTTGACCAACAATACTTTCATCTGGGATTCCTCCTCTGCTTTTGCCGGCGCGCCGGCGCCGGCTTTCCCGCCTGTGTTCTCCTGCGGGAGAGACTGGTTTCGAGTGTCTGTCGTGGTTTTGGCCTTTGGGAGGGGGCCATGCAGCGCGATTTTTCCCCCTGTGCCTGCTTTTTATTGTAGCAGGCGCGCCGGAAAAGTCAAGATTGGACAGATGTGCCGCGCGCGGAGGAGAAAAGCGGCGGGCGGCGAAAACGCACAGGTGCACAAAATTTTGAAAAATCCGCCCGACAGGAGCGCGCGCAGAGCAAAAATGTGCTATACTTTTCTCGATCACGATTCTCAATCACGAGAGGAAGCAAAAATTTCAGCGCTCCGGTGCGGATACGGCCGCGCCGGGGACGTTTCAGGAGGAGATCGTATGAACCCGTTTCTCTTTACCGCCGTGTTCCTGACGCTGATGCTAGGCGCGCCCGTCTCCACCGCCGGGGCCGATCTGGCGGCGGAGCAGGTCGCGGCGCATGCCTTCTACGACTTTGTGATGGCGCAGGAGGCGGAGCCGCGGGTGACCGGCACGTACGATGCCGCGTCCCTCGCGCCGCTGGATCAGACGAGCCGCAGCTGGGGGCAGGGTGTGCGCCGCGACGAGAAGAACCGGCCGCTGGGCGCGCTGGATGCCCAGGCACACTTTGGGCAGTACGACGCCTGGTTCATCGCCGAGGATACGCCCACCATCTATCTCACGATCGACGAGGGGTACGAGAACGGCTATACGGCGCAGATTTTGGACACGCTTCGGGAGAAGCAGTGCCCTGCCGTCTTTTTTGTGACGATGGACTATGTCCGGAAGAATCCGGAGCTGGTGCGGCGCATGATCGATGAAGGGCATGTGGTGGGCAATCACAGCGTCACGCACCCCTCGGCGGGGCTGCCTTCTCTCTCCCTGGAAAAGCAGGCAGAGGAAGTGATGGGGCTGCACCGCTATGTCCAGGAAAATTTTGATTACGAGATGTATCTGTTCCGCTATCCCGCGGGCATTTACAGCGAGCAGTCGCTGGCGCTGCTGCAGCAGCTGGGGTACAACACGGTGTTTTGGAGTTTCGCGCACCGCGACTGGGTGACCGAGGATCAGCCGGATCCGGCGCAGACACTCGAGCGCGTCACAGAACGGCTCCATCCGGGCGCGATTTACCTGCTGCACGCCGTTTCCGCCACGAACACGCAGATTCTGGGGGATTTCATCGATCAGGCGCGGCAGCAGGGGTATATCCTTGGAAAGATGGTGTGACGCCGCCGCTCGGGCGGTGGGATGCCGCGCCCCTTCTGCGCCCCAGGCGCTTTTCCTCCGTGTCTCGTACAAAACAGGCAGGCCGTCCGGCGGCTTGCGGACTTGCGTCCGCAGCGCCAAGGACGTCCTGCCTGTTTTGTTCGCGCCAAGTCGGAATGCGCGCGGCGTCAGGGCTCCTGTTGGGTGCTGAGGTTGCCGAACTTGGTGAATTCTTTGCGAAAACTCAGATTCACGGTTCCGGTGGCGCCGTTTCTGTGCTTGGCGATGAGAATTTCCGCCTGGCCCAGCTTGTCCGTGTTCGGGTTATAGTACTCATCGCGGTAGATGAACAGGACAATGTCCGCGTCCTGCTCCAGCGAACCGGACTCGCGCAGATGACTCAGACTGGGATGCTTGTCCTGCCCCAGCTCGACAGAGCGGCTCAGCTGCGAGAGCGCGATCACCGGCACATCCAGTTCGCGTGCCAGCGCCTTGAGACTGCGGGAAATCTGCGAGACTTCCTGCTGACGGTTCTCCACCCTGCCCATGCTGCCCATCAGCTGCAGATAGTCGATCACCACCAGCCCGAGCCCGTGCTCGCTCTTGAGCCGCCGCGTCTTGGCGCGCAGCTCCCGCACGGTGATGGCGGGGGTGTCGTCGATATAGAGCGGGGCCTCGCCCAGCGGCGCCACGGCGTTGACCAGCCGCACCCAGTCGTCGCCGTGGATGCGACCCGTGCGGAGCGTCTGCTGATCGATCTCCGCCAGGGAGGAGATCATGCGGTTGACCAGCTGTTCCTTGGACATCTCCAGGCTGAACACCGCGACCGGCTGTCTGCCCAGGATGGCGGCGTTCTGTGCCATATTGAGCGCGAGCGCCGTTTTTCCCATGGCAGGGCGCGCCGCCAGGATGATCAGGTCGGACTTCTGCCAGCCGGACGTGATGCGGTCGAGATCCACAAAGCCGGAGGTCAGCCCGGTCAGCCCGTCGCGCTTCTGGGAGAGGATTTCCAGGCGGTTGAGCGCCTCGTCGAGGACATCCGCCACCGGCGTCAGGCCGGAGCGGCTGCGCTTTTCGGAGATTTCCAGCACCATGCGCTCGGCATCGTCGAGAATTTTTTCGGCGTCCTCGGCGTCGTCGTAGCTGCGGTTGGAGATGTTGCCCGCGATGGAGATCAGCTCGCGCAGCACGGATTTTTCTTTGACGATGTTAGCGTAGTGGGCGATATTTGCGGCGCTCCCCAGCGAGTTGGCGATCTGTGCCACGTAGGTCATACCGCCGGCTTTTTCCAGATTGCCGTCCTTTTCAAGCTGGGCGGTGATGGTGACCAGATCGATGGGGATATTCTGTTCGTTCATCTTGCGCATGGTGGCGAACAGCACGCCGTGGTCACGGCGGCAGAAGTCCGATTCCTGCAGGAGCGGGATGACTTCCAGCACGGCGTCGCGGTCGTTGAACATCGCCGCCAGCACGGCTTGCTCCGCCTCGATATTTTGCGGCAGCAGTTTATCATTGGTAAAATCGGCCATGGGGCGTTCCCCCTATACGAGTCAGAGATGGATCCGTTCTTGTGCGCTTGCCCGGCTCTTGTGCTTGTGTTTCCGGCTTGTGCTCCTGAAAGAAGGGATCGATTTCTATCTTATCATAGCACATGTTGCGGGCCTGTTTCAATAGTTTTGCCGCCCGCCTGTGCGGAGCAGACGCGCGCGCGGATTTTTCTTGACTATTGGCAGAGGCTGCTTTAGAATAAGAAAGTCAGGGCATCTTGCCGGGTTCTGCCGCCATCGCGCGGCAGGAGACAACAATTTTCGCGGTAAAAGGATGTGAGTCGAAATGGATGTTGGGCCTGCACCGATAGGACCACAAACACAAACAAACGCAAAGATCGGCTCGCCTTTTTGCGAAGGAACCTCCGTACTGCGGCGGACAGCGTAAATGGGCGGGTCACAGGAGGGAGAAACTGTGAAAACCATTTACAAGACAGCGGGGGAAACCCCTCAGCTGGAGGAAGTCACGGAGTATTGCGACGGCAACTGGGTTTCCCTGGTCCGTCCTACCGTTGAGGAACTGCGGGAAGTCAGTCTGCACTTTTCCATTGAGCTGCAGGACTTGATTTCCGCCTTGGATGAGGACGAGCGCGCCCGTGTCGACGCGGACGACGACTACACGCTCATCATCATCGACGTGCCGTATCGCGAAGAGGAGCGCGACGGCCGCGTGGGCTACGGCACTGTGCCGATGGCCATTATTTTGGGCGATAAGGAGCAAAAATACATCATCACCATCTGCCTGCGGGAGCTGCCCCTGCTGAACGATTTCAGCGGCGGAAAAATCAAAAAGTTTTACACCTACAAGAAGACGCGCTTCATCATTCAGCTCCTGTACCGGAATGCGACCTATTATCTGCAGTATCTGCGCGCGCTGGAGCGCTCCAGCGGCAAGATCGAGCAGGAATTGCACAAATCCACCCGCAATGAGGAGCTGTTCCAGCTGCTGAGCCTGGACAAATCTCTGGTCTATCTGAGCAATTCGCTGCGCGCCAATGAACTCGTTCTGGAGCGGCTGATGCGCCTGGACAGCATCAAAAAGTATCCCGAGGACGGGGAGCTCTTGGAGGATGCCATCGTCGAGAACAAGCAGGCCATCGAGATGGCCAACGTGTACAGCAGCATCCTGGACGTGACCATGGAGGCCTACAGCTCCGTCATCTCCAACAATCTGAACACGGTGCTGAAGGTTCTCACGTCCATCACGATCATTCTGGCGATCCCCACGATGATCTTCAGTTTCTTCGGCATGAATATTCCGCTGCCGTTCCAGCAGAGCGCCGGCGCCGCGCTGGTAGTCTGCGGGATCTCACTCTTGGCGGTGGGGGCGGTCGCGCTGCTGATGGTCCGAAAAAAGCTGTTCTGACCAGCGGGCGGGGCGGTGTCTGCGGGAAATGGGGAAGAGCGCCGCGGGACAGGGGTGCGGAAGCCCGCCGCGGTGCGCGTTTCGGCGGAATTTGGAGGATTCTGGCCGCTGCACAAGGATTTTTGTGCAGCGGCTTATTGCTTTTGGTCCGAAAAAAAATTAATCTATAATCGTAATTTATAAACGATGCGCGGCCGTTTTTATCGCGGATTTGATAAAGCGCGTGAACGACGAGGCGTAGTAATCCGCCAGCGTGATGCCGCTCTTGACATCATAATAAGGAATCTCCGATCCCAGTGCCTGCTCAAAGCGCAGGAACTCCTGATCCAAATCCAGCACCTCCGCACCGGGCAGCTTGGACGCGATCGATTTGAGCCGATGTTCAAAAATTTCCAGATGACCTTTCATCGCGATGCTCCTTTCATGAGGCGACAGCGGGCAGGGAGCCCACGGCTTTTATTCTAGCGTATCCGGCGCGAGAAATAAAGTCCTTTTCCCAAAAAACCGACCGCGTTTCCCCGGAGGATGCGCGGAGAGGACCCCGCGAAGAGCGCCTTCCGAAGTGTTCCGCGGGAGAGCGCCGGCAGAGGCGCGTCTCCGCTCCGCAAAAAGGGGTTGTTATCCCCCGCCCGGAGAGGCTATAATGGTTGGACAGAGAGCATTTTTGCGGCGGCCCGGACGGCTTGTCCGGGGTCGCGGATTGTCAGGTACGGGAGGATCGATATGGCGAGAGTGCGCAAACAGCCGGGAACCCGGGAGGCTTTGCTGGCCCGTGCGCCCGCTCTGGTGACAGGCCCGGAGCGGCAGGCGGGAAAATGGAGTGCCCTGTTCGGCGACAATCTGCCCATCGCGGTGGAGATCGGCATGGGCAAGGGACGCTTTCTGAGCACCATGGCGCGGCAGAATCCCGCCCGCAACTTCATCGGCATGGAAGTGGTGGGGGAGGTGCTCTTGGACGCGGTCAAACGCATGGAGCGCAGCGGCGGCATCCCGGCCAATCTGCGACTGGTGTGGGGCAACGCCGCCATCCTGGATGGGATGTTCGCGCCCGGGGAGGTCGACCGCGTCTACCTCAATTTTTCCGACCCCTGGCCGAAGCGGCGGCACCGGAAACGCCGTCTCACGCACCGCTCCTTCCTGCGCCTGTACGCGCAAATCCTGCGGCCGGGCGGCGAGGTGCATTTTAAGACGGACAACCGGCTGCTGTTCGAGTTCAGCCTGAACGAGTTCTGCGATTGCGGCTGGCGCCTGAAAAACATCCGGCTGGATCTGTACCGCGATCTGCCGCCGGACAACGTGCCCACCGAATATGAGCTGAAATACCGCGAACAGGGCGAACCCATCTATCGCCTGGAGGCAGTGCGGCCGGAGCTGCTCGGCCCGGAAATAGAAATCCGAAACGGCTATACCGCGCAGGATTTTTATCATAATCTCAACTAACCTATCTCACATCTTTTAAGGAGGCATACTTGGATGAACGCTTATATCGAGAAGGTCATCGAAGACGTCAAAAAGAGAAATCCGGGCGAACCGGAGTTCATTCAGACCGTGGAAGAGGTTCTGCGCTCTCTGGAACCGGCCATGGCGCAGCATCCGGAGTACGAGGAGGCCAACATCTTAGGGCGCCTGGTAGAGCCGGAGCGGCAGATTTCCTTCCGCGTCGCCTGGGTGGACGACGCCGGCAAGGTGCAGGTCAACCGCGGATTCCGTGTGCAGTTCAACAGCGCGATCGGGCCGTACAAAGGCGGTCTGCGCTTCCACCGCACCGTGTACAGCGGCATTGTCAAATTCCTGGGCTTTGAGCAGATCTTCAAGAACTCCCTGACCGGCCTGCCGATCGGCGGCGGCAAGGGCGGCGCCGATTTCGACCCGCGCGGCAAATCGGAGGGCGAGGTCATGCGCTTCTGCCAGGCATTCATGACCGAACTCTACCGCCACATCGGCCCGGATGTCGATGTCCCTGCCGGCGATATCGGCGTCGGCGGCCGGGAGATCGGGTATCTTTTCGGGCAGTATAAGCGTATCAGAGGCGCGTTCGAAAACGGGGTGCTGACCGGCAAGGATCTCTCCTTCGGCGGTTCCCTGATCCGTCCCGAGGCCACAGGCTTCGGCGCGGCCTATTTTGCGCAGCATCTGCTGAATCACGAGGGAACCTCCTTCGAGGGCAAGACTGTGGCCATCTCCGGGTTCGGCAACGTCGCATGGGGCATCACCAGAAAGATCAACGAGATGGGCGGAAAAGTCGTCAGCATTTCCGGCCCGGACGGATACATCTACGATCCGGACGGCGTCAGCGGCGAGAAAGTCGACTATCTGGTGGAGATGCGGGATTCCGGCGCGGACAAGGTCGGCGTCTATGCGGATAAATTCCCGTCCGCCACATTCTATCCGGGTGAGAAACCGTGGGGCAAGATTCCGGGCGCGGATCTGTATATGCCCTGCGCCACGCAGAACGAGATCCTGATCGACGACGCGAAGGCGATCGTTCAGCAGGGGGTCAAGTATGTCGTCGAGGTTTCCAACATGCCCTGCAGCAACGAGGCGATCGCCTATCTGCAGAAGAACGGTGTGCTCATGGCGCCGTCCAAGGCGGTCAACGCCGGCGGCGTGGCGGTGTCCGCGCTGGAGATGAGCCAGAATTCGCAGCGGCTGACCTGGACATCGGAGGAAGTCGACAAGAAGCTGTACACCATCATGAAGGATATCCACGACAACGCGGCGTCCGCCGCCGAGGAGTACGGCCTGGGCTACAACCTGATGGCCGGCGCCAACCTGGCTGGGTTCCGCAAAGTTGCCAGAGCCATGTATCAGCAGGGCGTCATGTAATTTTGAAAAAGCGGACCGTCCGCCCTCTCTGAAACGGGGCGGCGGCTCGCGGCATACGAGAACGGGACGGGCCCTCCGCAGAGGGACAAAAGGCGTCCCGTATCCTTCCGGCATCCGAGAATCCTCGCAGAACATCCTGCGGGGATTCTTTTTTCGGGAGCGGCAGGACTGCCGGTCCGTGGAAGGGGTGCACCGCAAAAATGCCTTGTGATCCCCTGCGGCGGGTGCTATACTTGCATGGAAGAGGGAATCCGCCCGGAGATGCGGCGGGTGTGTGAAAGACAGAGGCTCCGGATAGAAACCATCGGGAGCCGGAAAGGAGTGAACGGCATGGAAAAACTTTACTACAACGGCCCGATCCTCACCATGGAGCGGGAGGAGGATCACCCGGAAGCCGTGCTGGTGCGCAACGGTGTGATCGCCGCCGTGGGTGCGCGCGCGGAACTGGAGGCCGACTGCGCGGCGGATTGCGAAAAAATTGATCTGGAGGGGACGACCCTGATGCCCGCCCTGATCGACGCGCACGGCCATGTGAGCATGACCACGCAGTATGTGAGCATGGCCGACTTATCGTCTGCAGAATGTTTTGACGATCTTGTCGCCCTCCTGCGGGCGTTCTGGGAGAACCATCCGGAGTTTGCCTCCGGCGGCCTCTGGGGGTACGGATACGACCACAACTTCCTTCGCGAGCAGGCACATCCCACACGGGATGTGCTCGACCGGGTGTCCACCGAGATTCCGGTGCTCATCTGGCACGCGTCCGGGCACATGGGCGTGGCGAACTCCAAGGCGCTGGAACTCTGCGGCATCGACGCAAACACCCCCGATCCGGAGGGCGGCAGGATCGGGCGCCGTCCCGGGAGCAGCACACCGGACGGGTATCTGGAGGAAGCCGCCATGCTGTCGATGCGGATGCTGCAGGCGCAGGTTCCCATGGATGTGCCGCGGCAGATTCATGCCGCGCAGATGCAGTATATCCGGAACGGGATCACCACCGTGCAGGATGGCGCCGCGAATTCCTACAGCGTGGAACTCTGCAGGGAGATGGCGAACCAAGGGCGGCTTTTGATTGACCTGGTGGCCTACCCGGGCGTGACGACGGACGGCAGTCCGGCCGATGTGCTGGAAGCGAACCGGGACTGTGTCGGCCGCTATGTCAACCGCTTTAAGATCGGCGGCTACAAGGCGCTTCTGGACGGCTCCCCCCAGGGGAAGACCGCCTGGATGAGCGAGCCCTACGAGAACTCCGGAGACTATTGCGGCTACCCGTGGGAGACCGACGCGATGATCGAGCAGCAGATCAAGCAGGCCCTGGACGACAATCTCCAGATTCTGGTCCACTGCAACGGCGACGCCGCCTCCGAGCAGTATCTGAACGCTTACGAGAAGATGCTCGCGCAGAGCGACAATCCCAACAAGGATCATCTGCGCCCGGTGATGATCCACTGCCAGACGGTGCGGGAGGATCAGCTGGATCGGATGCAGGCGCTCGGGATGATTCCGTCTATCTTTGTCGCGCACGTCTACTACTGGGGCGACGTGCACCTGAAAAATTTCGGAGAGCGGCGCGGCAGCCGGGTGAGCCCGGTGCGCTCCGCCCTGGAGCGCGGCCTGGTTTACAATTTCCACACGGATACGCCCGTCGTGCAGCCGAACTTGTTCCACAGCGTGTGGGCGGCGGTGAACCGCGTCACCCGGAACGGCGTGCTGCTCGGGCCGGAGCAGCGGGTCGGCGTGTACGACGCGCTGAAAGGGGTCACGATCAACGCCGCTTACGCCTACTTTGAGGAGGACAGCAAGGGCAGCATCCGCCCGGGCAAGCGCGCCGACCTGATCCGCATCGACAGAAATCCACTGGAGATAGATCCGATGGAACTCCGGGATATCATCGTCCTGGAGACGATCAAGGACGGCGTCACCATCTACCGAAAAGAGGATTGACCGCGGCGGGCCCGCAGGCGGGAATGCGCGCGATTTCGGGAGAGGAGCGGCACAAAACAACGGCGGCCTTATGCAGCACGCATAAGGCCGCCGTTTTAGTTCGCCGCGGCAAAAGCCGGAGCTCATCGCATCCCTACCGCTGCGCGGATCCGGCCGTGTTTTTCGGCCGAACCCGGACGCACTTGTAGGAGAAGGTCATCACAGCCGCGATCGCCAGCATTACAGCCGCGACCAGGTAGGAAGCGTTGTAGGAGCCCGTGGTGTCCACAATATAGGCGGCGATGTACGGCATGAGGATCGCGCCCGCGCTGTAGGCGGTGTTGACAAAGGCGGCGTTCAGCGCCAGATGGGTCATCCCGAACTGCGAGGCGGCCGGGTTCAGCATGGCGATGATCCCGCCGAAGGAGAAGCCCGCGAGGGACGCGCCCAGCAGCAGCGCCGGGTAGGACGTGTAGTGGCTGAACAAGAGCATATTCACCAGCTGGATCGTGAGCGAAAGCCGGAATGCCCACCGGATCCCGATGCGATCCGAGAGTGAGCCGATCACAATGCGGCCGATGCCGTTGCAGAGGTTGATCATCATCACGATGAACGCGGCGTCCTCGATCCCCGCCTGCACTTTCGCGATGGAGGCCATGCTTCCGATCAGCATCAGCGCCCCGCTGTCGCCGAGCGCGAAGATCAGCCACAGCTTCCAGAACTCCGAGCTGCGGATCATATCTTTCAGGGTGCAGTCCTCCGCGGATGTCGGTTTCGCGGAGTCACGGCAGGCGTCGTCTGCCGCGCTCTCCGGGCTCGCGATGAACATGGATCCGGAGAGCATGATGAGCATCCCCACCACGCCGGTGAGCAGGAGACTGTGCTGCAGGCCGAAGTGGCGCATCATGACGCTCATCAGAAGGGACATGTATACGGAGGAGAAACCGATCGCTGCGGAGGCGATCCCGGAGATGCGCCCGCGCTTGCTGATCGGATACCACTTGGCGGCGGTCGCCGTTGTCGTTCCGGTGATGAGGCCCACGCCGGTGCCGAAGAGCAGCCCGTAACCGATCGTGATCGGAAGCGGCGTGTGCGTGAGGCCGCAGAGGATGAGGCCGCTCCCCCACAGGACGCTCCCGATCAGGGAACTCTTCCTCGGATGGCCCTTGTCGGAGATGCTGCCGCCGATCATCATGGCGAACGGCATCATGGCGAGCGCGATCATGTAAGGGAGCGAGGCCTGGCGCGCGCTCCATCCGTAGGAAGTCGTCAGCTCTTTGTTGATGATGCTCCAGATGTACGTGATGCCGACGACGAGGTTGATCACGACTGCGGCGGCAAGCACACGGGATGCGGATTTGTTTTTCATGATTAAGACCTTCCTTTCTGTTTGCACCCATTATAGCACGGGAAGAAATGATACGCAAATGAATAATTTTAATCGAAATTTATACATGAAACGCATGATTCAAGAAGGAGGCTCAAAGGCGCCCGGCCCGCCTGGAGCGGGAAAGATGCGCCTTGACCTGCTGCGGAAGCCCGATCGGATTTCGGGAAAAATCCAATAAAAACGTGCTCCGCCCGACTGGGACGGCGCAGCCTCCGGCATTGCGCAAAATCTTCAGGGGACGGTGGCGTTCCTGCGGAGAGCATGATATAATAGAAATACAAAATCTGGGATTTTTCTGACAGAAGTTCAAACGGGAGAGCCCGATGCTCGGCGGGCCGACGATAGAGACCGCGGGTGACAATCGCGGGAAAGCATCGCGAAAAAATCGGGAGAAGCCATGGCGGGAGGAGAGTTTTATGGAATTCGAGCTTCTGAAATCACTGCAGGTCGTCGCGCAGGAGGGAAACCTGACCGCGGCGGCGAGCAAACTCTGCATCACACAGCCGACCCTGTCCAGGCGGCTGAATCGTCTCGAGGAGGAGTGCGGGAAGAAACTCTTTGAGCGGGGCAAGCGGGAGACAGTGCTGACCGAGGAGGGGGAGATGATGCTCCGGTACACGGAGCGGATCATGGCCCTGTATGAGCGGATGGAGTACGAGATCTTCAATTACGGGGAGAACATCTCCGGCAAGCTGGTGATCGGCTCCGTGAATACCGGGGCCAGAGATCTGGTCGCGCGGGCGGTCGCCGCCGTCTGCCGGAAATACCCGTTCGCGCGGTTCAACATCCGCGCCATGGCGGCCAATGAACTGCGGCGGGGACTGCGGGACGGCGCCGTGGATTTCGGGGTCCAGTACGATCTGATCGATCCGGACACCTACGACTGTGTGCGGCTGCCCGTGAAAAACCGGTGGGGCCTCGCCATGCCGAAGGACGCCCCGCTGGCCAGAAAGAAATCCATTTCTGCCAAGGAGCTGGTCAGCCTGCCCCTGATCTGTCCGGAGCGGGAGCTGACCCGGACCATCCTGAACGGATGGTCCGGCATGGATTCGGACACGCTCAACGTGATCATCACGTATTATCTGTCCAACAATGTTGCCGCGTATGTGAACGAGGGCATCGGCTATGCGGTAGTCATGGATTCCGTGGAAGACATGCTGCGGGCCTATGACCTGGTGTTCCGGCCCTTCCGGCCCGTCATCAGCTCCTACGCGCATATTCTGTGGAACAAGCATCTGGAAATGTCGGCGCTGGGAAAAGTCTTTTTGAAGGAAGTGCGGGATCTCGTGGAGGAAACGCCGCAGGAGGAAGAGACGAAGCATGAATAATAAAAATGATTTATCATTCATACTGCGTATGATATTAAAAACCGGCGGTGAATGAGAGAGAACTTTTTGCCATCAAGTCAGCAAAACACGGCCCGGCGGCGGCGTACCATGCCGCTGCTGTATCAATATCCATGCATTCTGGTCATTGTACATTTCAGGACGGCCTTGCTAAAATTAAATCGATAGAAAAACGTGGCGGCGGGCCGCAGAGCCGGGCGCCACAATCGAGCGGAAGGGCGAACAGAAGGGGGAGCAGCGCAATGATTGCATATGATTTGCTGAAATTGTCCGGCGTTCTTTTCGGCAGCGGAACCGCCGCCGAGACAGGGCAGCGCGTTCGGGCACTCGGAGGAAAGAATGCGTTTATCGTCACGGATAAAGGCATTGTAAAGCTGGGGATTGTTGACAAAGTGACGAAATCCCTGGAGGAGGCCGGCGTTACCTACGAGATCTTTGACGATGTGATGCCGGAGCCGACGGACGAGTTGTGCCTGCAGATTGCGGACACGGTGCGGGGCAAGCAGTTCGATACCGTCATCGGCCTCGGCGGGGGCAGCCCGATCGATGCGGCGAAGGCGGTCGGCCTGATCGCCGGGATCCGGGAGATGGAGGAAATCCGGGACCTGCACGATTACAGCGCGAGCGGGAGCCGGAGCGAAATCGCGTCTGTCGCCAAGCGGAGCGGTATCCTGATCACCATGCCGACCACCGCCGGAACCGGGGCGGAGTCGACACAGTCCTCCGTGCTGACGAGTGTGAAACAGGGCATGAAATTCAGTTTCATGGGCCCGGCGTCCATGGCGGATCTCTGCATCATCGATCCGGAATTCACCATCGGCATGCCCGCGGCGCCCACCATCCACACCGGCCTCGACGCCTTCGCCCATGCGGTCGAAAACCTGGTCGGCGTCAAGAACAATGATTACTCGGAGATCATGATGCTCGAATGCATCCGGAGGATCTGGAAATGGCTGCCGGTTGCCGTCGCGGAGCCGAAGAACAAGATGGCGCGCGAGCAGATGGCCTGGGCCGCCCACAACGCGCAGGCGAACGGCGGCGTGCCGAACGGCCACGCGGTCGCGCACGCGATCGGCTCCAAATACCATCTGGTGCATGCGCATGCCTGCATGCTGACCCTACCGACGGTTATCCGGCATTTCGCCGAGACATCGCAGGACGCGATCGCCAAGCTGGGCGACGCCATCGGGGCCCCCATCAGCGGCGACGCGAAGACCGACGCGGAGTACGTGGCGGGGTGCATCAAGAAATTCTACAAGGGCTTCGGCTACAAGAACATGCAGGACACGCTCCGCGAAAAAGGGTTTGATGTGGACAGAGAGACCTTTGCCCAGAGCCTGGTCGCTTTTACCCTGGATGACTTTAAGTCCAGACTCTGGAATCCGCCGATCCACACGGGGAACGCGGAGGAGAAGGTCGCGGAGGTCTGCCGCCGGATCTACGACGAAGCGTGACTCCGGTCAGCCAAAAAACGGCGTTTCGCGCGCGGCGCTCCGCCCTTCCGGCGCGGCGGCAAGGCGACAGCCGCTGCACGGCAGGGGGCGTTTGCCTCGCGCAGTTGCACATAGAATCCTAAAGGAGGAGAAAAACCATGTTTGAGTTACAGGAGTTAATCCGGTATCACGTGGACATGCACTGTCACTGCAATCCGGACGCCAGCCCGAATCATCCGATGACAAAGAGCAACGAAGAAGTTGTCACCAAATGCCGGGAGAGCGGAATGCATGGCCTGGTTTTGAAGACGCATGCGTGGCCGGCCATCCGCCTGGCGAAAAAACTGAATGAGATGTATGACGACTTCACCGTATATCCCAGTGTGTCCCTGAACCAGACGGCGGGCGGCCCCTATCCCTGGGTGATGGAGATGGCGATCCAGCTGGGGGCAAGGCTCGTATGGCTGCCCACCTGGAGCTCTCTGAACGATAAGCACTGCCCGGGCGGCTTCACGCAGCTTGTGATCAACGAGGGGAGCAACCCGTACTTCAAGGACATCCCGGAAGAGGCGTTTTACACCCTCACCGACGAGGACGGCAACCTGAAGGAGAACATCAAGGCCATCGTGCGGATGGCAAAGGATGCCAACATTGTGCTTGCGACCGGTCACGGTTCCACGGCCGAGGCGCTGGCGACAGCAAGATACGCGCATGAGATCGGGTTCCAGAAGCTCGTTTTCACGCATCCCACCTGCGGCGTCAGCCCGGTCACGCATGAACAGCTGAAGGAATTTGCGGATCTGGGCGGCTACATCGAAGTTTGCACGCTGGGCGTGCAGCCGCTCTACACTTCCATGACAGTCGCCGAGTGGAAGGAGATCTGCGAGCTCTGCGGCTACGATCACTGTCTCATCTCCTCGGATCATTTCTTCGACTGGACACCGTCGATCCCCGAACAGTACGCGACGATGATGAACTGCATGTACACGATCGGCTCGACCATGGAAGAGTTGAAGACCATGGCGAAGAATCCGCTAAAACTTTTGGAGGGCTGAATCCCGCGGGATGCCTCATCCGGGTGCTGCTTTACAGACTGTTCTGTAGGGCAGCACTTTTTTTGTGGGTCTTTCACGGGTTTTAATGGATTTTTAGTGGATTTATGGAAGGAAAGCGCCGCGGAGCCGAAAAAAGGGACCGCCGGGGACATCCAATACGGCCGGAATGTTGCACGGTGCACAAAAGGCACCCGGAACGCGTGTACGTATTCAAAACTCATGAGTTTTGAATATCCGCCGGTGGTGG
>CAZSHM010000009.1:0-37555 GCA_964606855.1 uncultured Peptococcaceae bacterium
CGTTTACTTTGACGATTAAAAAGACAGAAAATTTTTGCCCATCCCCGCAGATGGTGGTGGACATTTCCCGCCGCGGCTGATATAATAAAGGAAATGTAACAGGGAACCTTTTAAATTAGTCCCGTGAGACTAAAAAAGGGATAGCGATGCGCGTATGTCTATCGGTATGTCTATTTATCTGTGACGGGATAAATGGGCATTTTTTTTGCCCTTTCGCAATCAAAACGCATGAGGAAAGGAATGGAAGATCCATGAGCAAACAGAAAGCGTACCTGCTTTTGGCAAACGGACAAATCTTCGAGGGCCTGAGTTTCGGCGTGACGGGCACCAGCATCGGCGAGGTGGTCTTCACCACCGGCATGACCGGTTACCAGGAGACCCTGACCGACCCCAGCTACTACGGCCAGATCGTCGTGCAGACCTTCCCGCTGAACGGCAATTACGGCGTCAACAGCGACGACTACGAATCAAACCGCAGCTGGGTGAGGGGGTATATTGTGCGGGAGTGGTGCGAGGTGCCCTCCAATTTTCGCTGCGAGGCGCGCATCGACGACTTCTTAAAGGAGCAGAACATCATCGGCCTCTACGGCATCGACACGCGGCAGCTGACGCGGATCATCCGCGAGTACGGCGTGATGAACGGCGCCATCACGACGGAGGATGTCTACGCCGTCAAGGACGAGCTGCTCGCACAGCTGGCCGCCTACGAGATCCGGGACGCCGTCAAGTCGGTGAGCTGCACGGAGCGGCACGTCTACGAACCGGAGGAGACAAAACGCCGCGTCGTGATGCTCGATCTCGGCTACAAGGCGCACATCCTGCGCCACCTGCTGCAGCGCGGCTGCGAAGTCACGGTGGTGCCCTACAACACCTCCGCAGAGGAGATCCTGGCCCTGGCGCCCGACGGCATCATGCTCACGAACGGCCCGGGCGACCCCACGGAGAACGTGGAGGTCATCGCCACGCTGCAGCGGCTCATCGCCGCCAAGATCCCCATGTTCGGCATCTGCCTGGGCCATCAGCTGACCGCTCTGGCCAACGGCGGCCGCACCGTCAAGCTGAAGTACGGCCACCGCGGAGGCAACCAGCCGGTCAAGGATCTCGACAGCGGGCGCGTCTATGTGACGAGCCAGAACCACGGCTACGCGGTGGTGGGCGAGAGCATCGACGCCGCCGTGGGCAGGGTGAGCCACCAAAATGTGAACGACAAGACCTGCGAGGGCGTGATCTACGACAACGCGCCGGTCTGCACGGTGCAGTTCCATCCGGAGGCCTGCGCAGGCCCGCGGGACACCGCGTACCTGTTCGACCAGTTCATGGCGCGGATGGATCAGAACTCCGCCGCACAGCGCACGGCGGCAAAGGAGGGCGAATGAGATGCCACTGAGAGCGGATATCAAAAAAGTACTGGTGATCGGCTCCGGCCCTATCGTGATCGGCCAGGCCGCCGAGTTTGACTACGCGGGGACACAGGCCTGCCGCGCCCTGAAGGAGGAGGGGCTGGAGGTCGTGCTGGTCAACTCCAACCCGGCCACCATCATGACCGACAAGGCGATGGCAGACCGCATCTACATCGAGCCCTTAAACCTGGATGTCGTCAAGCGCATCATTGAGATCGAGAAACCCGACAGCATTCTCTCCACCCTGGGCGGACAGACTGGGCTCACGCTGTCGATGCAGCTGGCCCGCGACGGATTCCTGGACTCCCACAACGTCAAACTCTTAGGCGCCAAGCCGGAGACGATCGACAAGGCGGAGGACCGCCAGATGTTCAAGGACACCATGCTCTCCATCGGCGAGCCCTGCATCCCTTCCAAGGTCGTGGAAACCGTGGCGGATGCGCTCGAGTACGCCGAGGAGATCCAGTATCCGGTCATCGTGCGGCCGGCCTTCACCCTGGGCGGCACGGGCGGCGGGATCGCCCACGATCCGGAGGAACTGCATGAGATCGCGGAGAACGGCCTGCGCCTCTCCCCCATCACCCAGGTGCTGATCGAAAAAAACATCTCCGGCTGGAAGGAGATCGAGTTCGAGGTCATCCGGGATTCCAACGCCAACATCATCACCGTCTGCTCCATGGAAAACTTTGACCCCGTGGGCGTGCACACCGGCGACTCCATCGTCGTGGCCCCGGCTGTCACCCTCTCCGACCAGGAGTACCAGATGCTGCGCAGCGCGGCGCTCCACATCGTGCAGGCGCTGGGCGTCGAGGGCGGCTGCAACTGCCAGTTCGCTCTGCGCCCCGACAGTTTCGAATACGCGGTGATCGAGGTCAACCCTCGCGTGTCGCGCTCCTCCGCCTTGGCATCCAAAGCCACGGGCTATCCGATCGCCAAGGTGGCCACCAAGATCGCGCTCGGTTATACGCTGGACGAGATCGTCAACGCGGTGACGGGGAACACCTTCGCCTGCTTCGAGCCGGCGCTCGACTACATCGTGGTCAAGTTCCCGCGCTGGCCCTTCGACAAATTCGTCTACGCCGACCGCACGCTGGGCACCCAGATGAAGGCCACCGGCGAGGTGATGGCCATCGGCACCAGTTTCGAGCAGGCCATGATGAAGGCGGTGCGCTCCATCGAGCTCAAGCTGGACACCTTCAATCTGCCCAAGCTGCAGATGCTCTCGGACAGCGATGTGATCCGCCGGCTCAACCGCTGCGACGATGAGCGCGCCTTTGTCGTCTACGAAGCGCTGAAACGCAACGTGGAGATCGAGGAGATCCACCGCATCACCAAGATCGACACCTGGTTCTTGGCGAAAATGCAGAATCTGGTCAAGATGGAGCGGCGGCTAGCCAAGCAGGAACTGACGCCGGAATTGTACCTGGAAGCGAAAAAGCTCGGCTTTCTCGACAAGACCATCGCCCGCATCTCCGGCGAAGAGCTGCCCATGCGGCGGCACGCCGTCTTCAAAATGGTGGACACCTGCGCTGCCGAGTTCCGCGCGGAGACACCCTACTTCTACTCCACTTACGACGAGGAGAACGAGGCCGCGGAATTCCTGGCGGAGCACGAGAGCGGCAAAAAGAAGATCCTCGTCTTCGGCTCCGGCCCCATCCGCATCGGCCAGGGCATCGAGTTCGACTACTGCTCGGTGCACTGCGTCTGGGCTCTGAAGGAGGAGGGCTACGAGGCCATCATCGTCAACAACAATCCGGAGACCGTCTCCACCGACTTTGACACCTCCGACCGCCTCTACTTCGATCCGCTGACGCCGGAGGACGTGGACTCCATCATCGCCACGGAGAAGCCCTGGGGCGCCATCGTGCAGTTCGGCGGGCAGACGGCCATCGGCCTGACCAAGCATCTGGAGGCCTCCGGCGTCCACATCCTCGGCACCTCGGCCAAGAGCATCGACGAGGCAGAGGACCGCGAGAGTTTCGACGAGCTCCTGCAGCGCTGCCACATCCCGCGGCCGGACGGCCTGACGGTCTTTCAGATCGGTGATGCCCTGCGGGCTGCCAACAAGCTGGGCTATCCGGTGCTCCTGCGCCCCTCCTACGTGCTGGGCGGGCAGAACATGATCATCGCCTACAACGACGCCGACGTGGAGGAGTACATGAACATCATCCTCTCCGCGGGTATCGAGAACCCGGTGCTCATCGACAAGTACATGATGGGCATCGAGGTGGAAGTCGACGCCATCTGCGACGGCAAAGATTTTCTGATCCCCGGCATCATGGAGCACATCGAGCGCGCCGGCATCCACTCCGGCGACTCCATCTCCGTGTACCCGGCGCAGCGGCTCACCGAGGAGAACAAGCGCACCATCGTCGAGTATACGGCCCGCCTGGCCAGCGCGCTCCACGTGGTGGGCCTGGTGAACATCCAGTATGTCGTCCACAACGGCGAAGTCTACGTCATCGAGGTCAACCCGCGCTCCTCGCGCACGGTGCCCTACATCAGCAAAGTCACGAACGTCCCCATGGTGGATCTGGCGACCAAGGTCATGCTCGGCGCGACCCTCCGAGAACTGGGCTATGAGCCGGGCGTGCACCCCGTGGGAGACTATGTCGCCGTCAAAGTACCGGTGTTCAGTTTTGAGAAACTGCACTCCGTGGACACCCACCTGGGTCCGGAGATGAAATCCACCGGCGAGGTGCTGGGCATCGCCAAGAGTTTCGACGAGGCCCTCTACAAAGGGCTGGTAGCTGCTGGCTACAAGATCGTGCACTCCGGCAGCGTGCTCATCTCGGTGCGGGACAAGGACAAGGAGGAAGTGCTGCCCATCGCCCGCAAGCTGGAGAAACTCGGCTTTAAGATCTACGGCACGCACGGCACCGCCGCTTTTCTCAACAGCTACGGCCTGCATGTGGAGCCGGTTCATAAAATTTCCGAGCCCGCGCCGAACATCATGGATCTCCTGGAGAGCGGCAAGGTGGACTATGTGATTTCCACTTCCACCAAGGGCCGGCAGCCCATGCGGGAGGGTGTGCGCATCCGCCGCAAGGCCGTGGAGCGCTCCATCGCCTGCCTGACCGCCATCGACACCGCCAGGGTGCTGGTGGACTGCATCGGTATGAACGAGTCCATCCTGGACGTGGAGCTGGTCGATATCACCAAGATTTGACCTGCGCGTCCGGATACAAACGGCAAAATTTTTCTATACTAGAGATTGCCGGCAATTTTTCGCCAAAAGTCCCTTGTTTTTTTGCGGGAAACGGGATATGATATAGGCATGTGGACGGAATTTCCGCGCGAGCTGCCGTAAGGGAGGGTGACAGACATGGGTTTGGCCAATATTGGAATTCCTAGTTTAATTTTAATCCTAGTGATCGCGCTGATCATATTTGGCCCCGGTAAACTGCCCGGCGTAGGAAAGGCCCTGGGTGAGAGCATCCACGGCTTCAAGAAGGGGCTGGCGGGCGACGACGAAGAACAGAATAAAGAAGAGATGAAGGAAAAAGGCGCGGAATAAGACCGCGGACGGGACTGTCGCGAATGCTGGTGACAGTCCCGTTTTTTTCTCTGCGCCGCGGTGCCTGCGGCAGCGACATCCCTCGCCCGCGGACTGCGCGGCCCCGGGGTCTCGTTCTGCTGTGCAAAAGAAGCGGCCTGGGAAACGATGGCGGAATCGTTTCCCAGGCCGCTTCTTTTGCACAGCCCGCGCGGGCACGGCGTGTCACCGGGGCGGCTGCCCGCCGTCCGGCGCCTTTGCGTCTGACTGAGCCTGACGCTTCGCAGCCGCGTCTGCCGCCCGCTTTTTCTCCGGCGCCTGCGCTCCTTTCGCGGTCTGCTTTTTGTTCGCCGTCTGCTTTTCTTTCGCTGCCTGTCTCTCTTTCTGTGTCTGTCTCTCTTTCGTCGCCTGTTTTTCTTTCGGCGCCTGCTGTTCCTTCGGGGCCTGCCCGTCTTTCACCGAGCGCTTCTCCTTCTCCGCTTTGCGCTGCTCCGCTTTTTTCTTCTTCTGCTTCGCGGCCTGCCGCGCGTCGGCGTCCTTCTGGTTTTTCTCCGCCATTGCCCGGAATTTCCCGAACGTCTGCAACAGATAGTAGGTGCCAAGGCCTGCGCAGATGGAGAAGAATACGACGGGCAGATAGGTCTGCCAGGAATCGGCGTGCGCGTCCAGCCATCCGGAAGTGACGGACCAGACGTCGTAGTAGAGGATGCCCAGAATCGCCCAGACGATGAGAAAAATGCTGAAAATGCGCTGCTGCGGGATGCGCCGCTCCCGCCGGAACCGGTTGGTCAGAAAGATCAGGACCAGCAGCCAGACCGTCAAAATAGCTTGGATCACCATAACGATGTCAGAACCTCCCGTCTCGATGGATGCAGACCCGGATCCCCTACTTGAACCGCCGCCTGCGCTAGCGCGCCGCGGGCTGCGTGTTGTAGCTGCCCAGGAACTTGAAATATCCCAGCTCGTTGTTCAGCTCGTTCAAGAGCCAGCGCACCTGGAACTCGCTGCAGCGCCCTTCCACATCCAGGTAGAACAGGTACTCGAATCTTCTCTCCGGATACGGTCTGGACTCCAGCTTGCAGAGATTCAGATTGTTCAGGGCAAATTTGTGCAGCATATGGTACAGCGCGCCCGGTTTGTGCGGTACGGTGAGACAGAGACTGATCCGATTGGCCTCGGCCGAGAAGCCCGGCGTGTTTCGGATGCAGATGAACCGCGTGGCATTGCCCGTCACGTCCTGCACATCCGGTTCCAGCGTGTACATCCCGTAGAGCGACGCGCATTTGGCGGAGGCGATGGCCGCGAGATGCGGGTCGTTTTGCTCCGCGACAAATTTCGCCGCCGCCGCCGTGTTGGAGAACTCGTGAAAACGGATCTGCGGATACTGCTCCTGCAGCGCCTGGCACTGCCCAAGCGCCTGCGCGTGGCTGAAAACGTCCGTCAACTGCTGCATGGTCGTCTCGCAGGCCGTGAGCAGATTGTGCCGCACCAGCACTTCCGTGTCCTTGATGATATAAAAGTCGTGCTTGCGCATCAGATCGTAGACCTGCACCACGGAGCCCGCCGTGGAGTTCTCGATCGGCAGCACACCGTATTCCACCTGCCGGTTCTCCACCGCGCGGAACACATCCTCGAACTGATCGTAAAAGCGGATCTCCGGCTCGGCGAAGAACTGATCCGCCGCCTGGTGCGAAAAGGCCCCCTCCACGCCCTGGCACGCGACCCGCGCCCGCGAGGGCAGTTCGGCCGTGGCGGTCAGAATCCGATCCAGCTCCGACGGGTACTCCACGGCGGCCACCGGCTGCTCCATGCCGTCCAGCATATCCCGCAGCAGCGTCTCACTCTCCCGCACCAGCGCCCGGCGCTCGCCGTAAAGGTGCTCGATCTCCTGCTCCATGGTGGCAATCTGCTGCTGCAGATTAAGCATCTGTTTCTGTTTGTCCAGTTGTTGCATCTGTATTCTCACCTTTCTGGCTCTGATAGGGGTCGGCCCCCGGCTCCTTGTAATAGGACGTCTCTACCGGCAGGCTGCGGTGTTCCAGCCGCTGCCGGATATAGCTCCGGGCGAGGGAGTACAGCACCGCCATGGTCGGCACGCCGATCAGCATGCCGAGGAACCCGGCGATCCCGCCGCCGACCAAGATCGCGAAGATCACCCAGATTGCGGGCAGGCCCGTGGAGTTTCCCAGTATCCTCGGCCCGATGATGTTGCCGTCGATCTGCTGCAGAATCAGGATGAAGATCAGGAACCATACAGCCTGGATCGGGTTGACGATGAAGATGATGAAGGCGCTTGGAATCGCCCCCACGAACGGCCCGAAGAATGGAATGATGTTGGTCACGCCGACGATCACGCTGATCAGAAGCGCATAAGGCATCTTCATCACCGTCAGGCAGATGAAGGCCAGAATGCCGATGATCAGGGAGTCTAGGAGCTTCCCGTTAATAAAGCCGTTGAACGTGCTGTTCGTCAGCCGCCCCACATACAGCAGCTGTCCGACGGTCTTTTTCGGAAACAGCGCATAGAGCAGCTTGCGCAGCAGGGCAAAGAAGTACTCGCGGGACATCAGGAAATAGATCGAGATGATCATCGCCACAAAGAAATCGATCACGCTGCTGGTGATCTGCCCGGTGAGCCCCAGCAGGCGCTGAAAGATCGTCAGGAGCAGGGTCGTGCCGCTGGAGAGAATCCGCTCCCAGATGCTGCGCAGATTCTCATAGATAGGCGTTTCCATGTGGTACTGCCGCTCCAGAAACGCCAGCCAGGCGTTCACATATTGATCCATATTGCGGATGAAGTCCTGGATGTTCCGCACCAGCGTCAGCGCGCTGTCCACCAGCTGCGGCATGAGGAAGGCGACCAGCGCCGCCACCACGGCGGTAAAAATCAGGATCGTCAGGATGACGGCCACGGCCCGCAGCAGTTTGCGCGGGCGGATCAGCGGCGCAAGCGCCCGCTCAAAAAATTTGACCGGCGTGTTGAGCAGGAACGCGATGATAAAGCCGTAGAGGAAAGGCCTCAGGATGACGCCCACGGTGTGAAACGCATCGAAAATCGTGTCCAGATGCAGGAAAATAAAGAAACAGGCGATGCCGCCGATCACCACGACAAGGTTGATCCAAAGCCGGTGCCGCTCTTCCTCGCGCAGGATGTATTTCATCGATGCTCCTCCGTTTCGCCGTCTTCTTGATCGCCCACCCCGTCCGCGTCCCGGCCGCCGGCATCCTCCGGGACGCCCGGCTTGGATGGTTTTTGCGCGGGCGCGGGGGCTTGCAGGTAGCGCGCGATCTCCGCCAGCAGCGTCTCTCCGTAGCGCGCCGCCTTCACCTCGCCCAGCTCCGGGATCTCCCGCAGCGCCACAAGGCTGCGCGGCTGCGTGCGGGCCAGTTCCTTGAGCGCGGCGTCGCTAAAAATCTGATAGGTCGGCACGCCCTCCCGGATCGCAAGCCGCAGCCGCAGCGCGCGCAGCTCTTGCAGCAGGCCCTCATCCGCCGGCAGAAGGAGCGGCCGGTCGAGCCGAATCTCGCGGCAGTTGCTGCAACTCTGACAGTGCGCCGGCGCCTTTTCCCCGAAATACTGCAGGAGGAACCGCCGCAGGCACCCTCTGGTGTCCGCATAGCGCACCATGGTCTGCAGCTTGTCCAGCTCCACCTGCAGGCGCTGCTCGGATTTGCTGCTCTGCTCCAGGAGATAGCGGTTGACATGCACATCGGCATAGGAGAAGAACAGCAGGCAGAGACTCGGCAGCCCGTCGCGGCCGGCGCGGCCGATCTCCTGATAGTAGGATTCAAGATTCTGCGGCAGGTTGTAGTGCACCACGTAGCGCACATCGGGCTTGTTGATGCCCATCCCGAACGCGTTGGTGGCCACGATCAGCTCGGCCTGCGCACAGAGAAACTGTTCCTGGTTCAGAGTGCGGTCGGCATCCTCCATCCCGCCGTGGTAGCGCAGCGCCGGGATGCCCGCCTTGCGCAGCAGGGTCCAGACTTTATCCACCTCTTTGCGGGTATTGCAGTAGATGATGCCGCACTGCCCCGGATGCGCGCGCACAAACTCCAGCAGAGCCGCCTTGCGGTCTCCGTCCCTGCGCACCGCGAGGATCAGGTTGGGCCGGTCAAAACTGGCTCGGTAGAGATTGGCCCGCCGCATCTCCAGCCGCCGGATGATATCTGCCCGCGTCTCGGCGGTTGCCGTCGCGGTGAAGGCGGCCACCACGGGCCGCTGCGGAAGATTTTGGATAAAACGGCTGATCTCGTAGTAGCTGGGGCGGAAATCGTGGCCCCACTGGGATACACAGTGCGCCTCGTCCACCGCCACCAGCGCGACGCGCTTGTGCCGCAGCAGTGACAAAAAATCGGCCGAACGCAGCCGCTCCGGCGCGACATAGAGGATATCCACGGCGTCCGCGGCGATCTCGCGCCGCAGCTGCCGGTACTGCGCCTCCTCCAGGGTACTGTTGATACAGGCCGCCCGGATGCCGATGCGCACCAGCTGATCCACCTGATCCTTCATCAGGGAGATCAGGGGCGAAACCACCAGCGTGAGCCCCTCCAGCATCAGCGCCGGGATCTGGTAGCAGAGCGATTTTCCGCCGCCGGTTGGCATCACCACCAGCGTGTCGTGGCCGTCCAGAACGGAGGCGATGGCCCGCTCCTGAATCGGCTTGAAGGCGGAATAGCCGTAGTACTCGCGCAGCAGCCCGCGCGCGGTCTCCAGATCAGCCATGCTCTGATGCCTCGTCCCCCGCCGCGGGCGCCTGTCCCAGCGCCTGCGCGATCTGTGTCCGCAGCTGCTCCGCCAGCGTCTTGGTGTCCGTGCTCTGCACCGTTTCGGCGTCCAGCTCCGGCAGAAGCGTCACGGTGACCGGGCGCGCATACATCCAAAAACTGCCGCGCGGCATCACATCCCTGGCGCCTTTCACCGCCACAGGGACGATCCTAGCTTTCCCCCGCTGTGCCGCTTTCAGGCTGCCCGCCTTAAATTCGCCCAGCTTGCCGTCGCGGGAGCGCATGCCCTCCGGGTAGAGAACCATGCTGTGCCCCGCCTGCAGCAGTTTCGCGGTCTCCAGAATGGCGGCCAGCGCCCGCCGGCTGTCCCCGCGGGCAATCATCACGCAGCGCAGCGAGTCGAGCCACTGCCCGAAGAAGGGAATCTTGCGCAGATTTTCCTTGGCCACAAACCCCACCGGATGCTCCAGCACCGCGACCAGAATCGGAATATCCATGTAACTCTGATGGTTTGCCACGTAGAGAACCGGGCCCTCCTCGGGGCGCGGCTCCGCGCCCTGCACCTGAATCGTGCAGCCGGCACACTTCAGCAAGCGCTTGGCGATCCGGCGCGTGCGCCGGTAGATCTTCTCCTGCACCGCCGCGTCGCCCAGCGTCTGCCGCTGCTTTTCCAGGCGCTTTAAGAAGGGATAGCCGTAGATCATCGCACTGAACAGATATAGGTAACTTGCCAAGGTTCGAATCACTCGCATTTTTTGTTCTCCCTTCTGCCGCGTCATCGCCTGCGCCGGGCCCGAACCGTAGCGCGCCTCCGCGCCCCGGCGTACACGGCATGCGCGGCACTGTGCCTCTATGATAGCATATCCGCCGCCCGCCTTGCAATCCTTATCGCCTGTTTTCAAAAAAAGGATGCGCAGATTTTCGCTTCTCTGCGCATCCTGTTCTCGATTGGCTTTTCCGGCGCACGCCGTCCGGCGCCGGGCCTCGGGCCGCCCTCAGACCGCCCGGCGGCCTGAGGCGGGCAGGGATGATTACGCCATCTTTTGGATGAGCGCCTGCAGCGCGACGGCTACCTCGGCGCGCGTCGCGTAACTCGCGGGATCCAGGTTCCCGTTGCGGGTGCCCAGCAGTCCGTTGCCCACAGCCCAGCGCATCGGCCCGCGCGCCCACTCGGACACCGCGCCGCCGTCCGGAAAGGCGCCGAGATCCCCGTCGGCGGTGAGGCTGACGCCGATCGACGCCGCATAGCGCTCCAGCATCGAGGCCAGCTGCTCCCGCGTGATGGGATCCTCCACGCCGAAGCGCTGATCCCCGTATCCGGAGACGATATTCCGCGCGCTGGCCCAGTTCACCGCGCCGGAGCACCAGTAATCCGCCGGCACATCCGTGTAGGCAGGGCTACTGCCCGCGGCCTGCTCGCCCTCCATCCGCCACAGCACCGTCGCGATCATGCCCCGCGTCATCGCCGTATCCGGCGCAAATTCCGTCGCCGACACGCCGCCGAAGATCTCCCGCGCCGTGACAAACTGAATGGCCTCCGAGGCCCAGTAGCTGCTCGTCACATCCTGGAACGTCTTAGCGTTCTCCTTCACGCGCAGCGTGGCGCCGCTCTTCTGCTGCACGGCCAGCGTGCTGCCGTGCAGCGCGGACTTCTTCAGGATTGTCTCCCCGCCGCCCGGCTGCACCTGCGCCAGAACCATACTCGGCCGCGTGCTGCCCGCCGGGATCTCCACCTGCATCGCATCTGTCAGCACCGAAACCGGCTGCCCGTTCACCGCGACCTCGGCTGTAATCTGACCCGTCGGGGTCTTTGCCGCCGTAAAGGTGATCGTGTTTCCACCGCGGCTGGCCAGACGGTCCAGCTCCGCCGCGCTCAGCGTCAGATCCGCAAAATCCATATCCAGCGTGAGCGCCGCGCCGCCGATCGCCGCCAGGTGGGCGACGGTGTCGCGATCCATGCTGAGCGTGAATTTCGCCGCTCCGCTGCGCAGCAAGGGCGCAACGGCAACCCGGGTCACAGCGCTGTCCTGCGGCGCCTGCTGGAGCACATGGCTGACGGTGGCGCGGTTCAGGGACAGGCGCGCCTCTCCCCCGCTGTTCAACGAGAGCTCCGGCCGCAGTGTCAGGACGCCGGCGCTGTAGCTGGTCGGGATGTCCAGAACCTCCTGGTTCTGCCCGCTGCTGTTCCCGTTTTTCTCCACAGTGAGCCGGCAGGTGTTGCTGGAGACTGTGCGGAGGATCCCGTCGTTATCCCGCGCGACGACCTCCAGCTTGTAGCGCCCGGCATCCTCGGCGCGCACCTCCTCGAACACCAGAATCGGCCCCGTCTCGCCGTACAGGCGGGATCCGTCCTTGTACCACTGATAACTGCGCTCGCGCCCCAGGTTGTCAATCCAGGGCTCCAGCACAAAGCGCGCGCCCTCGGCCACCGTCTCCCGCGCGGGGAGCGTGACCTCCGCATCGCCGTAGCGATCGTCGGCATCGTCATAGTCGTCATAGCCGTTGTCGTCCAAATCCATCGTAGCACCGTTCAGGACCGGCGTCACGGCGGTCTCGCCTCTGGCGGTCTCCTTCGCCTGCACCGCCTCCGAGACAAACCGCGCGTCCACGATGGTCTCGTCCGCCTTCAGCGCATCGTAGTCCAGCGTCAGCTCCATCGTCCGGTCGTCGGTGATGTGCTGCCGCTCTTCGCCCACATTGAGGGATTCCAGCACATAGCCGTCGTCGGCGCGCACCGTGACATGGCGCACTTCTCCCCGGTGCAGCTTGAAGATACTGTCGCCGGCGAGGATCTCGCCGCCCTCGCTGTTGGAGAGGATGACGGTTTTTTCGCCGTGCGTCTCATCCTCCGCGGTCTTCTCCACCGCCGCGATCATGAAGGGGCTGAACGAGTCGCAGGTGATGATCAGCCCGTACGGCGTCACGACGCAGTCGATCTCCTCAACGCCGATCACTTCGCCGGCGTCATTTTTCTGGAAGTGGTAGGCCTTAAAGGTCACGCCCGCATCGTCCGGCCCGTAGCCCTCCGGGAATCCCACGGAGACGCGCACGCCCTGTCCAGTCTGAATCACCTGCGCTTTGCAGATGCTGAGGTTGATGTTGTAGGTCTCGCTGGTGAGCACGTTCTCCTCCGGGAACTCCTCCGAGACCAGGTCGTTCATCTCCTCCGTCTGCCCCGGCGTCGGCCGGCTCGCCACCAGCACCAGGCGGTGCTTCAGAGCCTCGTCGATGGGCTCGCCGTCCTTGGTTTTCCAGCCGTTCATGGAGAGATCGCTGTCCTCCAGGAGCGACGGCTGACCGAAGACGTTCCAGTCGTAGCCCTGCGACACGTAGGCGCAGACCGCGCACGGGTAGGAGGCGACATAGCTGACCGGCTGCGGCGTCTTATGGCTCCGGTCGCCCATCAGGCCGGTGAAGGAGAACTCATAGAGCGCGCAGTCGTCGGCGAACATCTTGCTGGGCGTAAAGTCAAAGGTGATCGTGCGGTCGCCGTCGAAGTGAAAGTTTTCAATTTTGCAGTTTGCTTTTGCGGAAGGATTCTTCGGTGTGCTCAGCGAGTAGCCCACGGTCTGCCCCTCGACGGGCAAAAGCTTGTCGTCGTAGACGATCTTCACCGGATAGGTGTTGCCGATGAAGATGCGCCCCGTCGTCCGCGGCGTCACCTGCTGCGGATAGGGCGGCGCGACATAGGTGCCCTTGGGGTTGTAGATCTTGCTGCTCTCCGCCAAAAAGAGACTCGGATCCCCGTGGAAGTAGACGTTGTCCCAGTCTTCCTCGCTGAAATCAGGCCCGTAGAGCGGTCCGCGCGGCGCGACATCCGTCACCGCGAACTCAATGTAGCGGCAGTGGGAGCACGGGAAGAGCACATATTCGTCCGTCTCCGTGATGGCATACGGCTTGGGATCCGCATAGATCCAATCGTTGTATTTCCAGGTGTCGTTGCCCGGATAATACTGATAGAAGCGGACCAGGATATATTTTCCCTGGGCGGCGGCCTTGGTGTAGCCCATATGGTTGTAACTCACGCGGAAGACCGCCGTGGTGTTGTCGTCACCGCCTTCTACACGGTCGTAGACCTCATCGTCCAGCTCCACCACGAGTCCGTTGTTGTCCGCCACCGTCTCATATTTTTCGGTTCCCAGTTCCAGGGACGGGTAAGTGAACTCAAAGTTGGCCGGCGACATGATCCCGCACGGCACATGGTTCCGCCCGATGATATCCTCGCCCACCAGGAGGTACTGCGTCTTTTCTCCGCCGTCCAGGCCCGGCTGGGACGGATTGCTGTTCGGCATGATCGGATCATCGAAGGTCGCGTCCACCGCGTACCACTTGCCGTTCAGCTGCACTTCGTTCCACATATGAAGTTCCATGTCCTCCGCGCCGCTGCGGTAGACCCCGTGCACCAGCACGCAGGGGATCTCCAGGCGGTCCAGCACCATCTTAAAGGCGCGCGCATAGCCCTCGCAGACGCTCTCGTGCTGCAGGAGCGGCCCGTATACGGTGCGGATGTGCGCCTCATTGCCCGGTTTGCAGGCGTTCTCCAGCCGGTAGGAAGTGTGTTGGATGATCGCGTTGTGGACATACTTGATCTGCTGTTCGACGCGATCCTCGCCAGGCTCGATCTTCAAACTCCGCGCCGCCGAGGCGATCTCATCCACCTTGGCGTCCACCGCGCGGATGGCGTCCTGCACCTCGCGCTCGCTGTCAAAGCCCTTCACCCGGTAGCTGTCGGAGCGCCCCGTGCCCAGATACGCGTGATACCCCTCGCGGTCCTGCGTCACTCGGATAGAGAGATAGGAGAAATCCACATAGAAGATCTCCGGATAGTCGGCATAGAAAGCGTCCCTGGCCGCGCCGAGCGTGTTCAGGAGGCTCGAATCGCCGTTTGCGTAGTCCTCCAGCTGCCTCTGCGTCACCGCTCCCGCGGCAACCAGATCGTAACTGCCGTTGCCCGTCTCCAGGATGCCCTGCCGGTACATCTCGTACATAGCGTCATAGAACAGCTTGGCCTCGCGGTCCAGCTGATCGTAAAAATAGTGCTGTACGCTTGAGGACGCGGCCTCCGCCTTCTCCGCGCCGAGGAACGCCTGCGGCGTCCAGGCGGATGCAAACAGCATCGCCGCAACCAGCAGCAGCGCGACCCGTCGTTTTCCCTTTGATGCGTGTTTCTTGCCCGTATTCATTGCCTTTCCCTCCAACCGGTTTTTTCCTTGTCTGTCTTCGCCAAACAGTTCTAAAAGCCGCGCCTGCGCAGCCTCCGCATTCCCCGCAGCCCGATCCCGCCTGCGGCGCGGAGCTGAGAACCCGGCCCGCCGGCCCGTCCTCCCGCGCAGGACACGCGCGTCCGTCCGTCTTATGCCCCTATGATAGCATAACCGGCGCCCTTGTTGCAATCCTTCCGAGCCGTTTGTGAAAAAAAGATGCCAAAAAATGCAAAAAAATATGCGCAGGGAGACCGATGCGCAAAAAACAATGCGGGTGAAGGGACTCGAACCCCCACGGTACAACCGCCAGATCCTAAGTCTGGTGCGTCTGCCAATTCCGCCACACCCGCACAGAGCGGAACGATTCCGCGGCTTCTGCTCCGGGGAACTGCCGCCCCGGACCCCGGACGGATCCGATTCTCCCGCCCAGCGGCGGAGAGAACTGGGGTGGCAGGACTCGAACCTACGATCCGGGAGTCAAAGTCCCGTGCCTTACCTCTTGGCTACACCCCATCGCGGATCGAACCGCACGGCAGCCGAGCCGCAAAAAGGTGGATGATGGGATTCGAACCCATGAATGCCGGAGCCACAATCCGGTGTGTTAGCCTCTTCACCACACCCACCATAAAAAGAACCGTGCCAGGAGGGACTCGAACCCGCGACCCTCGGCTTAGAAGGCCGATGCTCTATCCAACTGAGCTACTGGCACAAAGAGCGGGTGATGGGAATCGAACCCACGTAACTGGCTTGGAAGGCCAGAGCTCTACCATTGAGCTACACCCGCTGGGCCGTCTCCGGCAGAATCGGGGTGAAGGGACTTGAACCCCCGGCCTCATGGTCCCAAACCACGCACTCTACCAAACTGAGCTACACCCCGCAGCACATCTGCCGTGACAACGTGAAATATTTTAACAGATTGTTCCCGTTTTGGCAAGTCCTTTTTCCCGTTTTCTGAAAATATTTTCGGGCCGCCGCGGCGGGAGCGCCCGGCCGCAAGCGGATCCGCGTCACGCTTTCTCGCCGCGCTTCAGCTTCACGCCCCAGAGCGCCAGCTTTTGCAGGATGGGCAGGAGATCCTTCGTCAGTTCTGTCGCCTCGTACTCCACCCGCGCCGGGACCTCAAGGTATTCCCTGCGCGCCACAAGGCCGACTTCCTCCAGCTCCCGCAGCGATTTGACCAACATCGTGTTGGAGATCCCGGAGAGTTTCCGCTTCAGATCGTTGTAGCGCGTGGGCCCGTCCGTACTCAGGGAGCAGATGATCGGCAGCTTCCATTTTCCGCCGAGCGTCTCCATCGCGCTCTGCAGCGGGCAGTCGGGCGTGCAGGGGCAGTTTCCGTGTGCCGCCATCGTTCTCACCTCCGCTCTGTTTTTTCTTACTTAGTCAGTTATTTATTCGCTCTTGACAGGATTTTTCTTGTACCTTACGATTATAGCAACTCATAAATTCGGAGTAAAGAGCAAAAAAAGAGTTTTTTGCACGCCCGTCATAAACATTCGCGGAAGAATTCCTTCAAGGATCGTGATCACACATGGATCGGCTGCTGAGTCTGCTGGTACGGATGCTCGTCTGGATTTCCAGGTACGCGAAGCCGCTCGCCAAAATGGGGATCGGCGCCTACGCGGAGTGGAAGCCCGGAGAAAAAATCAAATTGCTGCTCGTGGGCTACAACGGCGCCAGAAACACCGGGGCGGACGCCCGCGTCGTCGCGATCGTGAAACAGCTGCGGGAAATTTTCGGCGCGGAACAGATCCGGATCTCTGTGGCCACGCTGGATAAGGAGGCGCTGAAGGGATATTTTCCCCCGGATGTGACGCTGCTGCAGTTCAGCTCTATTTTTCTCCTGGATCTTTACCGCGCCTGTTCGACCCACCACGCAGCGATCCTCTGCGAGGGATCCACGCTGAAGAGCACCTTCGCGGACGCCCTGACGCTCTATTTCTGCGAGGCGGCCGGCATCATGCGCGGGCAGAACAAACCCTGCATCGCCTACGGATCGGAAGTCGGACAGATGGCGCCCTACCTTCAAAAAACGGCGGCCTCCCTCTGCCGGGACACCTGGTTTATCACCCGGACAGAGACATCCTACCGGGAACTGCGCAGGCTGGGTCTCAACGGGCATGTGGGGACGGACACCGCTTGGTGCTACGACCAGGCGATCTCCCGGGAGGAGGCGCACGCTCTCCTGCGCCGTGCCGGCTGGGACGGTGCGTCCCCGCTTCTGGGCATCGCGCCGATCCACCCGTTCTGCTGGCCGGTGCGCCCCTCCCTGACAAAATGGCTCCGTTCCGTCCTGACCGGGGACACGGCGGGGCAGTACGACAAGTGGTATTTCTTCAGCGACTCCCCCGCGCGCAGAGCCGCTTACGAGAACTATCTCAGCGCCATCGCGCAGGCCATCCGCCGGCTCTTGGAGGAGCAGACGTTCTTCCCCGTTCTCCTCGGCATGGAGCGCCTGGACGCCGGCACCTGCGCGGCCCTGCAGGAAAAGCTGCAGACGCCCTGCGCGGTGTTCCTCTCTGAATCCTACACCGCCGCGGAGATGACCGGCATTCTCCGCAGCCTGTCGGTGCTGCTCACCTCCCGCTATCACGCCGCGGTGCTCAGCATGCCGCAGCGGATTCCCTTTGTGGCCCTCTCCATGGATGAGCGGCTGGACGGCATCCTGCGGGAGCTGTCGCTGGAAGAAAAGTATCTGCTCCACGTCACCGACACGGATTTGGAGCAGAAAATCTATGATTCCCTGACGGCCGCCCTGCGGGAGCGCGCCGGGATCGCGGAGAAGATCGGCGCGCAGTACGGCGTGTATCAAGACAAACTGCGCGGGATGGGGGGCTTCCTGAAATCCTATATCGAGTGCGGGCTCGATCGAAAACAGAAAGGTTGCGGATCACCATGAAAGAAGCGGTTTTTCTCACGGGGGGAACGGGGTTTCTCGGCACGGAAATCGCCGCCGCGCTGCTGCGGAATTCCGACGGAACTCCGTCGCGGCGCAAGATCTATGTGCTGACCCGCGCGGAAAACGCGGAGGCGGCCCGCCATCGGCTCCGGGCCGTCTGGCAGGGGTCCGAGCCGCTGCGCCGGCAAATCGGCACACAGATCCTCCCCGTCGCCGGCGATCTGACGAAGCCGGATCTGGGGCTCGGCGCGGAGGATCGCGCGCTGCTCCTGCGGGATGTGGGCTGGGTGATCCACGCGGGCGCGGAAGTCGGCTTCCAGAAGGGCGAGCGGGAGCTGATGCGCGTCAACCGGGACGGCACGGCCAATCTCCTCGCCTTCGCCGAAACGATCCCCGGGCTCGCGCGCTTCATCTACATCTCAACCGCCTACGTCGCCGGGCAGACCCGCGGCAGAATCCTGGAGGACGCCCCTCTGGGCGGCGCGTATTCCAGCCTGTACGAAGAGAGCAAGGCGGCCGCGGAGGCTCTGGTCCGCGCATGCGGCCTGCCGTTTGTCATCTGCCGGCCCGGAATGATCGTCGGCAATTCCAAGACAGGCTGGGCGCGCAGTTTTCAGACGGTCTATTATCTCCTGAAGCTGCTGCTGACCGGCAGGCTCCGCTTTCTGCCCATCTCCAAACAAACCGGAATCAACATCCTGCCCGCGGACTATGTGGCGCGGGCGGTGGTGGACATCGCCTTCTCCCCTGCGGCAGAGGGCCGGGTGTTCCACCTGACATGCCCGGAGGCCCGCCAGCCCAGGGCCGGGGAACTGACAGCGCATGTGCGGGCCTGGGCAAAACAGCACCTCGCTGTGAACCTTCCCCGGGTCTGGTTCCTGCCGCTCCCCGCTCTGAAAAAGATCGGGCTCGCCTACAACATGCGAAAGCGCGAGAACCGCAGAAAGACCACGGCGACCAACCTTCTGACGCTGCTGCCGTATTTTTACGGTTCCCAGGCGTTCGACCGCAGCAACACGGACGCCCTGATCGGCGCCGATGTGCCGGACTGGCACGCGTACATCGACGCGCTCCTCGACTTTGCCTGCCGAAAAAATTTCATGCGGCAGACCGGCGAGACCGTGTTCGAGCAGGCCGCGGTGCGCCGGGCCAGCAGACAATATCCCATGCACTTTTACGATGTGCGCGCCAGAAGTATCCGGAAGGCCGGCGGGGCGGAAGTCAGCCGGATCGTCGAGCAGATCCGGAACGCCCTCTGGGCCTGGGGCGTGCGCCGGGGAGACCGCGTCGCGCTGACCGGCGTCAACTCAATCGACTATATGGCGCTGGACCAGGCCATCGGCAGGCTGGGCGCCGTCAGCGTGCCCATCTACTACACGACGCCTGTGGAGGAGGTCGGGCCGCTGCTCGATCAGAGCGGGGCGGGCTGGTTCTTCATCGGCGATCCGAGGATGCTGGCGCAGATCGGCCGCCTGCGGACAAACGCGCACCTGGTGGTCTTCTCCGCCGCTCTGGAATCGGATACGCCGGGCATTCTGCGCTGGCCGCAGTTTCTGGAGCGCGCGTGCACGCCCGCGCCCGAGCAGCATCCCGAGCCGGAGGATCTGGCGACGATCCGCTACACCTCCGGCACGACCGGCGCGCCGAAGGGCGTGATGTTCTGTTTTTCCCAGCTGGCCTGGATGGGCGAGGTTATGACGAATCTCCTGCCCTGGAAGGACCGCTGCAGCGCCATGCGCTACCTCTCCTTCCTGCCGCAGAGCCATGTGGTGGAGGGGATCTTGGCCGCCTACGCGCCCTACTACATGCTGGCAAAAGCGGATTTCTATTTTCTGAACACCTTTGACGATCTGGCACAGACGCTGCCCAAAGTGCGGCCGACCGTATTTTTCTCCGTCCCGCGCTTCTACGAGAAAGTGTGGGACCAGCTGGCGGCCAATCCGCTGGGACAGAAGTACCTCGCCATGCGCGACGGCGCGGGCAGGCGGGCGCTGGGGCGGCTCCTGCGCAGGGTGCTGCTGAAAAGGGCGGGGCTCGACGCCTGCCATCAGCTGATCGTCGGTTCCGCGCCGGTCAGCGAGACTCTGCTGCAGAACTTCCGCGGCCTGGGCATCGAGATCCACAACGCCTACGGTCAGACGGAAGCGCCGCTGATCACGATCAACCGGCTGGGGGACAATGTGATCCCGAGTGTCGGAACGCCTCTGCCGGAGACAGAGATCACGGTGCTCCCGGACGGGGAACTGCTCGTGCGCGGGCCGCAGGTGGCGCTGGGCTATTACGGCCTGGAGACGGAGACGATCCGGGACGGCGTGCTGCGGACCGGCGACCTGGGCTTTCTGCCGGAGGACGGCCATCTCCTCCTCTATGGCCGCAAGAAGGAGATGATCGTCACCTCCTACGGCAAAAATATCAGCATCCCGAAAATCGAGGCGCGTCTGCGGGATATCCCCGGCGTCGCCGAGGCCGTGCTCATCGGGGAGATGCGCCCCTACTGCACCGCGCTGCTCTGGCTGGAGGATCCCGCGATAGAGCGGGACGGCCGCCTTGCTGCGCGGATCGAGGCGATGAACGCCGCGCTGTCGCACCCGGAGCAGATCCGCAGATATACCGTGATCGATGAGCCGCTGCGCATCTCGGCGGGGGAACTCACCCCCAACCTGAAGATCCGCCGCGCGGCGGTGGAGGCGCACTGGCGGCGGGAGATCGAGGAGATGTACGCGTGAGAGCCTATCTGACACGAGCCATCCTCCGCCGCACGGAGGCGCACATGCCGGAGCCTGTGCGGCGGATCGGCCTGCAGATTCTGCTGAACCTGACGGCGCGGGCTTTCGGCCGCAAGCGGATTCGGATCTGGACGCTGGATTCCGAGCGCGCGCTGCAGACCTACGCGCTGTTTACAAGGTCCTGCATGCAGTCCGGGCCGTGCGATCCGGAGCGCCTGTACCGGCTGTCCTTTTCCCTGGGCGCGCGGCTCCGCCGTCTCAGCGGGCTCCGGGCGGAGGAGGACCTGGCGCGGCTGGTCTTCGCGCTCTACCGCATCATCGGCATTGAGATGCGCGGCCAGCTGCCCGGAGACATCACGGTGACGGCGTGCTTTTTCAGCCGTTTCTACTCGCCGGCGCAGTGCCGGCAGATCTCCGCCCTGGACGACGGATGGATCTCCGGAGTCTACGGCGGCGGAAGGCTGGAGTTTACCAGCCGGATCACGGAGGGCTGTGCCACGTGCACAGCGCATTTTACAGGAGGGGATTTCCATGCGCAATAAAAAAACGGTCCTCGTCGTCGGCAGCGGCGCGGGCGGCGCCATCCTGGCGAGAGAACTGCAGGGAACCTATCAGGTTACGATTTTGGAGGCGGGCGGCGCGTTCCATCCTTACAGCGGGTCGCTGCAGCCGCTGATCCGCCTGCGCGACACCGGCCTGGTTTCTGACGAGCGCCTGATCCACCTGTTCCTGCCCAACATGGTCGTCAACAAAACCGAGGATATGGTTCTCGTGCGGGGCCGCGGGCTCGGCGGCACCACGACGCTCTCCACAGGCAACGCCGTCCGCTGTGACGGCGCGCTCCAGAAGCTCGGCATCGATCTGGACCAGGAGTTTGCCGCGCTCTACCGGGAGCTGCCCATCACCACGGAGCATCGCCGGAAGTGGACCGAGACGACGAAAAAGATGTATGAAGTCTTTGTGGAGATGGGCCTGGATCCCATCGTGACGCCGAAGCTGCTGCACGTGGAGAAATGTGTCGGCTGCGGTCAATGCGCGATCGGATGCCCGACGGGCGCCAAATGGGATACGCGCGGCATGGTCGAGGAAGCGGCCGCCGCCGGCGCGGCCGTGGTGACGAACTGCCGCGTCCGGGATCTGGAGATCCGGAACCATCAGGTGACGGGCGTCAACGCCAGCGTGCACGGGAGGGGCAGACACTTCTCCGCCGACCTGGTGGTTCTGGCGGCGGGCGGCCTGGGTACGCCGGTGATTCTGCAGAACTCCGGTATCCCCTGTAAACCGTCCCTCTTCGTGGATCCCGTCCTCTGCGTGGCGGGTCCGCTCCCCGGCCTGCGCCAGGATCAGCAGCTGCTGATGCCGTTCATCAGCCAGCAGGACGGGTACATCCTCTCGCCGTATATGGATTACCTGAGCTTCTTTTTCAACAAGGCCTGGCGCCGGCCCATGCAGGGGCTGGCCAGCATCATGATCAAGCTGGCGGATGAGACAGAGGGGAGCCTGGACGCGCGGCATGTCTACAAGACCATGACCGAGACGGATCGCCGGCGCATGGAGCCGGCGGTGGCGCAGTGCCGGGAGATTCTGAAACGTCTCGGCGTGCCGGAGGAACAGCAGTTTTTCGGCACGCTGAACGCCGGACACCCCGGCGGGATGCTGCCTCTGACCGAGGCGCAGCGGGATACGCTGCACGATCCCCGTCTTCCGGAGAATCTCTATGTGGCGGACGCCACGATCCTGCCGGAATCCCTGGGCAACCCGCCGATCCTCACGATCCTGGCACTGTCCAAAAAAATTGCCGGAATTCTCCGGCAGAAAAACAACGGTTGAAAACAGCCCGCGCGCCGGTGTGTTTCGGCGCGCGGGCTGTGGTTTCTCAGCGCTCCGCCCGAAGCCGGCGCAAGATCTCCACCGCCTGCCGATTCGCGCGTCCGCGGTGGCTGACGCGGTTCTTCTCCTCCATGGAGAGCTCCGCGAAGGTCTTGCCCAGTTCCGGCACAAAGAACAGCGGATCGTAGCCGAATCCGCCTTCCCCCCGGGGCGCGCGCAAGATGCTCCCGGGGCAAGTGCCCTCGGCGGCAAATTCCCTCCCGTCAGGCAGGACGATGGCGATCGCACAGTGAAACCGCGCCCCCCGCGCGCCGTCGGGCACCTGCTCCAGAAGGCGCAGGAGTTTGGCGTTGTTGGCCGCATCATCGTGCGCTTCCCCGGCAAAGCGGGCGGAATAGATGCCGGGCGCGCCGTCCAGCGCCTCCACCGCGAGGCCCGAATCGTCCGCCAGCGCCGCGAGGCCCGTGGCCCGGCAGACCGCCCGCGCCTTGATCCTCGCGTTCTCCTCGAAACTCGTCCCCGTCTCCGCAATCTCCCCGATCTGCAGGTACTCCCGCATGGAGTGCACCGTGATGTCCAATCCGGCCAAAAGCCGCCGATACTCCTCGATCTTCCCCGCGTTGCCGCTGGCCAGCACGAGCTCGCGCAGACCGTCCCGGCTCTCCGCTTCCGTTCTCATCTGATCCTTCCCTCCCGGACTTTTTGACTCTAGTATATCCGGGATCCGCTTCCGCGTCAAGCGCCCGGCCCCGTCTTCCCGCCGCGCCGCGGGAGGCCTGCGCCTCCTTTTCCCTCCGCCGGAAGACTACCGCCGCCGCCTTAATTCGGCGCCCGAAACGAGGAAAAGCCCCTTACCTCCTTTGGGCAAGGGACTTTCTCCTCTTTTGGGTCTCGCATCATTGACAAATGTACGGTTATCCCCGCGACACAATCCATCTGCTTGCGGCGAACACATCCATCGTTGCCTGCTACAACTACACAGGGACCCCGTATGTCAAGAACCAGCTGCTCCCTAAGGTGGTCTATGCCTATGGCCTGCGGGAATCCATGTGGGACACCGCATCAATCAGCCTAGCTACAGAACTTGTCGGGTCCTTTTGAAAGATTGCCTCTGGCGTCCGGTGTCCGAGAATCTTGCAAAGGAAACCGTCGCTCCTCCGTTCTGCAAGTTCCTCCAGGTCGGAAAGGGATGAAAACTCCGATTCGTTATGGTATTGTATCCGGCTTCCGTCCTGCTCCGCGTGGCTGTCTCGGATTGGAAGTCAGGGCTGCAGGAGATAGGTCTTGCCGCAGGCGCTCATCTCGATCCGCCCGTCAAAATACTGCTCCGCTTCGCGCCGCAGCTGGTGCAGATTGCTCTCCGGGAAGAAGTGCGTCAGAATCAACTGCCGGGCGCCACAGTTCTGGGCACAGCTGGCCGCCTGCCGGGCCGTCAGATGGTGATCGCCCAGCCGCTGCGCTTCAAACTCCCGCAGCGACGCCTCCGCCAGCAGCGTGCGGGTGCCGCGGCACTCCTCCTCCAGCCCGGGAAACCAGCCCGTATCGCTGGTATAGGTGAGCACCGTCTCCCCGCCGGCACAGAACTGCACTCCGTAGCAGGGAACCTGGTGCCGCACGGGAAAAAAGCGCAGCTGAAAGCGATGGAAGTCGTTGACCGCATGCCGCGCCTCCTCCAGGCTGACGGCGGAAAACACATCCTCCCAGCTCCGGATCTCCTCCGCGACCGGAGACGGAGCATCCGGCAGGTAGACAAACAGCGGCTCGCGCCGCTCCCCCTCCCGCATCTGATACTGGAGGGCCCGGTGCAGGCAGTAGACATCGCTGTAATGGTCCGGGTGCAAGTGTGTGAGAATCAGGAGATTCAGCTTGCGGTAGTCGGCATAGCGCTCCAACATGCTGAAACTCCCGTTGCCGCAGTCCAAGAGGATCAAGAAGCCGTCCACATTGAGCAGATATCCGCTGCAGGCGCTCTTGGCCGGTGCGTAAGGGCCATAGTTGCCCAGGATCGTCAATTCCACCATTTCTCGTCTTCCTCCCTCCCGATTTTCCGCACAGCACGGTACGCTCCTATCAGTATACCGAATTTCTGTGCCGTTGTACAGCGCGAGACCGTGCAAAATTTTGCCGGATATCGCCGCGCGGACGCTTGCACTGCGGCGCAAAAAAGATTACACTATAGGAAAGAGCGGCGCACGCCGCGATCATTTATCAGGAGGTACGTATCATGAATGTCACTGTAACTTGGGAACAACGCATGACTTTTTCAGCCGATACCGGATCCGGCCACACCGTGAAGATGGATGCGGCGGCGCCGGCAGGCGATAACTGCGCGCCCCGTCCCACAGAACTCCTGCTCTGCGGTGTGGGCGCCTGCTCCTCCATGGACGTGGTGGAGACGATGGCGGAGCGCGGGCAGCGCCTGGACTCCCTCCAGGTGGAAGTGCGCGGCGAGCGTCCCAACGAATATCCCATGGGCTTTACGGATCTCTATCTGCACTATATCGCCACCGGCGACATCGACCAGGCCATCTTTAAGGCGGCCCTGCAGGAGTCGATGAACCTCTACTGCGCCGCGGCGCTCTCGCTGAAGGCGGCCAAGCATGTCACCTACGAGATCAACGGCGCGGAGTATAAACTCTACGACTGAACGCTACACGGAAAGGAGGTGCAAGACCAATGCTTATCACCAAAGAGATGGGAATCAAGGAGTGTGTGCAAAAGTATCCGCAGACCGCCTACGTATTTATGGAATTCGGCATGGGCTGCCTGGGTTGTGCCGCAGCGCACTTTGAGAATATTGAGCAGGGCGCGATCGGACACGGAATCGATGTGCCCGCTCTGATGGAGGCGTTAAACCAGGCCGCCGCCACGGCGCAGTAAGCCGTTCCGTGCCGCATAAATCGGCTCGGCTCCCGGCTGCACGCAAACAGAACGCACATTGACAAACAAAACGAGGCTGCCGCATCAGCGAGAACCTTCGCTGAGCCGCAGCCTCGTTTCTCTGTCCCGCGAACCCCCGCCCCGGCCGTCCCCGACCGAAAAAATTTGTTCTCTTCGTCGTGCCCCATGACAGCCGGATTGTTTCGGAAGGGTTCCGGAACAATCCGGGCGCGGACGCGCGGACATTTTTTTATTTTAATAGGGTGCTCTCGATTTTTCTCTCCTGTAAAATTTTACAAACGTATTGCCTGTGCCAATAGGGCCTTCCATTTGTCCTATTGGTATTTTTTTTGCGCGGATGGTATTCTTAGCTTGATCGGTTGTTTGTGATCCGAGTCGGATGCGGATCCCTTCCGCATCCGACTTGTACAAAACCAAAAGGAGTGTGAGGAGTATGGCACAAACGTATCCAACCTTGTTTTCCCCGTTAAAGATCGGCAAAAAGATTGTCAAAAATCGAATTGCCCTCGCGCCGATCTCCTACATCAAGCGCAGCCCGGATGGGGGATTTGCGGAAGAAAATATTGGAGAAACCGTTGTCATCATCGGCGGCGGTCTTGTAGGCGCGGAGACTGGCATCCACTTATTGGAACTTGGAAAGAAGGTTACAATCGTGGAAATGACCAATCAGGTCGCAATGAATTGTCCGGGTACGCACCATGAGGTATGCCTTACACGGTTAAAAAATGCTGAACGATTGACAGAAACCAACTGTGTTTCTGTCTCTGACGAGGGCGTGACCGTAGAACATAACGGTCTGGAACGTCAGATTCCGGCAGATACGGTGCTTTTAGCTGCCGGCATACGGTCTTTAACTGAAGAAGCCTATGCGCTTGGCATTGGGATGACAGAATTCGAAGTGATAGGAGATGCGGCAAAGCCGGGGAAAATTTTGGACGCCACAAAGACAGGCTTCTTTCGTGCAATGAACCTGTAACGGTTAAAGCCTATCGTCTACGGCTCTGTGCTCTGGCACTATACGCTGTCCTAAAATATTCCAAGCTGCTTTAGCGAACCGGTGGGGGTGGTAATGTGGATCTTACCCAATTAAAGTATTTCAAGGCGGTTGCAAAGTGTGAAAGCATTACAAAAGCAGCTCGAGAGCTTTATGTCTCTCAACCGGCCCTGAGCCAAAGCATCACACGGTTGGAGGAAAGCTTGGGCGTGAACTTATTTGATCGCCACAATGGCAAACTGTTCCTAAACCAAGCAGGGCAACTCTTCCTATCCCGTGTGGAGAATGTGTTTACAGAACTAGACAATGGATTGGCCGAACTGTCTCTCTATAAACAAAAGCGCCAAAATTGGATTTATGTCGCGTCCTCCGTGATCGACATCTTCTATTCTATTATGTCGGAATACTACAAACTCTGCCCCGATATTCACATCGATCATCTGCTGACTGCGGAACGGGAAGTTGCAAGACTTTTGTTAGACGGGGACGTTGATTTTGCTATTACGTGCAACCCGCTTTCGGATCCAGGGTTGGACTGTGTCCCGCTTTTTGAGGAGGAGGTTTTTGCGCTTGTTTGCGATTCCCATCCGCTTTACGGGAGAAAGGAAGTTTCTATCGCGGAGTTGCGGACGTATCCGTTGATCTGCAACAATTGTGATTCAGACATTCATTTTATGGAACAGCTCTTTCAGGTAGATTATCAAGAATTGAACATCATTGCCTCGAGCAATGAATCCAGGATCCCTTGCGAAATGACCGCTCTGGGCCATGCGGTGGGGATCGTTCCGGCGCGAATTGCAGTCCGACATCTTCGCAATAATACCAAAAATCAGCGTCCGCTTCGGATTCGTCCTGCCTATCATCGGACAAATTGCGTTGTCACCAAACGGGCTCGGCCGCTCTTGTCTCCCGTAGCAGAGTTATATCGATACGTCTTAGACTATTTTAACCTAGAGGCGGAAGAGATCTCCACCTTTATCCATGCATATTACGGGTAAGGCTGCGTTCGGAAAACCAATTTTGACGCAGGTATTTTCCTAAAAGAGAAGAGGGATTTTCAAAATGCAGTTGAACCGGCTTTGTGTATCGTATGGTATAGAAATATCGTATATAAAAGTTGAAAGGAGAGAGCCCGCATGCAAGGAATCTTGTCATTGAAAAGCAAACTGATTCGATGGTGTATATGCCTGCTTCCCTTGGCATTGTACCTTGTTCCTGTCACAGATACATTCACCTCTCCCATCCGCAGCTTCTTCGCGCTTACCCTTGTATTAATTCTGTGTTTGTGCCTCGGCCAAGTCGATATGATGATTGTCGCTTTTGCGATCCCGTTTGTCTACTATATGGCCGGGATATTACCACTGGCTGACGCACTTTCTTCCTATGCGGGGGCAATCGTTTGGATCGGCGCCGCCTGCTTTATTTTGGTCAACATTTTACAGCGTATCGGACTCATGCGTCGGATTGCATACTGGGTAATCTACCGCACCGGCGGAACATACCGTGGGTTTTGCTTCGGGGTATTGCTTGTAGGTGTGATTCTAAACATCATCGCGCCTGCCCCTCAAGTGGCAACTGTGATGTTTTTCCTTTGCGCGAGCATTTGCCATGAAATGAAATTGACGGTAGGAAAGACCACGGCGGGCATTATGTTTGCATCTGTCATTGCCTGCAATACCACACAGTTGTTTCTCTACATGCCCACACAACAGGGCGTGTCCCTTGCTATTGTTGGAGAACAAATTTCATGGATAACCTACCTGATTCAGAACGCAATTTTCATCCCTGTTGTTTTGTTGCTGTGCGCTTTGATCCCGATCCTTTTCCGTCAAGACCAAGCCTTCAACGGCAAAGCGTTTTTCAAGAAAAAACTCGACGAGTTAGGCCCAATTACGACGCAGGAGAAAATCACATCTGTCATCATGATTCTCTTTGTGCTTTTTTTGCTGACCACCACATACACCAAGCTTGATATCCTTTACGGGTTTGTCACGGTTCCAGTCGTCCTCTTCATTGCCGGCGTCGGCAAAACGGAGGATATTGTCACAGTCAACTTCGGCGTGCTATTAATGATTGGCGGATGCATGTGTATCGGTACTGCTGCCGCAGCTACCGGTGCCGGAACTTGGATTGCACAAATTCTTATGCCGCTTCTCAGCGGTATGAGCAATTACTTCTTCATATTCTTCTCCTACATCTTCGGCGTCATTATGAATTTCTTGATGACCCCGATGGCGGCCATGAGTTCCTTATCTCAACCGTTAGCCGATATCGCAAATTCCCTTGGGGTTAGCACCAGGGCAACCATGCTTGCCTTTTGTGCCGGACTGGAACAATTTGCGTTGCCTTACGAGATTGGATCCTTGGTCACGATGTTCTCGCTCGGGTTCGTCTCGATGAAAGATTTCATCAAATTCGGCTTAGTTAAAATGGCGATTGTCACGGCAGCAATGTTGCTCCTTGTGATACCCTATTGGTTGCTTTTGGGGGTATAAAACCTTGCGAGAAGACATTGCATATTCAGAAAACGGCAAAGGAGCGGATCTTATGGCAAAAACAGAGGAATGTTTCCCGGCCTTGTTTGCCCCGTTAAAGGCAGGAAAGCGGGTTTTCAAAAACAGAATTTTTGTCGCGCCGACGCATAGCCCGCTGTATAACGACGAGCATGGGTATCTGTCACGCGAAGGTATGACCTATTACGGAAATTTTGCAAGAGGCGGCGCGGCAGGAATTCATCTTGGCGAGGTAATTCTGGACAGAAAAAACAGTTTAGCCCATGAAGATCATTTGGATCTGACCAACGAATATACCCTTCAAAGTCTCAACCTGTTTAACGAGTATGCACATACGTTCGGAGCCTTAACATCCGTGGAGCTAAACCATTCCGGCCATTTTGCAATTCCCGCATTCGGCGACGGTTCGCAACCAATGGGCCCTTCTGCGATGAAAATGCCCAGCGGAGCGATTGCACGGGAGATGCATGAGGAGGATATGGAATATGTCGCGGAAATCTATGCGAAAGCGGCAAACATGGCAAAGCGCGCCGGCTGTGATATGGTGCTCCTGCATTACGGCCACGGCTGGCTGATGGGCGGATTTTTGTCCCCTCTGATCAACAAACGGACAGACAAGTACGGCGGCAGCACGGAAAACATGATGCGTTTTCCGTTGATGGTGATCAAAAAAATACGGGAAGTAGTCGGCAACGAAATGCTTATCGAAGTCCGCATCTGCGGTACAGAAGTTGAGCCGGGCGGCTGTGAGATTGACAGGACGATTGCGTATGTGAAAATGATGGAGCCGTACATTGATTTAGTTCACATTACGGCAGGCAATCGGTTGTATCCGAAAACCAGAGGCGTTATGCATCCATCCCATTTTTTAGGGCAAGGGCACAATGTGTATTTGGCCGAGGCCGTGAAAAAGAGCGGGGTCAGCATACCGGTGGGAGCGCTGGGGGGAATTTCAGATCCGGAATTTGCAAATAGAATCCTTGCAGAAGGGAAAGCCGATTATATTCTGATGGCGCGCCAACTGTTGGCAGATCCAAACTGGCCGGAGAAAGCGCGCCGCGGACAGGTGAAAGAGATTCGCCCGTGTATCCGCTGCATGAGATGCATGGACATTGCCGGAGGCAAAATGAACACAGCAAAGGACAATTTGCCGGAATATTTGTTGAAATATCCGACAGCGACACGCCGCTCAGAATGCGCTGTGAACCCGTACCACGGGACAGCGATGATCAAAACCCGGCTGCCTCTTTCAAGCGAACAGAAAAAGGTGGTAGTGGTCGGCGGGGGGCCTGCGGGAATGCAAGCGGCTGCCGAGTTGGCAAAACAACACCACCAAGTCATCCTCTTGGAAAAGCAAGGGGCTTTGGGCGGTCAAATGCGTTACGCGAAATATGTTTGGTTCAAGTCTGATGTGGAAGCGCTCAGAAAATATTTGATCAATCAAATGATGAAATACAATGTTGAAATTCGGTTGGGCGTTGACGCAAGCAGAGCGTATGTCGAATCTCTCGCGCCGGACGCGGTTGTCGTTGCAGTTGGCGCAAAACCATGGATCCCGCCCATTTTAGGGATAGACAGCAAAAATGTCTACACGGCATTGGATGCGATAGGGGATGAGGAAAAATTAGGCGACACGGTAATCCTTGTGGGCGGAGGTATGGTCGGGTGCGAAACGGCACTTCACCTGTCTGCGCTAGGTAAAAAATCGATCCTGGTTGAGATGGGAAAAATTCTGGCTCCGGAAGCCATTTGGACAGAACGGGTGGACACTTTGGATCGAATCGAGAGAGACGAGAATATCTCCTGTCATGTATCCACAAGGTGTATCGAAATAACCGATGCTGGCATGAAAGCCCTGCGCAACGGCGAAGAGATTTCGATATTCGGAGATTCGATCGTGCTCTGTGCGGGAATGCAAGCCTTGGAGGAACTCCGCGACTCCTTCTATGGCAGTGCTTTTGACGTCATTCCTGTTGGGGATTGCGTAAAACCGGATTGTATTCAAACGGCAATCGCAGGTGGTTTGAATGCGGCGTTAGCGATTTCTAAAGATCTGGATGCGAATTTTGCATTTTAAGCGGCAGGAACACCGAAAATCTATTTTGAAAATGGGCCTCTGAAGCACGGCTTTCCCGGGAAAGCCGTGCTTTTTCGGCGCGGACGGCTCCCGGGCAATCTTTGCGAATCCGGCCTTCTGCACGTCCGCAGCGGCGGCGAGGCTCTGATCCCGTGCTTCGCGATTTAGCATCGGGCAAAAGGGCAAAGAAAAAAACGACTGGTCGCCCAATCGTTTTTCTCAGAAAGCCCCGCACAGCCGTAGCACCCAGCGCTTTGAACCTGCATGTGCAGGTGGGCATCCTCCCGCTGTGTTCCAGGTTCCCTCTAAAGATAGAGGGCATCCTATCCGACAGCAGAGCCCGGATTCCCATATAAAAGGTGTTGGTCAAAAACTTACCGGGCGCTTACGCACCTAGCAGGGAGATTTCCGCCTGCTAGTATCATAGCATATGCCGCGGAGGAATGCAAGATTCTGCGAAAATTTTTCTCTTCTACCGCCGCTGCGCAGCCAAAAAGCTCGTCCGGGGCGCGGAGAAACAGGGCAGGCGGCATCCGCCCGCTCCGATGTATCCCGGCGGCGCGGACGAGCGCGCAAGAAACACTTGTCATCCGCCCTGTGAACTTTTATAATAGATGCTGTCGGAAAACGTCCCGTTTCTGCCGCCCCGCGCGTATCGCACCGGGCGGCGCGGAATACATACACAATCGCAAGCGTACAGGAGGAATCCCTCATGCAAAGCCAAATCAAAGACCCCTCCCTCGCCCCGAAAGGCCATGACAAGATCAACTGGGTCAAAGCCCACATGCCCATCCTCCATCAGCTGGAGCAGGAATTCCGCGCGGCGCAGCCCTTTGCCGGAAAGCACGTCGCCATCTGCCTGCACCTGGAGGCAAAGACCGCCTATCTGGCAGAGGTGATCCAAGCGGGCGGCGCGGCGGTTTCCGTGGCCGCCAGCAATCCCCTTTCCACCCAGGACGATGTCGTGGCCGCGCTGGTCGAGGACGGCGTGACTGCCTTTGCCTGGCACGGCGCGTCGCCGGAAGCCTATGCGTCCCATCTGTGTGCTCTGGCCGAGACAGAACCCGATCTCTTCATCGACGACGGCGGAGATCTGACCGCGCTCCTGCACAGCCAATATCCGGATCTCCTGCCGCGCATCCTGGGCGGCGCGGAGGAGACAACCACCGGCATCCTCCGCCTGCGCTCCATGGAGCGAGACGGCGCCCTCAAAGTCCCCATGATCGCGGTCAACGACGCGCTGTGCAAATACTTCTTCGACAACCGCTACGGCACCGGCCAGTCGGCATGGGACGCCATTATGCGCACCACCAACTTGGTGGTGGCAGGTAAAACTGTCGTGATCGCCGGCTACGGCTGGTGCGGCAAGGGCGCCGCTATGCGCGCCAAAGGACTCGGCGCGAATGTCATTGTCACGGAAGTCAATCCCATCCGTGCCGTCGAAGCCGTGATGGACGGCTTTCGCGTGATGCGGATGGTGGATGCCGCGCCGCTGGGCGACATTTTCATCACCGTGACCGGGGATACAAAGGTTCTCACCGAGGAACATTTCCGTGTGATCAAGGATCAGGCCATTCTGGCCAACGCCGGACACTTTGATGTGGAAGTCGACAAAGAAGCCCTGGCGCGCCTGAGCACATCCGTGACGCGCGTCAAACCCAACATCGACGCCTACCGCTTCAGCGACGGCCGCCGCGTGTATCTTCTTGGCGAAGGACGGCTGGTCAATCTCGCTGCCGGGGACGGGCATCCTGCGGAGATCATGGATCTGACGTTCGGCCTGCAGGCCCTCTCCCTGTGCTATATTCTGGAGCATCCGGGACTGCCCGCCGGCGTCCACGCTGTCTCCAAAGAGATTGATCAGCGGGTGGCGCGGCTCAAACTGCAGTCGCTCGGCATCCGCATCGATACGCTGAGCCGTGAGCAGGAAGCTTACCTCAGCAGCTGGCAACTATCCTGACAGGAGGCGGATTCCCTTGTTGAAGCTGTCTTTTGTGTGCCTGGACACCGAGACGACAGGGCTGAACACGACATCCGAGATCATCGAGGTCGGCATGGTCAAAGTGATCGACGGCCGGATCGCCGACCGGTACAGTCAGCTGGTGCGCCCGCTGCTCCCCATTCCGGAGCAGGTCACGCTGCTCACTTCCATTGACAACCGGATGGTGGAGGATCAGCCGACATGGCGGCAGATTGAACAGCAGGTGCTCGATTTTATCGGAGATTTCACACTTGTGGCGCACAATGTCCCCTTCGACCGCGGTATGCTTGAGCAGCATCTCGGCCGCATACTCCCCAACCCCTGGGTGGACACACATGACATGGCAAAGATTTTTCTGCCCTCCCTCACCAGTTACAAACTGATCAGTATCGCAGGGGCGCTGGATGTGGAGCGCTCCGATTTCCACCGCGCCCTGGCCGACGCCGACTGTGCCGCGCAAGTTCTCCTGAAACTGGCAGAAACCGCCTGCGCCCTCGACCCGCGCGTACTGCAGGAAATTGCACAGATCTTTCAGGGAGAACCTTGCGGTCTGACGACCCTCCTGCAGGCCATCCTGCAGGAGGCCGTCTCCCGCGCTGAAATCGGAAAAGTTTACGCGGATGTAACACCCGCGCACACGTATGGAAAACAACCGCGGCTCCGGTTTGAGGAGAGCAGCCGCTTTTTTGAGCCAGACGGGCTCATGGCGCAGGCAACCGCGTCCTACCAGCACCGTCCGCAGCAGCTCGAGATGCAGGAGGCTGTCTCCCGCGCGTTCTCCGAAGAGCGCCACGGAATCATTGAGGCCGGCACCGGTACCGGAAAATCCTTCGCCTATCTGGTTCCCGCGCTGCTCTGGGCCTATGAGCACGACTGCAGGGTACTGGTTTCCACCAACACCATCGCGCTGCAGGAACAGCTGTACAACAAGGACATCCCCTTTATCAAAGAATGTATCGACTTTGATTTTCCTGTAGCCCTCAGCAAAGGGCGCGGCAACTATATTTGCCTGCGCCGTTTTGAGCAGTACCGGAGACAGGCCTCCGGTGTCACTTGGAATGAGAAGATTTTCATCGCTCAGCTCGTTTACTGGCTCTCCTATACAGAGCACGGCGACAAGGAGACGCTCAATTTCAACAAACTGGAGCAGCAGTTCTGGGCCTCCGTCTCGAGTCAGAGCGAGACCTGCCTCGGCAATCAGTGCGGTTTTGTGCGGAACTGTTATTTCATGCGCAGCCGGCGGGAATGCGAGAACAGTATGCTCATCATCACCAACCATGCGCTTCTTCTGCAAAACATCAAGCTGGACAACATGCTCCTCCCCAGCTGTGAGCACATCATCATCGATGAGGCGCACAATCTCGAGGAAGAGGCGACGCGGCAATTCACCGATACGGTGGATCTGGAATTTCTGCGCAAGAACGGACAGTATTTGCTGCGCTCCAACAGTGTGCTCAGCCGCATCCTGGCACAGATGAAGGATCTCTACCCCGACGGGGACACCTACAGGGAGCTCCTGCAGGAGCAGCAGTCGCTCCGGGAGGACGTGGAAGTCCTCGAGCAGCAGATTCGCGCCACCGTGGACTACATCTTTACCGTGGGGCAGCTGGCCGGCACGAACGAATTGCGCATCACCGCAAAGGAACGGCAGAGCGGTTGGTGGCAGGATTTCTCCGAGCTGCTGTCCCGTCTCCGCGATCTGGTCGGCGCTGTCTACAGGCGGCTTGTACTCATTGAGCACCGCGCGGAGTTGACGGAGAACACGGAACAGCTGTGCAAGGAGCTGGTCTTCCAGCAGAACTGGTTCGTCGAGCAGGCCGGCTTTCTCGGCACCTTCCTGCAGCAATCGCGGGAGGGGGACATCTACTGGATCGAGTATAGCCATAACGGCTGGGGTTCCAATCTCTGTCTCTCGGTGGCGCCCATCGATGTGATGCCGCTGCTCAAGGAACGGCTCTTTGATGCCAACGACAGCGTGATCCTCACCTCCGCGACCCTGGCCGTCGCAAACGATCTGCGCTACACGGCCCGGCTCTATCTCCTCGAGGAGGATGCGTACGTCGGCTATATCACCCCGTCTCCTTTTGATTACGAAACGCAGTCCTGCATCGCCATTCCCACCGACATCGCAGATTATTCGCGGGTCAGCGAGGATACCTATGCGGCGATGCTCGTCACCAGTCTCTCAAAGATTCTTCAATCGGTCACGGGCGGCGTACTCGTGCTCTTTACCTCCTACGCCATGCTCAATCGCACCTACTTCGCCCTCAAGCAGGATCCCGCGCTCCGCGGCTACAATATTCTGGCCCACGGGCAGGACGGCAACCGCACCAGTATCCTGCAGAGCCTGCACAATACGGAGAACACTGTCGTGCTCGGCGCCAGCAGTTTCTGGGAAGGCGTGGACGTCAAAGGAACGGGTCTGACCACGCTGGTCATCACCAAACTGCCCTTCCAGCCGCCCACACGGCCCATTGTCAGTGCCAAGATGGAGTACGTCCAAGCACAGGGGAAGAACAGCTTTTCCGACTACAGCCTTCCGCAGGCTGTGCTCAAATTTCGCCAGGGCTGTGGCAGACTGATCCGCTCCGCCGACGACTGGGGCGCGATCATCGTGCTGGATAAGCGGGTTCTGAGCAAAGGCTACGGAAAGGATTTTCTCAATTCTCTGCCGCGCCAGCCCATCCTGCGCAAACCGCTGAACGAGCTCTGCCGCACGCTGCACGACTGGATGCAGGAGAAGGCTTCCCCGCGGGAACGCTGAAGGACGGACGAAAAAGGCCCCGACCGCACACGCGGCCGGGGCCTTTTTCCGTAGAACTATTCCTGCTCCGGCTCCGCCTTCTCCGGCTGTACCGGTTCCACTTTTCCGGTGACGGGATCCATGACAAAACCCTCCACCAGGACATCGTCGGGGATCAGCGGATGTTCGCGCACCAGCTCCACGCTCTTGCGCACCGCCTCCTGCACGCAGGAAAAACCGGTCAGCCAGTCCTGCACTCGGAAACCGCAGTAGTCGAGAAAATCAATGCTGCGCGGATCCACACCCCGCGCCAGCATGTGCTCGATCATGCGCGCGCCGTCCATATGCTGTACGCCGCAGTCGTAGTGCCCGATCACCATGATCTCGTTGACCCCTAACTCATAGACCGCGATCAGCAGGCTGCGCATCACACTGTCGAAGGGCGAGGAGATCACGCCCCCGGCGTTCTTGATCAGTTTCACATCGCCGTTCTTGATTCCAAGCGCAGCCGGCAGAAGTTCCGTGAGCCGCGTATCCATACAAGCCACGATGGCCACATTCCGGTCCGGGTATTTGCTGGTCTCATATTTCTTGTAGCGGCCCTCGGCCACAAACTGCTCGTTGTAGTCCAACAACTGCTCCATCATCGTCATCGCGACGACCCCCTTTGCCTCTCCCTGTTTCTCTCCGCATCTCATGCGCATCCGCCGTGCTCAGTTGATGCCGATCACCAGTTTCCCCGGCGCCGCCGGCCGCACAGACTCGGCGTAGAGCACCGGGCCTTCGCCCTCATACTCGAACCAGTTTTCCTGCCCAAAGTGCGCCGCCACCTGCACCCACTGCTGATTTTTCAGGTCCGCTTCCCCCGCCCAACGGCAGGGATACCCCAAGAAAGCCACATCCTTTTCGCAGCAGACCATGGCGATGCGGCCCGGGATAAACCAGCCGGACGGAAAATCATCCTGGTGCATGACCATGGCGAGGAACTCGATGGTCTTCCCCATATAGCGGTCCGGGCGCTCCATGGCATCCAGGTACCAGACAGCATAGTTCTCGTCGTCGAGGCGGATCGTGTCCGCCGCAAGATCATAGGGCAGATCCTCCGCATCCAGGTTGTCGATCTCCCCGTAGCGGTCCTCAAAAATGATGTCGCAGGCCTGGTTGATGGCGCGGATACTGCGCCGGTACCCGGGCAGCACATCCATGAGATCGTCGCAACGGTTGAAGATCACCACGTCGGATCCGCGCACCATGTCCGCAAGCTTCGCCTTCATGTTGGCGTAGTAAACGCCGAAGGTGGATGCGTCGATGAGCGTAATCTGCTCCTCCAGCAGCCAGTTGCGCGGATAGCGCAGTTTCTGAGGATCCCACATTCCGTTGAACTCGATAATCACTCGCTCCGGCAGGTGCTTTTTCTCCAGCGCCTTCAGCTTGGCCGGCGTGAAGTCCGCCTCATCTCCGATGTACTCCACCACTGCGTTGCCGTCCGCCAGGACATCGTCCTCGTACTCCACCTCGCCCTCCTCGCAGACCAGGAGCAGCGTACGCCCGTCGATCTGAAAGTAGTCCTCGCAGATGGTGTAACTGATGAACTCCGTCTTGCCGCTCTCCAAAAAGCCGTTGATCAAATAAACCGGTAACTCCATGGCGCATCCTCCAGCCTAAATTGCAAACAACTTCTGCAACGCATTCTCCTTGAGGTGAGACCCGATCACGCAGATTTTTCCGGTGACAGCAGGTTTTCCGCTCCGCAATTCGCACTCCTCCGGCACGTAGTCAAAATAGATCCAGCCGCCGTCGCCATCGGGAAGCATCCCTTTGGCGCGCAGAACCGTGCCGTAGCGTTCCTCCTGGGAGAGCGCGTCGAGGATCTGCTGCAGCTGCTCCCTCGGATAGGCCTTAGGTGTCTCCATTCCCCAGCTGGTAAATATCTCATCGGCATGATGGTGGTGGTGATGGTGCTCATGCTCTTCCTCGTCCTCATCCTCATCCTCGCCGTGGTGATGATGATGGTGCTCATGCTCTTCCTCGTCCTCATCCTCATCCTCGCCGTGGTGATGATG
>CAZSHM010000009.1:37655-46398 GCA_964606855.1 uncultured Peptococcaceae bacterium
TCCTCGTCTTCCTCCTCGCCGTGGTGATGATGGTGGTGCTCCGCGTAGGTCTGCGTCACCTCATCCAGCAGCGCGGCGCGGAAGTCCGCCGTCTGCTCCAGTTCGGACAGAATATCTCTGCCATCCAGCTGATCCCAAGGCGTGGTCACGATAACCGCATCAGGATTGTACTGCCGAAGCAGGTCCACCGCCTGCTCCACCTTTTGCGCGCCGGCGTTCCCTGTGCGGCTCAGCAGAATCAGCCCTGCCTCCCGCACCTGATCGAGAAAGAATTCCCCGAAGTTCTTCAGATACATCTTACACTTGTTTACATCCACCACGGTGGCCTTGCCCGTCACGCGGATGCCCTCCCCGGCGTGCTCCACAGCCTGCACAACCTCCGAGAGTTTTCCCACGCCGGACGGCTCGATGATCACCCGCTCCGGCTGATAGGTGTGAATCACTTCCTCCAGCGCCCGCTTAAAGTCGCCGACCAACGAACAACAGATACAGCCGGAATTCATCTCGCGGATTTCCACGCCCGCTTCCTGGAGGAAGTCTCCGTCCACGCCGATTTCCCCGAACTCATTCTCAATGAGCACAACTTTGTGCTCCGCCAGCGCTTCCGAGAGAAGCTTGCGAATCAGCGTTGTTTTTCCGGCGCCTAAGAATCCGGATATGATATCCACCTTGACCGCTTTTGTATCTACTTCGCCCATACTTCTTTCCGCCTCTTTCTTGAACACTCCCGCTGCGCGGGGACGCCGCATAAAGATACAGCCGCAGGTGATGCATCTCAAAACCGGCAGCTGTAGATATATTCTGCAAATCTTGGAAAAATTCCTGCCTTTTCCTGGTATTTCCTGCGTCTCGGAATCTCCACAGACTATAGCTGTGCCATGCGCGCGCGCGCCCGGTCAACCCGCAGACTGTCCGCGCGCTCGAGCTTGAAGATCACTGCGCGGTCCACGATGCGGTCTGCGGTGCGATCGTTGTAGACGGCGCTGATCTCATTGATACTCAGGTTGGAGCTTATGATCCACGGCTTGTCGCGGTAATTGCGCTCCTCCAGGAGAATCACCAGCTGCTCCACCACAAATTCCGTGGTGCGCTCCGCACCCAGATCGTCGATGACCAAGAGATCACAGGTCCGCAGCTGCTCCAGCATCTGCTCCAGCTTCTGCCGATCCTCCTCGTAGCGATATTGCCGCAGCAGCTCAAAGAGATCCGCCGCCCGCCGGTAGAGCACTGTACAGCCCGCCGCGAGTACCGCGTTGGCGACGGCCGCCGACAGATGCGTCTTTCCGCGGCCCACGCCGCCGGTGAGAAACAGGCATTGCGGGCACGAGCCCTGCTGCACCTGCCAGGCAAACTGCTTGCACCAAAGCAGCTTGTGCTCCATGTCGGACGCGTTCTCGTAGTAGTCCGTGTGAAAGTTGTCAAAACTATAGCGCCGCATCGCCTCCGACATGCCGCTCTGTAAAAACAGCTCCTCCAGCCGCTCCTCCTCGTAACACTTGCAGAGCACACCCGGCTCCGTATACCCCCGGTCCTTGCACAGCGGGCAGTTCCACTGTGGTTCGTAGATGTCCTCCGTCAACTGGTGCGCCGCAAGGAGCGCGCGCCGCGCACTCAACAGGTCTTGGATTTCCTGCGCTAACCTGTCCCGCTCCTGCGGATTCTTGCGGAGCACGCCGGCGCGAATCAGGGCGATGTTGTCCCGCCCGATGCGCAGATCCAACTGCTCCAGTTCCGGCAGCGAACGGTAGATGGCCTCCAGCCGCGCCTGGCATTGCTGCTGTTTTTCCTGCCGCAGCTGATCCCGATTGATCACGCTTCTCCCCCCCTCTCTGCAGATCGAACTTCCCCGCGTGCTCAGCGCTCCAAAAAGCTCAGATCCCTGTCCTCTGGCTTGAATTTCCGCGGCGCGGATTTCTTTTTGCCCTCCCCGTCGCTCTGTCTCTTCTCCTGCGCGCGTCTGTCCTGCGCCACCCGCAGCGCTTCGGGATCGGTGATGCCTTTCTCCATCCACTCCCGCAGCACCGCATCGATATAGGCAAAAGACGGATTGCGCGCGCTGGTCGTTGTCTCCACCGCCATGAGAACCATCTCGTGGCTGAACTTCCACTCCGCCGTCCACTTGAGATACATTTCTTTTTGCGGTTCGGTGGGATTGTTCTTCTGGCCCAAGCGCCGCAGTACCTCCGTCGTCTTGTAGGCAACGCTGTCCAAGCCTTCCGCGAACCGGCGGAAACTTTCCAGATCGTGCACCTGGGCGCCGTAGGCCATTCTGCAGAAAAACCCGAAGTCATACTGGCGGCGGTGCGCCCGGTAATACTCCAGGTAGATCTCGTAGACCAGCCCGTAGGACCAGCTGTAGCGCTGCACCGCCTCCTGCAGATTCTGCTTGTCGCGGATGCTCAAGAATACGCCAAGCGTCTGTTCCAGCTTTTTGACCATCTGCGCATAGTTGAACGCGTCGGCGCTGTCCTCCCTGCTGTCCGCGGCCAAGTAGGCGGACGGCTGACCCAGATTTTCGTTGATTTTGTCGAACATCGGCGAAAAATCCACTGTCTCTGTGTCGGTATACCAGTGGAGAAGTCCCTTGGCGTGCAGCGTTCGCGCTGCCTCCACGGCATAGCGGTCGCTGTTCTTGATCTGATCCGTTCCGCAGTAGAGCAGATAGAGCATCTTGCCCAGGTCGTCAAAAGTCAATCCCAGCGGTTCCATGAGCCCGAGCAGCCGACGCGGCACACCCACCTGTCCGCCCTCAAAAAACCATGCTGTGATATTCTGCTTGCTCATGCCTGCTCACCCCGCCGTGATCCCGATGATGCGCACGTCGATGCGCTGCACCGTGAGATTGGTCATGACATCCAAGTCGCGGATCGTGCGCGCCTGAAACGCCTCCACCGCCGGCTGGATCGCCGTGCCAAAGCGAAATTTCATCTCACAGTAGATGCTGACGCCGAAGTCGTCCCTCTCGACCTGCACTTTAGCCCCGCGGTCCAGCTCCGGCTGCCGGCCCAGATTGTAGCGAACCAGCTGTTCGATAACAGTTTCTGAAATGCTCAGATCTCCCAGGTGAGAAAAACGCGGCCGCACGATGCACTTGTCCTCCGCGCCTTTCGTGTCCTTCTCCCGCTCCTTGTTCTTTTTGCTCCTAAAATTCCGAATGGAGTCGATCCAGAAATAGTTCGGCAGTTCCTTCTTGACCTCGATGCTCGGCAGCGGGATCACGTGCTTGCCCTCATGCCGCATGGCAAGTGCCAACTCGATCTGTTCCGGCGTGGAAATATCCTGGATAAAGATTTTGTGCTTGACCGCGGGCAGTCCCAACGCCGTCGTGATGCGGTCGATCATCTTCTCCGACGTGCCCAGTATCAGTATTTTTTTCGGCGCGATCTGCGCGATGCGCGCCCGCACTTCCGCCGCGTGCAGCGGGTCGTGAAAGATCGCCCGCTTGACGGCGGCCACCGTCGTCTCCTCCGCCTTGGCGGAGACGCCGGCCATCTTCTTGCCGTCCTTGATCAGAAGCCCGTCGTCGATCATCACATCAATGCCGTACTGCTCCATCACGGCATTGGCATTGTGACTTTTTCCCGTCCCGCTGGCCCCGATCAGCGCGTAGATTTCCATACTGTCTCTCTCCTTGCACCGCTCAGACCGCCGCTTCCGCAAAGGCAGCCAGAATAAATTCCGCCGCCGTGCGCATGGCCTCCACGTCCAATTCTTCCTCCACGCTGTGGACACTCCGCATCCCCACGCCCAGATTGGCCGCTGGGACACCCCTGCCGCAGAACACATTGGCATCGCTCCCGCCGCCGCTCCGGATCCACTTCGGCGACAGGCCGAGCCGGCCCAGTGCCGCCGCTGCAAGCCGCAGCGTTTCGCAGTCCGGCGCGAGATTCACGGCCGCGTAGCACTCCTCTGTCGACGTCTCCACCGTACCGCCCATCGCTGACGCCGCTTCTTCGGCGCAGTGGATCATGGACGCGATCTGCGCCTCAACCTTCTCCCTGCGCATACTGCGCGCCTCGCCCCGGGCCGTCACCTCGTCGCAGACGACGTTGCTCGCCTGCCCCCCGTGCAAGATGCCGATGTTGGCTGTCGTCTCCGCATCGAGCCGGCCCAGCGGCATGGCGGCGATGGCACGCGCCGCCATCTGAATGGCGCTGACCCCCTTTTCCGGCTCCACACCCGCGTGCGCCGTCCGCCCGTGAAAGGTAAACGCGATGTCGATGTGGTGCGGGGATGCCACACAGATCTCATTGGGCAGCCCTTCGCTGTCGAGAAAGAACGCGGCGTCCACCGCACCCAGCCGCGCGACATCGAAGTGCTTGGCCCCCAGGAGCCCCGCTTCCTCCGCCACCGTAAAGAGAAACTGGTGCGGCGCGCTAGCCTCTTTCTGCGCGGCCAGCACCTCCGCCGCCTCCAGGATGGCGGCAATCCCGGCCTTGTCATCTCCGCCCAGGACCGTCGTTCCATCGCTGGCGATCACACCGCCCGTCCGGACGGGCCTGACCCCCACGCCCGGAGCCACGGTGTCCATATGGGCACAGAACAGCAGATGCCTGCCCGGCCCGCTGCCCTGCCGAAAGGCCAGCACATTACCCGCGTCGCCGCCGATGGCCTCGCCCGCGTCATCCTCCTCCACTGTGTAGCCGAGTGCGAGCAGTCTGTCCTTCACATAATCGGCCACCGCCCGCTCGTGCCGGCTCTCGGAGTCCAGCTGCACAAGATCCAGGAAGGTCCGCACCAGCCGCTCCGTCTGTATCTGTTCCGGAAGCGCCGCGTCCGCCCGCGTGCCGGGCCGCTCGGCCGCCGTCCCACTGTTCATCACCGTCATCCTCTCCACACGGGCGCCTTGCGCTGCCCGCGTCTCTCCGCATATGGTTTCTCAGGTATGCAAGTCCTATTATAGCACGTTTTTCGCCGGAAAGCGACAGGGGAAACGACAAAAAGTCCGCGGCGGATCCGCACAGGGATTTCTTCGCGCCCCGCCCGTCTCGCCGCCGCGGCGGGTCCCGGCGAAAATCCGCAGTGCCGAACCGGAGATTCCGCACTACACGTCCGGCGTTTCAGAAGCGGCGCCGGCGCGCAGGCGCAGTTGTTTTTCATAGACCCAGCGCATCTGCTCCCGCAGCGCCGCATACTTCGGCTTATCAATCCCTTCCTCCAGAATTTCCGAGGCCAGCTGCCGGCTCTGTTCCAGAATTTTGACATCGTGCGCCAGATCCGCGATCTTCAGATCGGGGAGCCCGTGCTGCCGCGTGCCCAGGATCTCCCCCGCGCCCCGCAGCGCCAGATCTTCCTCCGCGATGACAAACCCATCGTCCGAGCGCACCATCACCGCCATGCGCCGCTTGCCCTCCTCTGTCTTGGGCTCCGCGAGCAGGAAACAGTAGGCCTGGCTCGTGCCGCGCCCTACGCGGCCCCGCAGCTGGTGCAGCTGGGCCAGGCCGAAGCGCTCGGCGTTCTCGATCACCATCACATTGGCGTTCGGGACATCCACCCCCACCTCGATGACCGTGGTCGCCACCAGCACGCGCAGCGCACCCGCGCGGAACCGCTCCATGATCTCCGCTTTCTCGGCGGCCGGGAGCTTGCCGTGCAGGAGACCCACCGCATACTGGGGAAAGATCTCCGTGCGCAGCCGTTCCGCCAAGCGCGTCACATTCTCCAGATCGACTTTTTCCGACTCCTCCACCAGCGGACAGACGATGTAGACCTGATAGCCCGCCTCCAACTGCTCGGCCAGAAACTGATAGAGCGCCGCGCGTTTTTTTTCGCCGATGCAGTAGGTTTTGACCGGCCGCCGGCCCGGCGGAAGCTGATCGAGGACGGAGAGATCCAGATCGCCGTAAAGTGTGAGCGCCAGAGAGCGCGGGATGGGCGTCGCCGTCATCACCAGCACATCGGGCGCAGTGCCCTTCTCCTCCAGCGCGAGACGCTGCCGCACGCCGAAGCGGTGCTGCTCGTCGATGACCACCGCGCTCAGATCGGCAAAACACACTTGTTTCTGGATCAGCGCATGTGTGCCCACCACGATCTGCGCCGCGCCGCTTTCCACTTTCGCATAGAGGGCATCGCGGTCTTTTTTGCCCATACTCCCCGTGAGCAGCAGCGGCGTGATCTCCAGCGGCTCCAGCATTCTCCGCAGATTGAGATAGTGCTGCTCGGCCAGGATTTCCGTAGGCGCCATCAGCGCCGCCTGATGGCCGCTGTCCACCGCTTTCAAGAGGACGTAGACCGCCACCATCGTCTTCCCGCTCCCCACATCGCCCTGCAGCAGGCGTTTCATCGCCACCGGGCGTTCCATGTCTTTTTTGATCTCCAAGATCACCTTGCGCTGCGCATCGGTGAGCGAGAACGGCAGCGCCCGGAAGAAGCGCGCACTCAGACGCTCCGCCGTCCCGTGGGCAACGCCGGCCTGCTTCTCCGCATGACTGTGCGCGGAGAGCCCCAGAATCAGCTGCAGGAACTCATCGAACACCAGTCTGTGCCGGGCCCGGTTCAGCTGCTGCCAGTCATCGGGCGCGTGAATCTGCCGCACTGCCTGCGCATAGTCCATCAGATGATAGCGCGCCCGCGCCTGCTCCGGCAAAAACTCCGGCAAAAGGGTTTCCCAGTCCGCCGCATCCTGCTCCAGCACCTGCCCGATCATCCGCCGGATCGCTTTGCTGCTGTTTTTTTCTGTGCCGCGGTAGACGGGCACGATGCGCTGAAATTCGGCCAGATCGCGCTCGTCCTCGATCAGCTCATAGTCGCTGACGGAGATCTGGCGCACAGAACCTTTGCCCACCCGCCCGGTGGCCACAATGCGCAGCCCGGGCTGAAAGCGCGCTTTCAGATGATTCTGGTTGAACCACACCAGCACTGCATTGCCGTCCGCGCAGACAATCTGGACGCGCAGGATCTTGAGCCCGCGCCGCGGATAGGCCTCCTGTGCCTGCACGATGACGCCGGTGACGGTTTCCACGTCGCCCTCGCGCATCTCCCGAAGCGGCTTTATATGGGATCTGTCCTCATAGCGGAACGGGTAGTGCTGCAGAAGATCCCCCACGGTCTCGATCCCCAGTTTCTGCAGATCGGCCGCCCGCTGCCGGCCGACGCCCTTGAGCACTGTCACTCTGTCTGTAAGCGCGATCACGGCGAACCCTCCTCCTCTCTCATACGAGCATGCGGCGTGCGCACCACGGCTGGGCGCCTTCAGGGAGCCGGCCGCCCGCAGGATTTTCCGGCCAGATACCCGGTAGAGAAAGCCGCCTGCAGATTGAATCCGCCCGTCACCGCGTCCACATCCAGCACCTCGCCGGTAAAGTAAAGCCCCGGAACCAGCCTGCTCTCCATCGTCTGCGGAGAGATTTCCCTGACGCTGACGCCGCCCGCCGTCACGATGGCTTCCGCAAGCGGGCGTGCGCCGCTCAGCGTGAACGGCATCCCCTTGAGCAGTTCCACGATCCCGCGCCGATCCTCGCGCGTCAGCTGGTGCATCGGCTTTTCGCCGGAGATCCCGCTCTGCCGCAGGAAGGCGGGGATCAACTTAGACGGAAGCAGCGCGCCCAGAGCGTTTTTCAAGTGCCTGTTGTGCTGCGCGTCCACCTCCCGCAAGAGCCGTGCGTCCAGCGTTTCGCGGCTCAGAGCAGGCTTTAAGTCGAGGACGGCTCGCAGCGGTTCCGCATGTGTCTGCCAGAAGTCCACCGCCTTGGAACTGCTCGTGAGTACGATGGGACCGGAGATGCCGAAATGCGTGAACAGCATCTCGCCGAATTCCTCAGCGAGCCGTTTTCCGTCCGTCGTCTCGATGCGGAGCGTCACATTGCGCAGACTGAGTCCCTGCAGCGACCGCACCCAGTCGTCGCTGCTCTCGAGCGGCACCAGCGACGGCCGCAGCGGCGTGACGGTGTGCCCTGCCTGACGCGCCATGCGATATCCGTCCCCCGTGGAGCCGGTGCCGGGATAGGATGCCCCGCCGGTGGCTACGATCACGCGCTGCGCGTCGAGGCGGCGTCCCCCGCCGAGCACCACACCCGCGATCCTGCCGTCCGCTACGCGCAGCGCCCGCACCGGCACGCGCAGCCACACCTCCGCACCGGAACGCTCCAGACGGCGGCAGAGCGCGTCCACGATATCCCCGGCCTCGTCAGACGCGGGAAACACGCGACCTCCGCGCTCCGTCTTCAAGGGCACGCCCTCCGCCGCAAAGAACGCCTGCGTCTGCGCATTGGAGAAACTGTGAAGCGCGGTGTATAAAAATTTTCCGTTGTGCACAAAACTGCGGATCCAGTCCTCCATGTCCTTACTGTTGGTCACATTGCAGCGGCCCTTTCCGGTGATCAGCAGTTTTTTCCCCAAGCGGTCGTTCTTTTCCAGGAGCCGCACGTCCGCGCCCGCTTCCGCCGCCGTCAGCGCGGCCATCATGCCGCTGGCGCCGCCGCCGATCACAATCACCTGTGGTTTCATCCCCGTCCCTCCGTTGCAGCCGTGCGCGGGACTCCGCGCCCGATTCCTACCGCCCCACCATCACCGTATAGCACTCCGTCGGGCAAACATCGCCTTGTTTCGCCCCGCCTGTATGTTCCGGAGAGCGTGCCCTGCCCCGCCTTTGCCGGGCCGCTGTCCCGGCGTTTACCCCTTTGCGGAAGTATTCCCGTTTGCGCTCCGCGCGGATAAAAAGGCCTCTGCGCGGGCTTGCTCCGCCCGCGCAAAGGCCTTCTGCTTTCGGCGCTTCTCCCGCCGGATGCGGCTCAGCGCCCGTCAC
>CAZSHM010000010.1:0-40784 GCA_964606855.1 uncultured Peptococcaceae bacterium
TACGCCCTGCCGGGCGGACTGTCAATCCTCTCTGCTCCGCCAAAAAAAAACAACGCAGCCGTACGGCCGCGCTGCCCTCTTTCTTCGGATGTTACTTCTGCTCGTCCGCTTCTTCCTCGACTGCGTCGTCCGCGTCATCCGCATATTCCGCGTCGTCCTCCTCGACCTCCTCGACGTCCTCCACGTCAATCACATCTTCGTCTTCCTCATCGTAGTAGAGGTCCTCATCCTCGTCTTCCTCTTCCTCCGCATCCTCCGCGGCAGACTCCTGCAAACTCTCCTCCGTCTCCACCGATGAGATGGAATTGCGCAGCATTTCGATCACGATCCCGTCCGAGATCTCGATGTAGACTTTGTCTTCCGTGATACGGCTGATGGTGCCGCAGATCCCCCCGATGGTGACGATTCTGTCGCCTGCTTTCAGGGCAGTCAGCATCTCGGCCCGCTTTTTGGCCTGTTTCTGCTGCGGGCGGATCATGATGAACCACAGCAGGCCAAAAATCAGAACGATATAGATAATCATACTAAAAGCACCCATCATACCACCTCCTTTTCCCTTTCATAGCACTTTATTTCCTGTCCCGAACAGGAAATTCCTTTATTTATCCGACAAATTTTTATAAAATGTATTTCGAAAGGCTACTTCCCGATCTTCCAGGATGGCCTGGCGCAGTTCGCGCATCAGCTGTGTCAGAAAATGGAGGTTGTGGATGGTGGTCAGCCGGATGCCCAGCACTTCCCCCGCCTTGATGAGGTGCCGGATGTAGGCCCGGCTGTAATTCCGGCAGGCATAGCAGGAACACCCCTCCTCCAGCGGACGAAAGTCGCGGGCATACTCTGCGTTGCGCACCACCAGCTTGCCCTTGCGGGTGAAAACGGTGCCGTTGCGGGCAACGCGCGTCGCCAGCACGCAGTCAAACATGTCCACGCCTCGGAGCACGCCTTCTATGAGGTTCTGCGGCGCGCCCACCCCCATCAGGTAGCGGGGTTTCCGGCGCGGCATGAGCGGCAGCGTATACTCCAGCATCGCATACATCGTCTCCGGCGGTTCTCCGACACTGAGTCCGCCGATGCCGTAACCGGGCAGGTCCACGGATGTGATGTCCCTTGCGCTCTTCTCCCGGAGGTCGCGATACATCCCCCCCTGGATGATTCCGAAAAGCGCCTGATCGCCGCGTTTCTGCGCCGCCCTGCAGCGCAGAAGCCAGCGGTACGTGCGCTCCGTGGACGCTTCCACATACTCCCGGCTGGCAGGATAGGGATTGCATTCATCCAGCGCCATGATGATATCCGCGCCGAGCGCGCTCTCGATCTCCATCACCCGCTCCGGTGTAAAGAAATGGGTGGAGCCGTCGATGTGGGAGCGAAACTCCACGCCCTCCTCGCGGATCTTGCGCAGTTCGCCCAGGCTGAACACCTGAAAGCCGCCGCTGTCCGTGAGGATAGGCCCGTCCCAGTGCATAAAGCGGTGCAGCCCGCCCGCCTCCCGCACCAGCTCGTGGCCCGGGCGCAGATAGAGATGATAGGTATTGCTGAGGAGAATCTGCACTCCGCAGTCCCGAAGTTCCTCCGGGGTCATGGTTTTGACCGTCGCCTGCGTGCCGACCGGCATATAGACCGGCGTCTCGATGTCCCCGTGCGGCGTGTGAAAGATCCCCGCCCGCGCGCCGCTCTCCCTGCTCTCCTTGATCAGTTCAAATTCAAACAAACTGTCTCCTCCCATCGCATAATTTGAAACAGCTCCGGACCAATGCCGCGGCGGAAAAGTTAGGCCGTCTCCCCCGCAGTGCCCTTTTTAAGCGCGGGATGCGGATTCCAAGAGCAGTCCGTGCACCAGTCCCTTGTCGCTGATGACCACGGAGTCGCGGCCGAGCAGCGCCAGCATCTGCTGCAGGATCCAGACGCCATAGGGCAGAATATCGGCGCGCGACGCTTTCATCCCGGGCAATGCCTGCCGTTCCCGCAGCGTGAGCGAGCTGAGCCGCGCCTGCCAGGCATCCACCCGCGCCCTTGTAAGGCATTTCCCGTGGACAAGGCTGCCGTCGTAGCGCGGGAGCCCAAGCTCCAAGGCCATGAGACAGGTACAGGTGCCTCCCGTAGCGACAAAAGTGCCGCCGCGCGGCGTGTTTTCGCCCACAAGCGTGCGCAGCAGCTCCCTCGCCGGACGGGAGAAATCCGGGTGCTCCAGGAGCCGCACCGCGCCCACCGGCACGCTCCCGCTGTGCAGGGTTCCGTCCGGGCGCGGATAGGCCAGCTCCGTGCTGCCGCCGCCGATGTCCAGAACCGCCGGAATCTCACCCGCACGGCAGAAATCGGCGCTGGCCCCCAGAAAGCTGAGCCGCGCCTCCTCCGCACCGCTCAGCACCTCCAGAGGCAGGCCTGCCGCATCTTCCAGGACCCGGCACACCTCCGCCCGGTTGGCCGCCTCCCGCACAGCGCTGGTGGCCACAATCCGGACGGAAACCGCGCCCATCTCCCGCGCCTGTTTGACTAGGGCTTCCAGCGCATGCGCCGTGCGCGCCAACGGCTGTTCTCCAATCCTGTGATCCCCGCCCGAATTCGCCCCCAGTCTCGTCTCCGCAACCCAGGACGCCAGGATCTGGAGATCCGCCGCGTGCGGGCCGGTGCGAGCCACTGCCAGCCGCAAACTGTTGCTCCCCACATCGATGACCGCGCGGGGCGCACCCGTGCCCCCATTCGCCGTCCGTGTTTCTCCGCGCTGCCGCGCGCCCGTCACCTCCGCAGCGTCCGCCGGCGGCCGCAGGAGGCTGGGCTCCGCCGCAATCTTCCGTGTCTCCATCTGATCCCTCCGCTTGTCTCCCGCCGCATCTGCCTCCGGCGGCTCTGACAACCCCTTCCCGAGGCCTCCCGCACGCCGGCTGTGGCCGTGCCCGCCCCGCCGCGCAGAGCCCACGCGCAACAAAAGAGCGGCACGCCGACGCACGCCGCCCTTTTGTTGCGCTTTCCATGCCGCTCAATACCGGTTCCCGCTCTTCCTTTTGGAATTCATATTCTTATTCAAGGAAGCCATTTTTTCGTCGCTATCCTTCATAAACCGCGCCAGGCGATCCTCAAAAGAGGCCGAAGCGTGTCTCGGGCGCTCCGTTGCCTGCCGGATCGACAAGCCGATCTTGCCCTTCTCCCCGACGCTGATCACCTTCACCTTGACAACATCCTTCAATTTCAAAAAATCCCTGACATCCTTCACATAGGTGTCCGCTACCTCGGAGATGTGAACCAGGCCCGTCTCTCCCGTGCTCAATTCAACAAACGCCCCGAAATCTGTGATTCCCGTCACAGTCCCCTCTAAAATTTGCCCCTTGCTGATGGACATACGAACAAACTGCCTCCCTAAAAATTGAATATATATGTCATGGGGTGACACACCCTTCCTGAAACACTACGGCTATTGCGTTTGCCCGGATCCTGCCCATTGAATCAGAATCTCCCCGTCTTTGATCAGCCCCAGTTGCTCGCGGGCAATCTCTTCCATCGCGTCCTCACTGCGCATATACTCTAACTCCGCCGTGAGCGCCGCTTGTTCCGCATATGCGGCCTCCAGATCCCGTGCCAGCTGGTGCTGCTGCATCTTCAAATCGAGCATACTCCCCACACTGTAGAGCAGATGGCAGACGACGTAGATTGCGACCAGCGTGACGACCGTACGCCGCACATTGATTTTTTTGTGTTTGCCGCTTGCCATCTGTTCACCACCCGTGTTGGATTCTTGACGCATAATCAACTGATATACATTATATAATAAATAATTTGTGATTGCTACAGGAACTTGCAATTTTTTTGTAATTTTTTCATAAAATTTTCGCATAAACCTCGCTACCCTCGCGGGACTTTTAAGAATTCCGGGCGATCCGGTTGCTCCTGCCCGTGAAGAAAGCAAAAAAATAAACGGGCGAAGCGTATCGTTCCGGAAAAATTGAGCGCCACCTCCCTGCGAAGTTCAGCGAGCGCGCCCCGTATACGGATCCCTCCTCGTCATCTTCTGCCTGCCGCAATACCGGGCCTCTCTTCAACAGGATCTATCCGGCATTGGACGGAGATGCCGGCCGCATTCTGCGCGCACGAAAAAAGAGGCTCGGTTTGAGCCTCTTTTGGGTTGATTGTTGAGCGATGCTTCTGGGATTGGACGGGCACGGATTATTTCCCCGGATAATCCACCACAATCTCAGAAACGAGTTCCGCTATCTCTTTAGGAATAGCATTAACCAATTCTAAAGTATCCCACGGGGCACAAACGATCCCGTATCTTGAAAAAGTTGCCCCGTCGATGACCCAGTCATCTACGGCTTTAGATATATAATGCGGAATTTGAATGCCAGACTGTGTTATGACAAAGATCGGCTCGCCGAGCGTATCTTTATAAAAAATCGCCAGAGGGATTTCCTCTTCATAATTCGTCGCTTGATAATCGTCTTGAAAAGTATACGCGAAAGAATCCCTTCCCACGATCGTCACAACCTGGCTGCCCACCCATGTATGTTTCTCACAAATTTGATATTGCAAATCCGGGAATGCTGCTGTCAGAAAGTCAAATGCTTCCTGCGGTGCAAGAGAGGTCGCCTTCAGTCCATCCCTTCCGCCCATATAACTTTTCCATTCAGCATAAGTGATCTGGACAGACGGTTTAAGAGAGAGGGCATCATAGGCGCTCAAAAAAGGACTATCCACGACTTCCGGGTCTTCTTTGTCCATCGCTGCCATATAACAGACATCGTATAACGGCGTGAGCGATAATCCCTCTATTCCCTCTTTCTCGTCAACGATCGAACAATTCGTGACAACCCAGGTTCCCTCTCTATCAATAAAGAAAATCGGGCTCACTTCTGCTGGATCCAGATAAACCATATATCCCCCATCTCTGCCGATAGCGCCTTGATCCGTCTGCACTTCTGTGTTCAGATCCTCCCGGATCATCTTGTTGCTAAACGCCTTAGACTTCACTTTCACGGCATATACGTCAGGATATTTATCTGCGAAAATCGTGCGAATGCTCTCCAGTGCCGCATCCTCTGTCTGCGCTGTAATAGGCTCCAGCGTTGTGTAGACTTCATCCTGCATCGGGTCATACACAGAAGCATTCCTGTAATCTTTATCTGCGGAATCGGAATCCTCAAACCAGACGGAAGAGGCGTCCCAGTAGACTACCCCTTGAAAATGATCCGGATGCACCTTCCTGTTCTGTGCTACAAAATCCTGAACCGGAACCTGAAACGGCACATTGTTCTGGTTCCCGGAAACGGTGTCTTTTGTGGACGCTGCTTCTGAGTCCTTGTCGCTCGTACAGCTTGCCAAGAACAAGCCGCTCAGCAGTACAAGAACCAGCATCAGGCGAGAAACGATCTTCGCTTCCGGAAGAAAAACAGGTTGAGAAATTTCCCCTGTTCTATTCTGTCCCTTCTGTACCTTATGCCTGCGCAATAAGCACACCCCCCTATCTCAATATCTGAAATCTGTCAATAAATTCGGAAGGATCTTGAACCCCTCGGTCCTCCAGCATGGAAAAGCGGTGTAACTGCTTCTGCCTTCATATAGTACGCGCATAGAATACCAGGAAGACTAATAGTACGACACAGATCGTAAAGAGTATATCGCCCATTATGATAAAATATTTGTTATATTTATGATTCATGAGAGGACCTCCCCTACCAGAAAAGTGGAATCAACCCTATGCCCTATAAACGAACAAGTGCTAAAATCGCTGAAGTAACGTGCTCAGACAACCTGGACAGACCATGGGATTCTCTTTAGACTAAGCTTGCTCACGGCGTTTCTGTTCTTCATCCTCAAGTATAGCAGGAGCGATAAACCCCATACTTCGGATCTGTTGCATCGGCTTCCTGTCCATTTTTCTTTCCTTCCTCTAGCGGCTAACCGCATGAAAAACAGTTTCTTTCAGCCCCTCTTTTTCTAATCGTCAAGGGGGCAGATGAAGGAATCTGCTTCTAGCGCCGGCTAATCCTCGTAGTAGGAATCAAGAACCTCGTCATAAGGAACTTTATCCGAAAGCGTGACGGAAACTAACGTATTTTTTATATAATCAAACGTGATCACTTTCCTGATTCCCTCCGATGTAGTGAGAAAATCAGGGACATCGTTGTAAGCATTTGTAAAAGCAAAGTCAGTATTTCATCCTCTTGATCTAAATAAATAAAATATCCCTTTTCTTTCTTTGCATACTTGTCATACTCACCATCATTCATCGGAATCATCACTCGATATCCTTTTTCTGCAAATCTACCCATTCCAGCATCATCAATAGAGAGATCTACCTCAGACACAACCATCTCCGGATATCGGTCTTTATAGATCGATTCTATCTTTTCTACAGCCTCTTTCCCAGGCAGAGAAACCGCACTCCATAACGTCACAAAAGTTGGATCCTCTAACGGGTCATAAATAAGCGTATCCTCTTGTACAGTATTGTCTTGTGGAAAAGACTCCCACCAGTAAATTTTTTTGTCGAGAGAACTGACGTATACCCTGCCATCATACGTAGCTGGATACTCATAGTGCAGTCCGTCTTTCTCTCTGGCTTCCGATGCCTGGAGCAATGCTTCGTTTGACAGGGGCTGCGCTTCTTCTTCACCTGAACTACATCCAGAAAACAAAAGCAGGCAGGATAGAATGCCTGCAAGGCAGAGGACCAAACAAGGCGAACAAATAATACTATAATGGGATAATCGTTTGCAGAGTACCGTTCCTGTATTTGATACGTTTTTCAATAAAAGCACACCTCCCGGCATACAGTCCCGCATGCTCGCGTCAGCCGACCGCTGTGCGAAGGTTTCCAGCGCACGAAAAGGGCGTCCTCAGTCCCACTCTTCACTCCAAACTTCCCCGAGCAGCGTGGATTTTCCGTGAAACAGTTTCCATCCTCTCAGACTCCGGTCGTACTCAATCCATTCTCCGGCAGCCTGCAGATCTGCGATATACCGCTGGACACTGCGAACGGACAGTTCGGTCTTTTCAGCCAGTTCTTTCGTTGTGACCCCGGGCTGTTGACGGATCATGGAGAGGATCCGCAAACCATTTACCAGTCTTTCACTGTATTCCGAGGCCTTTTTGCTTTTGGAATGCGCGGTCAGCAGAAGATATTTCAGATTGTTCTCGATAGCGTCAAAAGAAGGATAGCATTTCATGAATTTCTGCAGCTTTTTGGGGGGTTTTGGCTCCCCGAGCCAGAAGACCGTCTCGTCGGTGCATCCATTGAGTTCCTCATAATAGCCGAACATCATCTCTACCCCCTCCTCCTCTAAGGCCGATGCCTGGATGATCAGTGCCGTAGCGTTGATGGCAAGCATGTCTGTCGGCGCATCTGTGTCAAACACTTCATAATCTTTTGCGGGAATGTTCGCCCGAACGATTTCATTCTGCGCATCCGTCAAACCGAACGTAATGATCCTGTGATCTACCACCGTTCCCGTCCTCCTAGTCCTTCCAGATTCACTTGAACGTCTACCTCATATATGCACAACTATAGCAAATCTCCGCGACAACAGGGTGGTGGGGACAAAAAGGATTATTGAAATTTTTTGTAAATATCGAGCAGAGAACTCTCGGTGATGTGCGAAGTGTCCCCGATATCCTTATATTTGATGCCCGCGGCGCTGAGCATCGCCTTGACTTCTTTTCTTCTCCGGCTGTCTGCCTCATTGTTCTTGTATTCCACGATCAAAACGCCCAAGAGCGGCGCTTCCTCTCCGATGTGGGGAATTTTCCTTCCCGATGAACCATGCCTCGTCGAGAAGATGTTGTAAAAATCAATGACACGGTCGTACTGCACTCTGATGTTGTCCCGCTCCCGGTCGATCCGCGCTTGATATCTCTCCATCTGCCCTAGGATCCCGGCCGGGTACAGGGCATTCTGATTCAAGCGGAAGTCCCAGAGCCGTTTGACTTCACAGAAAATCAGACGCCGGTCCTCCACGTGATACAATACAAGATCGATGCGGTCCTCATCCTCATCCGGGGAAGAGAAGACGGCTTCAATATCCAGGAGGATCACCGGGGATCTGTTCGTGGCACACAGCGGAGCGTAGGCGTACAGATTTACGATCTGGCCGCTCTCCGGCGTTTCGTGGTAAATGATGTTGGAGCAAATTTCCGGCAAGACATCGGCATAGGTGTACTCCGTGCATGCAGAGAGCCCAGCCTGTCTCCTCCATTCGGATTCCCCGATATATTGCGTCGGCAGTTTGTCGTCCATGCATTTCGAGCGGAGCAGCGGGAGAAACTTCCGGTTCACTTTTGGATCGAATCGATCCGACGCGGGCAGATCACACAACCGATTTCCATTATAATATACGGTTGCGTGGTTATCCCGAATAGTGAGCAGTCCTTTTCCTTTTTGAAGCAGTCCGCGCTCCACCCGCTGCAGGAAGGGGTTCTTGTCCCAGTAAACGAAAAACAGCACTGGATTCTTGATTTCACGTGTAAAAGTTGCCATATCCATTCTCCTTTGCATCGTATTTTTTCAGGTTCCTGCTTGTCACGGGGACAGTGTAGCAAATATCCACGACAACAGTGTGGTGAAACAGCAAAAATTTTTCGAAAATTTTTCATAAATTCTGCATAAGCCTTCCCAATACCGATATAAGAAATACCGATATAAGAAACGATAATAGGCGCACGTACAGGCGGTTTCAGCGCGCATCGGCGCAATATACGAGCTGCTTTTTTCCCGTGATATCGGCATTTTTATGGTTTCCTTCAGATGGGCGTCGGCGCCGCATCGGGCCCTGAATGCCTTGCGCGAGGTGTTGTTCCGCGCCCGCGATTTTGAAAGGAATTGACAGAATCCAAAACGCATGTTAGAATGAACCGATATGCAGAACACACATCACTGTCACCGCAACTGAATTTAATTGGAAAGAGGAACCAGTATGTATCAAATTGTCAAAAAAAGAGAGCTGAATCCCACCGTAACCCTCATGGAGATCCAGGCCCCCATGGTGGCCCGCAAATGCGAGCCCGGGCAGTTCATCATCCTGCGGGTAGATGAGGATGGCGAACGCATCCCTCTGACCATCGCCGACTACAATCGTGAGACCGGCACGGTCACCATTATCTTCCAGATCGTGGGCGCCACCACGGAAAAGCTGAACCACAAGCAGCAGGGCGAGTACATTCAGGACTTTGTCGGGCCTTTGGGCAAAGCCACGGAGACAGAAGGCCTCAAGCGAGTCGCCGTTGTCGGCGGAGGCGTGGGCACAGCCATCGCTTACCCCGTCGCCAAGAAGCTCCACGATGTGGGGTGCCACGTGGACTTGATCGTGGGCTTCCGCAACAAGGATCTCATCATCCTCAAGGAGGAATTTGAGGCTGCCAGCGACAACCTGATCATCGGCACCGACGACGGCTCCTACGGGAAAAAAGCCCTGGTCACCGATCTTCTCCGGGAGCAGATCGAGGCCGGCGCGCAGTATGACCGCGTCATCGCCATCGGCCCGGTCGTGATGATGAAGTTTGTATGCCTCCTGACCAAAGAGTACAACATTCCTACCGTGGTCAGCATGAACCCGATCATGATCGACGGCACGGGGATGTGCGGCGGCTGCCGGCTCACGGTTGGCGGCGAGACCAAATTCGCCTGCGTGGACGGTCCGGAATTCGACGGACAGCTGGTCGATTTCGACGAGGCCATGACGCGCGGCGGTATGTACCGCGATTTCGAGATGCACGCGCGGGAGGAGACCTGCAATCTGTTCAAGCAGGAAGTACAGGCTTGACCGCGACCCCTCCCTCCGCTTTCGCGCATGCAATCCGCGTGGAACCGGCAACAGTGCGCATGCGCATGCGAAAGGATCTCCCTCTCGGGAGCGCGTTTGGCTGGTTGTGACAATGAGGAAAGGAATGATATACTACAATGGCTAACAATAGTCCCACGAAAAACCCCATGCCCCATCAGGATCCCGTGGTCCGCGCCGGCAACTTCCAGGAAGTGGCCCTGGGCTATACGAAAGAACTCGCCTTGGATGAGGCGGCACGCTGCCTGAATTGCAAGAACCACCCCTGCGTGGACGGCTGCCCCGTGCAGATCCAGATTCCCGCATTCATCGCCAAGGTGGTGGAAGGCGACTTTGAAGCAGCCTATCAGATCATCTCCCAGGACAGCGCCCTGCCCGCCGTGTGCGGCCGTGTGTGTCCCCAGGAGACGCAGTGCGAGTCCAAGTGTATCCGCGGAAGAAAGGGCGAGAGCGTCGGCATCGGCCGTCTGGAGCGTTTCGTGGCCGACTGGCACAATGAGAATGTACACGAGAAGGCCGTGGTGCCCCCATCCAACGGCCATAAAGTGGCCGTCATCGGCTCCGGCCCTTCCGGCCTGACCTGCGCCGGCGACCTGGCCCGGAAAGGGTACGACGTCACTGTCTTTGAGGCCCTGCATCTGGCGGGCGGCGTGCTGGTCTACGGCATTCCGGAGTTCCGTCTGCCCAAGAGCATCGTGCAGAAGGAAGTGGACGGCCTGAAGGAACTGGGCGTCAAAATTGAGACAAACACGGTGGTTGGGCGCTCCATCACGATCGACGAACTGCTGGAGGAGTTTCACTTTGAGGCCGTGTTCATCGGCTCCGGCGCCGGACTGCCCATGTTCATGCATATCCCGGGTGAGAACTTGACAGGTGTGTATTCTGCAAACGAATTTTTGACCCGTATCAACCTGATGAAAGCTTACCGCGAGGGTGCGGACACGCCGATCATGCCCTTGAAGGGCAAGAAGGTGGCGGTCGTCGGCGGCGGCAATGTGGCCATGGATGCAGCCCGCTGCTCGAAACGCCTTGGCGCCGACGTACAGATTGTCTATCGCCGGAGCGAAGCGGAACTTCCCGCCCGAAGGGAAGAAGTGGAGCATGCCAAGGAGGAGGGCATCGTGTTCCATACCCTCACCAACCCCACCGAGATCCTGGGCTACCACAATCCGGACGACAAGCGCGATCCGAGAAACGGCTCCGTCTGCGGCATCAAGTGCGTGGAGATGGAGCTCGGCGAGCCGGACGCCTCCGGACGCCGCCGCCCGATCGTGAAAGAGGGCAGCGAGTTTGAGATGGATATGGACTGCGTGATCATGGCGCTCGGCACCAGCCCCAACCCGCTGATCAAAGCCACCACGAAAGGGCTGGAGATCAACAAGCGCGGCGGCATCATCGTCAACGAGGACGGTCTCACGAGCCGTGAGGGCGTCTACGCCGGCGGCGACGCGGTCACCGGATCCGCCACGGTCATTCTGGCCATGGGCGCCGGCAAGAAAGCGGCCAAAGCGATTGACGAATATCTGAACAAATAACGGCAACGCTCTGGGAACAAGGGTGGGCTTCCCCCTCCCTTCTGCATTGCTGCACAACACTGTATCAGCTGTCTAATCATGGACTTGTTTAGGAGGAATGTTGATCATGGGATTTTTGACAGGTAAAACAGTCATCGTCACAGGAGGCGGCCGCGCCGTCCTCAGTGACAACAAAACATGCGGTTCGATCGGCTACGGCATCGTGACGGCCTTCGCAAAGGAAGGAGCCAATATCGTGATCACCGGCCGCAATATCAAAAAATTGGAAGCGGCAAAAGAGGAAATCGAGCGCCTGTACGGCGTGAAGGTTCTGTGGGTGCAGGCCGATGTCAGCGCCGGTGCGGACAACGAGACGGTCGTGAACAAAGTCGTGCAGGAAACCATCGATACCTTCGGGCGGATCGACGTGCTGGTCAACAATGCCCAGGCTTCTGCCTCCGGCGTGCCGCTGGCGGAGCACACTACAGATCAGTTTAACCTGGCGATCTACTCCGGTCTGTATGCCGTCTTCTATTACATGAAGGCCTGCTATCCCTATCTGAAGGAGACCAAAGGCTCAGTGATTAACTTCGCTTCCGGCGCCGGCCTGTTCGGCAATTACGGACAGTGCGCGTATGCGGCGGCAAAAGAAGGAATCCGCGGTCTCACAAGAGTGGCGGCGACCGAGTGGGGTGCCGACGGCATCAACGTGAACATCATCTGCCCGCTGGCTTGGACCGCGCAGCTGGAGAATTTCCAGAACGAATATCCGGAGGCCTTCAAGGCCAATGTCAGCATGCCTCCTGCCGGCCATTACGGCGATCCGGAATTGGAGATCGGCAGAGTCTGCGTGCAGCTGGCATCTCCGGACTTCAAGTATATGAACGGCGAGACCATCACCCTGGAGGGCGGCATGGGTCAGCGTCCGTAATCCTGCAAATTTCTTGCGGCGCACCACAGCCGCGGCGGCACACAGAACCCTGTGTGCCGCCGCTTTTTTTCTGTCGTTTTTTGCTTCCGGAGAAGCGCCCGGCTACGACTCCGCCCGCTCCGGAGGACAGACCTCATCCCCGATCACCTTCCAAATGAGCGGTGCCGCCGTCTCGGGCGCGGCATCGGAGATCCCGTATGCGCCGCGCAGCATGCACAGCGCATCCTCTGCCTGCGCCGCATGGGACGGCTCAAAAAACATCCGCGCCAGCACTTCCCCCGGCCGGACTGCGTCCCCGACCTTTTTCTCCAGCAGGATGCCGCTGCCGAGATCGATGAGGGACGTCTTCTGCTCACGCCCCGCGCCCAGGAGCATGCTGGCGTGGCCCACACGTTTGGCATCCAGATTCCGGATGAACCCGCCCGCCTCGGCGCGGAGATCGCGGGATAAGGCGGCCCGCGGCAACGGTGCGGAGAGATCCCCGCCCTGCGCCGCCACAAAAGCGGAGAATTTTTCCCAGGCGGCGCCGGACTCCAGGAGCTCCTCCGCCAACCGATACCCCGCCCGCGGCGACGGCGCCTTTTCTCCCAGATAGATCATCCTCCCGGCGAGCGCCAGCGACAGCTCCCGCAGATCGCCGGGGCCTCCTCCCCGCAGCGTCTCCTCTGCCTCGGCCACCTCCAGGCTGTTGCCCACGGCGTTGCCCAGGGGCTGCTCCATAGAGGAAAGCACCGCCACCACGCGGCGTCCCAGCTGTGTGCCGATCTTCACCATGGTGCGCGCCAGCTCCTCCGCCCGCTCCCGCTCGCGCATAAAGGCGCCGGATCCGAACTTGACGTCCAGCACGATGCACGCCGCGCCGCTGGCCAGTTTCTTGCTCATGATACTGCTGGCAATGAGCGGGATGCTCTCCACCGTGGCCGTGACATCCCGCAGCGCGTAGAGCTTTTTGTCCGCGGGCACCAGATCCGTGGTCTGTCCCGCCACGGCGAGTCCGATCTCCCGCACCTGCCGCAGGAATTGCTCCGTATCCACGGCGGTGCGAAAGCCCGGGATGGACTCCAGCTTATCCACGGTGCCGCCGGTAAAGCCCAGACCGCGCCCGGAGAGCTTGCCCACCGGCACGCCGGCCGCCGCGGCCAGCGGCGCTGCCACCAGCGTGGTCTTGTCCCCCACGCCGCCGGTGCTGTGTTTGTCGACCACAATGCCATCGATTCCGGAAAAGTCCATCACCCGGCCGGAGTGCTCCATCAGCTCCGTCAGCGCCGCCGTCTCCTCCTCGCACATCCCGCGAAAATAGACCGCCATCAGCCAGGCTGCCAGCTGCTCATCGCTGACCGCGCCGGACAATCCGCCCTCTATTAAAAACTGCAGCTCCTCCCTGCTGTTCTGCCCGCCGTCCCGTTTGCGGGCGATGATGTCTACTGCACGCATCCTGCATTCTCCTCTCTGCGGCAAGTCTGCTGCCGCGCCTCCACGATTCAGTCCTTCCGTTTGATCCTCTCCCGTCCCCGCTCGGGAGATGCGATTTCCATCTCCGGGGCATTTTCTCTGATGCCTTATAAGAAAACCCGGAAAACGTGAAATTTTTATTGACAAGTCCGGAAACTTGAGATACAATACGCGCGTAAGAGGGAGTAGTTGGCGCTCTCGGGCGCAGCGCGGCTCGTCAGTCCGTCGGGAATCCCCGGCCGGGCCGGCTTAAACAAATCCTTGTTTATTACGAGACTTTTACCGCAATAGGGTAAAAGTCTTTTTTTGTCGGTTCGAATCGTCTCTGCCCCGGCGCGAGGCGGTATGCATTCGCGCCCCGCCGTTCCTTTTTCACGCGGAACCGCGCATTCTTCAGGAGGGAACTCAAATGGAAAAACTGGTCGCCCTTGTGCTGTTCATCCTCACCTACATCCTCATGATCCTGATTCCCAAATACAGGCCCTACATTGCGCTTGCATCGGCCGGTATCTTTCTCGTCCTAGGCATCGTTCCCGTGAATGAGATCCTCTCCGCCATCGACTTCAACGTCCTGTTGATGCTGGCCGGCACCATGGGCACGGTGTCGCTGTTCATTGCTTCCGGCATGCCGAACCGTCTGGCCGAGATTCTCCTGTCCAAGAGTCCCAATGTCATGTGGGTCGCGGTGGCGATGTCCCTCTTCGCGGGGGTTGTCTCCGCCTTCATCGACAACGTGGCCACGGTGCTCATGATCGCCCCCATCGGCCTGGCCATCGCGCAGAAACTGCACATCTCCCCGGTGCCGCTGATCATCTGCATCGCCGTGAGTTCCAATCTGCAGGGCGCTGCAACTCTGGTGGGCGACACCACTTCCGTGATGCTGGGCAGCTACGCTGGAATGGATTTCATGGACTTCCTGTTTATGGACGGCCGCCCGGGCATCTTCTTTGCCGTGGAACTGGGCGCGCTGGTCACCATACCGGTCGTGATGTACCTCTTCCGCAACAAGCGACAGCCGATCTCCTATACGGAGGTGACCCCCGTCAGCGATTACGTCCCGACGGTGCTCCTGATCTCGGATGTCGCCCTGCTCATCGGCGCTTCCTTTATCCCGGAGAAACCTTCCATCACGAACGGTCTCATCTGCACGGCGGTCTTCGCCGTTGGGGCCGTCTATGCCATGTGCAAAAACCGAAGTTTCGCCCCTGTGAAAACCGCGCTGAAAGAGATCGACCTGAACACCATTCTCCTCCTGACAGGCCTTTTCCTCGTGATCCGGGGAATCACCAACGCCGGGATCATCGACGACATCAGCAAACTCTTCCTGCAGCTGGGCGGCGACAATCTCTTCCTGCTCTACACGGTCATCGTCTGGGGCTCTGTGCTCATCTCCGCCTTTGTGGACAATATCCCCTATGTGGCAACCATGCTTCCGGTGGTGCAGGGCATCGCCGCCGAGATGGGGGCGGATCCAACCCTGCTCTACTTTGGCCTGCTGATCGGGGCCACCCTGGGCGGCAATCTGACCCCCATCGGCGCTTCCGCCAACATCGCGGCGATCGGGATCCTGCACCGTGCCGGCTACAACGTCAGCACTTCCGCCTTCCTGCGCATCGGTGTGCCGTTCACGCTCTGCGCTGTGATCACCGGCTATCTCTTCTGCTGGTTTGTCTGGGCGTAGCCTGCGCGGCAGACAAAAAATCTCGCACAAGCGCGGCGAACCGCCCACCTACTTTGCGGAAAAAACATCCCCGGCGAAACTCTCCCCTTCGCCGTCGTAATCCACGGCGAAGTATTCCGCCAGAGTAGCAGCCAGGTCCGCAAAGCACTCCCGCAGAAAGAGAGGCGTATCCCGGCGCACATGGCGACCGGCAAGGAAGAGCGGGACGTACTCCCGGGTGTGATCCGTGCCCTTGTAGCACGGATCGCAGCCGTGATCCGCCGTGATCAGCACAAGGGTGTCCTCGTCGATCGCCCGCAAAAGCTCCCCGAGTTGCGCGTCAAAGTCCGCCAGAGCCCGCGCATAGCCCGCCGTATCCCGGCGATGGCCATACTTCATGTCAAAATCGACGAGGTTGACGAACAGAAGTCCCTGCTCCATCCGGCGGTAGATATCCATCGTCCGGTCCATGCCCTCCTCGTTGCAGCGGGTGTGGACCGAAGAGGTAAATGGAACCCCGCTGAAGATATCCCCGATTTTTCCCACCGCATGCACGCTCCGGCCCTGGCGCAGCATATCGCACAACAGATTCCGGGGCGGGATTTCCAGTGCGAAATCCCGCCGGTCCGCCGTGCGCCGATAGGCGCCGCTGGGGCCGGTGAACGGCCTGGCAATGACGCGGCCCACCTGATACGGCCCCTCCTTGGTGAGCGCGCGGACTTCCTCGCAGAGACGATAGAGTTCCGCGAGCGGAAGCACCTCCTCGTGCGCCGCGATCTGCAGCACACTGTCCGCAGAGGTGTAGAGGATCGGCTTCTTACAGCGCCGGTGCTGATCCCCCAGCCGGGCGATGATCTCGGTGCCGCTGGCGACCTCGTTGCCCAAAAACGTGAAACCGGTGCGGCGGGCGATCTCCTCCAGAAACTCGTCCGGAAAGCCGTCCGGGAACGTGGGCGCGGGGTGCTCCGTGACGACACCCGCCAGTTCCCAATGGCCGGTAACCGTATCTTTTCCCGCGGAGCGCTCCGCCATCCTCCCCGCGCCGCCCGGCATCCGCAGTTGGCCGCACGCGCGACCGGCAAACTGGGGAACCAGTTTCCAGAGTCCGAGGCAATTCAACTGCGGCAGTTCCAATGCCGGCACCGCCTCTGCAATGTGCCCCCAGGTGTTGGCCCCCGCGTCGCCGTAGAGCGCAGCGTCGGGCATCGCGCCGATCCCCGCGCTGTCCAGAACAATCAGGATGGCGCGGCGCTTGCTTGTCATAGGAATCCCCTCTTTAGTATAACCTAAACGATTACCTAATCGCCTCCAGAATCCGGCACAGCCTCCTCCCTCACTCCTCCTCGTCCTGACGTAGGCGCTTGGCGCGGGGATGCGCACTCTGGTAGACATCCAGCATCTGATCTCCAAGCAGATGCGTGTAAATCTGCGTGGTGGCGATATCTGCGTGGCCCAGCATCTCCTGGATGGCGCGCAGATCGGCCCCGCCGGCCAGAAGATGCGTGGCGAAAGAGTGGCGCAGAACATGCGGTGTGATGTCGGCCTGGATCTCCGCCTGACGGCCGTATTTTTTGATGATTTTCCAGAAGCCCTGTCGGGTCAAAGGTTTGCCGCTGCGGTTGAGAAACAGCACATCCGTCTGCCAGGCGTTGGCCACCTTGGGACGGCACTGATTGATATACTGCTCCAGGGCAGCGATGGCATAACTTCCCAGCGGGATGATGCGCTCCTTGGAACCCTTGCCGAAACAGCGCACACAAGCCATCTCAAAATTGATGTCCTGGATGCGCAGGGAGATCAGTTCGGAAACCCGGAGCCCGGACGCGTAAAGAAGCTCCAGCATGGCCTTGTCGCGGCAGCCGTTCGGCGTGGAGACATCCGGAGCGGCCAAAAGGCGCTCCACCTCGTCGACCGTGAGATACTTGGGCAGGACACGCTCCTTGCGCGGGCCTTCCAGCATCTCTCCCAGATTAAACTCCGTATACTTTTCCCGGTAGAGAAACCGGAAAAAACTCTTGAGCGCAGCAACATTGCGCGCGCGTGTGGTGTTCGTCACATTCTCCGTCTGCAGATAGGACAGGTAGCCGCGCACATCCGTGACATCCACTGTGTCCCATTCCGTTGGGCCCCCGTGTGCGGCGAGATACTCTACCAATTTGCGCACATCGTTGCTGTAAGCCTCAACCGTGTTGGGAGAAGCCCCCTTTTCCGCGCGCAGATACACAAGATACTCATCGACGGCCTGCTCCAGCATATCGCGCTTCCCCTCCTAGATGGAGATCGATTCTGGTTCGATCTCAAAACAGCCAGTCTGAAAGGAACAAGATTCCCATCTCCCAAGCAACAAGGGCCGTGCCGCCCGGCAGCGGACAGCGCAGCCGGGCGCCCAGAAACGCGATTTCACAGCGAAAGAGCAAAAAGGAGAGCGCGTCTCTGTGCCAAGCTCCGGCAGAAAGGATAAAAGTCTGTCATAAAACACATCAAAGTACTGTGTTATTATCTGTGTCATATAGAAGCCATTTCCTAGAAAAACTATCCTATCTGTGGCAAAAATATCGTGATTGCAGCGCATTCTGTGCAATCTGTATCACAGAAAATCAAAAGGATGCCGAGTTCTGTCGGGTCGGCAAGACACTTCGCGCCTCCGCATGGCCGAAAACTCGCCGTTCAGAGCGGATCCTCCACCCGCGCGATGATCCCGCCGCCTAAAAGCGCATCGCCCTGGTAATAGCCGACGCATTGTCCCGGAGTGATCGCGCGCTGCGGCGCGGCAAAGCGAACGGTAGAAGTGCCGTCGGCATGCAGGAAGAGTTCTGCCGGAAAGGCCGGGGCGCGGGAGCGAATCTTTGCCTCCACCGGGATGGATGTCTCCAAAGGGAGCGGGAGGAAGCAGTTGTTGTCCACGGCATGCAGCTGACGATGATAGAGGGAGCGCTCCTCCCCGAGCACGACGAGATGCCGCACCGGATCCAGCCCCGTCACATAAGCTGGCTCGCCCAAGGCAATGCCGAGCCCTCTGCGCTGGCCGATCGTGTAATCCTGAATGCCGCCGTGCGCACCCAAGCGCCGCCCGTCCTCGTGCAGGATCTCGCCCGGCTGCAGGGACGCAGCGGGGAGATACCTGCGCAGAAAGCCCTTGTAATCGTTGTCCGCGATAAAGCAAACTTCCTGGCTGTCCCGCTTCTGCGCGACCGGAAGCGCAAGCTGCGCCGCCAGGGCGCGCACCTCCGTCTTGCGGTACTCCCCCAGAGGAAAGATCGCCCGCTCCAGCACGGCCGGCCGAATTCGTGCGAGAAAATAGCTCTGGTCCTTCTGCAAGTCCACCGCTTTGTATAACAGTTTGTGTCCTGTCTCGTGTGTTTTCAGCCGCACGTAATGTCCTGTACTGACAAAATCCGCGCCCATGCGTCCGGCTTCCTCAAAGAGCAGCCCGAATTTTATGTGCCGATTGCACAGGACGCAGGGATTTGGAGTCTTTCCCCGGAGATAGGAATTTGCAAACTGTTCTATTACAACTTTTTCAAATTCCGCACTGTAGTCTAAAACAGTAAATGGTATTCCATACTGTTTTGCAACAGCCCGCGCATCCTCTTCCGCCCCGGAATTCTGCTGCAGTCTTGCCGGAATCAGCCGCAGATGCACGCCGTGCACGCGATATCCGGCCTGCTGCAGCAGATACACCGCGACAGAACTGTCCACTCCACCGCTCATCCCCAAAACTACCGTACGTTGCCTTGGCATTCCGCCACCCCCATTCTCGGAACCTTCCCAACTTTCGGGTCCCGAATATTTCATTCTAGGAGCGCTGAACCTCCACCTTCCTCTATGCCTGGACAATCCGAGTCAGATCTGCAATGCCATCTCCCAGCGCGCGCACCTGTGCGAGTAACGCCAGACGGTTCTCCCGGATGCGCGCATCCGGATCCATGACCAGCACTGCGTCGAAGAACGCGCTGACGCCCTCCTCCAGCGTTGCAATGACGGATAGCGCATCCCCATAGCGCCGCTCCGCGCGCAGTTCCTCGATGCGCGATTTTGCGGACTGTACATCTCTCCACAGTTTCTGCTCGGTCTCCTCCACCAGATAGGTCTCCTCCACTTCCGTTTTCTCCGCTTTTTTTGCAAGATTGTTTGCGCGGGTGAACGCGGTCAGCACTTTCGAGAAGGTCTCGCTGCTGCGCAGGTTTTCCACGGCCTCGGCCCGCAGCAGCGTTTCCGTGAGATTGTCATACCCGCAACTGACGACCGCCTCGATGACGTCGTAGCGGAACCCTCGCTCGTTCAACACATTGCGGATGCGCTGTTCAAAAAACTCGTAAACCCGCTGACAGAGCGCCTCCGGATCTACGATCAAATCCTGCGGGTACTGTGCTTCGGCCTGCCGGATCACCGCGCGCAAACTGACCAGGATGCCGCGCCCCAGAATCATGCTGCATACGCCCGCCGCCTGCCGCCGCAGCGCGTACGGATCCTGCGACCCGGTCGGCTCTATCCCTGCCGCATAGCAGCCGACAATCGTATCCAGCTTGTCCGCCATGCTGCAGATCAGGCCTTCAAAGGTCACCGGCAGCGCTCCGTCGGCATTTTTCGGCAGATAGTGCTCGGAGATCGCTTTTGCCGTCAGCGGATGCTCCCCTTGCGCATAGGCGTACTGTTCCCCCATAATCCCCTGAAGTTCCGGGAACTCGTAGACGACATTGCTCACCAGATCCGCCTTTGCCAGATAGGCCGCCCGCAGGGCGCGGTCCCGCACGGCATCGCCGACCTGTAAAAGTTCTGAGAGCGCGACGACACCGCGCCGCACCCGCAGCATTTTTTCATACACGGTGCCCAGTTTTTCCTGGAAGACAATGGTTTTGAGCTTTTCCACGTTTTCCTCCAACGGAATCTGAAGATCCGTGTCATAGAAAAATTTGGCATCCGCCAGCCGCGCCTCCAGAACCTTCTCGTTCCCAGCGCGCACCACCTCCAGATGCTCCGGGCCGCCGTTGCGCACGGTGACAAATTTGGGCAGCAGGTGTTCCCCCCGGAGCACCGGAAAATAGCGCTGATGTTCCCGCATCGGCGTGATGACCAGTTCTTTCGGCAGCACCAGGTAAGCAGGATTGAACGCTCCCATGAGGGCCGTAGGATATTCCACCAGATACAGCACTTCCTCCAGCAGATCCGGGTCGATCTCCACGCGGCCCTGTGCCTCCTCCGCCAGTTTTTCGATCTGTTCCAGAATCATCGCCTGCCGCCGGTTCTGATCGACAAGCACAAAGTCCCGCTCCAGTGTCTCCAGATAGGCATCCGCACTTGGGATGACCAGCTGCGCGCTGCCGAGATAGCGGTGTCCGCGCGAGACGCGGCCAGACACAATCTGCTCGAGAGAGAACGGCACCACAGCCTCGCCGTAGAGGGCTACAATCCAGCGGATGGGGCGCGCATAACGCAGCTCGGAATAGCCCCAGCGCATCGGTTTCGGAAAATGCAGCCCCGTCACCAGCTGCGGCAGTACCCGCGGCAGTACCTCCAAGGTCTCCGCGCCCGGGGCTTTCCGGACGGCAAAGACGTAGCGCCCCCCGTTCAGCTCCTTCTGGTACAGATCCTCCACGGCCACACCCTGTCCGCGGGCAAATCCCAGCGCGGCTTTGGTCGGATTTCCCTCGGCATCATAGGCCGCTTTTACGGACGGGCCTTTGGCCTCCTGCTCCAGATCCAGCTGCCGCTCCGCCAGCTCTCTCACCAACAGCGCGATGCGCCGCGGCGTGCCGTATGTCTCGATGGATCCATACGGCAGGCGCTGCGCTTCCAGCTGCGTCCTCGCAAGTTCCGCCAGTTCGGCCAGCGCCGGCGGCATAAACTTGGCCGGAACTTCCTCCAGACCAATCTCCAGCAATAAATCTCTTGTCATATCCATCCGCCTTTCTCGCAAAGCAGCGGCGCTTTGCCTCTGCCGATATTCGCACTGCGACGGGAAACACCCTGCAATCCCGTCATCTGAGGGGCTCCTGCGCGTCCTCCTGCGCCGGATCCAGCTGCAGCTGCGCGCGCAGGGCCGGATCCCGCAGCAGCGGATAGCCCAGGCGCTTGCGCTGCTCGACATATGCGTTGGCACACGCGCGCGCCATGCTGCGCACGCGGGCGATGTAGTGCGTGCGCTCCGTGACGCTGATCGCGCCGCGCGCGTCCAGCAGGTTGAACGTGTGGGAGCACTTCAGCACATAGTCGTAAGCCGGCTGTACCAACCCTTCCGCCACGACGCGCATCGCCTCCTTCTCAAAGAGATCGAAGAGCGTGATGAGCATGTCGGTGTCCGCCACCTGAAAGTTGTACGTCGAGTAGTCCACTTCATTCTGCCAGAACACGTCGCCATAGCACACATCCCGCACCCAGCAGATGTCGTAGACGCTGTCCTTGCCCTGGATGAAGGTGGCCAGCCGTTCCAGTCCGTAGGTGATCTCCCCGCAAACCGGGTGGCAGTCGATACCGCCGCACTGCTGGAAGTAGGTGAACTGGGTGATTTCCATGCCGTCCAGCCAGACCTCCCAGCCAAGTCCCCAGGCGCCCAGCGTCGGCGACTCCCAGTTGTCCTCCACGAAGCGGATGTCATGTTCCAGCGCATCAATGCCGAGCGCCGCCAGGCTTTGCAGGTACAGTTCCTGGATGTGCTCCGGAGACGGCTTCAGAATCACCTGGTATTGATAGTAGTGCTGCAGCCTGTTGGGATTCTCCCCGTAGCGGCCGTCCGTCGGCCGGCGGCACGGTTCGATGTAGGCCACGTTCCACGGCTCGGGCCCCAGGGCGCGCAGAAAGGTGGCGGGATTCATCGTGCCCGCGCCCTTTTCGATGTCGTAGGGCTGCAGGATCATGCAGCCCTGCTCCCCCCAAAAGCGGTTTAGCGCCAGGATCATCTCCTGAAAATTCATTGTACCCTCCATGTTTGCTTCTCCACTCCCTCAAAGAATTCTTCTCTCCTGTCAACCTGTTCTCAAACCGTGCCGCCCGTTGCACAGGGGCCGCTTCCCCCCAAGCAGCCGCTGGAAAAGCGGGCGGCGTCTCCGCCGCATCGATTCGGAACCGCAAAAATAAAACTCTCCCGCCTCTGTCAATCTGACAGGGACGGGAGAGTGATTTTCCCGCGGTTCCACCCTGCTTGGCGCGAACCTTCGCGCCCGCTCTGTGTATACGGCTCCGGAGTGCCCTTCATCGGAACATGGCACCGGGCTTTCACCGTCCCCGGCTCGCTTGAGCTTCTGTTCGGATTACTCCTCTCCATCCTAGCCGCGCAGTCCATATAGACTTTTCCAAAGCACACTATAGCATGCGCGCGCGGTTCTGTCAACCTAAAACAGACCGGCCTCACAGGCAGTCTTTCAGGGAGGCCAGATAGGCCGCGAAGTCATCGTGCAGATCCGGCCGCTTCAGCGCCATCTCCACCGTCGCCTTCAGAAAGCCCAGTTTATCGCCCACATCATAGCGGCAGCCGCTGAACTCGTAGGCGTAAACCGCCTTGTGGCGGGCCAGCTCCTTCAGGGCGTCTGTCAGCTGAATTTCTAGCCCCGCGCCCGGCTCCGTGTGCTCCAGGATGGGAAAAATGTCCGGCGTGACAATGTAGCGTCCCAGGATAGCCACATTGGAGGGAGCGATCTCGCGATCCGGCTTTTCAAACAGCGTCTTGACCTTGTAGATGCCGTCCTCCATCACCTCGCCGGAAACGATGCCGTACTTATCCACATCCTCCCAGGGGACGCGCTGCACGCCCAGCACCGTAGAGTTGTAGCGCTCAAAGACCGCCATGAGTTGTTTGAGGCACGGCTCTTCCGAGTCCACCACATCGTCGCCCAGAAGGACGGCGAAGGGATCGCTGCCGACAAAATTCTTGGCACAGAGCACGGCGTGTCCCAGACCTCGGGGGGTCTGCTGCCGGATGTACTGAATATTCACCAGCTGTGGGATGGCCTTGATCTCCTCCAGCTGCTTCTCCTTGTGCTTGCGCTCCAGTTCCAGCTCCAGTTCCACGGAGCGGTCAAAGTGATCCTCGATCGCGCGCTTGTTGCGCCCGGTGATGATCAGGACGTCTGTGATGCCGGATGCCACTGCCTCCTCGATGATATACTGGATCGTGGGCTTGTCCACGATGGGCAGCATCTCCTTGGGCTGCGCCTTGGTTGCCGGCAGGAAACGGGTTCCGAGCCCCGCCGCCGGGATGATCGCTTTGGTGATTTGCATTGTCCTCTCCCTGCCTTTGTCCGCGGTCGGACCGCTTCGCGCACCTGTAGAAAGCAGCGAACCGTCACAGAATAAACTTGCTCAGATCGCGCTCAACGGCAATCTCCCGCAGCTGCGCGCGCACATACGCTTCGTCGATGACAAACTGCTCGCCCGCGTAATCGCTGGCGGAATACATCACGTCCGCCAGAAGTTTTTCCAGGATCGTGTGCAGCTGACGCGCGCCCAGATTTTCGGTCTGCTCGTTGAGGTCGCAGGCGATTCGCGCCAGTTCGGACACGGCCTCGTCCGTGAACACCAACTCCACGCCCTCCGTGGACAGCAGCTGCGTATACTGTTTTAGAAGCGAATTGTCCGGCTCCCGCAGAATGCGCTCCAGATCCGCCTGCGTCAGGCTGTCCAGATAGACGCGCACGGGGAAGCGCCCCTGCAGTTCCGGAATCAGATCGGTGGGCTTGGAGACATGGAACGCGCCCGCGGCAATGAAAAGCATATGGTCCGTACACACGTTGCCATATTTGGTCTTGACGACGCTGCCCTCCACGATGGGCAAGATGTCCCGCTGCACGCCCTCGCGGGACACATCCGGCCCGCTGGTGGAGCCGGCTCCGGCAATCTTGTCAATCTCATCCAAAAAGATGATGCCGTGGTTTTCCGCCAGGTGGATCGCCTCCTGCTTGACATCCTCAAAATCCACCAGCTTCTCGGCCTCCTGCTGCGCCAGCACTTTGCGCGCCTGCTCCACCGTCACCCTGCGTTTTTTGGTGCGCTTGGGCAGAAAATTGCTGAACATATCGCTGAAGCTGCCGTTGCTGTCGTCGACACCCATGCTGGAGAGCATGTCGGCCATGGCGCTGTGATCCTCCACCTCGATCTCCACATATTCATCCTCCAGCTCCTGCCGGCGCAGTTTCTGCCGCAGGATCTCCCGCTGATCCTTGATGTTCTGGATCTCGGACGGGTTCTCCGGCTGACTGGGCGCCGCGCTGTTCGCGCCATTGTTGCGGAAGAACATCTCGATGGGATTGTTGCCCGAATGTTTCTTGGGCAGCGGCATCATGATATCCAAAAGGCGGTCCTCCGCCATCCGCTGCGCCTGCTCCTCGACCTCCTGCGTCCGGTTTTCGTTGACCTGCCGAATGGCGGCTTCCACCAGATCCCGCACCATGGACTCCACATCCCGGCCCACGTAGCCCACTTCCGTGAACTTGGTGGCCTCCACTTTGACGAAGGGCGCCTGCACCAGTTTTGCCAGGCGGCGTGCGATCTCGGTTTTGCCCACGCCGGTGGGCCCGATCATGATGATATTCATCGGGCTGATTTCTTCCTGCTGCTCCTTGGGCAGCAGACTGCGGCGGTAACGGTTGCGCAAGGCTACCGCCACACTCTTTTTGGCGTCGTCCTGTCCGATGATATATTTATCCAATTCGCGCACAATCTGTTGCGGTGTCAAAACATCCATTGCCCTGATCCTCCTCCTCGCCGTGCATCACTGCACTTCCTCTACGGTAATGTGATCGTTGGTGAACACGCAGATCTCGCTGGCGATCTCCAAGGACTTGCGGGCGATCTCCGCTGCGGAGAGATCCGTGTTCTGCAGAAGGGCCAGCGCCGAGGCGTAGGCGTACGAACCGCCGGAACCGATGGCCACCGCGTCAAAATCCGGTGTGACGACCTCCCCGCTCCCGGAGAGCACCAACAACTCCTCTTTGTCCGCGACGATGAGCATCGCGTCCAGATTCTTGAGCACCCGATCTGACCGCCACTCCTTCGCCAACTCCACGGCCGCCTTGGTCAGATTGCCTCGGCTGGATTCCAGATGGTTCTCAAACTTTTCAAACAGTGTGATCGCGTCGGAGACCGATCCGGCAAATCCGCTCACCACTTTGCCGTGATATAAGGTCCGCACTTTCTTGGCCGAGTGTTTCATGATCACCTTCTCGCCCATCGTCACCTGCCCGTCGCCGGCGATCGCGACCTGATTGTCCCGTTTTACTGCCAGTATGGTTGTCATATTCTACCTCCTCATTGACTCTGCGGACATCTATTGTCCTGGTATTGGAATCGCAGCCCCGCTCCGCGCACGGGTTCTGCCCCGTCTAAGCCCTCGGGTGCGCCTTTCGATAGATCTGCTGCAGATGCGATTGCGAGACTTCCGTGTAAATCTGCGTGGTGGAAAGGCTCTCATGGCCCAAGAGTTCCTGGATCACCCGCAGATCCGCCCCGTTGTCCAGCAGATGCGTGGCAAAAGAGTGTCGAAATGCGTGGGGCGTGACCTTATAGCGCAGCGCGCCCTCCTGGATATACTGCTCCAGAATGTACTCCACGCCGCGGCTCGTGAGACGCCCGCCGCGATTGTTCAGGAAGAGCGCCTCCGTCTGCGCGCGCAGCAGTTTCGGCCTGCCGTCCCGCAGATAGCGCTCGATCGCGTCCTGCGCCTCCTCCCCCACCGGCACGACGCGCTCCTTGCTGCCTTTACCGACAATGCGCAGCATTCCCTTTTGCTTCTGTATGTCCGCCACATCCAGCCCAACCAGTTCGGAAACACGCAGCCCGGAACTGTAGAGCAGCTCAAAGATCGCCCGATCCCGCAGGGTCAGAGGCGCACTGCCGGAGAGGGAATCCTCCAGAAACGCGGTCATATCCACCTCGCTGATCACCGCCGGGAGCCGTTTCTCTTTTTTCGGGGCGGAGAGCAGATCGGCGGGATTGTGCGACAGCCACCCTTCCCGGTTGAGAAATTTGCAGAAGCTCTTGATCGCCGCGCATTTCCGGCTCAGGGTCGATTTTTTCAGCGGCTGCCCCTTTTGCAGTTCCGCAAGGTAATGCCGCAAATGCCGGTACTCCAGTTCCGGAACCGTCAGGTTCTGCGACGCGAGGAACGCGCCGAACTGCTCCAAATCCTTTCGGTAAGCCGTGATCGTGTTGGCAGAGCAGCCCTTTTCGTTCTGCAGCCAGTCCAGAAACGCCCGCAGATAAAAATCATACGACTGTTCCTGCATCCGTTTGTCCCTTCTTTCCGCTTCGCCGCCCTGCAGCGTCAGACACCGCTCTGCAGGAAGGCGGACAGGTCGTCCAGGGCGCGCCGCGCCACCAGGGCGTTGCGCTCCTTCCTGCCGCGAACACGATGCTCCAGCCCCGGCAGGAGACTGAAGTTGATGTTCATCGGCTGAAAATTGCGGCTGTCCGCAGTCGCCACATAGTGCATCAGTGCGCCGATGGCCGTGGTCTCCGGAAACCGCAGGGGCTCCTGCCCGCGATACAGCCGCGCCGCGTTGATGCCCGCCACCAGGCCGCTGGCCGTGGACTCCACATACCCTTCCACTCCGGTGATCTGCCCGGCCAAAAAGAGCTGCGGCTGATCTCGAAGCAGGCCCTCCGCGGTGAGACAGAGGGGCGCGTTAACGAATGTGTTGCGATGCATGACGCCGTAGCGCGCGATCTCCGCCTGTTCCAGCCCCGGGATCAGGCGCAGCACGCGCTTCTGCTCGCCCCACTTCATGCGCGTCTGAAACCCCACGATATTGAACAGTGTGCCCTCGAGATTGTCCTTGCGCAGCTGCACCACCGCATAGGCGCGCCGGTTCGTGCGCCGGTCGATGAGCCCCACCGGTTTCATGGGCCCGAAGAGCAGCGTCTCCCGCCCCCGGCCCGCCATGGCCTCGATGGGCATGCAGCCTTCAAAAAATTTTTCCTTCTCAAAGTCCCTTGTCTCCACGACTTCCGCGTGGATCAGCGCATCGTAAAAACGGTCATACTCCTCCCGTGTGAAGGGACAGTTGAGATAATCGGCCTCCCCCTTATCATAGCGGGATGCCCAGAACGCCTTCCCGTAATCAATGGACTCCGCAGTGACGATGGGCGCCGCAGCGTCGTAAAAGTAGAGCGCGTCCTGCCCTGTCACCTCCCGCAGATACCCGGCCATCGCCCCGTCGGTCAGGGGTCCGGTCGCGAGGATGCTGATCTCCCCCGCCGGCGCCGCGGCGGCTTCCGCGCGCGCAACCTCGATCAGGGGATGCGCCGCAAGGCGCGCGGTGATCCGCGCGGAAAAGCGGTCGCGATCCACCGCCAGGGCGCCGCCCGCCGGCAGACGGCTGCGGTCCGCGCTCTCCAGGATCAGGGAGCCGGCGCGGCGCAGCTCCTCCTTTAAAAGCCCCACGGCGTTCTCCAGATTGTTCGCGCGCAGGGAGTTGCTGCAAACCAATTCCGCAAACCGGTCCGTGTGATGCGCCGGCGTGTATCGCAGGGGGCGCATCTCATAGAGGCGCACGGGGACGCCGCGACGCGCCAGCTGCCAGGCCGCCTCCGAGCCCGCAAGCCCCGCGCCGATCACGTGGACGCGCCGCGCCTCGCGCAGGCCGCGTCCGCCTGATTGTTCCGCCATATGGAACGTACCCCCCTCCGTGAAAACCAGAATGCAGCACCCGCGCGTCAGCGCACTTCCGCGGCCGCTTCCGCATCCGGCAAGCCCTGCGCCGTGCGCTTGGGCGGCCTGTAATTGCACGCTTTGTTGCTGCAGATAATCCATTTTCCTTTTTTGCCGCTGCGCTCCACCAGGATGCTTCCGCACTTTGGGCAGCACGCCCCGGTCGGACGATCCCAGCTGATGAAGTTGCAGTCCGGGTACCTGCTGCAGCCGTAAAAAACTCGTCCTTTTTTACTGCGCCGCAGCACCACCTCCCCTTCCCCGCAGAGCGGACAGGGCACACCGATCTTCTCCAGCAGCGGCTTCGTATTGTTGCATTCCGGAAATCCGGGACAGGCCAGGAATTTGCCGTAGCGGCCCATTTTTACGACCATCTGGCGGCCGCATTTTTCGCAGATCTCCTCCGAGACCTCCTCCTCCAGCTTCACCGGACCGATTTTCTCCTCCGCGGCTTCCAATTCCTTGGAAAACGGGCCGTAGAACTCCTGCAGCACGTCATGCCAGTCATAGAGGCCTTCCTCGATGCCGTCCAGCTTATCCTCCATGCCTGCGGTAAAATTCACGTCGATGATATCGGGAAAATATTCCTTCAGGAGATCCACCACCAGGGTCCCCAGTTCTGTGGGATAAAACTGCTTTGCCTCCCGCACCACATAGTTCCGCGCAAGCACGGTCTCCACCGTGGGCGCGTAGGTGCTGGGCCGTCCGATTCCTTTCTCTTCCAGCGTGCGGATGAGGGTGGCCTCCGTATAGCGGGCGGGCGGCTGCGTGAAGTGCTGCCGCGGAAGAAGCTTTTCGGAAGTGAGCGTCTCCCCCACGAGGACGGGCACCAGACGCTGGTTCTCTTCCTCCTCCTCGTCGCGGCTCTCTTCATAGACCTCCATATATCCCCGGAAGGAGACAACGGTTCCGCTGCTGGTGAACGCATACTTCCCGCAGCAGGTCGTCACAGTCGTCTGCTCCAGCCGGGCAGGCGCCATCTGACTGGCTACAAAACGCTCCCAGATCAACTTGTAGAGCCGATACTGATCGCTGGTCAGATACGCCTTGACAGACTCCGGCACCTTCTCCACGTACGTCGGCCGGATCGCCTCGTGGGCATCCTGCGCATTGGAATGGATCTTGTAGGCCTTCTGGCGCCCGGACAGGAAGTCCTCGCCGTACCGTGCCCGGATCAGGGCGGCAGCGTCGGCCTTGGCGACGTCGGCGACGCGAGTGGAATCCGTGCGCATGTAGGTGATCAGCCCGACGGATCCCTCCCTGCCCAGGGAAATTCCCTCATACAGCTGCTGCGCCACACGCATGGTGCGCTTGGCGGTAAAATTCAGCTTGCGGTAAGCTTCCTGCTGCAGGGTGCTGGTGATGAACGGGGCAGCCGGGTTCTTGCTCTTTTTCTGCACTTTGAGATCTTTCACCGTGTAGACGCCGTCCGCCTGCAGTTCCGCCACGACGGCATCCATCGCCGCCCGGGAGGAAATTTCCGCCTTTTTGCCTCCGATCTTGCTCAGGCGGCCCGTCATCGTCCCCTGCTCCGTGCGAAATAGACTCTCCAAGGTCCAGTATTCCTGGGGGAGGAAACTGTTGATCTCCTCCTCCCGCTCACAGACCAGCCGCACGGTGACCGACTGCACACGCCCAGCGCTCAGCCCTTTTTTGACTTTGCGCCACAGGAGCGGGCTCAGCTGATAGCCGATGATGCGGTCCAGGACGCGGCGCGCCTGCTGCGAATAGACCCGGTTGTAGGCGATCTGCCGCGGATGTTTGACGGCGTTCTTCACCGCCTCCTTGGTGATCTCATTGAACTCGATGCGGCAGGCCGAATCGCCGTCCAGCTTCAGCGTCTCCATCAGCTGCCAGGCGATGGCCTCCCCTTCCCGATCCGGGTCAGGCGCTAGGAGGACGCGATCCGCCTTGGCGGCCGCCTTTTTTAACGCTTTGATGATATCGCCTTTGCCGCGGATTGTGATGTACTTGATCTCGAAATTATGCTCGATATCCACGCCGAACTGACTCTTCGGCAGATCGCGCACATGTCCCAGCGAAGCCATCACCTGATACTTATTTTTCCCCAAAAATTTTTCGATGGTCTTTGCTTTTGAAGGGGACTCCACGATCACAAGCGTTTTTCCCACCATAAACACCTCAACCTACTCTGATATAATTTCTTCCTAAAAGCTGCTGCACATAGCCGTATAGCTCCAACATGCTCAGCGCGGGCATCAGTTCCGCCATGGGCAGGTGGGAGAGCAGAGAGAGCATCTCGATGGAGATGGGCTCGACGGTGATGCACTCCAGAAGCCGCGCTTCCGTCTCGGTGAGCGGGATAGGCGCCCGCGCCGGCACTGCGGAGGCCGGCTGCGGCGGCGCCTGCGCGGGAGCAGACTGCGGAGCCTGCTCCGCTTGGTCAGCCGTCCGCGCGGGCTCGGCCGCGTCCAACGCCGGCGTGAGCTCCACCCCGTATTCCTGCAGGATGTCCTCGGCCTTTGCCACCAGCTTGGCCCCCTCCTGCAGGATGCGGTGCGGCCCTGCCGAGAGCGGATTCTGTATTTCCCCGGGCACGGCGAAGACATCCCGGCCCTCCGTCAGCGCCGTCTCCACCGTGCTGAACGCGCCGCTCTTCTCCGTCGCCTGCACCAGGAGCACGCCCCGGCACAGGCCGCTGATGATACGGTTGCGCAGCGGGAAATGCCAGCCGAGCGGCGGGCTGCCCAACGGCAGCTCCGAGAGAATACAGCTGTTCCCGTGGGACAGGATCTCCCGCGCCAGCGCCCGGTTGGAGCGCGGATAGATTTGATCCATCCCGCAGCCCTGCACGGCGATGGTGCCCGCCGCCCCCTCGAGGGCGCCCCAATGCGCCTGGGCGTCGATCCCCCTGGCCAACCCGCTCACCACGGGGACGCCGGCCGCGCTCAGAGCTCCGGACAGCGACTTCGCGGCCGCAAGCCCGTAAGCGTCGGCCTTGCGGCTGCCCACGACGGCGATCCGCAGTTCGGCGGCGGGCAGGACGCCCCTGCAGTACAAAATTGCCGGCGGTTGATGAATCTCGCGCAAAAGCGCCGGGTAAGCTGGATCGCTGTAGAGAAGAATCTGAATCTGGTTCTGTAAAAAATACGCTTCCGCCTGCGAGAGATCGATTTCTTTCCGGCGCGACACGAATTGCTGCCAGCGCGCCTGCGGCACCTGCGGAAACTGCCGGGACAGTTCCGCCTCCGGCATCTCCCACAGCACGCTTCCCTCCACGCACTGCGGCAGGGCGCGCAGCAGCCGGTCGCTCTCCTTGCCGGCGCCCCAGATTTTGTGGAGCGCGGCCCAAATGATGTTTTCTCGCATTCTGGTATCCTTTCCTCTTTTTCCCGTTCTCTTTTTTCTCTTTCCTTCGCTTTTTCTCCTCTTTTCGATTCGCAGAGGTTCTTCCGCTCCGAAAAGCGCCGGACTTCCGCGTTCCGAGCTCCCGCACTTCCTCGGCAGCCCCTTCTCTCCCGATCCGCCGTGGATCTCGATGGCGGAAAAGCACCGGGTTATAAAAAGAGAGCAGTTCCTGTGAAGCAAACTGCTCCTCTGGTTTGTGCTTTTTACTATAAGGAAGCCAGAACCTCGACTGCCTGTGCGGGGATGGCCACTTGCCCGTGCTCCGCGAAGAAATCCACCACGGTGTCCACCCAGGTGCCGTATTCCTCCAAAATCCCATGCAGTTCTTCCACCGCGGCCTCGTCCGGGAACAGCAGATAATAGCACTCCCGATAGCGGTATAGGCTGCTCTCCCCACTGAAACGCGGCTGTATCGCTTTTGCCAGACGGATCGCATCCTCCAACTGCGCAAATTGATAGACGACATCTTCCGTCAGCTTTTCCGGAAAATCCTCGTCCTCCTGCAGCAAGTCCTCCAGAAAGGCGTGCCCAATCTCCTCCAGATCCAGGTCAAAGGGCAGCTTGCGCTTTGTGCTGCTGACTTTTGTCACCGTCACCAAGAGACTGTCCCCCGTCATCGGATACGCCTCAATCATCAGCTGGGTGTCCTGCCCCACATCAAACCCGCAGACCCGCTGAGCTTCCTCGAGCATCTCCTGGAACATTTTCTGCGCCACGGGATTGTACGGCACCATGTCCCACTTGTGCAGATTGCGCTGCCGCATATCCTCCTTGCTGATGATGACCTGCAATTTATTGTCGTTGACCAAATTGAATTTCACTGCACACCACCTCCGAATCCGACGGAACTCGTTTCACTGGAATTCAACTAATATTATAAGTTACGGAGCCTTCTTGTCAAGATCCATGCCGGATCTTCTTCTATAATTTGTGTTTCTCTCCCATACGGCCCCGCGCCTCCGGCCGCAGCGGCGGCGCGGACGCGGGCCACGCGGCTCCTTCCGGCGGCATAGAAAAAGGGGACGGAATCCCGTCCCCCTAAAGCGCGTACACGCGATGTGCAGGGTCTCCCCCGCAAGCCCAATCTGTGGATGACACAAACTACTCTAATAGAGAGGATACGGGACTTCCGTCTTTCTCTCTGCAGATCCCCCGCTCGCCGATGTCTCGGGAATGCTCTCCAGCCGCCTAGTCGATGACGGGCCCCGCCTGCACCACAAAACTCGGCGCCGACTCAAAGCGGGCAAAGTTTTCGATAAACTTTCCAGCCAGCATCCGCGCCTGTTTCAGATACGCGTCTTTGTCGAACCAGGCGTTCATCGGATTCAGGATCGCGGCGTCCACGCCGGGGCAGCTCTTGGGCATGGCCACCCGGAAGATGGGATGCGTCTCATACTCCACCGTCTCCAGCTGACCGTTCAGCGCCGCCGTCACCATCGCCCTGGTGTAGGGAAGTTTGATGCGGCTGCCGACGCCGTAGGGTCCGCCGGCCCAGCCGGTGTTGACCAGATACACGCTGACATCGTATTTTTCGATTTTTTCCGCCAGCATCTTGGCGTAAACCATCGGGTCCAGCGGCAGGAACGGCTCGCCGAAACAGGTGGAGAACGTGGCCTGCGGCTCTGTGATGCCGCGCTCCGTGCCCGCCAGCTTGCTGGTGTATCCGCTGAGAAGATGGTACATCGCCTGCAGCGTGCTGAGTTTGGAGATCGGCGGCAGCACGCCAAACGCGTCCGCCGTCAGGAAAATGACGGCTTTGGGAATGCCGCCGCAGCCGGAGAGCTGCGCGTTGGGGATGTACTCCACCGGATAGGCGGCCCGGGTGTTCTCGGTCAAGGCGTCATTGTCAAAGTCGATGATCCGGGTACCCGGGAAAAATTCTACATTCTCTACGACGGCGCCGAATTTGATGGCGTCATAGATCTGCGGTTCCTGCTCCCGATTCAGGCGAATCGCCTTGGCGTAGCAGCCGCCCTCGATGTTGAAGACGCCGTTATCCGACCAGCCGTGCTCATCATCTCCGATCAGCATCCGCGCCGGATCGGCGGACAGCGTCGTCTTGCCGGTTCCGGAGAGGCCGAAGAAAAGGGCCACGCTGCCGCTCTCGGGATCCATGTTGGCCGAGCAGTGCATCGAGAGGACGCCCCGCTGCGGGAGAAAATAGTTCATCGAGGAGAAGATGGATTTTTTCATCTCGCCGCAGTAGCTGCTGCCCACGATGAGGATCAGCCGCTTTTCCAGATCGAGCAGGATTGCCGCGTCGGAGTGGACGCCGTCCTCCTCTGGATCGCAGTGAAAGCCCGGCGCACAGACCATGTGCAGATCCGGGACATAGTGTGCCAGTTTTTCTTCGGAGGGCCGCACCAAAAGCTGGTGCATGAACAGATTCTGGTGCGCATACTCGTTCACGATGCGGGTCTGCATCTGGTACTGCACATCGGCACCCGCCAGACCGTCGAACACATAGACGTTCCTGCCTTCCAGATAGCGCATCACTTTCGCGTAAAGCCGTTCAAAGACGTCCGCCTCGATGGGCTTGTTGACCTTGCCCCAGGCGATCTGTTTCTCGATGCTCCTGCGCCGGACGATAAAGCGGTCGTCGGGGGAACGCCCGGTGAACTTGCCTGTGGCGACGCGGAACGCGCCCGTCTCTGTCAGGACGCCTTCTTTGTTCGCAAAGGCTTCCTCCACCAGCAGCGCCGGACTCAGATTATGCTTGATCTCTCCCAAATTTTTCAGGCCGATCCGTTCCAGTTCCGTTCTGATCGTTGTCGATTCCATAATACGCCTCTCTCCCATACTCTACCGTGGATTATTGTTTTCCAGGCACGTATCGTGCGTATCTATTGTACACGGTTCCCGCAATTAGGTCAACTATTTTCCGGAAAAAAGATAAATAATACGCACAATTCGCCCGTTTCTCCGCGCAAAAGCGGCTTTCCCCGCGGGGAAAGCCGCCTGATGTACCGGATCGGTTCGCGCCGCGCGGGGCGGGTTTCCCCGCGCGCGGCAGAACCGCCTAGGAGATCAAACTACGGGGATGCCGTCCTCCTCGCGGCGCTCCGGCCTGTCCTTGGCATAAACCACCATCCGCTGCGTGCCTGCGACCGCCTCCGCCACCAGAGCGGAGAGATCCAGGCGCGCCTCCTCGCGCGCACAGGCCTCCGCGCGCGGCTTTGTCTTGGGATTCTTCGGGACAAAGAGCGTGCAGCAGTCCTCGTAAGGCAGAATCGACGTCTCATAGGTGCCGATTTTCTGGGCCATCCGGATGATCTCCTCTTTTTCCATGGTGATGCAGGGCCGCAGAATCGGCATCCCCGCCACACAGTTGATGGCATAGAGACTCTCCAGGGTTTGGCTCGCCACCTGACCCAGGTTGTCTCCGGTGAAGATCGCCAGACAGTTGCGCTGGCGGGCGATCTCCTCCGCGATGCGCACCATGATGCGCCGCATAATCGTGATGCGCATCGAGTCGTGGCAGTAGTGCGCGATCTCCTCCTGGATCTTGGTGAACGGCACCATATGCACCACCATCCGGTTCGAGTAGCGCGCCAGCTCCCGCGCCAGCTGCAGCACTTTCTCCTGCGCCTGCAGACTGGTGTAGGGGTAGCTGTGGAAGTGAACCGCCTCGACGGTCACACCCCGCTTCATCGCCAGCCATGCCGCCACCGGGCTGTCGATGCCGCCGGAGAGCAGCACCACGCCGCGGCCGCTGCTGCCCAGCGGCAGACCGCTCACGCCCGGGTAGCGGCGCGTGTAGATATACGCGCCGTCCTGGCGTATCTCCAGCAGGAGCTCCACCTGATAGTGGCGCAGATCCACCGAGAGCTCCGGAATCGCCTGCAGCACAGGGCCGGCGATCATCTTCTGCAGCTCCGGCGAGGGGATCGGAAAGCGCTTGTTCGGCCTGCGCACACTGACGCGAAACGTCGTTGGGCCGTGTACCACGCTCTGCATCTCCTCCAGCGCCATCCGCTGCATCTCCTCCAGGTCCAGCGCCGCTTTGCGGGCGGGACTGTAGGAGGTGATGCCGAAGACATGATCGAGCGAATCGTAAAATGTTTCCGGTTCCCGCCCGTCCAGCCGCAGGTACACCCGCCCCATCTCCCACTCGATGGTCGGCGTGAAGTCCAGGTCGGTGCGAATCTGTTCGCGGATGTTGTGCACCAGCTGGTTCAAAAAATCCTTCTGATTTTTCCCTTTCAGCGCAATCTCGCCATAGCGGATCAGAATGTGATCGTACATCTGCACTCCCCTCTTCCCTCCGCGGAGCGCCGGCGGCGCGGGCATCTCCCCCGCGCCCGCCCGGGCTCACTCCGCATAGCGTTTGCCGCTCTTCTTTCCGTCGCGGCCGTAGGCGGTCGGTTTGACGCCGCGCGCGGAATAGTCCCGTTTCTTGGCGGCGTCCCGCGCATAGCGGCCGTCCCTGGCGGAGGCGCGTCCGCCCGCGCCTCCGTAGTAGCCGCCGCGCCCGCCGCGTATGTTCTGCCCCCAGGCGCGCTTATCGCCGGCCTGCCGCCCATCCCCGCGCTTCACATAGATCGGCTTCTCCGCGCTCAGATGAATCCGTGCCGCCGCGGCCTCGCGGTCCACATCGCCCGCCAGAAGCTCCAACGCTGCCGCCAGAACGTCCGCGCCCTCGTGCGCCCGCAGCAGCGCATCGGCCAGCTCCCGATAGTGCTCGGTCCGGCCCGCGCGGAGTGCCGTCTCGATCTTCTCCTGCAGCAGAACCTGCTGCTTTTGCCGGCTGTCCTGGGCGGAGGGCAGACGGGTCTTGGTCAGCTTGCGATGGATGGTGCGCTCGATCGTCTTCAGGTGAGCGAACTCCCGCGGCTCCACGAACGTGATGGCCATGCCCTCCTTGCCGGCACGTCCGGTACGCCCGATGCGGTGCACATAGCTGTCGATCTCCTGGGGCAAGTCAAAATTGAACACGTGCGTCACACCGGTGATGTCCAGGCCGCGCGCCGCCACGTCCGTCGCCACCAGAATCTGGATCTGCCCGCTGCGGAATCGCTGCATCACCGTGTCGCGGGCGCGCTGCGTCAAATCGCCGTGCAGGCCCTCCGCCCGGTAGCCCAGTTTCTGCAGCGCCTCGGTCAGCTCATCCACCCGGCGCTTGGTGCGGCCGAAGATCATGGCCCGCTCCGGATTGTGGATGTCCAGGAGACGACAGAGCAGCTGCAGTTTCTCCTGCTCCGGCACCTCAAAATACTGCTGCTCGATGGCCGGCACCGTCAGCTCCTGCGCCTTGACCCGGACCAGCTGCGGATCCCGCATGAACCGGTTGGCGATGGATTGAATCTCCTCCCGCATGGTGGCGGAGAACATCATCGTCTGCCGATCCTCGGGGCAGGCGGAGAGAATCGTCTCGATGTCCTCCAGGAAACCCATGTTGAGCATCTCGTCCGCCTCGTCCAGGACCACCACGGACAGATGCTCCAGGCGAATGGTTCTGCGTCGCATGTGATCCAGGAGGCGCCCCGGCGTCGCCACAAGGATCTGCGGACGCGTCTGCAGCTCCCGTATCTGGCGGGTGATCTCCTGCCCGCCGTAGACCGCCAGCGAATGCACCGGCAGATACTTGCTGAGCCTGCGCACCTCCTGCTCCACCTGGATGCAGAGTTCGCGGGTCGGCGTCAGCACCAGCACCTGAACCCGCTCCTCCTCCGTGATCCGCTGCAGGAAGGGAATGGCGAAAGCCGCCGTCTTGCCTGTGCCGGTCTGCGCCTGCCCGATCACATCGCGCCCCTCCAGCGCCAGCGGGATCGCCTGCTCCTGAATGGGCGTCATCTCGGTGAAATGCATCTCTTCCAGGGCCTCCAGCAGCTCTTTTTTCAAATTCAGCGTTTCAAAACAAAGCATCGAATTCCTCCCGGATACAGTTTATATCCAATTATATCCAAATTTCGGCAATCGTCAAGCGATTCTCCTCTCAGTTTAGCGGAGGCGGCGAAAAAACACAATTCTTTCTTGCCGCTTTCCGGATATCATTCTTTATTTCACATATTCCCCGGCGGCAGTCGCTTCTATCTTGCCGAACGCATACCAATAATTCCCAACGGATCCACCGAATAGCCGGTGCCTCTCCCACATTATCCGGGCCTTGCCGCACGGGCGCGGCGGATTCCACAGAAAAAATTTCCAAACGGGCATTTGCCGCAAAACGTGCATTGACGGACGCCGCAGAATGGTATAAAATATCGGGGAACAGAAAATTACCGGCCCGGACGCGGGCACAACAGAAATCAAATCGGCCTTTTCTCATTTTTTCACACAGGAGGAGATCATCTTGCGCAAAAAGACCAAAGTGATCATTCTGGTCGTCGTGGCGCTGGCGCTGCTGCTCTTCTGCATGCCGCAGATCGCCCATTTTGCCACCGACTATCTCTGGTTCGCCGAACTGGGCTACCAGCCGGTGTTCCTCACCTTCAGCTTCGCCAAATTTGCTGTCGGCTTCGTCGTGTTCCTGCTGGTGTTCCTGGTGTCCTACGCGACGCTCCTGGTGAGCACCAAATACCAGCCCGAAGTGACGGTCGCCGGGGACAATGTCGTCAACGTGCCCAACAAAAAAACCGGCAAGCGTCTCTTGGCGCTCATCCCCTCTCTGGGCTTGGGCCTCTTTGCCGGTGTGCTCTCCGCCACGGCGCTGTGGCAGAACATCCTGCTCTTTCTGCACCAGACACCCACCGGCGTGACGGATCCCGTCTTCCACAGGGATGTCAGTTTCTATTTCTTTGATCTCTCGCTCCTGGAGACGGCCTTCGGGCTGATCATGCTGTTCCTGATTGTGATCTTTCTCTTCAACCTGCTGCTGACGCTCTATCTGCAGGGCTTTCGCAAGCAGGCTTTCCGGCTCATGGGGAAGCGAATCGTCTACTTTGCCGTGGCCTTTGTGCTGCTCTTGATCGTGGGCTTCCAGCTGCGGGCGGCCGATCTGCTCTATGTGCAGGACGGCTCCTTCTACGGCGCGGGCTACACCGATCTCCGCGTGACACTCCTGATGTACTACGCCGCCTCGGCGGCCTGCGTGCTGGCGGCCATCACCATGCTGGTTGGGATGCGAAAGAAGAGCGCCAAGATCTTCATCTCCGGCCCGGTCATTTTGGTTCTCATCCTGCTGGTGGGCACCGTCGCCTCCGGTGTGGTGGAGAGCTTTGTGGTGAAACCGGCGGAGATCGCCCGTGAGAAACCCTACATCGCCAACAATATCGATATGACCGCCAAGGCCTACGGCCTGGACAACATCGTCGAAGTGCCCTTCAATGCCGACGGCACCCTGACCGCCGCCGATCTGGAGGAGGACGCGGACACGCTCAAGAACATCCGCCTGATCGACTACCGCCCCACCATCACCGTGTTCAACCAGATGCAGAGCATGCGCCTGTACTATAAATTCGTGGATGTGGATATCGATCGCTACGACATCGACGGCGTGCAGCAGCAGGTCTATCTCTCCGCGCGCGAACTGGATCAGAACAGTCTGGACAGCAGCGCGCAGACCTGGGTGAACCAGTATCTCAAGTACACACACGGCTACGGCGCGGTGGTCACACCGGTGAACCGCATCACCACCCAGGGACAGCCGGAGATGTGGACACAGAACATCCCGCCTGTCAGCAGTGTGCCGGAGCTGGAAATCACACGGCCGGAGATCTACTACGGCCAGCTGACGAACGATTACGTCATCGTCAACACCGAGGAGCCGGAGTTCGATTATCCTATCGGCGACACGAACGCCCAGACGCAGTACGCGGGCGAGGGAGGCATCCGCATGACGTTGGGAAACAAACTTCTGTTCTCCCTGGACCGCGCCAACTACCGAATTCTCTTCTCCAACCTGATCAACAGCGAGAGCCGGATCATGCTGCACCGCAACATCCTGGACCGCGTGGAAAAGATTGCGCCGTTCCTCACCTTTGACCACGATCCCTACCTGGTGATCGACAACGGACGGCTGGTGTGGGTGATCGATGCCTACACTTCCAGCAACAAATACCCGTATGCGGCCCCCGTCACCAACACGGAGTCGACCTTCTACGGGCAGAATTACATCCGCAACTCTGTCAAAGCGACGGTGGATGCCTACGACGGCAAGACCAATTTCTATATTGTCGACGCGACCGATCCGCTGGCGCAGAGCTATTCCAAGGTATTCCCCGGGCTCTTCCAGCCGCTGGATGCCATGCCGGAATCCCTGCGGGAGCATCTGAAGTATTCCGAGGCCCTCTTTGAAGTGCAGACGGAGATCTACCAGCAGTACCACATGAAGGATCCCACCGTCTTCTACAACAAGGAGGACGTGTGGAGCATCGCCAACGAGATCTACGGCAACGAGACCAGCGTGATGGAGCCCTACTTTGTCAATATGCGTCTGCCCGAAACCGCGGAGCTGAACGGCTCCAACGAGCTGGAATTCCTGCTGATGCGGCCGTTCACGCCTACGCAGAAACAGAACATGGTCTCGTGGCTGGCGGCCCGCAACGACGACGAACACTACGGGCAGCTGGTGCTGTTCAAGTTCCCCAAGCAGAGCACCATCTACGGTCCGATGCAGGTGGAAGCGCGCATCAGCAACGACTCCGAGATCTCGCAGAATCTGAATCTGTGGGATCAGCAGGGGTCTTCCGTCATCCGCAGCGATCTCCTGGTGATTCCGATCCAGAACTCCATCCTCTACGTGGAGCCCATCTATCTGACCACCAACAACGAGAACAGCCTGCCCGAGGTGGTGCGCATCGTGGTGTCCTATAAGGACCGCGTCGTGATGGCCAGAACCCTGGATGAGGCGCTGACAGAACTCTTCGGCTCCTTTGAGAGCGAAGCCTCCCCCGGCGAGCCGACGTCGCCCCCGGAGGGCCTCACGTACAACGATGTGGCGCAGCAGCTGAAGGCGGCCTACCAGAGCGCCAAGCAGGCGGCACAGCAGGGCAATTGGGCGGAATACGGCGTGTATCTCGACGAGCTGGAGCAGCTGATCAACCAGCTGGATAACGCCTCCGCCGGCGCATCCAACGAGACCCTCCCGGAGGCGAATCCCGCCGAGGAGCCGACTGTCGAAACAGAGCCCGGCAGCGAGAATAACGCTGTGGAAAACAGCGGCGCGCCGGAGCCCGGGACGGGCAGCTCTGAGCCTGTCACAAACCCGGATGATGTTTGGGCATCCGTCACGGGCGGCGAGTCCGACGGCGGCGATGCGGGATCCGTCTGATCCGCTCTATCCGCCCGGGGCGCGGCAATCCGGCTCTCCTGGAAATGCCCGTGAAAAACCGCGCCGGGCGCTCCTGCCCATCGGGACCACAATCGAATCGGGTAGAAGGCTGGCCATTAGCTGGCCAGCCGACCTCCCACAGAACCGTGTGTGCCGGTCTGGTACACGGCTCCTCCCCTGCTTGTGCTGTGACAGACTTGCTGTAGTAGGAATAGAAAAACTGGAATCCGGCCCTTTCAAGCC
>CAZSHM010000011.1:0-5701 GCA_964606855.1 uncultured Peptococcaceae bacterium
TTCTTTTTTCTTTTTATTTTTTAAGAAGGAAGGAATCGGCTTTGGACTCTATTCTGCTCTCCTGCAATGTCATGCTGCCGCTGTTTCTGCTCATCCTTCTGGGCGCGTTTCTGCGGCGGGTGGGCCTCCTGCCCCGCTCCCTGGGGCGCGGCCTCAACCGGCTGTGTTTCCAGTGCTTTCTGCCGGTGATGCTGTTTCAGAATGTGCGCGCCACCGATTTTCGCCAGGCCTTCGACTGGCCCCTGATCGCCTACGCCGCCGGGACGGTGCTCCTCCTCTTCGCGGCGCTCCTGTGGCTCGTGCCCAAGTTCGTGGACGTGCCGGAACGGCAGAGTGTCGTCATCCAAGGCATTTACCGCAGCAACTATGTGATCCTGGGCATCCCCATCGTCAGCAACATTTACCGGGGAGAGGATATCACCACCATCACCATGCTGGTTGCCCTCATCGTGCCGCTTTTCAACGTGCTGGCCGTCTATCTCTTCGAGCATTTCAAGGAAGATCGCCGCCACAACGCGCGCAAGATGCTGCGCGCGCTTGTGCACAATCCGCTGATCCTCGCCACGCTCCTGGGGATGCTCTGCACCGTGAGCGGCCTCACGTTTCCCGCCTTTCTCGACGCCACGCTGGAGGATCTGGCGGGCGTCACCATCCCGCTGGCACTCCTGATTCTGGGCGCCGATCTGGATCTCAATCCGGCAGAAACTCACGTCCGCTATCTGGTCTGCGCTGTGGTGGGCAAACTCTTCCTGGTGCCGCTGCTCTTTCTGCCGCCTGCGATCCTGCTGGGGTTCCGCGGCACGGCGCTGGCCTCCCTCCTCGCGATGTACGCCTCGCCCGCGGCGGTTTCCGGCTACATCATGGCGCAGAACGAGGGGGCCGACCATACTCTTGCCGGACAGATTGTGGCCGTCACCTCGGTGCTCTCCTGTTTCACGCTCTTCGTGCTGATCGCGCTGCTGCGGCAGCTGCGGCTCATCTGAGCGCGCCCGTCCGCATCTCCGCCTGGAGGAGGCGCGCAAAAAATCCCCGCGGCCGATCTCCGCGGGGATTTTGCTGTTTTGCTTTTCGGGCACGCCAACCGGGCTCAGGCTTCTTTCTGCAGCACGGGGACCTCGATCTCCTCGGCCTCCTCGTCCGGCTGATACACCTTGGCGATGGCGATACAGATGATGGTTCTGTATCCCGCCTCCTTGAGGATGTCGTGGCCGGCCTTCAGGGAGGCACCGTTGGTGGTGACATCGTCAAAGAGGATCGCGATGGACTCGTCGGTGATCTCGCAGCAGCGGGACTTCTCGATCGTGGCCATATGGCCGGAAACCTTCTCCTCGTTGTCCACCGTTCTGGTGCGCACCAGGCACTTGGCGGCGTCAAAGAAGGACGGGTAGGAACGGCAGAGATCCTCCACCAGAGGATAGAGCCCGGAACGGAAGTTGTCGATCGTGCAGGACGGGAACGCATAGAGATGCACGTCCTCCCCCTCCAGTTCCCTGGTCAGGCGCTGCCAGTACGGATCGTTGTAAAGATACCCGCGGACATAATCCAGCGAGTCGCTGATGTTCTGACGGAAATTCAGCAGGCGTATGCATTTATGATTGTAAAATTCCTGCGTGTAACGATCCACCGGGTAATAGTCGCAAAGATAGAGCAGCTCAAAATTGCCGTCGGGGTAATAGTAACGATGCATTTTCATAAAAATTCCTCCAGTCCTGTAACGTGCGCGCGTTCCGGTTGCGGCCCGAACACGCCGGCGGGATTCTGCTATAGGAAAGATATTGCCGTCGCACAATATCAAATCAAAATGTCACACAAATTCTGCAAAAATGACATGGCTTGACGCAAAAAAACGCAGATCCCTCTTCTGCAGACAGTTACAGTTTACCCTTTTTCCCTGAAAAAGTAAAGAATAACCCCCCCTTCTGAGGCGGGAAAACGGCCCTCCAGACTTGAAAGTTTTTTATATCTGCTATTTCTCTCTTCCGCGCGGGGGAAAGCGGCCTCCTTCCGGCCCGGGCCCGGCGGATTCTCCCCGTCGGCGCCCCGGAATCACTCCAGAATTCGCATGGGAATCAGCTTTGCGAGCGGCCTGGGAAGCCACTGGCGGATGAGCGCCTGATACTCCGCGTCGCTGACGCTGCCGCCGGTGCCCAGGAGTTCGTAGACAACGCCGCCCTCCTGCATGCGCTTGTGCATCTCCTCCAAGCCGCAGCGCTGATAAAATTGCTTGCGCCGAACCCGTTCCCCGTAATTCTTCGCCGCCGGATCCAACTGCTCGATGGCCAGAAAAACGCGTTTGCCCGCATAGATCCGGAGCAGCTCCCGCAGCGCCGCCGTTCCGACGCCCTGGCCGCGTGCGCCGGCATCTATGGCGAGAAAGAAGACGTAGGCGAGATCGCGGTCCGTCAGGGCATAGAAGAACCCGCAGAGCTCCCCGCGCGCCTCAATGCGCCACCAGTCCACGTTCTCCTTGGCGCGCAGGCGCAGCAGAAAGAAGGGCGGCCGCTCCTCCGGCGGGAAGGCGTCGCGGTACAGACGGCGTATCCAGCGCCGCTCGCCGCGGCTCCCGTCCACCCGCCGCAGCTGCACATCCGTGCGCGCCGCCCGGCTTTCCTCCGCCGGCCCGGCATCGATCCTCTGTTCCTCATGCATGTCTGTCCGCTCCTCTCTCCGCCACGCGGTCCCCGCCGTCCGGGAACAGGCCGCCCCGCTCCAGGATCTCCTGGATGGCCGTCTCGTCCGGCGTGATATAGATGGTCTTCTGGTTCTCGTAGATGACGCGCCCCGGCTTGGCGCCGCCGGGCTTGCGCACATTGCGTTTGAGCGTATAATCCACCGGTACCAGCGCCGAATGCCGGCTCTTGCTGAAATAGGCGGCCAGATGCGCCGCAAACTCCAGCGCCTCCCCGGGAAGCTCCCGCTGCGCCTGGTGGTTGCGCAGGATCACGTGGGCGCCGGGGACGTCCTTGGCGTGAAACCAGACATCGTTGCCGCGCGCCAGGCGCATGGTCACATAATCGTTCTGAATGTTGTTCTTGCCCACCACAACCTCGATCTCCCCGTAGTGGAGCACGAGCGGCTGCAGCGCCGGCTCCCGCTCCTTCGCGGGCTTGTTCCGCCTCTGCTTTTTCCCCGCGCGCGCCCGCACATATCTGCCCGATTCCAGCTCCAGCCGGATCTCCTGCAAATCCTCCAGCGTCTGCGCGTTCTGCAGGCTCTCCCGGACACTCTCCAGATACTTCAGCTCGTCCCGCGTGTGCGCCGCCTGCACGGCGGCCTGCTGCGCGCCCGATTTGGCCTTGGCGTACTTTTTAAAGTAGCGCTGCGCGTTCTCGTTGGGCGTCAGATTCTCCTGCATCGGGATCGCGACGACCGGCTGCGCCGGATCATAGTAGTCGACCACCCGGGCCTCCCTGCCCTGGCGCAGCTGATACAGGTTGGCCGTCAGGAGTTCGCCCCAGATCTTCAGCTGACCGGCGTTCTCGCCCTCCTGCACCTTCTCCAACTGCAGGTTCAGCTTTTTCTCACAGCGCTCGATCTCCCGGTCCACGATGCGCGCCAGATCCCCGCTGCGCTGCCGGAAGAGATTTTCCTGTTCCCTGCGGCCGATGAAGCGCTCCACCAGGGCGCTCATCGAGGGATAGGTCACCTGCGGAAAGCTGTGCAACTGCTCCAGCGGGAAAGGCGCAAAGGCCAGCGCGCGCTTGCCGTCCTCCACCAGCGTGGGCCGGTAGGCGTGCCGTTCCGTCAGATCCCGCAGCCAGAGGATCTGCTGCCAGATGCGGTCGTACTCGTACTGTCCCAGAAAGTCCGTCCGCGCCTCCGGATCCAGCCCGCTGCGGCAGACAAGCTCCGTCGCCGTCTGCGGCCCCAGGCCCGCGATATGCTCCAGCAGGATTTTCTTCACGCTCATGCTCGCGGGTGCCTGCAGGAAGAAACCGATCAGCTCCTCCTCGGAAAGTTCCGGAAGCGCGCGCTTCCCCTGCGGCGGCGGCGCGACGTAGGCGACGCCCGGCAGCACCTGGCGGTAGCGGTCTACATCCGCGCCCAGGTGGCGGGCGGCATCCAGAATCAGGCCGCTTCGCGGATCGATCAGGATCAGATTGCTGTGCTTGCCCATCAACTCGCCGATCAGGATGCGCTCGGCCGGCTCCCCAAGCTCGTCGAAGCCCTCGCAGACGATCTCCACGGCGCGCTCCCAGCCCATCTGGCGCACGGCCGCGATTCTGCTGCCCTCCAGGTGCTTGCGCAGCACCATGCAGAAGAGCGGCGGCTGGCTGGGATTGGCGCGGGCCGTCTCGGTGATGCAAATGCGGGCCGTCTGCGCGTTGCAGGAGAGCAGCAGGCGGTCGGTGTGCCCGAACCGGCGGACGGAGAGGACGATCGTGCTGGCGTCGGGCTGCTGAATCCTGTCGATGCGGCCGCCGGAGAGCGCCTGCTGCAGCTCTTCGGCGAGGGCGCGGATGGCGATTCCGTCTAAGGACATAAACGTGCCTCCTCAAATTTGTGTACACAAATGGGTTGCCTTCGCGGAATTATTTGCTAGAATAATCCCGGTAAAAGTGCTATAATAGTCCTACTGGCAAAAATATGCCACACAATTCGCGGCTTTTTCAAAAAATGGCGCGGATTTATTATAGCAACAAACCGCGAAAAAAGAAAGATGCTTTTCGCTTTGCCGCGGAGAGCAGGAAGGAATCGCGCGCGCTTTGCACGAACTAAACACTAGAAAGGCGACGCAGGTGCGCTGCGCGCCGTCCGAGTCAAGAAAACAAACGCGTCAACATAAATGAAACCGCGCTCCTGCCGCAGGGCGGCGGACGAGCGCAAAATTCTGCAAATCTGCGCGAAAGGACAGCGACAGAACGAATCGCACAGCGATTCCGTTAAAGGAGTGGTACCGATGTCCGTAGTGATTGACAACAGCAACGGCAGCTTTCTCAGCGAAGTGGATTCGCTGCGGGAACTGATTGGCGTGGAGGAAACCCGGGAACTGAACGAGTGGCGCTACCTGTTTGTGGTGCACAAATTCGGTCTGGACGAGATCGTCACGAAACTGAACATCCTCAACGAGGAGTATGATTATCTGCGCGACTCCAACCCCATCGAACACATCGAGACGCGCATCAAAAACCCCAAGAAAACCATCGAAAAACTGATCCGCCAGGGCTATCCCGTCTCACCGGAGAGCGCGTGGAAGAACCTCCACGACATCGGCGGGATTCGTGTCATCTGCTCCTTTGTGGACGACGTCTACGAAATCTACAGCAAGCTGGCCAACCAGACGGACCTCGTCATCAAAGAGGTCAAGGACTACATCAAAAACCCCAAGGGCAACGGCTACCGCAGCCTGCATCTGCTGGTGGAAGTGCCCGTATACCTCACGGATAAAACAGAGCGCGTCACGATCGAGGTGCAGATCCGCACCATCGCCATGGATTTCTGGGCCAGCCTCGAGCACAAGCTCTACTACAAAAAGGGACGCGTGGTGCCCAAGGACGTGATGTTCGGCCTGAACCAGTGCGCCGACCTGGCGGCGCTCTTGGATGAGAAGATGCAGGATATCCGCAACAAGATGCGCCCCTATCTCAGCGAGGAGGAGCGCGCGGAGCAGGCGGCGATGCTGGAAGCCGCGAAAGAGACCGACCTCGAGACCGCGCGGACGAATCCGAAAACGGGCGCGGACGAACCTGCGGCGGGCGCG
>CAZSHM010000011.1:5801-34717 GCA_964606855.1 uncultured Peptococcaceae bacterium
CGGGCGCGGACGAACCTGCGGCGGGCGCGAAGGAACCTGCGGCAGGCGCGGAGGAACCTGCGGCAGGCGCGGAGGACGCGCCGGAGGAACACGAGCAGGCGAAGGGCGCCGCGCCCGCCGCGTCGCTCGCGGGGGCGGCAGCGGCGGCGGCCGGATCCGCGAGCGCGGGGGCGGATCCGGCGTGACGCGCCCGCCGCGGCGGCAGGGGCGGTCTGCAGGGAAGGATCGGAGCGGAACGTGGAACAGGATGTGAAATTGCGCTGCATCGTGCTGCGCAGCCGAGATTACAAAGAGGCGGATCAGCTCTTGACCCTCTACAGCTTAGAGCAGGGCAAGCTGACCGCGCTGGCCAAAGGCGTCAAAAAGACCGAGAGCCGCCTGCGCAGCGGTCTGCTGCTCTTCAGCTACACCGAGGTGGTGCTGACGCAGGGCAGGGCCTTCCCCATCGTCACCGGGGCCTCCGCCGTGTCCGCCTTTGCCGCGCTGCGGGAGGATTTTGCGCGCATGAGCTATGCCGGCTACTGCGCGGAGCTTCTGGACCAGGTCATCGCGGAAGGGCAGCCGGACCCGGATCTCTTCCGCCTGGTCCTGGAGACATTCCATCTCCTGGAACACATGGACCCCTGGCTCGCGGCGCGGCAGTTGGAAGTGCGTCTCTTGCGCCAGCAGGGATACGGTTTGGATCTGTGGAACTGCCTGCACTGCGGCGCGCCCCTGACTGCAAGTCTCCAGCGCGGCGTCGAGGGAGGGTTTCTCTGCGATACCTGCGGCCGCGCCGAACCTGGGGACTGCTTTCTCTCCCGGGAAGGGCTGACGGCTCTGCGGGCGCTGGAGGCTCTCCCGCTGCACAGGCTGGGGCTGATCCGTGTCAGCCGCGCAGGGCGCAAGTCCCTGGAGGCCTATCTGGAGTTTCAGCTGCGGCAGCTGCTGACACGGCCCCTAAAGAGCCGGGATTTTCTGCGTCAGCTGGAGCTCTGACCCCTCGGGACGCCCTCCTCCCGCACCGCCCTGCCCGTCCCGACAGCAGCGGGCCTTAAAAAACGCCTTCGCAAGCCGGCCGGAGTTTCCGGCTCCCGTGCGAGGGCGTTTTTTTCGATGCGTATTTTCAATCTCTTTTTTATCTTTTTTTGGAGGAGCGCAAAGACGCAGGCCCTGCCCCGCACATACGGTTCACTCCGCCGGCTCTGCGTCCGCGGAGCGCAGCCGCGCCACGACCGCGCCGATATCGCCGTCGATGCTGATCGCCTGTTCCCCCAGCACCTTGGGGCAGGCCGCCTCCCCGCTGTTGACACAGGCGTAGACCGCCAGAGGATTCTGCTCGGTGAACTGCCAGAAAGCGTGCTTGATGATGGACGGCGTGTTATAGCCGACCCCCAGCTCCAGATAGAGCACCCGCGCCTCCCAGTGCTTTCGCAGAAATTCCGCATAGCGCTCCTGCGCCCGATGCCAGCCCGCATCCTCCACAAAGGTGCGGTCGGCGCGCAGATTCATCCGCATGGGCGCGCCGCAGCGCGGGCAGCGCGGCACCAGCTCCGCGGGCACCTCCATGCGCGGCTGCATGCCCGCCGGAAGCGAGAGCGCGCCCTCCGCGCCGACGGAGAAGCCCTGCGCCTCGACCATCCGCCGCACCGTATCCTCGTTGTCGTAGGTCGCCGCATGACAGGGCACGCTGCACTGAAAGAGCCCGTAATCCCCCTGCGTGTAGAAGAGCCGCTCCTTGTCGAACCCCGCCTTCTGAAAACAGTGATCGACGTTCGTGGTGATGACAAAATAGTCTTTCCCCTCCACCAGCCGTAAAAGCGCCTCGTAGACCGGCTTGGGCGGGCGCATATAGCGATTCAGCCAGATCATCCGGCTCCAGAACGCCCAGCGCGTCTCCGGCGAAGGAAAGCGGAAAAATCCGCCGGAATACATATCGCGGATGCCGTACTTCTGCGCGAAATCGGAGAAATACTGCGCAAAGCGCGGCCCGTCATAGACAAATCCCGCCGAGGCGGACAGCCCCGCCCCCGCGCCGATCACGACGGCGGCGGCGCACGTCAGCGCATCCTGCAGGCGCGCAATCTCCTCCGCCTTGCCGTCCGCATCCGGGGCCGGGCAGGACGCATCGGGCGGCAGAATCCCCTCTCGCGAAAACATCGTAGATCCCTCCATCCTTTCTCCGCGCCGCGCGCCGCTAGTCATCCAGCCGCAGGACGGCCATGAACGCCTCCTGCGGGATCTCCACGCGGCCCACCTGTTTCATGCGCTTCTTGCCCTCCTTCTGTTTTTCCAGCAGCTTGCGTTTGCGCGTGATGTCGCCGCCGTAGCACTTGTCCAGCACGCTCTTGCGCAGCGCCTTGATCGTCTCCCGCGCGATCACCTTGCTGCCGATGGCCGCCTGGATGGGCACCTCGAACATCTGCCGCGGGATCAGTCCCCGCAGCTTTGTCACAAGCGCGCGCCCCTGATTGTAGGCCTTGTCGCGGTGCACGATGCAGGAGAGCGCGTCCACCAGCTCGCCGTTGACGAGAATATCCAGTTTCACCAGATCGGACGCGCGGTAGCCGATCATCTCGTAGTCCAGCGAGGCATATCCCTTGGTCTGCGTCTTGAGCTGATCGAAAAAGTCGTAGATGATCTCGCTCAGCGGCAGTTCGTAGCGGATCTCCACCCGCGTTTCGGTGAGATACTCCATGGTGACAAAACTGCCGCGCCGATCCTGCGCGATCTTCATCACCGCGCCCACAAACTCCGCCGGCGCCATGATGGAGGCCTCCACATAGGGTTCCTCGATCTTCTGGATCTGCGACGGCTCCGGCATTTGCGAGGGGTTGTCGATCTGGATCACACTGCCGTCCGTGCGCGTGATCTGATAGATCACACTGGGCGCCGTGGTGATGAGTTCCAGCGCGTACTCCCGCTCCAGGCGCTCCTGAACGATCTCCATGTGCAGGAGCCCGAGGAACCCGCAGCGGAAGCCGAACCCCAGTGCCTGAGATGTCTCCGGCTCAAAGATCAGCGAGGCGTCGTTCAGTCGCAGCTTTTCCAGCGCGTCCCGCAGCTCGGTATACTGATTGTTCTCCACGGGATAGAGTCCGCAGTAGACCATCGGCGTGGCCTTGCGGTAGCCCGCCAGCGGCGCCGGCGCCGGCCGCTCGGCGTCGGTGATGGTATCGCCCACCTCCGTGTCGGTCACGTTTTTGATGCTGGCGGCCACGTACCCCACCTCGCCCGGCGCCAGACGGCGCACCTGCCGCATGGCGGGCGTAAAGACGCCCAGCTCCGTCACCTCGAACTCCTTGCCGTTCGCCATCATGCGGATCCGGTTGCCCTCGGAGAGCGTCCCTTCCATGATGCGCACATAGGAGAGCGCCCCGCGGTAGGAATCGTAGAGGGAGTCGAAGATCAGCGCCTGCAGCGGCTTGTGCGCGTCGCCCGCCGGAGCCGGGATCTTCTGCACGATCGCCTCCAGAATTTCGTGGATCCCGATGCCCTCCTTGGCGGAGCAGAGGATCGCCTCGCTGGCATCCAGGCCGATGACATCCTCGATCTCCTTGCGCACGCGCTCCGGCTCCGCGCTGGGCAGATCAATCTTGTTGATGACCGGGATGATCTCCAGATCGTGCTCCAGCGCCAGATAGACGTTGGCCAGCGTCTGCGCCTCGATGCCCTGCGCCGCGTCCACCACCAGGATGGCGCCCTCGCAGGCGGCCAGGCTGCGGGAGACCTCATAGCTGAAATCGACATGGCCCGGGGTGTCGATCAAGTTTAAGATGTAGTCCCGGCCGTCGTCGGCGCGGTAGTTGAGCCGCACCGTCTGCAGTTTGATGGTGATGCCGCGCTCCCGCTCCAGATCCATGTTGTCCAGCACTTGATCCACCATCTCGCGCTTGCTCACCGCGCCGGTATACTCCAGAAGGCGGTCCGCCAGCGTGGACTTGCCGTGGTCGATGTGCGCGATGATGCAAAAATTGCGTATGCGCTCCTGCAGCACGCCTTCCGCAGCGCCCTGCCTCGTGTTCTGTTCCATAACGCTCCGTCCTTTCCCGCCCGGCGGCGCTCCCGCCGGGCCTGCGCAGCCACCTTTTCCGTTTCCCTATCATAGCATATTTCCCTTTCCGTTACAATCTTCGGCGTCTCCGAAAGTCGGGAAGATGCGCAAAAAAATTCCCCTCCCCGCAAACCGCCGCGCCGCCGCATGGGTTGCGCCGGCGCGCGAACCTATGCTATACTATAGGCGGAACGGTTGTTTTTTGACCGAATTTGTGTGAGATGGCAGAAAGGAAGCGGCGGCCATGGTCATCTTAGGCATCGATCCGGGCACGGCGACCACGGGCTTCGGCGTGATCCGCGCGGTGGGCAACTCCATCCGCCCCGTGGACTACGGCGTGATCAGCACCCCGGCGGGCGTGCCGATGGAGGAGCGGCTGCTGATGATCCACGAGCAGATGACGCGGATCCTCGAGCAGTGGCACCCGGAGCAGGCCGCCATCGAGGAGCTGTACTTCAACCGCAACGTGACCACCGGCATCACCGTGGGACAGGCGCGGGGCGTACTGCTCCTGGCCTGCGCGCAGAAGGGGCTCCGCGTCCACGAATACTCGCCCCTGGAAGTAAAACAGGCGCTGGTGGGCAACGGGCGCGCAGAGAAACAGCAAGTGCAGTTTATGGTGAAAACCTTCCTGGGTCTGCGGGAGATCCCCAAGCCGGACGATGCCGCCGACGGGCTGGCCATCGCCATCTGCCACGCGCATTTCTATCAGACAGAGCGCCGGAGGAGCGTCAAGCAATGATCGGATACTTAAAGGGCACGGTGCTGCACAAGACCGCCTCCGGCGTCATCCTGCTGTGCGGCGATGTGGGCTACGAGGTGCAGGTGCCGCAGAACCGTCTGCCGCAGTACGGCCTGCGGCAGGACTGTGAATTTTATATCTACTATCTCCAGCGCGAGGACAGCGTGCAGCTCTTCGGCCTGGAAAGCTGGGCGGAGCGCGACTTTTTCGCCGTGCTCCTGAACGTCTCCGGCGTGGGACCGAAAAGCGCGCTGGCGCTCCTGGGGCAGGGCAGTCTGGACAGTCTCTTCCAGGCCATCGCCGGGGAGAATGTATCCTACCTGACACAGGTGCCCGGCGTGGGCAAGAAGACGGCTCAGCGCTTGGTGCTGGAATTGAAAGACAAACTGCCGGATTCGGCGGCGGAGGCGTTTTCCGCCGCGGGCGGGAGCATGCCGGAGACGGCGGCCGCCGCACCGGGGCGCGAGGATATTGTGGAAGTCCTGCTCAATCTGGGCTATCACGAGAGCGAGGTGCGCCGCATCTATCCGGAACTGAAAAAAATGCAGGGGCAGGACGAGCAGTTCATCATCAAGAAAGCGCTGCAGCTTTTGGCGCGGATTTAGGAGGCGGCTATGGAGAACGAGGAAGCGCGAATGGTCACGCCCAGCGTCATGCCGGAGGACTATGCCGAGGGCAACAAAGTGCGTCCCAAACGGCTGGCCGACTATATCGGACAGAGCAAGGTGAAAGAGAATCTGAAAATCTATGTGGAGGCGGCAAAAGCCCGGGGCGAGGCACTGGATCATGTGCTGCTCTACGGGCCGCCGGGGCTGGGCAAGACGACGCTCGCCAACATCATCGCCAACGAGCTGAATGTGCAGATCAAAATCACTTCCGGCCCGGCGATCGAGCGCGCCGGGGATCTGGCGGCCATCCTCACCAACCTAGAACCGCACGACGTGCTCTTCATCGATGAGATCCACCGCATCAACCGCACCGTGGAGGAAGTGCTCTACCCGGCCATCGAGGATTTCGCGCTCGACATCCTGATCGGCAAGGGGCCGAGCGCCCGCTCTCTGCGCATCGATCTGCCCCCGTTCACGCTGATCGGAGCCACCACCAAGGCCGGGATGCTGACCGGCCCGCTGCGGGATCGTTTCGGCGTCATCGAGCGGCTGGAGTTTTACACTGTGGAGGAGCTGGAGCAGATCGTGACGCGCAGCGCGGAGATCCTGAACGTGCCGCTGGAGGAGGCCGGCGCCCTGGAGATCGCCCGCCGCTCGCGGGGCACGCCTCGGGTGGCCAACCGCCTGCTGCGCCGCGTGCGGGATTTCGCGCAGGTGAAGGGCGACGGGCTCATCACCGGAGAGATGGCGGACATGGCGCTGGATCAGCTGGAGATCGACGCCGCGGGGCTGGACAAGCTGGATCACCGCGTGCTGAACGCGATCATCCGCATCTTTCACGGCGGGCCGGTGGGCCTGGAGACGCTGGCCGCCGCCATCAACGAGGACAGCGGCACCATCGAGGACATGTGCGAACCCTACCTCCTGCAGCAGGGGTTCCTCAGCCGCACGCCGCGCGGGCGGGTGTGCACGGAACTGGCCTACCGCCATCTCGGCCTTCCGATGGAGGATGCGGAGCCTGCACAGAATACCCTGTGGGGGGATGCGCAATGAACGGATTCAGTCTGGGCAAACTCCTGATCGCGCTGGGCGCGGGCGCGATTCTGCTGGGACTGGTGCTCCTGCTCTTGGAGCGCTTTGTGCACCTGGGGGCGCTGCCCGGGGATATCTCTTTTCGCGGCGAGCACTTCAGCTTTTACTTTCCCATCGTCAGCTGTATCGTGGTGAGCATTCTCCTCACGGTCCTGCTGAACCTGTTCCGGCACTGAGTCCGGCGCCGGCGGCTCCCGGAGCCATACACGAGAGAGAAAAGACAGCAGGGAGGCTTCGGAGACAGATCCGGGGCCTTTTTTGCCGTCAACAGCCGTGCGGTCCGCGGGTGCGCTTTTGACCGGCCGCAGACGGCAGACGCCGCACGGGCATTTTGAAACAGTCCGACTGCGAGAGGAGGGAACGGCGATGGTTGACAAGCAGCTCTGGCGGCAGAGCGCGGGGAAGCGGCACCTGCTGGTGCTCAGCTGTCTCTTCGGCATTCTGCGCGGAATCGTGATCCTCCTGCAGGCCTATGTCCTTGCGGGGATTCTTGCCGCCGTATTTCTGCAGGGCGCGGACCTCGCCGCTGTCGGCGCGCAGCTGCTTTGGCTCCTCGTTCTGGTGACGCTGCGCTTTCTCCTGCAGTCGGCGGAAAATTACTTTTCCCTGCGCCTGGGCGGTGCGGTAAAACTCTCCCTGCGCCAAGCCGTCCTGGAAAAGATCGACGCCCTGGGGCCCGTCGCGCTGCGGCAGACGCCGACAGGGGAACTGCTGCAGCTGACGGACGAGACGACCGGCGCGCTGGAGAGCTATTTCAGCCAGTACCTGCCGCAGCTGGTGGAAGCGGCGGTGCTCCCCGTCCTCTTTCTCTGCTTTATCCTGCCGCGCGACCCCGTCTCCGGCCTGATTCTGCTCTGTACCGCGCCCCTAATACCTTTTTTTATGATGCTGATCGGCAAGTGGACGAACAAGGTGAACGCCCGGCAGTGGCGTGTCATCAACCGCCTGAGCGGCTATCTCCACGATGTGATGGCGGGCCTCGGGACCCTGAAACTCCTGGGCCGCAGCGAGGAACAGGAGGAAAAGATCCGCACCGTCGGAGATTCCTACGCCAAGGCCACCCTGGCCGTACTGCGCTGGGCGTTTCTCTCCTCCCTTGTGCTGGAGCTCTTCAGCACGATCAGCATCGCGCTGGTGGCGGTGGGGCTGGGGCTGCGGCTGGTGGACGGCAGCCTGGATTTCGCCACAGCCTTCTTCATTCTCCTGGCCGCGCCGGAATTCTACCAGCCGCTGCGCGCCCTGGGCGCGCAGTTCCACACCAGCCTCAACACACGCGAGGCGGCGGCGGCCGTCTTTTCCTTCCTGGAACGCCCCGTGCCCGCGGAGACGCATGTGCGGGTGCGGCCGGATCAGGCAGCTATGGTGGAGTTCCGGCATGTCACCGCCGTCTATCCGGACGGAACGACCGCGCTCCGCGACGTTTCCTTCTCTGTGCGGCCGGGTGAGATCGTAGCCCTGGTGGGCAAAAGCGGCAGCGGCAAGACGACGGTACTGCAGCTGGCCCAGGGCTTTCTCGCCCCGGAGTCGGGCGAAGTGTCGCTGCGCTGCCGCCCCGCCGCCATCCAGCAGAAACCCTACATCTTCGCCGGCAGCATCCTCGAGAATCTGCGCTTCGGCAACGAGGCGCTCTCCGAGATGCAGATCGAGGAGATTTGCAGGGAAACCGGACTGGCGGAACTTCTGGCGCGTTTGCCGGACGGACTCGCGACGCGGGTGGGCCAGGGCGGCGAGGGTCTCTCCGGCGGGCAGCGCCAGATGATCGCGATCGTGCGGGCCCTCTGCCAGGAGCGGGAACTTGTGCTCCTGGACGAGGCCAGCGCCAACCTGGATCCGGAAACCGAGCGGCAGCTCAACCAGAGTCTGCGGCGCCTGCTCCGGGGGCGCACGGTTCTTTTGGCCGCGCATAGGCTGCCCACCATCCGCATGGCCGACCGCATCCTCGTGCTGGAGGACGGCGCGGTGGCGGAGTCGGGCACGGAGGCGGAACTGCGCCGCGCCGGCGGCGCCTACGCGCGGCTGATCGCCGCGGAGTCGGAAGACGAATCGAGCGCGGCTTTGCAGTGACAGCGCGGACGGATCCCCCGCTCGGCAGGGCGGTTTCGCGCACTCGCCCGCATTCCGACTCGGGACGGACAGACGCGCGAGCGCTCCAAGGCGAGATGGACGCCAGTCCATCGCAGCCGGAGCGCGAGGACGCGGGTGTCCGCCACGCGGGGGAACAAAGCGGCGCGCGATGCCGCCCGGGCGGACGATGCCCTGCGGCGCGGACGAGTACAAGGCGCGGACAGCGCGGACGGCAGAGAACGGAGGCGGAAACATGCATCAGAACGCGGACAATCCCAATTTGCACAGCCCCGGCACGGGACGCGCCGGAGATTCCCGCACGTCTCCCGAGAGCGGACAGACAAAAGCACGGCGCGGCGATCTGGTGAAGAAACTCCTCTCGCTCCTGAGACCGGTGCGCTGGCTCATCGCGGCGGCAGTGCTCCTGGCCGCGGCCACCGTCCTCTCCAACGTGGGGCTGCTCGCAACTTCTGCGGTGCTGATCTCCCTGGCGGCACTGCAGCCCCCGATACTGGACTTGATGGTTTACATCGTAGGTGTGCGCTTTTTCGGAATCTCGCGCGCCCTTTTGCGCTACAGTGAGCGCTATCTCTCCCACAAAATCACATTCCGGATTCTGACGGATCTGCGGGCACGGGTCTACCACCGCATCGAACCGGCCTACCCTGCCGGACTGACCGATTACAGCCGCGGACAACTCTTCGACCGACTGCTCCACGATATCGAGGTGCTAAAGTATTTCTATCTGCGCGCGGTTCTCTCCCCGCTTGCGGCGCTGGTCGTGCTGGGTGTCTGCAGTCTGGTGCTCGCGCAGTTCAGCGCGGGCGCGGCGATCCTTTTAGCCGCTCTCTTCCTCTTCTTCGGCGTGGGCGTCCCCCTTCTGATGGGACGCTTCACGCGGCGGCCCGCAGCGCATCTGGCCGAGGCGCGAGAGCACTGGCAGACCCTTCTGGGAGATTTTCTGGGCGGTTTGAGCGAACTCAAGAGTGCGGGCCAGTCTGTGGCCTACCGCGCGCTCCTGACCGAGCATCTGACCGGGATGGAAACCCTGGAGCGCCGCATTTCCATGCTCGGCAGCGTGACGGAGAACCTTGTCACCTACGGCAGCAACCTCTCTCTGGTGCTGGCGCTGCTCGTGGTGGTGCCGGCTGTACAGCAGGGAAGCATGTCAGGCGTCTACTGCGCCATGGTGCTTCTCCTCTCCTGGGCCAGCTTCGAGGCTATCCAGCCCTTCCCCCGTGCCTTGATTCAGCTGCAGCAGTCCCTCGAGGCGGCGGCACATCTCGACGCGCTTCCGCAGATTGCACCAGGCACGGAGACGCCGCAGCGGCCCGAACGGACAGATCTCAGCGTCTCCCATGTGGCCTTCTCCTACGAGGCGGAACACCCTGTCTACAGCGACCTCTCGCTCTACTGCCCGGAGGGCAGCCACATTGCGCTTGTGGGCCAGAGCGGCAGCGGCAAGAGCACACTCGCATGGCTGCTGGTGCGTTTCTGGGAGCCGGATGCGGGAGAAATCCGTCTGGGCGGCATCCCGCTCTCCGCCTATCCTCCCCGGCAGCTGCGGGAGTACATCGGCGTCGTGGAGCAGGACACGTTCCTCTTCACGGCTACCGTGCGGGAAAATCTGCACCTTGCCGCACCGGAGGCGGACGAGGCGACACTGCGCAAAGCCCTCGATTTTGCGGCCCTCCTGGATGTGACCGATGCGCTCCCCGACGGACTGGACACCTACCTTGGCGACGGCGGGTATCGCCTCTCCGGCGGGCAGCGGCAGCGCCTGTCGCTGGCACGGGCCTGGCTCCGCGACTGCCCGGTGGTGGTGCTGGATGAACTTTTCCAGGGCATCGACCCCGCCACAGCCAGCGTGCTCCGCGCGCATCTGGAGGAGTGGAGCCGCGGCCGCACGGTGATCCACATCACGCACAGCCTGTCTCATCTGCAGCGGATGGATCGGATCTACGTCCTGCAGAACGGCACGGTCGCGGAAGCGGGCACAATGCACGAACTCCTGGAGCGGCGCGGCCTGTTCTATCAGATGTGGCGGCTGGAACGGGAAGAGATCGGCAGCGGCGCGGCCTGACGGGACCGCGCCGAAATCCTCTTCCGGTCCGTATCCGCGATGCAGCCGAAGCGCCGTTTTTCCGCCGTCGAAAGCGCGGCGGTTTTTTTGTGCTGTAACCCGAAAAACATCGTATTTTTTCCTGTTTTTTCGTCAAAGACCTTGTCAGTGCGCGGCGCGAGGTGCTACAATGAATTTGTGCAGTTAAAACAACGCGATCCGGATCATCCGGCATCGCACAGCTGGACAGGCTCCGCGCCGGAAAACCTCCGCGCGTGAATCTCTGCCGGGCGCGCAGCCGCGCGGGCAGAGCCGGAGCTGTCCCGGCACTGCGAAAAAAACCAGCGGAGGAGGAGAATCGCATGGCCGTTTTGTTGTCGGATCTGTATGATGCAGTCAAAAATCAGAACGTCACCTTAGTTGCCGGCAGACAAGGGCTGAACAATGTCGTGCGTTGGCTGCACATGGTGGAGAGCCATGAGCTCTCGTCTTTTTTGGACGGTCAAGAAATTGCGTTCACGACCGGGGTCGGCCTGGGCGAAGGAGATTCCCTCCTAGATCTGGTCAAAGCCAACAACGAACATCACGCCAGCGGCATGGTCGTGAACGTGGGTCCCTTCATAAAAGAGATCCCGCAGGAAGTGCTGGATTACTGCAACCGCGAAGGGTTTCCGCTGTTCATCGTGCCCTGGAAGGTGCACATGGCAGAGATTATGCGCAATATCTGTTATATTATTACAGAGTCCGATAAAAACAATCTGGAACTCTCCAGCGCGGTGAAAAACGCCATTTTTTTCCCAAAACAAGAGGAACTGTACGTGCCGCAGCTGGAGCGCAGCGGGTTCCTGCGCGAGGATCGCTACTGTGTGGTGACGATGGAGATTCTGGAGAACGGCCAGAAGGCCAGCGAGGAAAAACTTGCGCGCTGTCTCAAAAATGTGGAAAATTATCTGATCTTCGCGCGCAAGAAGGTGTTTGTCTTTGAGCTGGGCGGAACCGTGGTGCTCCTGATTTCCGGCATCAACCGGGAGGACGACCTCAAGCGTCTGGTGGAAGATATCCTCCGGCGCTGCAATTTTCAGCAGGAACAGTGCTACGTCGGCATGGGTCGCATGGTGGACAGCGCCCGGTGCATCAGCCAGTCGTACCGGCAGGCCTGTCAGGTGCTGAAACTGCAGAAAAACACCGGCCATGACAAAACCGTGACAGCTTATCAGGAACTGGGCATCTACAAGCTGCTGATGGCTGTGGAGAACCAGGATGTGATCAACGAATACTACGCCGAGACCATCCAAAAGCTGGTGGAGTACGACAGGCTCAACCAGACCAACTACTGCGAAGTGCTGCAGTGCTATCTGGAGCACAGCGGAAGCGTCAAGGAGACGGCGGAAGCCCTGTTTGTGCACCGCAACACCATCAATTACAAAATCAACAAGATCGAGGAGATGCTCGGCTGCGACCTTTCCGGACTGCGCACACGGCTGCGCTACAGCATCGCTTTCATGCTGCAGAAGATCCTGTAACGGCCCCTGCAAGCGCCGCCGGGAACCGGCCATATCCTTCGACCGGCGTCCGAGCGCCGGGCCTGTGCGATGGCACAGAAAAGATTATGCTTAGAGATATTGCTTTTTTTTGCCTGTGCACTATGATTTAAGTAAGGAATAAAGAAGCGCAACCCGCGTTTCTTTCAGGGAATTTCCCCATCATACACCACTGCATTTCACTTCAATCTTATGAAAGGACGGTAAGGTATCATGGCTTTAACGGGAAAAGAAATTTCTCAGATGCATGCGGACTATGTCGCGCAGTCCTGGTCAAAATCGGGCGGCGCTGCGAGAGCAATCGAGAGTGGAAAAGGAATTTATCTATACGACTACGACGGCAACGAGATTGCCGATATGTCCTCCCTGCTGGTGTGCTCCAACTTGGGCCACAGCCTGCCGGAGATCGTAGACGCCATCAAGGCGCAGGCGGACAAACTGTGCTTTGCCGCCCCCTGCTACGCGACGGAGCCCAAATCCACGCTGGCGAAGAAAGTCGTGGATATCGCCGGTGCGGATCATTTCCAGAGAGTGCTGTTCACGAACGGCGGCGCGGACGCGAACGAGAACGCCATCAAGATCGCCCGCAACTACACCGGACGCACCAAGATCTTCAACCGCTATAGAAGCTATCACGGCTCGACGCTGGGCGCTTCCAACGCATCCGGCGACTGGAGACGGTTCGCGGCAGAAGTAGGCGGCGCGAACGGCTTTGTAAAATTCATCGACCCGTACACCTACCATGACGGCTGGAACAAAGGCGAGGACGAGAAAGCGACCAAGTATTATCTGCGCTTGCTGGAAGAGCAGCTGCACTATGAAGGCACCGAGAATGTCGCCGCCATCATGATGGAGTCCATCACCGGCGCCAACGGCGTGCTGATTCCGCCAAAGGGATATATGGAAGGCGTGCGCGCGCTGTGCGATAAATACGGCATCCTGATGATCTGTGACGAGGTGATGGCAGGCTTCGGCCGCACCGGCAAGATGTTCTGCTGGCAGAACTTTGATATCGTCCCCGATATCATCACCTTCGCCAAGGGTGTGACCTGCGGCTATGTCCCGCTGGGCGGCGTCATCATGAGCAAAGAAATCAGCAAATACTATGAAGAGCATGTCCTCCAGTGCGGCCTGACCTACAGCGGACACACCCTGGCCTGCGCCGCCGGCAACGCTGCGGTCGACTACTATGCCGACCACAACATCTGCGACCATGTCAACGAGGTGGGCGCCTATCTGGCGGAGTGGGAAGATGCAATGGTAGAGAAGCACCCCTGCGTCGGCGAGGCGAGACACATCGGCCTCTTCACCGCTTTCGAGCTCGTGAAGGACAAAGAAACCCGTGAGCCGCTTGATTTCTACGGCTGCCCGAACGCGATCAAAGTGCAGGCCATCAGCAAGCTGGAGAACGAGTACAACATCCATCTGTATGGCCGTGAAAACACGATGTCCATCTGCCCGCCGCTGATCATCACCAAAGAGCAGCTGGATGAGATTCTGCCGAAGATCGACGAGGTTCTCTCCTGGATCGACGAGCAGATCGCCACGGTAGAGAAAGATCCCAACTACGCGACCGCGATGGCGATCGCCAGATAAATTTTGCGCACAGGTACAACTTCCCGACAGGCTGTCTATCCCGATCTGAATAGATGGCCTGTCTTGCACATTGCAAGAATTCCGCGCGCCCCGCGCGGAACGGCAACAATCCTACAGGAAAGGTGGAATTTCGAATGGCAACTTGGAACTACATTCAGCCGGTGGAGATCCGTTTCGGCGCCGGCCTGATCCATAAAATCGACGAGATCGCGCAGGAATTGAACATCGCCAACGGCCTTCTTGTCGCGGACAAATTCTTTATGACCAACGGTCTGGCGCAGAGCATCGTGGACGGCAGCAACGGCGCGCTGACCGCAGTCTTCGGCGATGTATCCCCCAACCCGGACGTCACCGAGATCGACGCGTGCGCGGAATTGATCCGCAAAAATAACCACGGCTTTGTGGTCGCCGTGGGCGGCGGCAGCGCCTTGGACGCGGCGAAGGCCGCTGCCAGCGTCTGCATGACCGATGAGTCCATCGCCGCCTATCACGGCACGGGCAAGGCCCTGCCCAAGGAGCACCTGCCGCTGATCGCCGTGCCAACCACGGCCGGAACCGGCTCCGAGGTGACAAAAGTGTCCGTGGTCACCAACCACGCGCTCGGCAAAAAATCGCCCATCAACTCAATGAATTTCTATCCGACCCTGGCGGTCATCGACCCGGAACTGACCTACAGCTGCCCGCCGCAGGTCACAGCCGGATGCGGCATCGATGTCCTCTGTCACGCGGTGGAGGGATTCTGGAGCGTTAACCATCAGCCGATCTGCGACGCGGTGGCCCTAGCGGCCAGCCGTCTGGTCTTCCAGTATCTGTATCGCGCCTATGAGAATCCCAACGACGCCGAGGCCAGAGAAAAGATGTGCGAGGCCTCTGTCATGGCGGGCCTGGCCTTCACCATCCCGCTGACCACCGGTTCGCACGCCTGCTCTTTCCCGCTGACGAACATCTATCACATTCCGCACGGGGAAGCCTGCGGCCTGACGCTGGATCACTTTGCGCGCATCAACGCCAACGATCCCGAGGCGGGCCCGCGCGTCAACGAATTCGCGCGGCAGCTGGGGTTCCAGGACATGAACGATATGGCCGACGCCATCCATGAACTGAAGGAGAAAACGCATCTGCGCAACGATCTGAAGGATCTGAACCTGAGCGAGGAGCAGATCGCCGACCTGGTGCGCATCAGCGTCCATCCGAACCTGCGCAACAATCCGGTCTACATCACCGACGAGATGCTGGATCGGATGTATCACGAGCTGGCCGGAAAATAAGGCGCGGCGGAGGCCCCTGCGGGAGGACGCACCCCTCGGGCGCGCCGGCGATGTCAATTTTAGAAGCGCAACAGCACAAGCCAAGGGAAAAAGAAAGCGGGATGCGGGTATGACATTTTCCATGCAGTTTGGTCTTTTGTTGCTCACGGCACTTTTGTGCTGCGCGATCGGATTTTACAAGTACATCTATTTCATCTCCATCGGCTACGGTCTGGCGATCTCCGGGCAGGCCATCGTGATGCTGCTCCTGCTGCGCGACAGCCTCACCGTTCCGGTGGTGATCAGCTGTGTGATTCTGATTCTGTACGGCTTCCGCCTCAGCGGGTTTCTGCTGTACCGGGAGATCCAGAGCAGCAGCTACCGCAAGCACATGCAGACCGAAATCAAAGACGGATCCGATATGAAGTTCTTTGTGAAGGTGATGATGTGGATTTTCTGCGGTCTCCTGTATCTGTTCATGATCTCGCCGATCTTCTTCCGCTACTACAACGGCAACACCGCCTTCTCTGCTTCCTTTGTCATCGGAAGCGTGCTGATGGTCAGCGGTCTCCTGCTGGAAACCGCGGCGGATCTCAGCAAGAGCCGGCAGAAAAAGCAAAATCCCCATCGCTTCTGCGATAAGGGGCTGTTCCGCCTTGTGCGCTGCCCGAACTACCTCGGGGAACTGATCCTTTGGACCGGCGTGCTGGTCACGGGCATCACCTCCCTGTCCTCCGTCTGGCAGTGGATCATCGCGCTCGTGGGGTATGCGGGCATCGTGTTCGTCATGTTCAGCGGAGCCAGGCGGCTGGAGGTGCGGCAAAACAAGAATTATGGGGCGGATCCGGAATACCAAAAGTATGTAAAAACCGTGCCCATTCTCCTGCCGTTTGTTCCGCTCTACAGTGTCGAAAAATACAAATTTCTCGTGCTTTGAGGCACTTGCGGTTGCGGTTTGCGGCGGAAAGCCGCACAGACTCGCTGCCGCGCCGCAGAATCAACCGGCAGATGCGCAAAATGCGCATCCTCGAACGTATACAAAGAGCCTCCCGGCAGTTCCCGGGAGGCTCTTTGTATGTCTCGCCCCGAATTTTCCGCTGCACCGCAGTCCGGTTTCCTCTTTCTGCGGCAGGACAGCACATCACGCGAAGAAGAAGAAATATCCCAGCACGATCATCCCCAAGACGATGCGATAGTATCCGAACGCCTTGAAATCGTTGCGCTTGATGTAGTTCAACAAAAATTTGATGGCCAGGATCGAGACGACGAAGGCGACCAGCATGCCGGTCAGGAGGAGCAAACCTTCCATGGCCGTAAAGTGCAGCCCGAATTTGAGCAGTTTCAGAAGACTTGCGCCGAACATCACCGGAATCGCCAGATAGAAACTGAACTCGGCGGCAATGTAGCGGGACGTTCCCAGGAGGATAGCGCCCAGGATGGTCGCCCCGGAGCGCGACGTTCCGGGAATCAGCGACAGCACCTGAAAGGCGCCGATCATCAGGGCCATTCGCCAGGAGAGCTGCGAAAAATCCGTCACGGACGGTGTACGGTTCCGGTTATAGTTTTCGATGACGATAAAGAGCACCCCGTAGAGGATCAGCATCACTGCCACAGTGGGATAATTGTAAAAGTGCTCGTTAAACCAGTCGTCCAGCGGAATGCCGATCAGCGCGGCCGGCAGCACCGCCACGATCACCTTCATCCACAGAAGGCACGTATCCTTTTTGAGGAAGCCGTTCCGCGGCGCACAGAAGGGCCAGAGTTTGCGGAAAAACAGAACGACGACCGCCAGGATGGCGCCCAGCTGGATCACCACATTGAACATTTCCAGAAACTCCGGCGTGACGTTGAGTGTCAAAAATTGCTCCGCCAGAATCATGTGGCCGGTGCTGGAGATGGGCAGCCACTCGGTGATGCCCTCTATGATGCCGATGACGATGACTTTCCACAACTCCGAGAGATATTCTGCCATGGTTCGAATTCCGCCTTTCCGCGAACGGCACCGATGCGGCAGGCAAATCGGCGTCCCCGGCCTTTGCCGCGGCGCTGTCCCCCGCTGTCTGCCCTTCGCTGTATGCCTTCGCTGTACGATGGATGGGAAAATGCATTTTTGCAGTGCTTTGTTCCGTCTCGGCGAGGGCGTGCGCATGTGCGCCCTCGCCGGAAGGGTTTGAAAAAGACTGCCGCAAACAAGCAGAAAACCTGATCTATCGCGTTTCGCGCGATATCAGGCTCTCTGCGCTTGTGGAAAATATGGAGATGAGGGGAGTCGAACCCCTGTCCGAAAGATCGACACCCTGGCTTCTACGTGCGTAGTTTGTGCTTTGCTCTCACCGCTGCGCCTCCCACAAACAAGATGCGAATTGGCCAGCCGGGTGTGTTTCCCGCCGCCTTACCCGGCACTGGAGCGGCAGTAGTCTGCTGGAGTGTCCCCGTCTCCCGCACCGCAGACACAGCGGGGACAGGGTTCGCTGCTTACGCAGCGAAAGCTAAATTTTGATTATCTTTAGCGTTTAATTTTAAGTGCACCGTTTTTACAAGCTGGCGCGGCCTTGGCACGCTTCCCAAGCTACCGTATATCCCCCGTCGAAACCATTACATCCCCCCAGAGAAGACTCCACAACATAGTATACAGCAGACACCGTTCCCCGGCAAATCTTTTTTTGGAAAGCGGTGCCCGCTATAAACGCTCTTTCGAGGCTACGCATCCCTGCCGTGGGGTTTCCCGCGGGACTGCGCCCCCACGGTGTTCCCCGGTTTTTCGATTTCCCCGTCCGCGCGTGCTACAGGCTCTCGGCGAACCGGTACTGCGCGCTCGGCCTGTAGTCCTTCGTCATGGTGCGCACTGCCTTGCCGAAACGGGCGTACTGGATCTGGCCGCCGTTGCGCTGCGCGATGCGCTGTTCCACCTGCGGATCAAACAGGTACTCTACACCGTCCACACACACTGTCACCCACACATGGCTGCTGTAGCCGCCCGCGGAGGACTTTGTCGAGCCGCTGACGACGCGTACATCCAATCCTATCGCCCGCAAAATAGCCGCGTAGGCTGACGAATAATGGTTGCAGACACCATTGTGATCCAAGAGAATCGGGACGGCATACCGCTCCGGATAGCACTTCCAAATGGCAGAAGCCTCCTCGCGGCTGAACATGGACATATCCAGCTCTGTGGCGGTCTTATAGGTCATGTTGTTGATAAAGTAGTCATAGGCCACCTTCGCCTTCGTGTAGGTATCCATGTCCGGCGTAAAATTCTGATCCATGAACTGCTCCACCAATTCATCCAGGATGGCAAACTGTGTCCCTTTGGGCGAAAGCGGCGCGGTATTCAGCAGCTGCCGCACATCGGTCACAATCTCTCCTGCCTCCTGCGTATCCTCCTCTTCCGCGGGATCCTCCCCGTTCTCCTGCTCCAGGTTATCCCAATAGTTCGGGTCGGTGAAACTGGCGTCCAGCTCCACCTCATCTCCGTCGGGATCCGGCTCCGACGCATCCGGCAGTGTCGGATCCGGTTCCTCCGCCGAATCCGGTGCCGCCGGAGTTCCGGAAGGGTTCTCGGAGTCAACGAAGACCATGCCGTCCGGAACCACCGTGTCATCCAGATTAGGCGCAGGGGAAGGTTCCTCCTCCGGAGCTCCCGGTTGGGCTTCCTGCGGGATTGTGATATCCGGCTCCGAACCGGTATAGATCTCCATCAGCTGCGTGGTATCGTTCCAGAGAACCATGAAATCCGCAGCCTCGCCGATATCCCGCAGCTTAAAATAGTTGTTTCCGCCGATATTGTAAGCGGCCGTCTCCACTGTCTCCCCGTCACAGCAGAGTTCCACTTGGGACGGTTCCGCCTTCATCTGAGACTTGCCCGCCGGGAACTGCAGGTCGCCCGCCTGCGTTTCGTAGGACGCCCCCGTGTCCATGACGATGGCGTTCTGCTGCGCGTCCCACTTCACCGAAAAGCTCCTGCTGGTGGAGGACAGAATCGCCGCCATATCCCGCAGCTTAAAATAATTGCTGCCGCCGATATTGTAGGGATACACCTCCCGCGCCACGCCGTTCACCAGAACGACGGTATTGCTGCCCTGGGCTGTCACCGGTTCCGCGCCGTATGCCGCGCCACAGAGACAGAGCCAGAGCAGGATCGCCCCCAAGACTTTTTTCGTCATCTCCAACCACTCGCTTTTCGATCAGATTCTCCGCACAAGATTCAACTGCTGCTTTCCTCCGGCATTTGCGCGCAAGATGGATCTCCTTCCAAACTCCCTCTCGCCTGGATCGACTCGCCCGAACCAACGCCGCTGTCTGTATATCATAACATTTTCAATAAAATTTTTCAATTCTTTCCTGCAGATTTACGAAAAATTTCCGCTGCTTTTCCCCTCGCTTTTGCGGAGCCCCCCGAAACATAAAGTTCAATCACCAAGGGCTTTACCCCGGTGCGGCCAGGCATCAGCACCGTCCACTCCGCGGGAAACTCCGACAACCCCTCTCCCGTGCGCGCTCTACAAGGAAGGCCTCAACCACTATGCCTATTGTAACGCACGGCCGGACAAAGCACAAGCAGTTTCCCCGCGAAGCAATTCCTGTCCCTTTAAAAAAAAAGAAACGAGTGCCCATTTTCAGGCATTCGTTGGAAGTTCCTTCTGCTCTCTGTTTCTAAAGATTTGCGGCGTTACCTTCGAAAGACGGGATTCCGGCGTTGTTCTCCCCGAAAGAGGAAGCGCATATTCTCTCATAAAGAATCTTTATAGCTTGAGTGTTTGAGAAGACAGCGCATCTATTTGCATTGCACGATATTTTATGGTAGAATAAAAATATACGTTGTATCAAAAGAATTTTCCGTTCATGAAAAAAGACAGGAGTGTATGCTGATGAAAGATTTAAATTCCAGTTCCTTTGAAGAGATCATCTATGATGAGGGGCAGCCATGCCTGGTCATCTTCTCCAGAAAATCCTGCCATGTCTGCCAGGAAGTCCATCCCATCCTGGATGAGATCGAGGAGGAGTACGCGGGCAAACCGTTCGGCTTCTACCATGTAGATGTCGAGGACGAGAAGGATCTCTTCAATCGTTTCTCCCTGAAGGGCGTACCGCAGGTGCTGTTCTTCAACGACGGCGAGTTTGTCGGAAAATTTGCCGGCAAGAAAGACCCGGAAGACTACAAAGCAAAGATCGACGAGATCCTCGGTTAAGGTTCTCCCGGCAGCAAGACGGACGGCTTTTGTCCCCCTTCGGGACAAAAGCCGTTTTTCGTTCCTCCCCGTCCTCCCCGGTTTCCCTGTTCCGCCGGCTGCCTCCCTCCGGAGCGCTTCTGCGCTCCTCAATCGTGTTTGCCTCGTTTTCACGATGCCCCGCACGGCAGCTCCTCGGATTTTCGCTGCAGCGCCGCCCCGGAAGACCTCCGCCGTCCTCGCGGCGCGCGGACAGATCCGGCCGCCCGGATCCCGCTACTGTTTCTCCTGCTCCCGATGCTGTTTCTTCCACGCTTTGATCTGCTCCAGCCGCTCCTTGTAGCGCCCTTCGACACCCTGTGTGGTGGGCCGGTAATAGACGCGATCCGCCAGGGAATCCGGCAGGCACTGCATCGTGGTCAGCTTGTCGGCGGAATTGTGCGCGTACTGATAGCCCTTGCCGTAGTCCAGGTCCTGCATCAGCCGCGTCGGGGCGTTTCGGATCACCAGCGGCACCGGCTCCGCCAGCTGTGTCAGCGCGTCCCGTTTGGCGCTCTCATACGCCTTGTAGAGCGCGTTGGACTTGGGCGCCATGGCCATGTAGACCACCGCCTGCGTCAGGTGGACGGTGCACTCCGGCATGCCGATGAAGTGGCAGGCCTGATAGGCCGCCACGCCGATCTCGATGGCGCGCGGATCCGCCAGCCCCACATCCTCGCTGGCAAAGCGCAGCACCCGCCGCGCGACATAGAGCGGATCCTCCCCCGCCTCCAGCATCCGCGCCAGCCAGTAGACCGCCGCGTCTGGGTCGGAGTTGCGCATCGATTTATGCAGGGCCGAGATCAGATTGTAGTGTTCCTCGCCGTTTTTGTCATACAGCAGCGACTTTTTAGAGATGCACTGTTCCAGGATCTCCCGCGTGACTGTAACCCCGTCCGCATCGCTCTCGCCGTTCAGGATGACCATCTCCAGCGTGGAGAGCGCGGTCCGCGCGTCCCCGTTGGCAAAGACGGCAAGCATCTCCAGCATCTCCGGTTCGATGTGCACCGTTCTGCCGCCGAACCCGCGAGGATCGGAGAGGGCGCGCCGCAGGAGTGCCGTCACATCCTCCGTGCTCAGAGGCTGCAGCACGAATACCTGGCAGCGGGACAGGAGCGCCCCGTTGATTTCGAAGGATGGATTCTCCGTGGTGGCGCCGATGAGGATGATGCTGCCTTTCTCCACAAAAGGCAGAAATGCGTCCTGCTGCGCCTTGTTGAACCGGTGGATCTCATCCACAAAGACGATGGTCTTCTCCCCGCAGGCGCGGTTGTCCTCTGCCCGCTGCATGACCGCGCGGATCTCCTTGATCCCGCTGGTCACCGCAGAAAAATCGATGAAGGCGGATTTTGTGCAGTTGGCGATGATGTGCGCCAGCGTGGTCTTGCCCACGCCCGGAGGTCCCCAGAAGATCATGGATGTGATTTGGTCGCTCTCGATGAGGCGGCGCAGCACTTTGCCCTCGCCCAGCAGATGCTGCTGGCCGACGAATTCCTCCAGCGTCTGCGGCCGAAGCCGGGCCGCCAGCGGCTGATACCCGCCGCCGTCAAACAAGGTCTGCTGCATATCGCTCCCTCCCCACGTATCTCCCGCGCCCGCACGCGCGAAGGTTTTGCCGGGCCGACGCCCGGCAAAACCTGCCCTACGCTTCCGCCGCGCTGCCGGCGGCGTATGCCTCCACCCACTGCCGCAGCCGCTCCAGGCCCTCGCCCGTCTCCGCGGAAAAGACCAGGATCTCCTGCGCCGCCTCCGCCGCCAGGCCCGCCCGGATCTCCTTCACCTGCCTCTGCCATTTCCCGCGCGCGACCTTGTCGCACTTGGTGGCCACCACCAGCACCGGAAGGCGCAGCCGGCAGAGCCTTTCATACATCAAAGCGTCCTCCCGGCTGGGCGGATGGCGCAGATCCACCAGTTGGATCACGCCCCGCAGCATCTCACTGCAGCCCAGGTACTGCTGCATGAAGCGCGCCCACCGCTCGCGCGTGGCCTGGCTCACCTGGGCGAACCCGTAGCCGGGCAGATCTACAAAATAGAACGCTTCAAAGCGCGTGTCCCCGCAGCGAACGCGGTAGAAGTTCAAGGTCTGCGTCTTGCCCGGCTTGCCGCTGGTGCGGGCCATGTTTTTCCGGTTGACGCATTTGTTGATGAGGGAGGATTTTCCCACGTTGCTGCGCCCCGCCAGCGCGATCTCCGGCAGCCGCTCACTCGGATACTGCGCCGGACGGACGGCGCTGGTGACATACTCCGCCTGCTTGATGATCATGTCTTCCTTCCCTCCCCGCTGCCGCGACGGCTTCGCGCGCGAACCCGCCCGCCGGCCGCTACTTGTCGCACAGTGCCAGATCCAGCACCTGCGAGAGCTCCGCCACCGGGAAAAACGCCAGTTCCTGGCGGACGTCCGCCGGGATCTCGTCGATGTCCTTCTTGTTCTCCTGCGGCAGGATGATCTTGCTGCATCCAGCCCGGTGCGCCGCCAGCACTTTCTCGCGCACGCCGCCCACCGGCAGCACCTTGCCCCGCAGCGTGAGCTCGCCGGTCATGGCAAACTCCTTGTGCACCGGCCGTTTGGTGATCGCGGAGACGACGGCTGTGGCCATGGAAATGCCGGCCGAGGGACCGTCCTTGGGCGTCGCGCCCTCCGGGATGTGGATGTGAACGCTGTTCTTCTGGAAAAATTCCGCCGGAACCCCCAGGGAATCCGCGATGCTGCGCACATAGCTGAAGCCCAGCCGCGCCGACTCCTGCATCACATCCCCCATCTGTCCCGTCAGCAGGAGCTCGCTCTTGCCGGGGAAGGTGTTGACCTCGATGTCCAGCGTCTCGCCGCCCACGGCAGTCCAGGCCAGCCCCGTGACCTTTCCCACCGTATCCTGCAGCTCGTCCAGGTTGCGGTGATACTTCGCCTTGCCCAGATAGCGCTCCAGGCTGTGGACGTCCACGCGCAGATGCTTGCGCTTCTTCTCCAGCACTTCCCGCGCCGCCTTGCGGCAGATCGTGGCGAGCTGGCGCTCCAGCTCGCGCACGCCCGACTCCCGCGTGTAGCGGCGGATGATCTCCAGCATCGTGTTCGCGGAGATGTAGATCTGTTTCTCCTGCAGCCCGTGCTCCCGCAGCTGCCGCGGCAGGAGATAGCGCAGGGCAATCTGAACCTTTTCGTCCTCGAGGTAGCTGGGCAGCTCAATGACCTCCATGCGGTCCAAAAGCGGCTGCGAAACCGTCTGCAGCGTGTTCGCCGTGGTGATGAAGAGCACCCGCGAGAGATCGAACGGCATCTCGATATAGTGGTCGCTGAAGGTGCAGTTCTGGGCCGGATCCAGCACTTCCAGGAGCGCCGACGCCGGATCCCCTCGAAAATCGGCGGTCATCTTGTCGATCTCGTCCATGAGAAAGACGGGATTCGCGGTGCCCGCCTCGATCATGCCCCGGATGATGCGCCCCGGCATCGCCCCCACATAGGTGCGGCGGTGCCCGCGGATCTCGGCCTCATCCCGCACGCCGCCCAGCGAGATGCGCACATACTTGCGCCCCAGGGCGCGTGCCACCGAAGCGGCTAGGGACGTCTTCCCGACGCCCGGCGGCCCGACCAGGCAGAGGATGGCGCCTTTGTTGTCTCCCCGCAGCTGGCGAACGGCCAGCGTCTCCAGAATGCGCGCCTTGACCTTTTCCAACCCGTAGTGATCCTCATTCAGAATCTGCTCCGCGCGGGCGATGTCCTCGCAGTCCTCGCTGCAGCGGTTCCACGGCAAATCCAGCACCGTCTCGACATAGCCGCGCAGAACCGTGTACTCCGGCGACGCAGCGCTGACCTTGCTCAGCTGGTTGATGCTCTTCTCGATTTTCTCCCGGATGGGCGCGTCCACTTCCAGCTGCTCCAGCTTTTCCTTGAAGGCGTGGATGTCCTCCCAGCGGTCCTCCCCTTCACCCAGCTCATCGCTGATCACCTTCATCTTTTCCCGCAGATAGTACTCCCGCTGGCTTTTGTCCATCTGCTCCTTGACCTTCTCGGCCAGCTGCCGCTCCAGTTCGGCATAACTCTCCTCCCGGACAATGAGTTCCAGCATCCGGTCGATGCGCCGCTCCACATCCTGCTCCGCCAGGAGCGCGTAGCGCTCCGCGTGGGCGACGTTGAGATAGCTGCACATCATGTCCAGCTGGCGGGGCAGCGGCGTGGCCGTCATCACCTGGTTCAGCTGTTCGTTTCCGATGCGGGCGATGCGCTTGACATACCCCTCAAACTGATGGCGCAGCGTCCGCATCTTGACCTCCAGTTGCGCCGGATCATACACCGGCTCCGGAAGGCGCTCGCAGAGCGCGCTCACTTCCTCCTCCACGATGCGGTACTCCAGCACCCGCACCGGATAGAGCGCCGTCACCAGCACGCGCATCCCCTCTGTGGGCAGCTGAATGGTCCTCCGGATCTTGGCCGCCACGGCGATCTCGTAGAGTTCGTCGGGGCCGGGCATCGCCGGGTCCGCGTTTTTCTGAAAAGCCAGCAGCACCTCGCTCTGATTGCGCACGCTCTCCTGCACTGCCTGGATGGAAAACTTGCGCCCCAGATCCAGGTGGTTTTCAGTGTTTGGGAAGACGATCATCCCACGGAGCGGCAGCACCGTCATCACCCGCTGCGCCTGTTCCCTATATCCTGTCATTTGAATACCCTCTTTGTCTTGGAAAAATACGAAAAACCGCCCGGCCGGGGTCAGAGCCCCGTCCTATAGGCGGACGCGCCGCGCGCCTCACGTTTCGCGGCAACCTATAGTTTAACAATTCTTCAGGGAAAAAGCAACAGAAAAACGCCTATATCAAGAAATTTTTACAAAATCTTTGCAAAAAAAACAACTAATCCGACAAATTCGATGAATTTTTCCGCAACGATCCTGTCCGGCGGGCCGTGCGCGGCACCTCCTCCGCCGCGGCACAGATCGCATCCCCCGCACCCGCGGCGGATGCAAAAAAGGCACCAAAAGGTGCCTTTTTTGCCTGCCCCGCACCGGATCTCCCCTGTGCCGCGCACGGCTGTCTCCCTTTGCCCGCCGCTGCACACCGCGTCCGTGCTACTCCAGCAGATCCGCCAGAACGACACTGTCGAAAAAATCGTTGATCATTCCGTAGAGTTTCGTCCACATGGGGCGCGTCTTGCACTCCTCCGCCCGGCTGCAGTCCTCCGCGTCGCCGCTGAGGCAGGCCACCGGCGCCAAGTCCCCCTCTGTGAGCCGCAGAATATCCCCGACTGTGCACTCCTCCGGCTGTTTGATCAGGCGGTACCCGCCGCCTTTCCCGTGTACGCCCTCGATCAGGCCGGCCTTGACCAGACTGGGCGCGATGCGCTCCATATATTTCAGCGAGATCCCCTGCCGTTCGGCCACTTCCTTCATCGGGATATAGCCCCGGTCGCGGTTCTCCGCCAAGTCGAGCATGACGCGCAGCGCATAGCGTCCCCGTGTCGATATCAGCATAACCGTATCCTCCCGAACATCCTCTTTCCCGCACCATCGCCGCCGCGCGCGGCATGGGCCTGTCCGCGGCTTTACTCCGGCGCGCCGGGCGCGCGGGAAGCCTCTTCCGCCGGCTGTGCGCCGTCCGCCTCGGCCCCGTGCTTGGAATAGTAATCCTCCACCGCCGCTTTGATCGCCTCCTCGGCCAGCACCGAGCAGTGCATCTTGTAGGCGGGCAGACCGTCCAGCGCTTCCGCCACCGCCCGGTTGGAGAGCGACAGCGCCTCGGAGAGCGGCTTTCCCTTGATCATCTCGGTGGCCATGGAACTGGAGGCGATAGCGGATCCGCATCCGAACGTTTCAAACTTGGCGTCTGTGACGATCTCATCATCGATCTTCAGGTAGATCTTCATAATGTCGCCGCACTTGGCATTGCCAACTTCTCCCACGCCGTCCGCGTCTTCTATCACGCCCACATTGCGCGGGTGCATAAAGTGATCCATGACCGTTTCGCTGTACAGAGCCATTCGAATCCTCCTCACAAGATAAACGCTTTTTTCCCTTCTACCTTATCCCGCCACAGCGGCGACATGCCCCGGAGATGCTCCACCACTTTGGGGATCTCCGCGATCATGTACTCGACCTCTTCCTCCGTGTTCTCCTCGCAGAGACTCAGGCGCAGAGATCCGTGCGCGATCTCCGCGCTCCGGCCGATCGCCAGGAGCACATGGCTCGGGTCGAGCGAGCCGGATGTACAGGCGGATCCCGAGGAGGCGCAGATTCCTTTCGCGTCCAGCAGCAGGAGCAGGCTCTCCCCCTCGATGCCCTCAAAGCAGAAATGCACATTGCCGGGCAGGCGGTGCAGCGGATCGCCGTTCAGCGCGGAATGCGGAACCGCCGAGAGCCCCGCGATCAGCTTGTCCCGCATCGCGGAGACTTTGACGCTGTTCTCCTCCATGTGGCGGACGGCATCACAGAGCGCGGCCGCCATACCCATGATGGCCGGGATATTCTCCGTTCCGGCGCGCTTGCCCTTCTCCTGCGCGCCGCCCTCGATCAGGTTCGTCAGCGGCACACCGTTCCTCGCGTAGAGCACGCCGCTGCCTTTGGGCCCGTGAAATTTGTGCGCGGACAGGGAGAGCATGTCGATCTGCTGCGCCTTCACGTCGATGGGCAGATGCCCCGCCGCCTGCACCGCGTCCGTGTGGAAGAGGACACCCCGCTCGCGGCAGACCGCGCCGATCTCCGGGATGGGCAGGATGGAGCCGATCTCATTGTTGGCATACATCACCGTCACCAGGCAGGTATCCGGCCGGATGGCCTCGGCAACCTGCTCCGCCGTGATGTTGCCGATCTCGCCCACATCGAGGAGCTGCACGTCATAGCCCTCCCGTTTCAGCTTGTCCAGGGTGTGCAGCACCGCGTGGTGCTCAAACGTGGTGGAGAGAATGTGTTTTTTGCCCTTGCGCGCGCCGAGCGCCGCGGCGGAGAGGATGGCCTGGTTGTCCGCCTCGCTGCCCCCGGAAGTGAAGTAGATCTCCCGCGCGTCCGCGCCGATGCACGCCGCAATGTCCTGCCGGGCGCGCGCCAGCGCTTCGGCCGCCCGCTGGCCGACAGAGTGCAGACTGGACGGATTGCCGTACAGTTCATCCATATAGGGAAGCATGGCCTCGACCGCGACCCGGCTCATCCGGGTGGTCGCGGCATTATCTGCATAGATCGTCATAGGTTCGCTCCTTGTATGATAGATTGTAGGATAGAGTAGTCGTGCTGCGTGCCCTTCTTTTTCGTGTTGTGCCGCGCGCCCGCAAGTTCAGGCCGCCTCCCCCGCGGGCGCAGTCCGTAAAGATCGGAGCCGTCCGCGGCCGAATCAGGCTTCGGAATCCGCCGCGACCGCCGCAAACCCGCGCCGGAGATCGTCCAGGATGTCGTCGATATGCTCCGTGCCGATGGAGAGACGAATCGTGTTCGGCCGGATTCCCTGGTCCTCCAGCTCCTCGGCGCTCAGCTGGCTGTGCGTGGTGGTGGCGGGATGAATGACCAGACTCTTGACGTCCGCCACATTGGCGAGCAGCGAGAAGACTTCCAAACTGTCGATAAATTTGCGCGCTTCGCGCTCCCCGCCCCGGATCTCAAAGGTGAAGATGGAGGCGCCGCCGTTCGGAAAATAGCGCGTGTACAGCGCGTGATCCGGATGATCCGCGAGCGACGGATGGTTGACCTTCTCCACCTGCGGATGCTTGGACAGGAAATCGACCACCTTCGCCGTGTTCTCCGCGTGGCGCTCCACGCGCAGGGAGAGCGTCTCGATGCCCTGCAGGAGCAGGAACGCCGCGAAGGGCGAGATCGTAGCCCCGGTGTCGCGCAGAAGGATTGCCCGGATATAGGTCACCAGCGCCGCCGGCCCGGCCGCCTGCGTGAAGGATACGCCGTGGTAGCTGGGGTTCGGCTCGGCGATGGCCGGATACTTTCCGCTGGCCGCCCAGTCAAAGGTTCCGGCCTCCACGATGATGCCGCCCAGGGTGGTGCCGTGTCCACCGAGGAACTTTGTGGCGGAATGCACCACAACATCCGCGCCGTGCTCGATGGGCCGGATGAGATAGGGGGTTCCGAACGTGTTGTCCACCACCAGCGGCAGCCCGTGCCGGTGCGCGAGTTCCGCGAGCGCGTCGATATCGGGGATATCGCTGTTGGGGTTCCCCAGCGTCTCGATGTAGATGGCGCGTGTGTCCGCCCGGATGGCCGCCTCCACCTCGGCTAAGTCGTGGATGTTGACAAAGGTTGTCGTGATACCGAGGCTCGGCAGCGTGTGCGCCATCAGATTGTAGCTGCCGCCGTAGATGGTTTTCTGCGCCACGAAATGGCCGCCGTTCTGTCCCAGAGCCTCCAGCGTGTAGGTGATGGCTGCGGCACCGGAAGCCAGCGCCAGCGCGGCCGCGCCGCCCTCCAGGGCAGCCACGCGCTGTTCCAGGACTTCCTCCGTGGGGTTCGTCAGCCTGCCGTAGATATTGCCGGAATCGCTCAGGCCAAAGCGGGCGGCCGCCTGCGCGCAATCGCGGAAAACGTAGGACGTCGTCGCATAGATCGGAACCGCGCGGGCGTCGGTCGCCGGATCCGGGAGCTCCTGCCCCGCGTGCAGCTGCAGCGTTTCAAATCGATAGTTCGCCATGTCTCAATTTCCTCCCTTGTCCAATTTACCTACCAAACAGATTGGTTGATAGATTGCCTACATTGTAGCACCTCTCCCCCGTGCTTGTCAATACACTTTTTTGGGAGAAATCGCGCCGGG
>CAZSHM010000012.1:0-34221 GCA_964606855.1 uncultured Peptococcaceae bacterium
GCAAATTTTTGGCGCTTGCGGCCGATTCCCCGCCTCCGTCAAGCGCACAGACCCCGGAATGCTCCGTCATCGCGGATGGCCTGGTTCCGATTCTATCCTGCAACGCACCGCGCAATCTCCTGCCGCGGATTACCGGATCGGAAAATCAAAGTACGTGTCCGGATACGGTTCCGGGTTGATGATAAAATGCCAGAATTCATTCTCCAGCGGCAGAAACCCTGCCTCCAGCATGGCATCGCGCAAAAGCATCCGGTTCTGCTTTTGCGCGGGCGTCACCTCGTCGCTCTCGGGCCAGCTCCGCTTGTCCATGTAGTCGAAGATGGCGCCCATGTCCACCTCCTGGTGCGTGCGCAGATCCACGAGCGTCAGATCGACGGCCCCGCCCCGCGTGTGCGAAGATTTCCGGGCAATATAGCCCTCGAGAAACATATCGGGTTTGTCGATCATCGGATAGTGTATGGGCTTGCGGCGCAGATCCGCCCCTTGCTCCTCTCCCCAGCGGATAAAGTGATCCACCGCCCGCTGCGGCCGATAGGCGTCGAAGACCTTCAGCACATAGCCCCGCGCGCGGAGGAGATCCGCCGCACGCACACAGCCGGCGGCCACTTCTCTGCTGGCCACTACAAGCGGCTGCTCATAGCCATCGATCACCCGCCCGATAAAATTGTCCGTGCCGGCGTACTTGGCGTCAATGATACAATCCTCAATCCATTCATCCAGATAGACAAAGCCTTCCGGCAGTTCCCGCGCCTTTGGAACGCCCGCGACGCTCAGATTCATTGTATCACTCCCCCTCTTGTCTCCTTCCCTGCAGCTGTGAAAAAGCAGAAAGGCCCCCTGCGGGGCCTTTCTGCCGTGTGGAACAGCATCGCTGCCGTGTGCCGTCAGATGCCCAAAGCGATGCCGACCAGTGTGCCTGCGTAGTTACCGATTACATAGCCCAGAACACCCATCAGCATCGCGGGCCCGACCAGAGCGGTCCAGCCCTGGGAGATTGCCATGCCGGCCGCCGTCGGCGGACCGCCGATGCAGGCGTTGGATGCGATGATGGCGTCCTCCAGGCCAAACTTGAAGATCTTGGCCGCGCCAAAGCAGAACAGCATGTTGGTGATCACCATGATGGTCGTCAGCACCAGGAACAGCGGCGCCTTGGTGACAACCGTCCAGATGTTGGCCGGCACGCCGATGACGAATAGGAACAGATAGATCAGATAGGTGCCGATCTCCTGGGATCCGTGCAACTTCGCAACCGTCCCTTCAAAGAAGGTCGCCACAATCACAGAGATGGTGGTGATCCAGACATAGTTGCTGCCGAAGAATTTGCCGACGAAATCCATAAAGGCATTGGGATTTTCCGGCACAAGCCCGGCGAACACGCCGGCGATGATGTTGGAGATCCATACCACCGTGATCGCGTAGGCGAAGTTGATTGCGATATCCTTCAGCGAGATGTCCTTGCGGGCCCAGAATGCGGCGGCCTGCGTCTGCGCGGCCTCCTTGCTGGTTCCGGCCTCCACCGCGTCGATATGCGGATGCTTGAAGTGCGCGCGGAAGAAGCGACTCCCGGCGAAGAGAATCAGCACGAAGAAGTAAATCGCCATCAGCAGATTGTCCGCCACAGTGGCGGCCCCCGCGAGGTCCGTGCCCTGCAGGCCGTGCTGCGCGGCCATCGCCGCGAAGTTGACCCCGCCGCCGATGTAGGAGCCGGTCATCATGGACGCGACTGCGGCCAGATCCGCCGCCTGTCCTCCGGTCGCCACATACGGCCCTTTGAGGACAAAATAGGCGATGAAAGCGCCCACCACGGTGCCCACCGCGCCTATGAGAAAGACTACCAGCATGGGCCCGGTCTGACTCCAGATTTTTTTCAGGTTGCACTGGAGCAGCAGCAGCGGAATGCCGATCGGCACCACAAAGCCCCAGACGATGTCGTCATAGAGCGGGCTGTTGACCGGGATGATGCCCAGGTTGGACATCACCATAGCGAGGATCAACGCGATAATCGCGCCGGAGAGCTTGGACGCCCAGGAATATTTCTGCTCCAGATAGATCGCGACACCGACGGATACACACATGACGGCCATCAGGCCCCAGGTATTGTCCGCCTGGATCAGCGGGTGTCCCAATAATTTTTCAAATAGCATGCCAACGTTATCTCCTTTCTCTCAGTTTGCGAATCATACTCCAGGAATCCATGAACGATTTGAATTATAACCCATAAACTATTATACATATAGCATTGGTTTTGCCAAGTCTTTTTGCATGCTCCTGCGGCGGCCGCGCGTTTCGCAAACTGTCCAGACGCGCAGCCGCGTGCGACAAAGAGCCGCCCGCATCTCCTTTTGTCTTTCTATTCTGAGAGCAGGCGGCCCATCGCAAACTCAATGTTTGTAAAATTCACTTTTGCCCAGTCCGCACAGAGGGCAAACCCAGTCGTCCGGCAGATCGGCAAAGGCCGTGCCGGGCGCGATCCCCGCCTCGGCGTCGCCGTCGGCCGGATCATAGATGTATCCGCAGGGGCATTCATACTTATCCATCGTTCTCACCTCCTCCCGCGCGCCTCCCGCCGCTCCGCGCCGCACACCGGCAGACACGGACGGCGCTGTATCTGAATCCGCCGCTGGCGGAAATCAGCCTCTTCTTCCCTTTTCCGGCGCGGTGCAGCCCGCCGTGCGGTCAATCCATCGAGGATACGATGGCGTCCGCCAGCGCGTCCAGCTCCTCCAGCTGCGCGTCCTTCACGCGGGACTTCACCGTCACCATCTCCTCCAGCACCGTGATCTCCTTCATGCTCTCCAGAATCTCCCGCATCTGTTTGCCCGCGCTGGGCGCCCAGGAGCCGTTCTGGATCAGCGCTACCGTGCGCTTGGAGAGATTGTGCGCTTTCAGCTCATGCAGCAGATGCTCCATGGGCGAGAAGATGCCGTTGTTGTAGGTGGCGCTTGCAAACACCAGATGGCTGCAGCGGAACGCATCGGCCAGAATATAGGAGGAATGCGTCTTCGAAACATCGTACATCGTGATGCGTTTCACCCCGCGCTCCGCCAGCTTGGTGGCCAGAATCTCCGCGGCGTTGGCCGTGCCGCCGTAGATGCTGCCGTAGACGATCAGCACCGCCTGCTCCTCCGGCGTGTACGTGCTCCACTTCTGATACTTGTCCAGGAAAAAGCCGAGGTCGCTGCGGAGAACGAGGCCGTGCAGCGGGCAGATCATCCGGATGTCGAGCCCAGCGGCCTTGCCCAGAAGCGCCTGCACCTGCGTTCCGTACTTGCCCACGATGTTGGTGTAGTAGCGCCGCGCGTCGTCCAGCCAGTCCCGCTCGAAGTCGACATCCTCATTGAAGAGAGCTCCGTCCAGCGCGCCCCAGGTGCCGAAAGCGTCGGCTGAAAACAGGATGTGATCCGTCGTGTCGTAGGTGACCATGGCCTCCGGCCAGTGCACCATCGGCGCCATCACAAACGTGAGCACGTGGCGTCCGCTGGAAAGCGTGTCCCCCTCCTTAACAAGGACGGTGCGGTCCGCGAGCGCGGCCGCGTCCGTCTCAAAGAACTGCCGGATCATGCCCTGCGTCTTGGCATTGCAGACCACCTGCGCCTCCGGGTACAAATCCAGCAGACGTCCCAGGTTGGCGCAGTGATCCGGTTCCATGTGGTTGACGATGATGTAGTCTAGCGGGCGCCCCGCCAGGGCGTAGGCCACGTTCTCCAGGAACAGATCCGCCACTGCGGTATCCGTCGTGTCCAGGAGCACCGTCTTCTCGTCCAGCAGCAGATAGGAATTGTAGGACACGCCCCTTGGAATGGGGTAATGGTTCTCAAACAGGGCCAGCCGGCGGTCGCTGCCGCCCACATAGATGAGATCCTCCTGAATTGTTCGTGTATTGTGCATTGCTCTGTCTCCTTTTCACAATTTCGCGCCGGATCTCCCTCGGGCAGCAGCCCGCGCGGAGATTCCCGCGCCGCATTTCTTGTTCTATTCTAGCACAAACTTCCGCCGCTTTCAATCGGAGATTCTCGCGTCGGCCGATATTCTGTTTCCCCGCGCTTTGCCCCCTCTTCGATTGCGGAATCCCCGGGGTACAGACGGCCATCCGGCGCGGGAAACTGCACATGGCGGCTCCCGAATCCCCGGAGAGAAGGCTGTAATCCGGCGGCTTTGCGCCGGGTTTGTATCTGCGCGCGCCCCTTGGAAAGACAAGCCTTTTCTTCCGCCGTTTTCCACTGCCCGACACATTTGTGCTGCAGCTGAAGCAAGTTCGCGGTCGGCGCAAGGGATCCCGTCCGCCCGTGTCATAGTTAATGGACAGGGGTGTTCTGCGGCGCGCCGCGCGCATTCCGCCCCTGTACCTATATACATTGTAAAGCCCTACAATAATACGTAGATATCACGTAAAAGGCCCCAAGAACTTTTGGAATATGGTACATTGAATACAGGCGTGTGCGCGTGTGCCCGCATCGGCCGCAATGACGGAGAAGAGGTGTCATCCCATGATAGAGCAAATGCCGGATATCCTGCACCAGCTGCGGGAGGAACATGCGTACAAACAGGACCTCGTCGCCAAGTATCTGGGCGTCGTGCAGCAGACCTATTCCAACTATGAGAAGGGCTGCTCCGCGCTGCCCCTGGATTATCTGATCAAGCTGGCTCTGTTTTACGATGTCTCCACAGACTATCTGCTGGGGATGACCAAATTCCGCCGCGCTCCCGCGGAGCTGGAGCGCGACTATCTGCCCGACAAGACGCTGGGCGAAGTCACCTCCGATCTGCTGATTCTCTCGGAGGAAAAGCGCGTCATTCTGACAGAATTTCTGGAATTCCTGCTGGCAAAACAGAAAGCGGAGCCCTCCAACGGCAAACACAGGCACGCGCCCCCGCACTGACCTCCCGAACCGGGTGGCATGGGCTCCGCCCGGGCAGCCTCTCCTCCCTCGCAGCCTGAAACGCGGCGTTTTCCTCCGCCGCGTCCCAACCCGCGCGCCGTCCGCCCTTTTCCGCAAAATCCTCCGTCCCGCCCTTGAACAGAACGGCATCCTTGTGTTAAGATACTCACAGAATCGGCCGCCCGGACGCACGAACCGCGCGCCGCCGTCACAGCTTCTTTCAGAGAGCGAGGATGCCCATGGAGCCCAGATCAAATCCCGCATCGAACGATGCTTCCCGTTTCTCATCGGATCCCGCGCAGGATCCGCGCCCCAATCTTTACGGCCTGACCTTCGCCCAGCTGGAGGCCTACCTCCTGCAGAGCGGTGAGAAGATCACCAAAGCCCCCTTCATCTACAGCGGTCTCTATCGGGCGCAGGTATCCTCTCTCCTGGATCTGCCCTCGCTCAATCCCGCCCTGTGCCGCATACTGGACGCGCACTTTTCGATTGCCCTGCCGCGCTTAGAGCGCTTGGAGGACGGCGGGGACAGCGCCAAACTCCTGCTGGCCCTGGAGGACGGCAGCCGCATCGAGGCAGTGCTGATGCGCCAGGTCTACGGCAACAGCCTCTGCATCTCCACGCAGGTCGGCTGCAACATGGCCTGCGCCTTCTGCCAGAGCGGCCGTTTCAAGCGGACGCGGAACCTTGCCCCGCACGAACTGACCGGACAGGTGCTCGCGGCCCAGCGCGCGCTCGGTGTCAAGGTGACCAACGTCGTCCTCATGGGGATCGGGGAGCCGTTTGACAACTTTGACAACGTCATGCAGTTTCTGGAGATCGCCTCCCATCCGATGGGTCTGGCCCTGGGCGCGCGGCACATCACCGTCTCCACCTGCGGCCTCGTGCCCCGGATCGAACAGTATGCCGCGCACCCGTTTGCCTGCCTTCTGGCCGTCAGCCTGCACGCGCCCGACGATGCCACCCGCGATCAGCTGATGCCCGTAAACCGCCGCTATCCCGTATCCCAGGTGGTGGAGGCGGCGCGGCAGTGCGCGCGCGTCACCAACAAGAAGGTGATGCTGGAGTATGTGATGCTGGACGGCGTCAACGACCATCCCTGGCAGGCGCGGCTTCTGGCGGAGCGGATTGCGGGGCGCGAGCGCCTCTATGTGAATCTGATCCCCTACAATGAGACGCAGAATCTCGGGTTCCGGCAGAGCAGCCGGGCGCGGATCCTGGCCTTCTACGATGAGCTGAAGAAGCACCACGTCGTCGTAACCATGCGCCGCGAGTTCGGCGCGCGGCTCCACGCCGCCTGCGGACAGCTGCGCGCCGACCAGGAGCTGCGCGAATCGCGGGATGCCGGGCCGCACAGCGGAGTCTGATCCAAGGAGCGCCTCCGCGGGCGCGGCTGCCGAAGGGCGGCGCGCGGAAGCATCCCCGATCGCGGACGCAGCTTCCGAAAGCCCGCGCGCTTTCGCGCAGCCGCCCGCCTTCCGACTCGGGACGGACAGCCGCCGCAGGCTGTGCGGCCCTGCGCGGACCCCGCGTCCGCGCAGGACGCACGGGCAAGGCGGATGTCCGGAGCCGCGGAGGAAAAGGGCGGCGCGCGAATCCGCGCGGGCAGACGCAGCCAAGCGGCGCGGCGAGAATGCCACGGCGACAGCCCTGCAGGATCACGCAAACGGCCTCCGCATCCCCTCAACAGGATGCGGAGGCCGTTTCCCCTTTGCCCGGACACGCCTGGCGCCGGCTAGACGCCCTGCGGGCGCAGCACATTCCAGAGATATCCATAATACTGGAACGCCAGAACCTCTTCCTTCTGCCCGTCCCTCCGAAGCTGCTCCATACAGCGCAGATACCGCTCCGGATCGACCCCCGGCGGCAGCGCTTTCAGAAGGTGCATCAGGCGGATGTAGTTTTCGTCCAGATAGAATCGCAGGGCGTCCCGGAATGCCTCGTTCGATCTCTCCAGACTCTTAAAAGAATCCGCATAATACGCCTCGGTCAAAATCGGCGTCACAATATAGCCGCGATTCACGAAAAGAACCTGTTTCTCGCGCGCCATACAGGGCAGCGCGTCGCAATAAAATCTGACACTCCCGTCCGGTTTCTGGTAAGCAAACCCCGCGTAGGTACGCCGATATGTGCCCGAGAGCACCGGTTCCGTACAGATTTTCTCCTTCTCCTTCTCCGTCCACTGCCGCAGCAGACTGTGTCCCTCCGGCGTCAGGTGCCGCCCCATGAGAACCATATCCAGCAGATCCGCAAAGAGATCCAGCCGGCTGCTGTCAAACCCGTTTCGCAGATCTTCCGCCATCTCCCGCAGGAGCGGATACGCTTGATTATCCCCCGGATCCCGGGTCAGATCCGCGATCGCCGCGTGGTAGGCAGCGGAGTAGCTCCCCCGCAGCTGCCGCGCAATCTCCAGCCGGAAGGCCCGCGATGCCGCCTCCTTGTCCTGATAAAAGCCGTCATAGCGCTTTACATAATATTTCTGCGGCGTGGGATACGCGTCCCGCAGGTAACACTCCCGCAAAAACCGGCGCATCTTGTCCTCGCGCGCGGTGATATAATAATAGATCTCTCCGCCCCGGCACACGCTCGTGCCGTACATCGCCACTTCCTGTCCCAGATATCCCATCTGCAGCAGTTCCGCCGCCTGCGCGCTGCAGAGCGCGTCGTGATCCATCCCGGCCTCTCCGCTCCCCGCCTCATAGCCCAGCAGGTTGACCGCCGCGCGCGCTTCCCCTTTCGCCGTCATCTGTGCTCCGCCCCCTTTCCGGGAGCGCGATGTGCATACGGTCCGTCCCCCGTCTCCGGGATGCCCGCCTTCCGCTGCCTAAACCGGAACCTTCCGTCTGTCAGCCGTACATCCGCGGCACAGTTCAGAAAGTCGGACATCGCATTGCTCCGAAACAGCTCCTCCGTGGCGCCCGTGCGGTACACCATCCCGTTGCGCAGGAGCATCGCCCTGTCGAAGGACGGGGGGATCTCCTCCGGATAATGGGTCACATAGAGGATCGTGATCCCGCGATCGTCTGACATTCGCTCCAGCTTCTCCAGCAACTGCTCCCGCGCCAGCACATCCAGCCCCGTATTCGGCTCGTCCAGGATCAGGATCTCCGGATCCCCGATAAAGGCCCGGGCGATCAGCACGTGCTGCCGCTCCCCCTTGGACATCAGATCAAACGGCATGTACATCTTGTCCAGAATCCCTTCCTCGGCCAGCAGCGCTTTGGCGCGGCGCACATCCGCGTTTTTTACGGGATATCCCACGCCCAGCTTCCCGAAGAGCCCGGACAGCACGATATCCAGCGCCGTCTCCTGGGTGTAATACCTGTCAAAATAGGAACTGGAAATCCAGCCGATCTTTTTGCGGGTCTCCAGGATGTTCCCCGCCGTATAGGGTGCTCCAAGCACCTCCAGCGCGCCGTCCGAAAAAGTCTTATATCCCGCGATGACGCTGAGCAGCGTCGTCTTGCCGCATCCGTTGCGCCCGAAGATCACCCAGCGCTCGCCGCGCCGGACCTCCCATGAGATATCGTGCAGCAAGAATTCCGCGCCCGACAGGCAAAAGAGATGCTCCACCTTGATCACCGTATCATCCGGCATCGCTTCACTCCCCATCCATTTCCCGCAATTCCGTCTCGCTCAGCAGCGTGGCCTCCGCCAGAAGCTCCTCGTCCAGGGCGACTTCGATGCGGAAGCCGTCCGCATCCAGCAACTGCATACTCTTTGCTCCCCACGCCAGAATATTACAGACCAGGGAGATGTTCATCCGTCTTTTGCGGACGGATGCATCCAGATTGGGGTAGTGATCGTACCGCATCTCATCCACATAGTACTCCGCGATGCGGTAGATCTCCGGCTCCACACCGTACTCAATCCGCTTGCAGGTTTCGCAGAAGCATTCAATCTTTGCCGCGTCGTAAGCGGCGTAAGTGACCTTCCGCAGGCTCAGCGGACTGCCGCAATACCGGCACACGCAGCGCTCGGCCCGCTTTCGCATCTCAGTCAGGCAGCCGCTATTCGCCTCTTTCTCCCGAAAATCGATCCCCGCGGCGCGCAGCGCTTGTTCTTCCATGTTTTTCACCTCGACCGCATATCTCTATGCCCTGCTTTCTTCTCTTCCCCCGGCGCGGTTACAGAAACGGCACTTTGTGGCGTGCCCCAAACGCCCTCTTGCCGGCAGAGGGCGCTCTTTTCCAAAGAAAACGCTCCGCGGTCCGCGGAAAGCCGGCGCGGCAGGTTCCGTCGGCGCCTGCCGCGCCGGAGGCAAGATCAGAATTCCTCCTCAAGGATCTGGTAAACCGGCGCGCCCTCACACTGCGCCGGCATGCGCACACCGGCCAGATACGCGATGGTGGGCGCCACGTCCACCTGGCGGATCCATCTGTCGGTGTAGAAGCCCTTCTTCAGCCCCTTGCCCGCCGCCACAAAGATCGGGGAGGACGATGTCGTGCCCTCGCCGTAGGTGGTGGACAGAGAATCCGTGTGGTCATAGTTGTAGCCTTCCGCCACCCAGATACAGACATCGCCCGCCGTGGGGCCTCCGTATCCAAGCAGCACCGCGTCCTTGTTGTGCAGCGCCAGGGCGATCACGCGCTGCCCCGTGTCAGGATGCTTGTAGCTGTAGAGATCAGTGATGATCTGTTCCTCCAGCTGGTACTTGTCTGCCGGATCCACGATGCCCTGCGGCTCTCTGCCCTTCAGATTCAGGAAGATATCGTTGCCCTGGGACTGGATGGCCCGGGTTCTGCTCCAGTCGATCTGCGGCAGCTCGTTGCCGTTTTCATCCTTCTTCAGGACCGTGTAGCCCAGCTCCTTCATCAGGCCGACATTGACGCCGCTCATGTCGCCGATCATCGGCGGCATATGGCTCGGCGCGACTTGGGCGTGGTCGGATGTAATGATCATCGTCCAGCCTTCATCCAGATAGTGCAGCATCTTCCCGAAATAGCGGTCCGTCTGCCGGTACAGGCGCTCCATCCATCCGGCGTACACTTCCTCCGGATGCTGATCGAACCCGATGTCCTTCATGAAGCGGATAAACGTGTGCTCGATCAGATCGATGGAGTGCAGATGGCTGAAAATATATTCCACTTCCTCGTTCTCAATGTAATAGTCGAAGCACTTGACATACCAGTCTACCACGTAATCCCAGGCCTCGATCATCACCTGCTGCAGATCCGGATCCTGGCTGTAAATCTGCGACTGCGGCGGGAAGGGCCCCACATTTTCCAGAATGGCCTTCTGCATTCGTTTCGGATGGATCACGGAATCGTTCTCCATCTCCATGGCCGCGGAAACGTACAGCTTCAGCTCCGTGCCGTCCTCGGCGAGTTTCATCAGTTTATAGTGCCGGTTGGAGAGATAGGACGCGTCGTCAAAGATTGCCTCGTCCACCACGTTGTAGACCATCTCGCCCAGCGGGCAGACGGCCAGCGGCGTCGTCTCCTTCTTGGACTTATAGATGGCGACCTTGTCATAGATCCCCTGCGCATTCTTGAGGATCAGTCCCACGCGCCGCACCAAGCCGCCGCTCAGAAGCAGCGTAAACTCCTTTGCATCCGCCGGGGCGCTGGCCCAGCCTGCCGCCTCCTTGATCGGGGAGAGCGAGACATTGGTGGTCAGCTTGCTGTTGTAACCGTTGCGCGTGCCGAACCCGTCATCATCCGTGGCCATGACATAGATGGTGTCGATGCCCGCCGTCTGCAGCTGGCTCATCATCGCATCGTCCATGGATTTGGCCATGCGCATATTCTTGGAGAGATCGCCCGCCTCCAGTTCCGGCGCGTCTTTACTCTTCCGCTTTATCACGCAGGGTGCGGCCGCGTCCTCGGAGGTGCGCACCTCGAAGGTCGGAGCCGGGATCTCCGTGCTCGCGCCGGCAAGCATCTCGTTGTCCACCTGCATGGACGAGGATGCCACAGAGCCGGGCGCGGATCCGTCCACCACGTACAAATTCTCGCTGTCACTGGTCGGCGGCCAGGCTCCGCCCGGCCAGTGAAAGACCAGCGTCTTGCGGCCAGCCTCAACCAAGCAGTTCCACACCGGCTCCGCCTTGCACAGGCGGGAATCCAGGTTGTAGCCGCTCTGATTGATCTTGCCGGGAACGGTGCGGCTGAACTGGGTGATGCCGTGGACGACCGGGTTGGCGCCGACAGCCAGCGTAGTCCACTGCGGCGGCGTCACCGTGGGCTGAGACCCGAGCAGCATCAGATCCTCGCGCTGCGCGCCCCGCTCCACGATCTTTTTCAGGTTGGGCATTTTCCCCTCGTCGATGTACTTTCTGCAGAGGCGTGGATCCAGCCCGTCCACGCCGAGCACCATAATCTTGTCACTGATTGTCTCTCGTTTCATTTCTGACACACCTCTCCTAACCTTATTTTTTTCTCCTGCTCACACAGTCTTTTTTTCCTAACCGTCTCTTCTTTTCTCTCCGGTTTCGGCGGCGACAAGTTCCTGCCCTAGAAAATCAGCACGCCCAGCGGAATCACGATCACCAGCAGGAACAGTGCACAGAAGGCCAGCATCACCGAGCCGTACTTATAGGCCGAGGCGGGTGTTACATGTTTCTGGGAGTGAATGAACGCGCCGTAGATGCTGGCAGCAGGCGTGAGGAATCCCAGTTCCGACGCCACCACAACCAGGATGATCGGGACAATCGGATTCTGGATGAATCCCTGCAGGTTCAGCGTCACGACCACCGTCGACAGCAGAATGATCATCGCGTTGTTGTTCAGCACGTTGGTCAGCAGCAACGCGATCAGGCAGATCGCCACATAGAGCACAATCTCATGGACACCGCCAAGAATCGGGCCCAGAATGTTGCCGATCCACGCCGTGACGCCGGTATCCTCCGCCGTCAAGGTGTTGCCCAGCAAAATTCCCGTGCCGATCATGAACAGCATATCCCAAGGGAAGGATTTCGCCATCGCCGTCGGCTCAATCAGCGGCTTGTTGTCTACCCGGATGAACAGCATCACAGCCGTCATCAGCATCGCCCAGCCGATGAAACTGATCTGTCCGGTCACCACCGACGAGATGCCTCCCAGCGACTTCGGGAAGAAGGCGATCACGACCATGCCGATCACCCATACCAGCATCGCGATCAGCACGCTTTTCTGGTAGGTGGTCATGCCCGCGCCATACTTCTCATGCAGGAAGGACAGATCCGCGTGGGCCATCCTGGAAACGTCACATTTCATCAGTTTCATAAAACCGAGCATCAGCGCCATCATCAGCGCGGAGATCAGCAGGATAAAGATCAGGTAACTGCTGTTTGGAATGACGATGCCGGTGCCCGTCTGCAGCGCCTGCAGCGCCATCAGCTGCGGCGCGGCCCACGGATAGAGGATCGATGCCATCAGAATCTCTATCGCCGTGCAGAGAATCATCATGGTCGGCGTTTTTTCGCCCTTCTGATACCCGACCTGGTCAAACAAGGTCTGCAGTAAAATAAACAGGAAGATTGCCACAACCATCGGGTTGGTCAGAATCGCGACCAGATAGCTGCCAAACATCAGCATGGTCACCAGCCGCCACGGTTTCCCCGCCAAAAATTTCATTGTCAGCAGGCGATAGACCAGATACTCCGCGATGTCCGCACCCATCAGGGCCCCCACGGTGAAGAGCGAGAAGAAGGTGAGGATAAACGCATATCCCCCTAAAAATGCCGCGGCCGAGCCAAAAGAGCCGGTGGGCATCACCGTGGCCAGGGCGAAGAGCGCCAGCATAGACGCCCACATGGTCTGACTGCCGCTGGCGCACCAGCCGATGACCACCCCGATAAAGATTCCCAGAACCGCCATGCCGTACGGTGTGATCGGTTGCGGCGCCGGTATGAAGCGGAACAAAAACATGAATGCCACCACAACGAGCAGAACAACCCACTGCGCCGGCGTGTTAAACTTTGCTTTCCCCGTGCTCGAAGCCATTGAAACTACCCCCTCCAAATTTGTCTGAACGGAATCCAGCTCTCAGAACTCTCTCTCCAGAATCTGGTACAAGATGGAGCCCTCACACTGCCGCGGCATCCGTACGCCGCCCAGATAGGCCAGCGTCGGCGCGATGTCCACCTGCCGGATCACCCGGTCCGTGGTAAAATGCTCCTTGATGCCCGGCCCGGCCAGCACGCACAGCGGGGAAACGCTCGTCTCCGCGGCGCCCCGTGTTGTGGAGAGAGAATCGCCGTGATCGATGTTATAGCCTTCGGCCATCCAATAGAGAATATCTCCGGACTCCGGGCCGCCCAGGCCCAACAGCATCGCGTCCTTGTTGCGCAGCGCCAGGGCAAAAATGCGCTGCCCGGTCTCCTGATCGCGGTACCCGTAGAGCGCCGTCATGATCCGTTCCTCTACCTCGTACTTGTCCGCCGGATCCACGATGCCGTACGGTTCGCGCCCCTTCAGATTGATATAGATGTGGTTTCCTCTCGGCGCCACCGCCACCGTTTTCTCCCAGTCGATCTCGCGAAGTTCGTTGCCGTTCTCGTCCTTCTTCAGCGCCGTAAAGCCAAGTTCCTGCAGCAAGCGGATGTTGACTCCGGTGCCGTCCCCCATCAGATGCGACTCGTGCTCCGGACAGACCTGCCCGTGATCGCTGACCAGCGCCACCGTCCAGCCCGCGTCCAGCAGATCCAGAAACTTGCCTATATAGCGATCCGTCTGCGCATACACTTTCTGCATCAGTCTGTCGTAGGTCTCCGCGGGCATCGGCGAATACGGCCGCTGCTTCAGATACTTCATGATCTGATGCCCCATCTGATCCACATTGTGGTAGTGGGAGAAGACGACTTCCACGCCCTTCTGCTCGATCAGATAGTGGATGGCCGCCGCCTGCCAGTCGCCCTCGTGCTCCCATGCGCCCATGTGGCATTCCCCGATCAAGCGCTCGTTCTTGCCGGAAATGTTGCCCATCGTCGGAAGCGGACCGACGGCGTCCTGTAACTCCCGGTACAGCGATTTCGGATAGAAGTGCTCATCGTAGTCCGGCTTCAGCGCCCCCGTGATGTACATCTCCACATGACTGCCGTCCTCGGCCACATCCAGAAGCAGCATATCGCGGGTGGCCGGTTTGGCGGTCTCCCCGTCGATCACTTCATCCCATACATCTCTGGTGTACACATCCTTTTCCAGCACGACAATCGGTTTCTCCGCCCGCTTGTTTCTGTAAATGGCAACTCTGTCATAGATGCCCTGCTCGTTCTTCAGCACCAGGCACACTCTGCGGATAAAGCCATAGTTCAGCAGGAGCACAAACTCTTTCGCATCCGCCGGGGCGTCCGCCCAGCCCTCGGCATCCTGCACCGGAGAGAACGCGATGTTGTAGGGGGCTTCGCTCAGCGCATGCTCGCCGTCCTCCGGGTTCAGAATCAGGATCGTGTGTGTCAGGTGCCCGCCGTTCTTGAATGTTTCGCCGACCTCCACCTCCTCCAGATCCCGGACGATGCAGGGGACATTCGCATCGGTGGCCGCCATGGGCCGGAAGGTGACCTCCTCGGTTCGCACATCGGCGATCACGACCTCCTCGGAGTCAAGGATGGGGAGCATGTTGATGAAGGTCGGCTGCGTGCCGTCGATCACCATCAGATTGGGATCCTCCTTGGTCGGCGGCCAGGAGCACCCGGGCCACTGGCAAACCAGCGTCTTTTTGCCCGCTTCCACAAAGCAGTCCCAGAGCTGCTCCGCCTTGCAGGATGCGGAGCTCATGCCGTAGACCAGGTCGTCCAGATTGCCGCCCTGCTTTTTGAAACAGGTGATGCCGTGCGTGGCGGGATATGCGCCGGTGGACAGGGTCGTCCAGCAAGGCGGCGTGATCGTCGGCTGAGCCCCCATCAGCGCCAGATCCGCGCGGCAGGAACCGCGCCGAATCAACTCCTCCACATTCGGCATCACCCCGCGTGCCATGTACTTGCGCGTCAGGCACGGATCCATGCCATCGATCCCCACCACGATGATTTTCTCACTGATTGCTTCTCTCATAGGCAACTCCCCTCTGTTTTGAAACCCCGATTTGAAAACGTCTGCCTCCCTGCTGCCGCCCGATCCCGCTCCGGATTCTGCTTTTCCTCGTCTCAAAGTGTGCAGGGATTCTCTTAACGTGGTTCAGTATAGCATCTTTTTTTATGTATAAAAATAAGTTATATATTTACCGTTTCCCGCAATGTGACAAGCAATGCTTGACGTGATAGAATCATTTTATAGAAGTGTTTCAGGAAGGGAAGTGCGCTCGGTGCAATTCAGACAGCTGCTCTATCTGAAAACTGTAGCGGAGACAAAGTCCATTCACAAGGCAAGCGACGTGCTCTTTGTCTCCCAGCAGGCCATCAGCCAGGCTCTGCAGAGCTTTGAGCGGGAGTACGGCGTCCAGCTTCTGCAGCGCAGTGTCCACGGCGTCGCGCTGACGGAGATCGGCGAGGAGGTCGTGCAGCGCGCCACACCGATCCTTGCCCAGTGCGACGACCTGGAGGCTTTTCTCAAAGACTGCACGCAGAAGCACGCCAAGCGGGAATTGCGAATTTTGGCCATCCGAACCTACGTCGAGTACCTTCTGCCCAAGGCCCAGGTACAGTTCATGCTGCGCTACCCGGAAGTCTCCCTGGAAATGCATGTCGCCAAGCAGGCCGATATCCTTGACGCCGTGGTCGGCAGGCGGGCCGATCTCGGGTTTCTGGGACTCCCCGCCATCAACGGCACACCCCTCGTGCAAATCCCGCCGGAGACCACTTTCACCGCACTCTATCACTTAAAGTACAGCATTCTGGTCGGAGCGCGCTCTCCCTTGAGCAACTATGCCAGCCTCTCCATGAAAAGCGTCCTGCAGTATCCCATCATTATTTTGCAGAACCAGATCGAAAACACGCTCGAGGACTACCTCCCGTATCTGGTCCTCTCGCACTATGGCACCCCGCAGGTGCTCATCGCGGAAAATCCAAATCTGTACACTGCGTTCATCCGCAACAACTTAGGCGTGGGTCTCGGCGTCAACTACGAATTTGACCGGCCGCTGCCGGACAGTATTCTGATCAAGCCTCTGCGGGACAATGTGTCGACCCAGACCGGCTATCTCACGCTGCGGGAGCACACCCCTCTGGTGGAGAATTTTCTCGCCTTTCTGTGATGCGCGGCGCGCGGACGCATCCCTGATCGCGGTCGCAGCTTCCGAGGGCCCGCGCGCTTTCGCGCAGCCGCCCGCCTTCCGACTCGGGACGGACAGCCGCCGCGGGCTGTGCGGCCCGGCGCGGACGCTACGTCCGCGCCGGACGCACGGGCAAGGCGGATGTCCGGAGCCGCGGAGGAAAAGGGCGGCGTGCGAAAGCGCGCGGGCAGCCGCAGCCGGGCGGCGCGGCGACAGAAAAAATCCCCATCCGGCACGGGCATTTGCCCGCGACGAATGGGGATTTTTTGCTCCATTCTATTTCTGTTTTACTTGCGCTTCTTGCACCTGCAATGACCGACAATCGCGAATACCCCCGCCGCGGCCACAAGCAGGACCACCGCGGCGCGAATGACGATTTTCTTCATGCGATTCCCCTCCCAACTCCGTATGACTCTTTTGCTTGTGCCACAAAAGACCGCTCTGCACCCGCAGAGACGATTTTCTCCGGCTCTCGTCCCGATTTTCCGTTTATTTTGTGATGTTCTTCAGAATCACTGTCTTCGTGCGCGACATTTCTTTCAGTGTTGTCATGATGCCCTCGTTTCCGATTCCGGAATATTTCCAGCCGCCGAATGGCTGCTCAAAGGAGCGGAAGAAACTTGCGCCGTTGATGACAAAGCCGCCGCACTCCATCTTTTCACTGACCTTGATGGCCTTGCTGAAATCTTTCGTGATGATCGATCCGGACAGGCCGAACTTGGACTGGTTCGCGATCTCCACCGCCTCCTCGATGTCGTCGAAGCCGATCACCGAGATAACCGGGCCGAAGATCTCCATATCCTTGGCGACCGCCATATCCTTCGTCACGCCGTCCAGAATCGTCGGTTCGTAGAACGCGCCGTTGCGATGTCCGCCGATGACGATCTTGGCGCCCTCCGCCACGGTCGCATTGACCTGCCTCTCCACCTCGATGGCCGCGTCCTCGCTGACCAGGCAGCCGATATCGGTCGCCGGATCGCTGGGCATGCCCACCTTCAGCGAATGGATCTTGTCCACCATCTTGGCGATATAGGCATCCTTCACGGAGTTCTGAATCAGAAACCGCTTGCTGGCGCAGCAGACCTGCCCCGTGTTGTACAGCCTCCCCCAGACGGTCTCCTCGATCGCCAGATCCATATCGCCGTCCTCGCAGAGGATGAACGCATCGTTGCCGCCCAGTTCCAGGGAACTGTGCGCGCAGTGTCCGGCACAATTCTTCGCCGCGTCAATCCCGGCCTCGGTGCTGCCGGTCAGGCTCACCATGGCCACCTGCGGATGGCTGGTCAGCGCTGTGCCGACCACGGACCCGGAGCCGTGGACGACATTGATCACTCCAGCAGGAACACCCGCCTCTTCCAGAAGCGCGACGTACTTGGTCAGCGTCAGCGGATTGACGCTGGCGGGCTTCAGGATGACCGCGTTGCCCATCAGGAGCGCCGGCGGAACCTTGTTGATGAAGATGTCGCTGGGGAAATTGAACGGGATGATCGCCACCACCACGCCCAAAGGCTGCTGGATGGTGTACTGGATGGTATTCTCCTGTCCCGCCTCGGTGCCGCGGTAGACGACGTTGCCATATTCGTGCTTCACTTTTTCCACATACGCCGGCACGCCGATCTGGATATTGGCGATCTCGTTGTAGGCCTCCCGAATCGGCTTGCCCGTCTCATCGGACAGCGTCTTGGCCAGGACATCCTTGTCCCGCTCCACCAGCGCCGCAAACTTGCTCATCACCGCGCATCTGGAGACCACCGACTGCTCCGCCCAAACTTTCTGCGCCTGCGCGGCGAACTGCACCGCGGCGTCGATCTCCTCCGCGGACAGGCTGGGCACCGTGTCCAGCACTTCGCCGGTGGCCGGATTGACGACCTCGATCACCTTTCCGCTCTGCGCGTCCTGCCACGCCCCGCAAAATAAACTCTTCATATGCTCGCTTCCCTTCGAATACTTACGCAATGAACGAATGCCGTAAGGAGCTCCCCCGAGCGCACGGCTCTTATTTCCCGAACGCCGTGTAGGACAGCGACAGACCGCCCACCGTGTTGCCGGAATGATCGCCGATGCCGTACTCGCCGAATGTGAACACCATCAGGAATTCCTTGTCCCCCGTCACGGCTTTGACCGCCGGATAGATCTCGTCTTCTTTTCCCTGCAGAGCCAAGCCGAGCCGCCTGCCGCCGCAGTGCACCAGGAAATAGCTCTGCGCCTCGCCGTCCATCAAGGCATCCAGCTCGCCGATGGCTTTCGGATTGGCCTCCACCATGCCCTCCGGCTCCAGATGCATCTGGATGACCGCCGTCCCGACAGCGAGATTCGCACCGATATTCATGGACAGATCCTCGTTGGCAAACATCGGATGGCGGATCGCCGTCACACTTCCGATGGGATCCTTCACGCCCAGCGGGTTGAAGATGGTTTCCGTCAGCAGATTGTTGCCCATGACCTGTTCGACGGATTTTCCGGTCCACTGGCAATACTTTTCGACGGCGGGCACGTGGTCGATGCTGACCAGCGTCCTGTCGTTGACCACGCCGGTGATCACGCCGACATGATCCGTCTCCTCAAACTGCCCGCTGTAGAGATTCTTCATCTCCGCGTCCGTGTAGAAGAATGCCGCGGCGCAGCCGTCCGCGAAGATCTGATCGTTGCAGATAATGCTCCACTTGCCTTCCACTGTATTGTCTGCGGCGCTGCCGCCGAAGACGGGCACGCTGCCGAGGATATCCTGAATTCCCTTGATATACGCTTCTTCTTCCTTTGGGCTGGCCGTCATAAAGAAGTAATTGGGGCGCTTGCCCGGCATCTTCGCGGTCGCTTCCTTCGCGATGCGGCGTCCGATCTCTCTGGCCGTCTCCGTCTCGGTTTTTTCACTGCCTGCGACAACCACCTCCACATCGCCGCCAAAACTCATGATGCCGCTGTAGCCGGTCTCGGCGTTCCAGTAACCGTCTTGCGTGCAGATGGCGGCACTGCTCGTGCAGCCAATCACCGGTGCGCTGCCGACGCTCTTGATGCCTTCCACGATCGCCTTCTGCTCCATGACACAGGATGTGAACAAGAGACCTACTTTCGCCGTGCTGAAATCCGCCTCCAGCGCGGCTTCCTTGCCGGACGCAAAGCTGTCAGGGTTCTGGCTGTGGCCAACTTTTGTTTTCAACATACGACACGCCTCCTTCATTCATGACAAGAACTATATAGTGAAATCTTTCGCCGCCTTCATTATATAGCATACCACTTTGCTAGTCAATTTAAAAATACACCCTCCGCACATTTACAGCCCTTTTCCTGTTTTTCCTCGGGGGAGTTCTCCGCGCGGCGATGGCCGCGGAACCCGGCGGCCGGCGAGAGAATCCCGCCTGCGCCGCGCACGGCAGGATTGCCATTCCATCCATTTTTTGCTATACTAGAAGAGCGGCAAACGGGCGAACAACTCTCTCCGCCCATCCGGCCGCCCCGCGCAAGGACGGCGCCGGGCATCTATCCCTTTCCTCAACGCACTTTGCCAAAGGAGGTCGTTCCATGAAAAAAATCGTCGCGGCGCTGCTCGCACCGGCTCTTCTGGCCGGCAGCTGCACCGTCGCCTGGGCGGATACGCCCGAGATCTACTACAACGGCAGCCCCCTTTCTCTGGAAGCGCCGGCCGTCCTCCGGGACGGGCGCACGCTGCTGTCCCTGCGCGATGTCGGCGAAGGGTTGGGCGTGGATGTCGCGTGGGACGCCGGCACACGGCTGGCCACCGTCACCTACCGCGACAACGTGATCGTGCTGCAGCCGGATCTGGGGCGCGTGCTCTTAAACGGCGTACCGCAGGAGATCGATGTCGGCCCGCAGATCCTCGACGGGCACATCTATCTGCCGCTGCGCTATCTCTTTGAGCTTCTGGACGGAGATGTCTTCTACCGGCAGTACGGCGACGGCACGGCCATCGTCTCCGTCAACGCGCGCGATTCCTACATCAACTATATCCGAACCCGTGGACAGCTGACCACCGCCGTGCGCAGCGCGGAGGGAAGCCCTGCCGGGCACACGGTGCTGATGACGCACGACGGCAACGTGCTGGAGGCCTATCTCGACGTGGATCAGATCCGTCTCCGGCGCACGACGAAAACCTTCCGCCGCGTGGAGCAGTACCAGGAGCCGGTGCTCTTTTACTCCGGCATCACGGACGTTCTGGAATCCGACGGACAGTATTACGCGGTGCTGGACGAGACACAGCGCCCCGAATACATCGGGCGCGGCTATCACCCCACGGGCAGCGCCTTCCTGCGCGACATCCCCACCCCGCAGGGAAACTTTGACTTTTACGGATGCGAGACGCAGGTGAATACCTTCGCCCTGGAGAGCAACGAGGGCTTCGGCTATCAAGTCGTGCGGGGCTATCTCCTCGACACCTCCAAGAGCGTGGAGAGCATCCGCAGCGCGGACTATGCGTTTGACGGCAGCGGCAACTGCGGCTTCCTGACGGACGGCCAGCTCCTTCTGATCGCCAACGACGCGGCGCAGGGATATCACGTGACGCGGTGCACCTCCGTCAGCGATACGCTGCGCACGGGAAGAATCTTCCACTGGGACGGCGTGTTCTACGTCCTCGGCTCCGACCGCACGGCAGAGGGGCAGACGGAACTTTTTTCCACCGCCTACACCGCACAAGGGCTGTGCGCCCACGCTTACCTTCCGGTCAGCGATCTGGCATCCGCAGGCGACTACCGCTACATGGACATCCGCGACGCGGTGCAGATCGGCGATCAGGTTTACCTGCTCCTGCAGAGCGATCGGGACCGCCGCCTGGCCTGCTATGATCTGTCCACGCGCAGCTTCCGCTCGGAGGTGCTCGACCTGCCGTACGAAAAGTTTGTTCCGGCCAAGGGCGGCTGGCAGCTCTACTACTGCGACGGACAGACCTACTACTTCCTGGCGCTCGAGTGACGCCGCCGCGCGGTCGTCCTCTGTCCCCGCGTCCCGATGATTGGGACTAGGGATCTTCCTTTTCGGTCTCAGGCAAAACGGCGTGTTCCTGCGCGATACGCCGCAGGGATCCCGGCAATATACAAAACGGAGGTCTTTGCATATGTCAATCCGCACGAAAGCATGGAAAATTCTGGCCGCATCCACCGTCCTCGGCGCCTTTCTGACGGCCCCAGCCTCGGCCGATGTCTCCACGGAGATCTATTACAACGGCGAGCTGCTCCACACAACACAGCCGGTTGTCAACGTGGACGGCCATGTGCTGGTCGCGTTCCGCGACCTTTTTGAAAACCTGGACGGGCAGGTGCTCTGGGACGACAAGTTCCGCATGGCATCCGTCACCTACGGCAAAGTCACCGTCCAGCTCTTCCCGGATAACGGTGCGGCGCAGATCAACGGCGTGCCGCAGGCGCTGGAGGTCGGTCCGCAGATGCTCGGCGACCGTGTCTACCTGCCTCTGCGCTTCCTCTCCCAGGCGCTGGGCGGCACCGTGGACTACAGCAAGACGGCGGAGGATGTCGGCATCATCCGCATCCACACCATCGATTCCGCCCAAAACTACGCCCAGCGGGACGGCAAAGTGCTCCGCATTCTGCGCACCACCTCGGATCCTGTGAGCACGATTCCGCCGACCGCTGCGACGGAGGCCGCTTACCGCGACTGGCAGGCGCGAAACAGCGTCTACTTCATGGACGACCACGACAATCTGGTGGAAGTGCAGAGCTACGACAGCCAGATCCGGGTCAATGTGATTGATTTCCACAGCGCCAACGTCGACAGTACCGTCTATGACACCGACCTGCTCTATCCGGCGCTGACCAGCGTCCGGCGCGACGGACGCACCTACACGGTCGGCGTGAATGAGCCGGCGGCATACGATGCCGGCCGGCGCTACGCCGGCGTCGGCACCCCTGCCTCCAACAGCTATACGGACATCGTCGAGACGGAGCAGAGCGACTTCTACGTCTACGACGGGCGCGAGGAGGGCTATGTGTTCCGCTTTGACGCCTCCGACGACAGCGCGTCCGGCGTCGTCCGCGCCGCGCAGAACGGCAAGGTGCTGGATCTCGGCCCATCCGGCGGAGACAGTTCCGGCAATCTCTATGCCTCCCTTTCGGACGGCACCTACGCCTTCTTGCTGAACGGCCGCCTGCTGATCCTCTCCCCGGAAAACGAAGTCCTGGAGGAGACCGTGCTCGCGCGCAATCCCGGGGATCGCTACCTGTACACCTGGAAAGACCGCTTTGTCGTGCTGATGGTCGACCGCAGCCGCTCCTACCCGGAAGTGTGCGCCACAATTTACAACCAGGACGGCAGCGTGGATGCCTACACCCGCAACATCAGCCGTATCTCCCAGCCGATGGACGGGGAAGCCTTCTACGATTACAGCAATCTGGAGATCCGCGACGCCGCGCTCGAGGGAGACACGTTCTACCTTCTGCTGAAGACGGACATGGATTTCTATCTCGTCACCTACAACGCGCGCACGGACGAGAGCACACGGGAACGGCTCAGCATCCGCGAGAAAAATTACGACGGCTTTCTCTCCACCCTGGACGGAGTGAAGCTGTTCGCCGCGGACGAGGACTATTTCTACCTGCGCGATGTAGACTGATCCCTCCCCGCGGCTGCTCCCGTGCGGCGCGGACGGGATCCGCGGCTCCGCTGCCGCAGGATCCGCCGCCCGGCGCGCTCTTCGCAATATGCAGACAAACTACAACATCCGGGCCGCCCCCGCTGAGGGGGAGGGCCCGGATGTTGTAGTTTGTCTTTTTTTCCGCCGTCCGCGGCGCGCCGGGCGGCTGTCCCCCTCATGCCCGCGCCGCATCTAGGTCGCTCGTCTCATCCCAGCCGGGCAGCCGCACGGTAAACACCGTGCCCTGATCCAGCACGCTCTCCACCGTGATCTCCCCGCCGTGCGCCTCCACCAGCGCCTTGGTGATCGCCAGCCCCAGACCGCTGCCGCCGCTCTCTCTCTGCCGCGAGCGGTCGGTGCGGTAGAAGCGCTCGAAAATTTTGTCCACCTCATCCGGCGCAATGCCGATACCCGTGTCGCGCACGCTAAAGAGGAAGTCGTTCCCCTCCTGCCGCGCCTCGATGGTGACGCGGCCGCCCTCCGGCGTGTAGCGAAAGGCATTGTTGATGAGATTCAGCATGATCTGTTTGAGCCGCTTGGGATCCGCGTAGCAATACTCCGGCGCCTCGTCCAGCTGCACCTCCAGGTCGATCTGGCGGCTCTCGGCCTCGGCCTCCAGCAGCATCTGCAGATCCGCAAAAAAGTCGCGGAATGGGATCAGCGTCTTGTCCAGCATGGCGTGCCCCGTCTCCAGCTTGCTGAGATCCTGCAGTTCGCCCACCATTCCCTGCAGCCGTATGACCTCGTCATAGAGCACCGCGATGTCCTCCGCTTCCAGCGGCTTGTTTTGATCCAGGGCAAGCTCCATCTTGCTGCCCAGCACTGTGAGCGGCGTCCGCAGTTCATGGCTGATATCGGCCACCATCTGGCTGCGCAGATCCCGGCTCTTCTCGAGTTCCTGCGCCATAGTATTGAAGGACCGCGCCAGATCGCCGATCTCGTCGGTGCTGTAGATAGGCAGCGGCTCCTCGAAATTGCCTCGGCTCATACGCTTGGTCGCCAGGGTCAGATCGCGCAGCGGGCGCGAAATTCCCATCGAAAGCCCCAGCCCGAGAATGATGGCAAAAAGGCTGGTGAACAGCACACCCTTCAGCACGGCGCTCATCGCCGAGTGCGCGAAATCCTGCTCCAACTGCGTGAAAGAACTGGAAAACAGCGCCGCCGGATAGAGAATCCCGATCCGCTCGCCATCCATGCGCAGGACATAGCCGCGCTTGAAAATATCCGGCGGCACCTGCATCCCCAGATAGCTCCGGTCATAGTGATAGAGGATGCGTCCATCCAGATCGCTCAGCACGACATTGCCCGCCTGATAGAAATTGGCCGTCAGCTGGCCCAGATTTTCTACGCCGTCCCAGCTGCCCCCGTTGTAGCTGTAAAACGCGACGAAAGTCTTTGCCCACTCCTGCAGCGCGATCTCATAAGCGCGGTAGAGGTAGTCGTCGAACACGTCGATGATATTGTCGATGGAGAGAATGCCGATCATGGCCCCCGTCAGCAGCACGATCAGAACCAGCACCAGACTGATTTTAGTCGTCAGCTTCATAGTGGTCACCAAACTTATAGCCCAGCCCGTAGACCGTCAGCACATAGATGGGCTTTTGCGGATTGGGCTCGATCTTTTTGCGCAGGTTGCTGACGTGCGTGTCGATGGCGCGCTCATATCCGGCGTAACTCTCGCCCAAAGTCGCGTTGAGCAGCTGCAGGCGGCTGTACGGCCGCCCGACGTTCTGACACAGGGTGATGAGAATGGCGTACTCCGACGGTGTCAGATCCACCACCTTGCCGCGCTGCCGCACCTCCCGGCGATCCGGATTGATCTCCAGCGTGCCGAAGGTCAGCGTCTCATCTCCGGCGTTCTCCTCCCTGTTCCCGCCGGTGCGCGCACGGCGCAGCACCGCCTTGATGCGCGCCTTCAGCTCCCGCAGGCTGAACGGTTTCGTCATGTAATCATCGGCACCGAGTTCCAGCCCCAGGAGTTTGTCGATCTCCTCATCCCGCGCCGTCACCATGATGATGGGCACGTTGGAATCGCGGCGAATATACTTGCAGACCTCCAGACCGTCCAGTTTGGGCAGCATCAAATCCAGAATCACCAGATTGGGCTGCCGGCTGTCGAACACGGCAATGGCCTCCTCCCCATCCTTGGCCTGCAGCGTGTCAAACCCCTCCGCCTGCAAAAACTCCACAATATTCGCGCGGATGTTGCTCTCATCCTCCACAACTAGAATGACATCCTTCAAAGCAGCGTCTTTCGAGGCGGCATCTTTCACGGACTCGCACTCTCCTCTCCGCCAATCACCGGCGCCGCCCGCCAATGCGCGGTCAGCGCGTCCGCATGGGAAGCGAAGTAGGCCTCCCGCTGCGCCATATATTGATTCGCATAACTGTTCTGCGCCTCCGACGTCATATCCTGAAACACGACCCCGCCGGCCGCGAGCGCCCTGGCCTGCGGCTCCTCCGCCTGTTCCGCGAAGGAGGTGGCTACCGCCTCGCGCAGACTGTCCCGAATCCAGCCCTGCTGCGTCTCCGTGAGACCGTCCCACCACGCAGCCTGCGCCGCCAGCGGCTGCAGACTGTAGATCGCCTGCAAATCGAACACCGCCGTGCCCTCCAGCGCTTTCGTCCCGCTCAGATGCAGCATCTCCCCGTAGGAGACCCAGCGCGGCGGCTCCGCTCCCTGCTGCAGCAGATAAAGATAGCCGTCTGGCACGAACCCAACCCCGCGGTACGCCTCCGGCAGAAGCGAAAGCGCCGTCTGCGCGGCGTCGCTCTCAACATACTGCGCTGCCGTCTCGGTCATGGCGCTGAACAGATAGGGCTGCTGATAGATGGCGTAAGCCGGCTGCAGCGCCTCCGCCACATCCGCGCGCAGGCAGGCCATCTCCAGATTGCCCAGCCGCAGGTACTCCGCAAAGCTCCCCGCATTGCTCCATTCCCCGCTGCGATACAGTTTGACCTGCACCGCCCCCTCGGATTTCTCCTCCAGGCGGCGCGCAAAATCCTCCAGCACCCTGTACCCGATGGCATCCGCACGGTAGTCGGTGGCCAGGCGGATGGCGATGTCTCCCGCGCGCTTGGACTGCGTCCGAGCGGCCGGAACCGCATCCGCCTGTGTCGCGCCGGGGTCCGTCGCCTCCGCGCCCTGCGGCGCGTCCGTCTGCAGCACCTCCTCCGGCTGCGCGCCGGGCTCTTGCGCCGCGGGCTGCTCCGTCTCGCCCTGGCTCGCGCTCGGCTCCGCATTCTCCGGAGGCGCCGTCTGCTGCCCGGCACAGCCCGCGGCGCAGAGCAGGCAGAGCAGAAGCGCCGCCAGCCACAGCCCGGCGCGCGCACGCTGCCGCTCTTTCCGCCATTGTCTCCCTGTCCGTTTTCTCGTCCTTCGTCCCATCATCCACTGCTCCATCGCACATCGTTTTGCCCGTGCCGGATCCGCCTCCCGGCCTGCTCTCCGCTCTTTTCCTCCGGGAGAGGGCTCCGGCAATCCGCGGTTCGGCCTCAATGCCGCTACTCCCGATGCTGCTGCCGCTTGCGCTCCGCGCACTTGGTTCCGCTCACACAGTATTTTTCCAGGAGCGCGTGTTTCATATCCCATAAATCCTGAGAGAGATCCACATAGTACTGATGCGGGTGTTCAAAGCGCAGCACCTCATCCCAGAGCGTGTCAATCTGCGCCTTGCAGAAAGCCTGAATCTCCTGCAAGGACGGTGAGGTATAAACGCAGCGTCCCGCCTCAAAGACGGGAACTTGCAGAGGCTTGGCCACGAAGTCCTCGATGATCTTGCGCTTCCAGGTGTACTCCGGGTCAAAGATCTCGTACGGCTCGCGGTCGTCGATAACCTCGTCCCGCAGGGTGATAACGTCGGCGATCGCCTTGCCGCTGGCGCGCGCATAGAGCCGCCAGGGCATCTTAAAGCCGGGATTCGTGATCTTCTCCACATTCTCACTGACCTTGATCTTGGGCACCAGCACGCCGTCCTGCTCCACCGCCGCGAGCTTGTAAACGCCCCCGAAGACAGGGTCGGACTTTGCCGTCACCAGCCGCTCGCCCACGCCGAAAGAGTCCACCTTGCCGCCCTGGCGAAGGATGTCGAGGATGATATACTCATCCAGCGAATTGGACGCCACGATGCCGCAGTCCGGAAACCCGGCCTCGTCCAGCATCACGCGCACCTTCTTGGAAAGGTAGGCGATATCCCCGCTGTCAATGCGGACCCCCTTGGGCCGATAGCCTCTCGGCACGACTTCCTCGCGAAAGACCTTGATCGCGTTCGGCACGCCGGACTGCAGCACGTTGTATGTGTCCACCAGAAGCGTGCAGTTATCCGGATAAGTGCGCGCATAGTTGCGGAAGGCCTCCTCCTCCGTGGGAAACATCTGCACCCAGCTGTGCGCCATGGTGCCCAGCGCCGGAATCTGCATGTCGCGGTCCGCGATGGTGCAGGCCGTGCCCACACAGCCGCCGATGTATGCCGCGCGCGCGCCCATGACGGCGCCGTCCGCGCCCTGCGCGCGCCGCGATCCGAACTCCATGACGCTGCGGCCGCCCGCCGCCCGGACAATGCGGTTGGCTTTGGTGGCGATGAGGCACTGGTGGCTCAGCACCAAAAGCAGCATCGTCTCGATGAACTGCGCCTGGATGGCGGGGCCGCGCACCGTCAGCAGCGGCTCGTTGGGAAACACCGGCACTCCTTCCGGGATGGCCCACACGTCGCAGCTAAAGCGAAAATTCGCCAGATAGTCCAGGAACGCCTCGCTGAAACAGTGTTTCCCGCGCAGATACTCGATGTCCTCCGCGGTGAACGACAAATTTTTCAGATACTCGATCACCTGCTCCAGCCCCGCCATGATGGCAAACCCGCCGTCATCGGGAATGCGGCGGAAAAACACATCATAGTAGGCGATCTGCTCTGCCACGCCGTGCTCCAGGTAGCCGTTGGCCATGGTGATCTCATAAAAATCCGCCAGCATTGTCAAATTCCGATTCTCCTGCTCCACAACAACTTCTTCCTTTCCGCTCGTCATTGTTTTGATCCTCCTAGGCCTGCCAAATACTTCTCCGCTCAGCGCCACGGATCGATTTCCTCCTCCTCCGCCGCCTGCAGCCGCAGCGGATCGAACATATAGAGCTGGGACGGGCGATGTCCGCCCCGCGTCACATACTGCTCTGTCTCCACCACCCGCGGAGCGATGGCGCGGCGGAAGCTGGCGCGGGATACCTTCTCTCCCAGCACAGCCTCGTAGGCCTGCTGCAGCTCCGTCAGCGTAAAGAATTCCGGCATCAGATAAAACATCAGATCGGTGTGCCGCACCCGGCGGCGGAACTCCTCCATCCCGTTCGCGATGATCGCCGCGTGGTCAAAGGCGAGCCCCTTCTGCTCTACAATCTCGCGGCTGACCTGCATCTGCATCCCTTTCTGGATCCGGCTGACGCGCACCAGCGCAGAGAGATTTTCCGTCCCCGCGCGGAGATCCAGCTGCTGCAGCCAAACCTGCTGCAGCGCGCCGTCCCGCCGCCGTCTCTCCTCGCGGTACTCCACATGGCCCGCGAGATCAAACCAGCAGGCCTCGGCGGCGTCATCCCCCGCACGCACCCGCTTGCCCTGTTCGTTGACGACTGCCAGATAGGATGTGCTGATAACGCGGCCGCGCGGGTCGCGTTCCACATCGCTCCAGGTATGCAGCTGCTCCAAATATCCGGGCGAGAGGCCCGTTTCCTCGGCCAGCTCCCGCGCCGCGGCCTGCCGCAGCGTCTCTCCAGGCTCGAGGAATCCCCCGGGCAGCGCCCACGCCCCCGCAAAAGGCGCATGGCCGCGCCGCACCAGAAGCAGCTGCAGCCGGCTTTTAGGCAGCTTGCGGTAGGTTTCCCGCTTGCCCTTGCCGATCGAGAACGCCACTACATCCGCGGTCACCGCCGGATTCTGATGCCGCTGCTCCGTACTCTTTTCCGCCACCTGCGGTGCCGCTGTGTTTTTGATCTCCTTCATGCGATTTCCTCCCTCCGCAGGAAGCGATGTCCCTCGTTGTCCGGCTCTCTCTCCGCCCGCACATCCGCGCGCTGCGGCGGCCGCTCAGACAAAATCCGTCTCCGGATCACCGTCCGGAATGATGTCCCATCCGTCGTAGATGCCATCGTACTGCTCAATGAAGTCGAACAGGGCGTAGGTGACCTCCAGCATCGTCTCCATCGTCATATTGTGCCGCATCAGCACCCGCAGCCCAAAATTGTACCCCGGAATCTGCTCGTCAAAAAAGTTGTCGTCCAGAATCTCGCAGCCGCCGTCCTGCAGCCGCACCTCCGCCTGCTTGCGCGAGGCGCCGTTGTCAAAGTAGAACCAGTGCGTCACTTCCCGCACCTGCGTGAGATCCTCGCCGTGCTCCTTCATCAATTTGAGCATCTGGCGGTTCTTCATGATTTGCAGATCCAGCGGTGACGGGTAGAGGACATTAAAATAGAAATTCCACGGTGCATCCTGTTCCAGGAGATAGTTGAACTCGTAGTCGGGAAACTCCGATGCGATCTTTCCCACCAACCCCGCGAGAAACTCATCGCTCTCGGCGTAAAAGTAGAGCATCCGCGCACCGCTCATGGTGACGCTCGCCACATGTTTGGCGTGCGCCTCATCACGGTAGACATCGGCGATACGGTCTTCGATCGCAAAGATCCGCTCCTGCTCCGCATCGGTGTAGAAACCGTCCTCTGTAGGATGCAAGATGGCAAACTGCACACCGAAGAGGTAATGGTAGGACAGGACCGGCGCGACGCGGGCCACCGCCAGGTCGATCATGATCAGCGCCTTCTCGTCATCGAGGTAGGTCAGGTAGAGATCCCAGTCCTCCTCCATCTTGTTGAGTTCCGGCAGTTCCTCCTCCTCGAGCCCCGTGGTGAATTCAATGAATCTCTCATCGGCAGAATCCTCCGCCGACGGATTTTGTTCCGCGTCCAGATGCGTATTTTCTTCTGGCTTTTCTTCCGTCATTGTGATCGCTCCTTGTATATCCTGCCCGCCGCGCCATGTATGCGCGCAGCCGGAACTCCAGCGCCGCGGCTGCGAGGCCGTCTTCCGCGCCGGCGCGAGGCAGACAGAACCGATAGTGATTCCATGATACCACATTTTCCGTGACTTTTCCGCAAAAATTTCAAAAATTTTTCCGCTGCCGGGCCGCGCCGCAGCCACCCCCGCGCTTGACCGTCTAGGGCCTTTTCCCTCGAACCCGCACAAAAAAATTCCGGCCCGCCGCGCAGCGGCAGGCCGGAACTCCCGCGATGCCGGTTCCCTCCGGGCGGCACCCACGGCGCACGAACAGAACGCGCCCGGCAGGCACAAAGGCCTGCCGGGCGCGTCGCATACAACGTGTGATCAAAACTGGTCTCGGATCTTTCGCGCCGCCGCGCGCACCGCAAATCCGGCTACGGCACTGTCTGCGCCGGATCGCTGCGTTTCCCCGTTCAGCAGCTCACGGTCACGCCTGTCTCGAAGATCTCGTAGGCATCCTCGCCGGTCTGGGCCAGCACCTTCACCTGATACTTCCCGGACAAGCCGGTCTTGTTGATGAAGGTATCCACCTCGCGGCTGTCTGCCTTCTGGAAGGTTCCGACGCACATGGCCTGGAATTTCTTCGGCACGGTGTCGATGAGATAGCGCGTGATCTCGCCCGCTTCGTCGATGAGCAGAACCTGGGCGAGCGTATTCTCCTCAAAGAAGCCGTTCAGCAGGATGCGGTCGTCTTCCTCGACAATCTTGGCCTTGAACTCCGCCGGCAGCAGGTTCCCGTTTTCCTCGGCGCGGATCTTCATCTTGCTGGTCTGCGACTTGATCAGGCCGCCCAGCACGACGCCCTTGCCCAGTTCCACGGTCTCGCCCGCATAGTAGAGCGGCAGTTTCTCCGCGCGATAGCAGTTGGCCGGCACATGCAGTTCATAGACGACCTTGTCATCCATCAGTTCGCAAGTGATGGAGTTGAAGGTGTAGACGTGATCGCCGGGATTCATCGCATCCATCACGGCGAAGCCGTCGCAGGTCTTGCCGTCCTCGTAGCCGATCCCGCCGGAATGCACCATGTAGTGTCCCTCGTTATAGTACTCCACGTTGCAGATATAGGGGGAGTAGAACTCCGTGCCGCGCTCCTTGCCGTACTGCCAAACCTGCTCGATCTCCATCTTCTCGGTGTCGATGTGATAGCGCACGCCGCGGGAGAAGTTTTCATGGTTGGGAATCCGTTTCTCCGGATTCTTGGAGCGGTAATGTCCGTTGTCGAAGAGCATGATGTCGCCGTCCGGCAGCACAACGCAGGAATGCTGCTCATACTGCCAGTCGAATTTGCTCAGATCGCCGACCGGCTTGAAGAAATATTTCTGCATATCTTCCGGCCACATCTCCGGATCGCCTAGGATCCAGTTCAGCTTGCACTTGCCGTTTTCATCCAGCTCATAGTCCAGGTTGATGACGGCGTCCTGGTGACGGCCGGAAATGGTGAGGGAGTTGGTCTTCTTGTCATACCACACGGCATTGTTGTGGAACCAGTCGTGCGCGTCCTGGCTGCCGGATCCGGCGGTCGGATACTGCGGCAGCACATCCTTGTAATCCCATTTGCGCAGCACTTCGCCCGTGTCCTTGTCCAACAGGACGCAGACATCCTCCACGGTGCCGGAATACATATCGAAGGTCAGCATCAGAATGTTGCCGTCCTCCATGACAAACTGGTCGTGATGATAGCCGCCGATCGGGCTCTGGTATTCCTTGAACACCTTGCCGCTGAAGGCCATCTCATAGATACCGGTGGTGAAGTACGGCATCTGCACGAGACGTTCCGTGCCGATCAGAATGTGGCCGTTGGGCATCCGTTTCAGATCGAACGCGAAGTTGACGTTGGCATACCAGCGCAGATCGCCTCTGTAGTCGTAGCCGACCGGCATGGCGCGCATCGCGGCGGTCAGAAAGACGATGTTGTCGCCCAGATACTCTTTGGTCGTCTCGATTTTTGTGGCCAGCGGCACGTCCGGCAGGAGCGGCTCTGTCTGGATCTTGACCGTGCTTCTCTCTCCGTTTGCCAGCACGATCTCCACCGTATTCTCATAATCGGGATAGAGGCCGTAAATCGGCAGGATGTGCCGTTTTTCGCTGGGGAAGGTGTGTGTGATATTCCCGGCAGGTTCCTTGCCCAGCACCGTGATCGTCGCCTCGCTCGCGCTCGGCGTGTCAAACAGCACCATCGCCGTCAGCGGGCAAAACTCGTAGGGGTTCAGTTTCACCAGCGGGTTGCTCAGCGTGTAGTCGCCGGCATCCAGTTCGGCCAGGAAGGCCTGTTCCGCCGCATACTGGCGCTCCACAATGTGGTGCACCCGCTCATACGTAATGGTCTCCATTTCACATCTCTCCTTTTCTTTTTTTGACAAATGTCTCTGCGCAGGCGGGTTCTCCCGCCTCCCGCACTATAAAAATCTTTGTCATTAACTATTTTTATTATAGCATGTATTTTCACTCTGCCAATTCGCAAATCCTTATATCCCCTATTGCACTTATCAATACCGCTTATAGCTGACCGCGAGATGTCCCAGCCATCCGGCAAGAATGCCGATCAGCGCGCCGGCTAACACATCACTCGGATAATGGACATAGAGATAGAGGCGGGAAAAGGCAATCAGGCAAGCGAAAAGGAACGCCAGAACCCAACCGCGCCGTTTTTCAAAGAACAGTGCGGACGCCGCAGAGAAAGCCGCGCCCGTATGCCCGGACGGGAAAGAGTAATCGGTCGGCGCGGGAATCAAAAGCTGTACGGCGGTGTTCACGTCGAACGGCCGGATGCGGGCCGCCAGCGGTTTGAGGACGATGTTGCAGCAGAGGGCTTCCAGCGCAAGCGCCACGGCCATGGCCGCTCCGGCCTTCCGCGTTTGCGGAAGCAGCAGCAGCAGGGCGGCGCAGAGAATCCACAGAATGCCCCCGTTCCCCAGCGCCGTGAGATACGGCATGACCGTATCCAGAAAGTCACAGCGCAGATGCATCTGAATCCAATCCAAAAGATAGAGTTCGCTATACAAGGTTTTTTCCTCGCTTTCTGTCCGTCCGCAAATTCTGTTTTTTCGCTCAAACTCTGTTTTTTCGCTTCTTCCCGTTCTCTTGCAACGACCCTTTCTCTATCACAACTTCCCGCCCGGGCTCCCGCTTCCCTCCCCGCTTTTTGAAAAAATTCTGCCGTCACAGCGCATTTTTCACATTGTCTTTTCCAAAAGGTTTCATTATAATAAGATTAAATTGCGCTTATGTGCTGCCGCGGTTCCTCTCCGCCGCCATACCCGGCATGCATAACGCGCTACTGCGGAAATCTGATCTCCGGCCGTCGTTTGCGGATCACAGGGATCGCAGGTTCCATTGTAGCTACCGGCTCACGTTCTAGGCGTCATGCGTTTATCGAATCAGAACTGGAGGTTTTTCTATGCGTCTCGAACATTTTCAGTACATCGTAGAAATTGCGCGCTGCAAATCCATGTCCAAGGCATCTAAAAAGCTCTACATCACCCAACCCTCCCTGAGCACCGCCATTCAGAATCTGGAAAAGGAAGTCGGATTCCAGATCTTCAAGCGCTCTACCTACGGTGTAGCGCTGACGGACAAGGGAGAGGCGCTCCTTGCCATCGCCGAAAATATCGTCCATCAGCTGGACCTGCTCAAGGAACTCTCCAACCCGGAGACGGATTCCGCCACCAACCTGAATCTGGCGGCCGTGCCCGTCTTCTGCAACGCGCTGATGTTCCAGCTGATTCAGATTCTAAAGCGCGACTATCCCTATATCCATCTCAACACACTGGAGCTGCGCCCGTCCAAAATCCTGCCCGCCCTCTTGTCCGGGGCCGCGGACTTGGCTGTCGGCACGTATGCGCCCAGCACCAAGGAACAGATCTTTCAGGAAGCCTCCAAAAACAATCTTGCGATTGAACCGATTTTCGAGGATCCCATGTACTGCTTCCTGCACCGCAACCATCCCATGGCCCGGAAACGCTGTGTCTCCCTGGAGGATCTCTCCGACAGCATCCCGGCGCTGTTCAACGATCACACCTTGATGGACAGCTACGAGTATCATCAGCCGGATGCGCATGAATACGCCAAAAATTATTACAGTTTCACGGATCGATCCAGCGTCAAAAAGGCCGTGGCCAAGGGACTTGCATATGCCATCCTGCCGCGATTGATGGCCTACGACGATATCTATGTCACGTCCGGCATGATCATCCCCGTGCCGCTCTCCGATGCGGATGTGGTTCTCACAACTTATCTCGCCTATCCGGCTCGCGGAAACTTGCCCAAGGCGATCGCCATCTCCATCGAGCTGATCCGCAGTCTGTACGAGGAGATCGGCAGAAAGATCGACGACGCGGAGCAGCGCTTCAAGGCGGAGGAGACTTCCCGCCGCGACAACCAGTATCTGCTCTATTGAATCTGTCCGCACAAAAAAACAAGCAGCGAATCCGCTGCTTGTTTTTTTGTGGCAGGGGCACTAGGACTCGAACCCAGAACACGCGGATTTGGAGTCCGCTGCTCTACCAATTGGAGCTATACCCCTAAGTGGCTCCCCAAACTGGACTCGAACCAGTGACATCATGATTAACAGTCATGCGCT
>CAZSHM010000013.1:0-34186 GCA_964606855.1 uncultured Peptococcaceae bacterium
TTTGCATCCCTTCTCTGCGCAAGAATCTTTTTGTGCGATTCCCCAACTTCAAGCATCCTACCTGGTTTGTATACGGTGTCTTGCCCTCCTGCCTCCCTTCCGCGTTTCTTCTGTTCTTCTCAAAGGAGTCCGATATCCAATGTCAGTATAAAAAAGGCTCCAGTGCTTGTCAATAGAACTGTCACCGATTGTACGTATTCTGTCATCGATGGTACACAGCAGTGAATTGCCCGGGCTGCGCACTTGCCACTCGAGTCAAACTGCAAAGCCGAGGACGTGGTGCAGCAGAGCGCCCATGCACCCCGCGATATCGACCGAATATAGCAATTCAGCGACAATCGATAACAAATCTATTGTTGTAGACTCTCCCTTTTGCTATAATACAAAAAATGACTTACAGACGCACTTGCAAAAACACCTGTGCTAAGAAAGGAAGGTTCTCCTATGCCGGATACACCAACGATCGCTGTCTGTGACAAAGACATAAACTGCCATGAACAAATTCGCGCACTGCTGAACTCGTACCGCCACACGCACGGGAACCTGGAGATGCGGCTCTGCTTTTTTCAGACCGGAGAGGAACTGCAGAGGTATTCCGAGCCGATCGATTTACTTTTTCTGGATGCGGAGCTGAATGGCGATCAGGCCTTGAGCCTCATTCCGTCTCTGCAAAAACGATGCCCGAATCTGAGTATCATTCTGATCTCCTCTGAGATCACCCATATAACCGACGCGCACCGTCTACATGTATTTCAGTATCTGCTCAAACCGTTTGACGGCCAAATTTTTTTCGAAGAGCTGGACCGCTTTTATCTGCAGTTTCATCAGAGCCAGCAACTCTACTCCGCCGGCCTTCGAGGTGAGACCGTGCAGTTTCCGATCCGGGACATTACCTGTATCGAAGCGGAACTTCGGCACCTGATCATTCATACCGCGCAGAATGCGCGGTATGAAAAGAGCGGACAAATCGGCAAGGAGGAGGAGCTGCTCTCTCCTTTTGGATTTATCCGCTGTCACAACAGTTACTTGTTCAATCCGCGTCATGTGAAACGGCTGGAGGAAAAAGAGGTCGTTTTCTCCTGCGGCACATTGGAATCGGCGCCCATCAGCAGAGCACGGCGCAAAAACGTGGAGCAGCAATACCGGCGCTGGCTTGCCAGGAATCCGGCGAAGCTGGAATGCGTTTAGTCCCGCAGCTGAAAATACGCGGTGCTGCCCCGCTCACTGCTCTCCACGACCAGCCAGGCCGGAATCTGTTCCCGCAATTCCGCCACATGCGAGATGACACCCACGAGGCGGCCCTGCTGCTGCAGTTCCAGGAGGCAGGCAATCGTGCTCTCCAGAGAATCGCTATCCAGCGTGCCGAAGCCCTCATCCACAAAGACGGTGGAAAGTTCTATCCCGCCGCTCGCGCTCTGCACCGCGTCAGAGAGTCCAAGCGCCAAAGCGAGGGAAGCCTTGAACCCTTCGCCGCCGGAAAGCGAGGAGACGGATCGCGGCCGCCCTGTATAATTGTCCATCACGTCCAGCTCCAGTCCCGCGGCCCGGCGTCTGTCCTCCGCCTCGCAGTGCCGCAGGAAATAGTACCGGCCACCGGTCATTTTCAGCAAGCGTTGGTTGGCCTGCTCCAACACCTGTAAAAAGTAGGTGACGAGCACATAGGTCTCAAAGGAGATGCGCCAGTCGTTCTCCCCTCCGGCAAGTTTCGCCAGCCGCTGCACCACCTTATACTGCTCCGCGGTCGCGCGGATCTGCGAGAGCGCATCGCGCCCTGCCGCGAGGATGTCGCGGTTCTGGCACTGCTCCAGGCGCAGCCGCTCACACCGCGCCGTCTGATCCTGCAGTTCCCGCGAGAGTGCCTTCAACTGCCGAGAGAGTGCGTCCTCTTCGGCCGGTTTTTGTCCCGCGAGCGCAGCTTCACTCTGGCGCAGCGCCTCCCGGTTGTGCTCCATGCGCGCCGCGTAGTCGCTGCACTCTTTTTGCAGGGGCTCGATCTGTTCTATCTGCCTTCGCGCGGCAGCGTAGTCGTCCGCGTCGGAAAAATGCTCCTTCCAGGCCGCCTGCCATTTGGCGCGCTGTTCCTCCAGGGTCGCGCTCTGCTGCTCGAGCTGCTCCTCCAGGGCAGCGAGCTGCCCCTCCAGCTGATGCCGCTGTCCCCGAATCTGCTCGTTCTCCTGGCGAAGCACCTGCAGGCGCTGCCGCCAATCTTCCGGGAACGTGGTCCACCCTAAAAGTTCCTGATCCTGCCGTTGTTCCGCCTGCAAGCCCTCCAACCGCGCTTTGCACTCGCTGCCTTCCCGCAGGATCTCCCCGCCATAGCGCTTCGGATCCTCCAAGGCGGAAGCACCCGCGCTCTCCTCGATGGATTGGCGCTGCTGTGCAAGGCGCCCATTCAAGGCCGAGACCTGCCGCAGAAAGTCTTGGTAGGACGCCTGTGCCTCCTCCATCCGCGTCTCCGCCGCCTCGATCTCGCTCTCCGCAACCCCCTCGCCCCGCTGCCGGTTGGGACTGGGGTGGTGTGTCGCGCCGCAGACGGGACATGCATCCCCTTCCTTCAGATCGGCGGCTAGGGATGCCCCCAGCTGCAGCCGCTGCCGCCTGCGCAGTTCCTCCAGCTCCCGTTTTTTCCGCCTGATCGCCTGCTCCAGCTCACCCAGATGCGCCTGCTCTCTGTGCGCGCGCTCCAGATTCTGAAGATACTGCTGCACCATCTGATGCTGCCTGCGCAGCCGTTCCAGCTGCTCGGAGAGCTTCTCCAACTGCTCCTGCCGCGTGCCGGCGCGCTCCGCCGCCTCCATCTGCACGGCCTTCCGCCGGACTTTTTCCGAGATGGTCTGCAGCTCGGCTTGCTGCTTCTGCACCGCGCCGCGCTGCCGCGCGATCTGCTGCTCCATCTGCTGGCAGCCCTGTGCCGCCGGCTCCAGGAGACTCGCCGTTTTCGCCCGCTCCAGGAGCGCCCGTTTCCGCGCGATCTCCGCTTCCCGCGCGGCGAGTTGTCTCTGCTCCGCGCGCAGCGCACCCAGATGCCGGAATTTTTCCGACAGCCTCCCCGCTTCCTCCAGCGCGGCCTGCAGATCCCGCTGCCGCGCGTCCAAACCGTCCTTCTCCTGCTCCAGCTGCGTGAGCAGCGTATCCTGCGCATCCAGATGCGCTGCGAGCGCCGCGAGCACGCCTTCGGCTCCGCCCGCCTCGACGGCCTGACGCAAGGCCTCGTCTCCCCCGATGTGGATCCGCGCAAAACTTTCCGCCAGCTGTTTTTTCTGCGCCTGGTACTGCTGTTCCAGCTGCCGCCCGCGGGTGCTCAGTTCCCGCTGCACCTCTTCAAACAGCTCCGTGCCGAACAACTGCCGCAGAATCTGCTGCTTCTCCTGTGTCGGAGCGTTCAAAAAACGGCGGAACTCGCCCTGCGGGATCATCACAATCTTGCGGAACTGCTCATAGTCCAGCCCCAGAATCTCCTGGACTTTGGCCGCGACATCGCTCAGCCGGCTCAGCGGCGCAAACGCGTCGTGCCCGACGCAGCAGAGTTCCGCCTCGTGCGCCCCTTCCTTGTAGCCGCCTCCGCGCTCCTTGGGCAGGCGCTGCGCCGGACGGCGCCGGATCTCGTAGGCCAGATCCCGCACCGCGAAACGAAAGACCACCTCCGTGATAGGCCCGTCCTCCGCCACAAAGTCGCTGCGAAGGCCCCGCTCGCTGCGCTCTCCGGTGGTCTTTCCGTAGAGCGCGTAGCACATCGCATCGAAAATGGTCGTCTTGCCGGCGCCGGTGGGGCCTGTGATGACAAAAATGTTGTGCTGGCGCAGCTGAGAGAAATCCAGCTCCGTCCGTCCGGCATACGGGCCGAACGCCTGCATCCGCAAATATAAGGGCCGCATCTACTCCGCCTCCTCCATCGCAAGGCAGACGCGCAGACAATCCTGCAGCACCGCGCGTTCCGCCTCCTGCATCACATTCCCTGTCACCTGCGCATAGAATCCCGCGAAGAGCTCTTCCGGCGTGCGGCTCCGGAGATCCGCCTGCCGATAGGTCTGTAACGGCTCTGTCAGCTGCTGGTGCTCTCGCTCCAGGGTCAGCGTGTTGGGATATTTCTCCCGCAGCCGCGCCATCGGCTCCAACAGTTCGCCGTAGTCGGTGAGGACGGCGCGGATGAAGTCTCTCTCCCGCTCCGGCGCCGTATCTTCCTCCAGCAGTGCGCGCAGTTCGCCGCGAATGGTGCGCATCTCCCGCAGCGGCGTCAGGGGGAGCGTTTCGACCCGGACGCGCCCGTCGCCGTCCAGATCCACCTGCAGGAGACCCTTTTGCTGATGCTCCTCGGAGAAGGAATACTTTAACGGCGATCCCGCATAGCGGATGTGGGGCGCGCCGCTCTGCTGGCAGCCGTGCAGATGTCCGAGCGCCACGTAGGAGAACTGCTGCAGCAGCGGACTGGTCCAGAAATTTGTGCCGCCCACAGTCAGAGCATGCTCAGAATCCGAGCGCTCCAAGTCCGCCTCCGTGCTGCCCGCGCCCGCGATCATGCCGTGGGAGAGAAGCACATGCCGGCCTCCGTCGGCAAGATCCGCCTCCAGGGTGCGCAATACCGCCTCCGCCGCCCGCGGATACTCGAGCGGCTCCGTGCTCTGCAGGATATAGCGGAGCGTGGGCAGATCTCCGTAGGGAAACAGGTGAAAAACCACCGGTCCCCAGGCATCCCGGAGCGTCACCCGCGCCAGCGGCAGCGCACAGCGCCCCGCGATGTGAAGTCCCGCCCCAGAGAGGATCCCCTGCACAAAGTCCAGCCGCTCACCGCTGTCATGATTGCCCCCGATGGCGATGACCGGGACATGGCACTCGAGCACAACCCGCGAGAGGAAATCGTCCAGGAGCTGAACCGCCTCCACCGAAGGATTGCGCCGGTCGTAGATATCCCCCGCCAAGAGCAGAACGTCCGGCTGTCCGGACTTGATCCGCGCGACGGTCTGTTCCAGGATATGGCGCTGATCTTCCAGCAGGGATACCTGGTTCAATTTTTTGCCGATATGGAGATCGGCCATATGAAACATTCGCATGTCGATTCGCCTCCCGGCACACACGGAAATCCGCTGCGGAAAGATCTGCGCGAAACTCGGATTCCATGCACTGCATCCATGCGCCCGCAAAATCGCCGGAGCCGCAGCGCGGGCGTATCCGCGGCTAAAAGAGATAGAGCAGCATCCCGGGCAGCGCAAAGGCGGCACCCCACCAGCCGCGCCGCTCGATGTGGCGCAGGTAGTGCCCGGCAAACCCCCAAACCACATCCTCCAGGTGCCTGCTGTCCATGCAGAGCAGCTGCCGCTCCGCAAGATTCGCGAGATCCATCGCCTCGAGCAGGGGCACGCCGTAACGCGACCCGGTGGCGTGTGCCGCGCGCAGGGCCGCCTCCGCAAGCAGGCGTCGGCCGTGCTCCGGCAGAATTGCGCGCCAATCCTCCGCAAGGCGAAGCAAGATAAGCTGCAGCGAATAGTCCGCCCAGCGCAGAAAGTCCGCATCCGCGGACAACCTGCGCCCGCCGCGCCGCAGCAATGCGGCAAACTCCGGCCGGGGAACCCACTGCCGGAGCTTCGTGGCCGCAAGATTCTGCCAGAGCCGCTCCGAGAAGGCCTCCAGCTGATCCCGGGCCCGCGGGGACAAGAGGATCTCGGATACGGGCGGCGTCTCCCGGCAGGCGGCAAACCAGCGCCGGAGCGGAACCGGGCCGATCTCCCGGCGGTAAAATTCAGAGAAAAAGGGCTGCCAGAGATCCGCGACTTCCGCCCGGTGCAGGTGCCACTCCAGTCCGAGCGCCGTCTGCGGCCGCCGGAGCAGCGGCTCCGGGTTCAGCCATCTTCCCCAGGCAATCACCGGCGCATCCGCAAAGCAGGCGGACGCGCGGCGCACGATGCCGCCCAGCGCACAGTGCAGGCCCGGCTCCGCCAAGAGCCGATCCAGAAGCGCCTCCAGGGGCGCCCGACGCAGCAGTGTGCCGGCAAACGCGGGTCCGCCGTGCCGCCAGCACTGCCAGAACAGGTCTTCCAACGCCTCGCGGCGGTCGGATAAAAAGCGCGGCAGTTTATCCCGCAGCAGGCGGTCCACCACCCGCACGGTGAGATCATCGCCGTCCAGCATGCCGTAGCCCAAGACCTGCACGGGGCGCAGGCGCGACAGGATCCGGGACTGCAGCGCCTCCGTGATCGCGCCCTGTTTTTCCTGCAGAGCGCGCGGCACTTCCTCGATCAGCAGCTGAAAGAGGCCGGACACCGCCTCGCGGCGCGGCACAAGGGACGGCGCTTTCGCCGCCAGGAACGACGCCGCCCGGCCGGCGATGCGCGCACGGCGCTCCGGACGGATCAGTGCCGCTGCCGCTCCGGCCTCCAGCTTCTCCTGCAGCGTACGCGCGCGCTCTGCCCCTAGGATCCCTGTGAGCGATTCTTCTCTGTGCAGAACACGCTCCGCGGCCTCCGCCAGATCCGGCAATTCCCGCGCGCTCAGAAACGCGCGAAAGTGCGCGCCAACCCGCGCGGCGGGCAGAACCTGCCCAAGTGGGGTGCTGCTGTGCAGCGCTCGGTCCGCGAGGCGCTCCAGTTCCGGCAGGAGCGCGGCAATTTCCGGTCTCCGCGCCCCGCGGAGCAGAGCGGACAGGGGCACCTCGCCCAGCTGCTCCGGCAGGCGGTCCCAGCCGATCTCCCGGGAACTGCACAGGCGCAGCAGCGCGCGGGAGATCCCCTTTCGCGCCGCCGCAAGCTCCGACGCCGCCGTGCGCCAGACGGCCGCATCGGCGGCAAGGCGCGCCGCAATGCTCTCCGCGCGTGCATCCAGCTGCGCCAGAGCTTCCTGAAGTACACCGGGATGGATGACATACTGCTCCACCAGGCGTCCCATGCCATGCGCGAAGCGCGCCTTCTGCTTTGGGATGACCCCCTGCAGCATCTCGATGCCGCATAGCGGTTCATAGGGCCAGAAGAGTCCCTTCACCGCCGCACAGTTCGTGCCGTAGCCTACCGCGCCGAAGACCGCCGTCTTGCCCGCCAGCACAGCGGCAAGCATCCCCGGCGATCCGGCCGCTGGAACGCCCACGGCCAGTGCGGTTCCCAGCGTGGCGCCCGCCAGCGCCCCCATTCCCGCGCCCAGGTAGTTCAGCGGTTTCAGCTCCCTGCCCATCAGCTCCTCCACCAGACGGAGCAGCGCGTCGCGGTCCAAAGCGCGGATCTCCCGCTCGGCCAGTCGGCTGAGCACGCCCGACAGATGCGTGACGGCGGCCTCGGAGAGCGCCTCCAGGATTTGCTCCCGCCGCGGCCGGAGCAAATCCCAGATTTCCCGCAGCAGACGATCCGGCGGCAGGCTCCGCAGCAGGCTGCCGATCCAGCGCGCGCCGGCATCCGCCGCGACGGTTTCCAGAGCGTCATAGAGCGTGCCGTAAATCTTGCCCGCGGGGCATGTGGAAAGCGCGGTTTCCAATCCTCGGCAGCCTTCCGCCACCAAGCGCCGCAGCGCGGCCTCCAGTCCGGCATCGGAGACGGAGGGCAAATCGTCCGCGCGCAGACGGCACAGCCGGTCGCCCTGCCGGCGCAGGAGCCGCGGCAGATCCAGCTGCTCCAATCCGCGCAGCAGGACGTCGCACAGGGCATCCTCCACCTTCTCCTGCTGCTCCGCCAGATGCAGCGCGCCGATCTTCCGGTGCAGCAGCCGCTCCAGCAGATCCGAACCGGAATCCAGAAGCAGCTCGTCCAGTTTCTCCGTCAGCAGGCGCGCCAGGATCGTCTCCAAAGGTTCTGGCTGCCGCGCACTCCGCCGGCGCTCGGCAGCCTCAAGCCGGCGAATCAGGCTGCCCGGGCTGTGCTGCGACAGCAGGGACTCCATCTTCCGCCGCAGCGCATCCCCCGTGTCCCCCGCCTCGTCCGCCAGCACTTGCCGCGCGAGCTGTTCCATGGCCTCCGGCTCCGCGAACTGGCGCAGCAGATCCTCCTGCAGCTCTTCCAGCACCATGCCCCGCACGCCGCCGACCTCCGCCGCGATCTCCTCCAGCGTCTCCTGGAACATCTGCCGCAGGGCCGGGGCGTTCTCCTGCAGCCAGCCGCGCAGCGGCAGCAGAAAATGCGGAAGCACGGCCTCGACCGCATCTCCGAGCGAATCGAGAAATTCCCGCGGCAGCAGCGCGTCCAGCGGTGTCTCGATCGCCTGAACCGCGGAGAGCAGCGCGCGCGATATATCCCGGAGCAGCCGCTGTCCCGCTTCGGAGTGGAGCAGCCGCCGCAGTAGCGCCGCCCCCTGGGCCGCGTCACAGCGGAGACACTGTCCGATCTCCGTCTGCTCCATCTGCGCGTCCAGCTCCAGCAGCACCGCGCGCAGACGGAGTTTCTCCATGCTCTCCTTCAAGAGCCGCCGCAGCTGCGCCCGATTCTCCCGCAGGAGACTCCGCTGCCAGTCCGCGCTGCGCCGTGCGGCCTCCTCGACCAGCGCGCGGCACCACGGGCCGAGGCCCAGCGCCTCCAGGCTCTGCGCGCCCCGATCCGCAAGCCAGGCCCGGCAAAAGCGCGGCGCAAAGTTCTCCTCCTCCAGCGTCTCTGTGAGGACTGCGGCCAGCTGTTCCGCCACCCGCTGGCACGGCCAGTCCTCCTGCGGCAGTGCGCGGCGCAGGAAGGCGAGGATGCTGTCCCGCTCCTGCGAAAGGAACGCGCACAGCAAATCCGCAAGGGTCTCCGCCGTCTTCTCCAGATCGTCCGCCCCCGCCTCGCGCGCCCCCGTCAGGGCCGCGGGCAGCTGCCGCGTGAAGAAGTCCTCCAGGGCCTCCGCCAGGCAGGCCTGCACTTCCGGGCGCCGCAGCTGCGCGGCGAGCACCTCCCGCGTCAGCACCGGCTCCTCCAGCAGCGCGCCCGCCTCGCGAGCAAACGCGTCGCGGGTCTTCTCGATCACGCCGTTTTTCTGAAACAGACTGCGGATGGCCGTGTCATTGGTCAGATAGCCCGTCAAGGCGCCCAGAATTGTCTCTGTCAACAGCTGTGTCAGCATGCTCTTTCCCTCCAGCCCCTGCCCGGGCAAACCCAAAAAGAGCGGAGACCGCCGCGGCCTCCGCTCTTTTTCCTTGCTCGCTGCATCCCGCGATCCGCCGGAATTCGCGATCCCGGCCTTGCGCGGCACCCTGCAGACGAATCCCGCTCGATCACAGGGACAGGATCGTCCGATTACAGGATCGCCTGATTAAATTCGTGTTCCGGCTCCGGCAGAGCAGCCTGCTCGGGATCGGCGTCATTCGGCACTCCGTAGAAGATCGGGAAGTTCTCGGTGAACCACAGATAGGCCAAAAACGCGAGACAGAACAGACCCACGGTGGAGACAATCTCCATGAAGGACGGGAAGTAGCCGCCGCCCAGATACGCCGCCATGCCGGTGAAAACCACGTTCAGCCTGGTCAAAATCAGGCCGGCCATACCGGAGATGCCGAACGCCATGAGTCCGCCCTTGGTCTTGCCGAAGGGCAGGAAGTGGATGATGACCGGCAGCACGCACAGCAGGAACATCTCCAGGAGAAACATGTTCCCGCAGAGCGTGAAGGAGAACACATTGCCCAACTGACCGCGCATTACGAGATCCGCGCCTTTCAGCACGAAATAGACCACCATGCCGACCACGGAGATTCTGCACAGCCCGTAGAGCATCTGGGTATCGATCTTCATATGGTAGCGGCTGTTGGTCCAGATGTACTCCACCGTCGCCACACAGGGACCGACGAGGAAGGAGGACAGAAGGAACAGCCACGGCATCATCTGCGTAGCCCAGATGGGATCCAGTTTGGTGGGCATCGCCAGGTAGAGCGCGCCCAGGGAAGCCTGGTGGCCCAGAGGCACCGTGCAGGCAGCGATGAAGATGATCTGCATGATCGGATGCATTTTTTTCTGGACATTCGGCGCGACCTTCTCGGCGCCGACTTCGACCAGTTCAATGACCTGCAGCACCACGTATGCCACGATGCACATGTAGACCTCGAACATCGGCGAGTGGATACCGGGCGATACGAACGGTCTCCAGAAATTATCCCAGCGGCCGATCTCCACGATGAGGATCAGCAGAACCAGCACATACCCGATGAAGGAGATCAGCAGGCATCTCCTGGAAACAGGCTCATATTTCTTGACACGGAAGATATGCGTGATGATGGCGGTACTGAATCCCGCGCCGGCCAGCGCGATGATGCTCATGTCCGCGCCGATCCAGAGCCCCCAGGGATACTGGTCGTTCAGGTTGGCCCACTGGCCGAGTCCCGCGTAATACCGCGCCAGGATCAGGAGCACCGCGAATAAGAATATAGCGAACATTGCGATTCGAACCGGCGTAATTCTGAGATTCCATCTGCCTTTCGGCGATTTTAACGTCCAGCTTTTCATTTCGTTGACCTCCTTCTCCTATTCTTCACCCTTCTGCTGCTTCTCTTTCCCTTCCTTGGCCACATCTTGACGGCGCTTCGTGTAGATGCTGGCGCCGGTCCATGCCAGGGCGCCTACCGCAAAGATAGGCAGCGTAAAGCGCGTGAAGCCGTGTACGTTCTGCGGAACGGATTTCTGGGAAAGATTGGTCGGGAAACCGAGCTCGCCAAAGTCCACATCCGAGATGTAAAGCCAGCTTGTGCCGCCGACCTCCGTCTCCCCGTAGACATGCTGGATATACCGGTTGTCCTGGCTGATGGTCTTATGCGCCAAGGTCAGCATCGCGTCCCTGCTGCCGAAGGTCAGGGCGTTCGTGGGACAGACGCTGGCACAGGCGGGCGCCTCCCCGTTCGCAAGTTTAGAACTGCAGAACTGGCACTTCATCACGGAAGGCATGACCTTCTCCCACTCGTACTTCGGAATGTCGAACGGGCAAGCGATCATGCAGTAGCGGCAGCCGACGCACAATTCCGGATCGTACTGCACCGCGCCCTGATCCGTCTGGTGAAAGGCATGCGCAAAGCAAACCGAGGAGCAGGACGGATCGAGGCAATGCATGCACTGCCGTTTGACAAAGCGCCAGACTTCCTTGCCGTCCTTGTTGATTCTCATATGCTGCACGGTGGTCCAGGTGTTGCTGTCCAGCTCCACATCCATGCCGTGCGCGTTCTCATATTCCCCTGTCTGGGGATCCTGGAAGCTCTGGTTGTTCCACAGCTTGCAGGCGACTGTACAGCTGCCGCAGCCGACGCACTTGGTCAGATCCACCAAAACGCTTTTTTGATCTTTGCTAGCCATTTCTCATACCTCCCTTAGGATAAACGCTTTCTGGTCAGTGTGCCGGATCTGTCTTCGTAGGATGTATGGCACAGTTCGTGCGCCAGATGACTGAGCGGTTTTTCCAGGAAGTTGGCGTAGATCTCCTGAATCTGCGGGTTCTCATGGCACAGGCGCTGTACGGATGTCTTGACCGCCACCTGGCCGGCGGAATCGCCGCTGGCGGTTCCGTTGATCTTGCCGACCGCGTCATGGCTGTACATCGTATCGGTGCGTGCCTGGCGCACCCAATCCTGCGGCGGAACAGTGGTTCTGGGCTGCCCGCCGCCCGCGATGCAGCCGCCGGGACAGGCCATGACTTCTAAGAACTGGAAGTCTGCTTTGCCGGCTTTGATCTCCTCGCACAACTGGCGCGCGTTGGAGAGGCCGGAGACGACGACAATCTTGACGGTGCCCGCGCCCGGAATCTCCAGGGAGGCGCGCTTGATGCCCTCCAGGCCGCGCACCGGCTCCAGATCGTACAGGGCGGCCGGGGGGTTGTTGCCGGTGATCAGGTAGTAGGCCGAGCGAACCGCAGCTTCCATCACGCCGCCGCTGTTGCCGAAAATCAGTCCGGCCGTGGAACCGATCTGGTCATACTGCCCTTCCTCCAGGCTGGCAAAGTCGACGATGTCCGACTTTTGCCGAATCATGTTGGCCAGCTCCCGCACACTCAGGACATAGTCCATATCGGCGACATCCGGGTCGTTGTAGTACTGGCCGGTACCGCCCTCCAGGCCGTGGAACTGATGGCGGCTGATCTCAAATTTTTTCGCCAGGCAGGGCATGATCGCCACATTGACGATCTTCTTGTAGTCCACGCCCAGCTGTTTGGCGTTGTAGGTCTTCAGCGTGGAACCGTGCATGGACATCGGCGACCGCGCGGAGGAGAGATTTGGAATCAACTCCGGATAGAAGGTCTCGACAAATTTGACCCAGCCCGGGCAGCAGGAGGTCATCTGCGGCAGCACGCCGCCGCCGGTGATCCGCTCCACCAGCTCGGAACCTTCCTCCATGATCGTCAGGTCGGCGCTGAAGTTCGTGTCGACAACCAGATCAAACCCCAGTCTGCGCAGTGCGGTGACCATCTGGCCCTCCGACCAGGTGCCGGCAGGCAGGCCGAACTCTTCGCCGATTCCGACACGGGTTGCCGGCGCGGTCTGCACAACCACATAGGTTTCCGGATCCTGCAGGGCATTCCAGACTTCTTCGATCGCGCTGCGCTCCTGAATCGCGCCGGTCGGACACCAGAGCGAACACTGGCCGCAGTTCACGCAGATGAAGTCGTCGATGACCGGCAGCTCATAGTAGCCGAAGACGGTCTGCACCTTCTCGCAGGCCTCGATGCACTGGCCGCAGAGAATGCATTTTTCGTCCCTGCGCACGATCGAGCGGTTTTCCGGATCCAACGGAACGCGGCCTTTCACTTGCGCAGGAATCGCGCTGGCATTGCGATACTGGTTCGGCAGCCAGCCCGTACCGCTCGGATCGCTGACAGGAGAGCAGCCTGTGACTGCGACCGCCGCGCCGACGGCGCCGGCACCTGCCATAACGGTTAGAAAACGACGTCTGCTCATGCCCTTGTTTTCTACATCCTTGCGTTTCTCCATTTTATTCACCTCAATAAAATTAAAGTTGAAAAGTTAATGCTTGTAAGAGATTAGAATTAGACTGATCGGAGCACGTATCAAGCAGCTTACGTTTTCGGATGGAAAGACGCCGTCCACGCTTCCTGCGCCCGCTGCGCAGAGCACCCTCACATGCTTCTCTTCTGATTCTATTGTATACTGAAGCATGCTTTTTTCGCAATCTTTTTTGATTGTGAATTGCGATACAAAAGCTGTAATCTATGCAATTTGCTTTTCTTATAAGGCGAGCGCTTCCAGCAAAAGTTGCCGGGCATGCTCGCTGCAAATGCTGTAAAACACCTGCTTTCCGTCTTTTCTGCCCTGCACGATGCGCAGATTGCGCAGCACGCGCAGCTGGTGTGAGACCGCCGACTGCGTGCTGCCCACCAGAACGGTCAGGTCACAGACACAGAGCTCCTCCTGCAGCAAATAGTACAATATTTTGACCCGTGTGCCGTCCCCGAGCACCTTGAAGAGCTCCGCCGTGCGCTCCAGCTTTGCTTCATCCGGCTTTTTGGACTGCAGAGCCTCTAAAACATTGCTGTGCACGCAGAATTCGTCGCACTGCCACTGCTCTTCCGACGCATCCTCCGCCGGTTCCGCCGTCCAATCCGTCCTTGTTTCTTTCACGGATCTCACCTTCCACATCCATATATTTGAATTTATACATTATTTATACATTTATGCACGCTCTGCCCGCACAGACCGCGCCGCACGGAGATAATGGAACTGCTTTTCTCCGGCGCGGAAATTTTAAAACGGATTGTGAAGAAAGATGCAATCTGCCCGCCGCAGAGCCGCCGAAATTCCAGAAATAAAAAAGTTTTATCTCCGCAGCGCTACGTACGGCGCAGCTGCACCGCATTGACACGCTTGCGCGAGGAGGGCTGACTCGCCCCCGCCTCCCGGGATGCGGGCCGTCCCAGGGCGACTAAGCCGTAGATTTCCAGGTCGTTCGCCTTTTGAAATTCTCTGCGGAGGTCTACGCGGTCGAGAGATCCCACGCAGTGCGTGACATAACCGCGCCGCGTCGCTTCCAGCGCCAAGTATCCCCAGGCGCAGCCGCTGTCGAAGGCGGTCCAGTAATTGTAGAGCCCGTTGTGGGTGTCCCCCATATCTCCCGCCAGGAGAATCAGAACGGGAGCCTGCATCATCCATTCGCGCTCGCCGGGCAGGACATACTCCAGCAGCATCGCGCGGTCCTGCGGCGTCTTCGCCACGAAATAGCGCCACGGCTGTTCGTTGTAGGCCGAGGGGGCCTGGGTGGCAGCCAGCAGGATTCCCTGCAGATCCGCCTCATCCACCGGATCCGGTGAAAACGCCGTAGCCGAGTAGCGCTCCATAATTTCCTGCAATACATCCTGTTCCAATGTTCGTCTCATGGCTCTGCTCCTTTCTCCTGTTCACGTCCCCGCGCAGCTGCGCGATGGCCTGCTTGCCGGTGGAATCCTGCGCCTCCCGCGCGACAGACCCTCCGCCGGGGAGGGTAAAAGTTTCTTCTCTCATTGTATCGATTCCCCCGTTTTTTTTCAATAGGCGCACGCAAGTTTTCTTCCGGGAATCTGCACGCGAAGGACGGCGCCGCTCCGCGCCGTACACGTAAACCGGCGTGCAAGATTTTCCTGCATTTGATAAAATTGTGGATGAACTTTGCACAGGAATATGCTATAATTGCTCTGTCAGAGAACTTGCGTTTACCGCAACTTGTAATGAGGAGGATATCCCTATGAATCTTCAAGAAATTCAGGCTTTACCTCTGGCCGCTTCCACAAAAGAGATCCAGGCCCCCGATCCCCGCTATGCGGAGCCCGTCGAATTGACGGAGGATGAAGTCGCCAAAGCGCTCCAGAAGGCGGACAGCAAGTCTGCGAATCTGCTGCAGAAGACGGCGTTGCCGGAGGAAGAAGATCCCAGGCAGTTGGTCCTGGAATTGATCGCCCTGAACCGTGAGATCGAGCTCGCCGAAGCCAAATACCGCAAGGCGCAGACGGAAGAAGTCGATGCACTGGCCGCGCGCATCAGCACGCTGCAGAACCACAAAACAAGATTGAGTACCTCCCTTCTGGCCAGTTTCAGCGAATGATGCCGCCGCCCTGCATTCACAGATGAAAAACGGGACTTTCCCGATCCGCTCGGAAAGTCCCGTTTTGTTGGTGTCCTTCGTTTTTCCTCGGCGCCGCCTGCGCAGTCCGCAGGCCCTCTCACACGCCATGCGGCAAGCGCCGCGCCGGCGGTTTCTTTCTGTTCCGTCCGATCCTGTCCGCGCCCGGGATTTCCCCGTCACGGATAGGAGACAACCTCCAGCGTCACCTGCCCTAAGCCCTTGCTGAGCATGCCCAAATCCCGCGCAGCCGCGGTGGAGAGATCGATCACGCGCCCGTGCGTGTAGGGTCCGCGGTCATTGATGCGCACAATCACCGACTTTTGGTTCCACAGGGCCGTCACGCGCACCCTCGTGCCGAAGGGCAGCGTTTTGTGCGCGGCTGTATAGGCATTCTTATCATAAGCCTCCCCGCTCGATGTGCGCCGCCCGTGAAATTTTGCTCCGTAGTACGACGCGACCCCTCGCTCAAAGATTGTTCCGCCGCTGCTCGCATGCGCGTCGTTCTGCCGATAACTCGATCCGGAGGATCGGGAGACAACGGGCGCCGGCGCCGCTGTCCGCACATAGGCGGGCAGATTGATCAGTTTGTGGTAGCTGATGCCGCCGTTGCTCGGATTGAAGATGGCGGCCTCCTTTTTCTTCGCGCTGTCGTTCAGCGTCAGCACGGATGACTCCACGTCCCAGCTCGTCTTGCAATTGACCACGTCCGTGTAAAAGGAGACAGGCAGATAGAGGATGCTGTCCTCATGCTTTAAGGTGTAAACGCGCTTGTCCGACCCATACGCCTCGCAGGCATCCAGATCCACCAGAAGCTGAAAACGATCCGATCCGGCGGAGAGAATCACCTTGTCCTCCGCCTCTCCCACGGCCCAGCTCACATCCAACCCGTATGCGTTCAGCACCTCCCGCAGGGGCAGATAGGTCACATCTCCGCTGCAAATCGCAGCGTTCTCACAGGGAATCTTCTCATCGCAGTATACCACCGTCAAAGTTTCTTCTTCCGCATCGTGAAACGCACCTGCATCGCCCAGGTTCGCGGGTGCTTCATCGGGTTCGGCATAAGCCGGCAAAACCGGCAGGAATAGAAAAAGCGCCAAGAAGAGCATGACACGCAACTGTTTCATGGCAAGGCTCCTTTCCATTGAATTGTCCCCATTCTACCAGAAAATTGCGGAAATGTAAAGAAAATTTCCATATTAAGTATATTATGTAATAAATTTCTTGTTCTTCCAATATATTTACAATTCGATAAGTTTCGAAATATCGGTGCAATAAATATTTTCTATAAAGTGGGAATCGAACCGCATTGTGGGAAGAAATCCCTTAACCATGCGGTTTCTTGCGCTCTCCTCCGAGGAGGAGCGCGGAAGGAATCTCCAGGATTCCGCAATTGATTTCTGAAATATAAAATTTCCAAATTTTGCATATTTTGTTTTCACAAAATACATCGCATCCCCCACAATTTCGTCAAATTTGGCCGTGTATTTAGTTACAATTCAATTACAATCTTCCGTTTCTCTGCCTCTTTTTGGCTCGATTTACTAAAATATCCATATCGTACTGCGCGCACTCCGCGTTTTGAGCTGCCGTCATTGTCGCCGCGCAAGTGCTCCTCGAGGCGCTGCGGGCAACATTTTTATTGCATTCGGCCGTGCGATGTGATAGGATTCCCTTGTAAGCATAGAATAACTGTCGTTATGAGAGGCAATGTTCGAAGGGGGCGTTCGGCGCTGGATGTGAAACGCCTGAAACCAAACAAGTTGCGCCGCCTGCTCCAGCAGCAGGCGATTCTGGATGTCATTGTGATGCCGGAGCATACCGCCTGGAGAAGGCTGGTCTCCTACCAACGACTGGAGGAGGAAAAGACGGATCTGTTTAAGCTCGACAACGGTGCGGGCGATCATCTCTACGCACTCTTCACGCCAAAGGGTGCCGTGCTCAAAGGATTTGACCACACTTCCTCCCGGTCCCCCTACGGCGCTGGCGCGCGAGATCGTGCCGAGGAGATCTATCAGGGATTGCCGGAGGCGCTGCGCGCACTTCTGTTGCGGTACGGGCAAGGGGAGGCGGTCACCTTCTGTCTCTGGTATCTGCCCGACGGCACGGGCTGGCGCCAGAGCGACGCGATTGCGTTTGACCGCGGGGAGGAGTGTGACGACGGCGGCGAACGCCGCTTATCCGGCTATATTTTCTCCTGCGCCGACGAGTGGTTCCACTGGGCTTCTATCTATTACGAACTGTCGGAGGAAGCCTGGGACGCGGCGCTGCGCCTCTATGAGACGGGCGAAATCACGCGCTCCATGGTGGCAGACTGCAATCCGGAGCGCGATTACGATGCTGTCATCGACGAATGTGAGTACAGCGGTCTATTTGATCTCTAAGGGCAAAAAACGCCTGGCGGCACTCTTTCACAAGAACAGAACTGCTGCAAGGCAGGCAAAAAAGGCTGTCACAGCGTGTGACAGCCTTTTTTTTCAATCTGCCTTCTCGCCTTCACGCTTTTCACCTTCCTGCGGAAGGCGATCCCCCGTCCAGCGGGCGGAACGATCTCCGATGAATGGGGCATGGGCCATATTCCTCCAGGGCGCGAAGATGTTCCGCCGTCGGATATCCCTTGTTGGCGGCGAACCCATAGACAGGATACAGCTTGTCATACGCCTCCATCCGATGATCCCGGAAAACTTTGGCGAGGATCGATGCGGCAGCGATAGAGATGCTCTTGTCATCCCCTCCGACAATGGCTTGCGCGGGTCTGTGGATGCGCGGGTTCGGCAGTCCGTCTATCAGCACAAAATCCGGCTGGATCTCCAGTTGCTCCACGGCACGCTGCATGGCCATACGGCTCGCCTGCAAAATGTTGACCGCATCGATCGTCTTCTCGTCCACTTCGGCCAGTGCCCAGCACAGCGCTTGCTGCCGGATCATCCCATCCAGGCGCTCCCGCTGCGCCGCACGCAACTTTTTCGAATCCCGGATTCCGGGCAGCCAGGCATCCTCCGGCAGAATCACCGCCGCGGCCACGACCGGTCCTGCGAGCGGCCCGCGCCCCACTTCATCCGTACCCGCGATCCGGCAGAAGCCGCGCTGCCGCGCCGCCCGCTCATACTGCCAGAGCGCACGGATCCGGCTGCGCTCCTGCGATTCTTTTTCCAGCTTGCGGCGATACCCCTGGGCAGCGTTTTGCACAGAGCGATGCACATCCTGTTCGGCCTCTGCCAAGAGTGCCTCGAATGTCTCCCGCTCTATTGCCCCGGCGTGCAGTCTCTCCCAGGCGCATGCCATCTGATCCAGCAGCTCTCTTGCCTGCATTTGCCTACCCCTCGTCTTGTCCTCCCGCTCCGCGGATCCGCGGAGCGCTCCCGCCCCTGCGCACGTTTGCCTCGCCCCGCCGGATTTCGCCTGCGCCTGCGCAGAGATCCGGCCCGCACAGGAAAAAAACGCGCGTGCTCTGTGGCTCACAGATGCGCACGCGCGGACCCAGCGAATCAAACTTCTTTTATCTGCCCGGGCAGATCCCCCATTGGCGCAGCTCAGTCGTCCTCCGCATCGTCGTAGGCGAAATCCTCCTCCTCCGCGTCGTCCTCCGGATGTTTCTGCAACATGTAGACGACCGCATCGCAATTCGGGCAGAGAATCTCAACCGTGTCGGCATCCTGATCCTCCAGGCACGCCTTATCGAAGCAGACGGTTTCCCCGCACTCCGGACACTCAATCTCAATCATTTCCGGGCTTTCATCCTCGTCCGCATCGTCTTCTTCCGCGTCTTCGTCCTCTTCCTCTTCGTCCGTTTCCTCCGGCAGTTCCTCGAAGTCGTCATCCTCGTCGTCCTCAAACAAAGTGCCCCCAGCGATGTGCGCAAGATCCTCGTCCGCCTCCGAATCCTCATCCTCCTCGTCGTCAAAGATGCCTTTGTAAAACATATCGACAAGATGGAGATCCGAATCGTCCTCGTCCTCCGCTTCCGGTTCGGCTGTCTCGTCGTCCGCATCGTCTTCGATGCCCAGCAGATCCTCCACCGCAGCCAGATCCTCATCCAGCGTGTCGAGGAAATCTTCCGCCTCCTCCAGATCAGCATCGACCGCCTCGATATACTCCTGCAGATCTTCCTGTTCCTCATCCAGATCCTCTACCGCTTCGATCAGTTCGTCCAGAACTTCAAACATCATGGAAAACAGTTTCTTTTGTTTGTCGTCCGCCAGATCCATCCCGTCCAGCAGGCCTTTCAGGTATGCCATTTTCCCATAGATATCCATGCTCGCCATACTCGGAAAACTCCTTTCGATCTCTGCGCTGCAAGATCCTGCAGGCAACCTCCGCGCACATCCTTTCGCCAAGCGCGCCGCGCTGCCGCATCCGCGGCTACGCCCGCTCGATATAGGCTCCGGTCCGTGTGTCGATGCGCAGTACGTCATCCACATTGACAAAGAACGGGACATTGACTATGGCGCCGGTCTCCAGCGTCGCGGGCTTGCTGCCGCCGGACGCGGTGCTGCCCTTGATGCCGGGCTCTGTCTCTATGACCCGCAGTTCCACCGTGGTGGGAAGTTCGACTTCCATGACCTCTCCCTTGTAGCTGGTGACAAGGCAGTCCATATTCTCTTTGAGAAATTTCTCTCCCCCGGCAAGCTGCGCCGCGCTCAGCGCACTCTGCTCATAGGTTGCGTTGTCCATGAAGACATAACTATCGCCGTCTTGGTACAGATACTGCATCTGTTTGCGTTCCATGATCGCTTCCTGCAACTTTTCCCCGGGACGGAAGGTGCGCTCGATGGAGGAACCGGTTTTCAGATTTTTAATTTTGGTGCGCACAAAGGCCGCACCCTTGCCGGGCTTTACATGCTGGAAGTCGAGAATCTTGCACGGATCGCCGTCCAGTTCGATGGTCAAACCTGTTTTGAAATCGCTCGTATCAATCATACAACGTCCTCCTATAAAATAATGAGATCTTTTGGGGAATGGGTCAAATTCTGATACCCTTCCTCCCGCACAACGATTAAATCCTCGATGCGGACGCCGCCCCAGTTTGGGAGATAGAGTCCCGGCTCCACACTGATGACCGTGTTCGCCGCGATGACGCCCTCCTCCGACGGGGAAAACCTCGGCTCCTCATGGATCTCCAGCCCGACGCCGTGCCCGAGGGCGTGTCCAAAAAACGGCCCGTATCCCGCATTCTGAAACACATTCTGCGCTGCTGCGTGGACGTCCTTTCCAACCACTCCGGCCTTGACCACCGACAACGCTTCTTCCTGTGCTTTCCTGACTAGATTATAAACCGTTTCCTGCTTTTCGTCAACTTTTCCCAGCGCGATTGTGCGCGTGAGATCCGAGCAGTATCCCTGGTACACGCAGCCGAAATCCATCGTGATGAAGTCGCCGATCTCCACTTTTTTCTCCGAAGCGACGCCGTGCGGCATCGACGAACGCCTGCCGGATGCCACGATCGTGTCGAAGCTGACGCCGGAGGCCCCGCAGCGCCGCATCTGGAATTCCAGCTCCATCGCGATCTCCCGCTCGCTCATTCCGGGACGGATCTGCGTCAGGACATGCCGGAAGGCATCATCGCTGATCTGCTCTGCCTGCGCGATGCAGGCGATCTCTTCTTCATCCTTGACGCGGCGAATCTCGTCCACAAACCCTTTCAGCGGCATGAGCGCCTTGCGGCGCACCTGGCCGGCCAGGCGTTCAAACTCCTCCACCGTCATCCGGTCGCTCTCGATGCCCAGCGTGACAACGTCCAGATCCTCCATCAGCATGCGCAGGGTGACCACGGTGGAGAATTGCCTGAATTGCACCAGCTTGCAGTCCTTCGCCTGTTTCTGCGCCTGCTCCATGTAGCGGAAATCCGTCATCAGATACACCTGGCTCTGCGTCACCAGAACCCATCCGAAACTGCCGGTAAAACCGGTCAGGTAGCGGCGGTTCTCGCCGGAAGTCACCAAAAACCCGTCCAAGTCCAGAGCTTTCATCTTGCGCCGGAGCGCTTCTATCCGACGCGCGTTCATGAGTTCGCCCCTTCCGCATCCGTCTCCGCCGCGTACTGCAGCGCCATCAGATAGCCCTTCGGGCCGAACCCGCAGATTTGACCGACGCACACCGGTGCCAGGTACGAATCGTGGCGAAACTTCTCCCGCGCATGGATATTGCTCAGATGAACCTCGATGGCAGGAATTTCAACCGCCTCGATGGCGTCGCGGATCGCCACGCTGGTGTGCGTGTAGGCCGCGGCGTTGATGATCAGATACTGATAGCGGCCCTTGGCCTCCTGGATCGCATCCACCAGGGCGCCCTCCAGATTGCTCTGCAGAAAGTCCACCTCGCAGTGCAGCGCGTCTGCGCGCGCGCGCACCTGTGCCTCGATATCCGCCAGGGTCGTCGTCCCGTAAATCTCAGGTTTTCTTGTGCCCAGAAGATTCAGATTCGGACCATTCAATACTAAAATACGCAATCGACTCACCTCGTCTTCCATGATAGCATTTCTTACCTGCTCTCACAAGAGAAAACTTGGCCTTCCGCCGATTTTTGCCCTCTGTCGGTTCCGTGCGCCGATTCCGTCCCGAATCCGCAATCCCGCACGGTTTTCCTGCAGCCTTTTCGGATCGCTCCGCGCCGCAACCGCAGCAAGCCGGAGGACTCAGGTTCCGCTCAGCATGATGTCGCGCACCAGGAGCGTCGGCGCGCCCTGCCCGCCAAAGAATGTGAGATCCTTGCCGACGCCGCCGATGTTTTGCAGGAACTGCCGGAAATTCCCAGCGATGGTGACGCCGCGCACCGGTCGGCTCAGGCGCCCGTGTTCGATCAGGAGTCCGGACGCTCCGAGAGAAAAATCGCCGGAGACAGGATTGGCCGTGTGTGCGCCCAGGATTTCCGTCACATACAGGCCGCGCTCCACCGCACCGATCAGCTCCTCCGGCGTCTGTCCGCCAGGCTCCAGATAATAATTGCTGGTTCCCACGTGCGGCGTGCCCTGATAGGATCCGCGCATCCCGTTTCCGGTGGAGCGCGCGCCGGCCTTCGCGGCGGAAAGGGCATCATAGAGGTAGTTCTGCAGCACGCCGTCCTGAAGCAGCACCGTGCGCTGCGACGGCGTTCCTTCCCCGTCAAAGGATGCGGAGCCGAGACGATTCTCGAGTGTTCCGTCGTCGACCAGCGTCAATGTTTTGCTCGCGACCTGTTCGCCCATTTTGCCCGCAAGAAAGGTTTTTTGCTTTTGCACAGCCTCCCCCGAAAAACAGCCGCTGAGGAGTCCGAAGATCTGGGCCGCGACCAGCGGCTCCAGCACCAGATCCATCCTGCCGCTCGCAATTTGCCGCGCGCCTAAAAGTTCGACTGCCCTGCGCGCCGCCATCTGCCCGGCGGAACGGGGCGAGAGTTCCGCAAAGCGCACGCGGCTGTCCATGCCGTACCCGCTCTGCTGCTCACCGTCTTTCTCGCCCAGCGCCAGGCAAAAGAGTCCGCAGTATGTGCCGCTCTGGTGCAGCAACAGTCCGTTCGTGTTCGCCAGCCAGATGTGGACCTCGCCCTCCTCATAGCCGGAGCGCTCTACCCGCCCGACGTGTTCCGCACGCAGCGCCTGCCGCGCCGTCTCCTGGGCCAGTTCCTGCTTTTCCGAGAGCGTGTGCTCCGCCAAAGCAGGGTCGCTCAGCTCCAGCTTCGGGTAACCACCCTCCGGGGCCGGGAAACGCAGCAGTGGTTCCAGATCGCTGTACCTGCTGTTTTCGAGCGCCTGCTGCAGCATCTGTTCCAGCGCGCTGGAGCGAAAATCCGCGGAGTAGGCAAAGCCCTGCCGTTTGCCCCGGATCACGCGCAATCCTACACCCCGGGCATCGGATTGTTTCAGCGATTCGATCCGTTCCTCCTTCATCTCCATCTCCATCGTTCGATTTTTCATGACGAACAGCTCCGCACTGTCCGCCCCCATCTGCCGGGCCTTCTTGAGCCCGCCTCTGGCAAAATCGAGGAATCGTTCCTTCATCTTCCGTCACCCTTTCCTCCTGGAATGCCGCTCCGTTCTGCGATGTCTTCCACTCCGCGCGGACCGATTTCGCACCGCCGGCTCGTCACAACTCGCGCTCGAGGACATCGAGCCGGAACCCCGCTCTGCCGGCATAGATCTGCACGCAGTCCGGGTTATCAAGCCACTCCTCCCCGCTGAGCGCGCCGCTCACATAGATCACATCGGCCTGAACCGGCGCTTCTAGGAGCAGATCGCCGTGCACATACAGCGCATCCAAGACAAGCGGCGCATCGATTCTTACTGCCACGGGCTCCCCCGTATCCGAGCTGATCGCCAAGGGCTGCGCCGGAGCGTCCGAGAGCGTGTAGGCTGTGCCGGAGACAAGCAGGAGCCCCGGCTGCAACAGATCGGACGGCTGCTCCGTGATCTGCCAGGCACAGACCTCCTCCCAGGGCAGCTCCAGCAGGCGCACCGTTCCCTCCAGCGCGTGCCGGCAATTTCCTGCCTGGGATTGCACTGCTACGGCAACCCGCCCAGGCGCCTGCTCCTCCAGTTCCGCCCGCGCAGTGCCGGCCGCCGTATCCAGCAGGACATCCGCCAGACTGCCGGATGTCTTCATCTGCTGCAGTGCCATATTCCAGCCGCTGTACGCCAGGAGACGGCTCTGCTCGCGAAACACCGTCTCATGCTCCATGGCATAGCGGTCTGACAGGGCCAGCAGAAACATCGCGCCCCAGAGCAACGTGCTGAACAGAAAGAACAGCACCACGGGCAGGAGATAGCCTTCCTGCCGTGCCGTATCCGGAAAGCGGCGCTGGGATATCCGGAAATTTTCCGGTTCCCTCCTTTTCATCCTTCGCGGTCCTCTCATGCGATTCCTCCCTCCGCGTTTCCATGCGGGATCTTCCCCGCATGCCTGACGTGCGCTCACCGCGCACCGCGCCGCGCCGGCCCCCCGGTGCCGCCCACGGTCAGACCGCGGATCTTCAGGGTGGGCTGCGCGTCGGCAACCGGAACGCCCTGCCCCTCTTTGCCACAGGTGCCGATGCCGTAGCCCAGATCCTCGCCCACCATCTCCACATTGCGCAGCGTCTCCGGCCCGTTTCCAGCCAGTGTCGCGCCGCGCACCGCCTGCGTGACCTCGCCGTCCTCGATCAGATACCCTTCGGATACATCGAAAACATAGTCGCCATTCAGGCTGTCCACCTGCCCTCCGCCCATCCGCTTGACATACAGGCCGTACTCTGTGGAAGCGAGGATCTCCTCCACGCGATCCTGTCCCGGAGCGATATAGGTATTGCTCATGCGGGTGATCGGCTTATCCCGGTAGGATTCCCGCCGCCCGTTGCCGGTGCAGGCCGTGCCGGCGCGGGAGGCGGTCTCGCGGTCATTCATATAGCGCAGAAGGACGCCGTTCTCGATCAGCACTGTCCTCTGCCCCGGCGTCCCTTCGTCATCGAACCGGTAGCTGCCGTATTTCCCCGCGAGTGTCGCATCGTCCACGACCGTCACCAGTTCGGACGCCACCTGCTCCCCCAGTTTTCCGGCATAGGCAGACAGCCCCTTCTGAACCAGATCCCCTTCCAGACCGTGCCCGCAGGCCTCGTGGACCATCGTCCCGCCAGCCTCGCTGCCCAGCACCACCGTCATCCTGCCGGCGGGGCATGGCTGCGCGCCAAGGAGTGTCAGCGCCCGCTGCGCCGATTCCGCGCCCAACTGCGCCGCCGATTCCTCCTCCAGGAGTTCAAAGCCTCCGGCGCCACCCAGAGCGGCAAAGCCCGTCTGAATCTGCCCGTCCCGCTCAGCGATGCTGTTGCAGGCAAGCCGTAGCCGGACACGCGTATCCGCCGCGCAGACGCCTTCGCTGTTCGCGATCTGAACTTCCTGCCGCACATCCCCGTAGCTCAGGGAAACCTGACGGATCGCCGCATCCAAGGCCCGCGCTTCCGCATCGGCCACCCGCAGCAGCGCCACCTTGTCCGAAAAAGCGGCTGGTTTTGGCTCCGCGAGCGTCACAGGCGGAACCTGGGGCGGCATCTGAAACTCCAGCGCCGTCCGCTCGCGCTTGTGCGCCTGCGCAATCTGCCCCGCAAGCTCCGCCATCCGCATTCCTTCCTCCGCGGAAACCGCACTGCCATGTACATAGGACGTGCTCTCCCCCGCAATCACACGGATCCCCATGCCGCAGTCCAACCCTGTGCGGATCCGCTCGATCCGGCCGTCCTCACAGCTGAGGGATGTATGCGTTTCGCGCTCCAGGAATACTTCCGCGAAATCCGCGCCGGCCGCCAGCGCCGCGTTGAGCATTTCCTGCATTTCCCGCCGATCGATCTCCTGCACGGGGAACTCCTTCTCTGCCGTCATCCTCGCTCGCATCCTTTCCTTGTACCGCCGCACTGCCCCTGTATCCGGCTTCAGAGATATTCCGCCCCCGCCAGGCGCACCACACCCCTGCGCTCCAGCAGGGCATCCTGCCAACGGCCGGTCAGCACGAACATCACAGCCCGCACTTCCTCCGGTTCTTCGGTCTCCAGCCCGTTCTCATCCAGATAATACGCCCGCAGTGAGCGGATAAAATTGGCCATCGGCTGCTTGTTTCTCTCTGTATCTTCCCTCCGGTACAGATTTTTCCCTTCTATCTGCCGATAGTAATGTTCCTCCTTCTGCGGATCCTCCTCCAAGGTGAGGTGCACGACGACATCCTGCTGCAGCTCCAGCCGAAAATGGTTGCAGGAGCGCACCGCGAGGCTCTTGGCAATCTCCTCCGTCAGAAAGGAGGAAGCCAGTGTCAGATTTTCCTCCAGTTCCAGCCGCGCGCTTCGCTGCCGGTACTGTCCAACCGAAGTAAAAAAGCAGGAGAGAAAAAACGAGGAGAGCAGGCCCGTCACAATCAGCACGACAAGAAGCTCTGCCAATGTAAAACCAGCCTGTCGTTCGGGATCCTTGTTCTCTGCCGGCAGTGCTGCCGGAAAGCTTCTTCTCTCTGTCATCCGCTCACACTCCCTTTTCTCCCACATAATAAAAGTGCCAAATGCGGCCTCCGCACTCCACTGTAACCTCCGTCTCCGTGAGATCCTCTCCGCAGGGGCGCTTCTCCGTCCGCACCGTCCACCCCGGAGGCACTGCGCAGTCCGCCCCGTTCAGCGCGCTCTGCCCCAGGGATAGCGCCTGACGCGCCTGCCACCCGCCCGCCTGGCTCTTTTCCGCCACCAGGCTCCATTGATAGACGCTCTGCAGCACCAGCACGCAGATACAGAGACTGACCAAAAGTTCCGGCAAGGTGAACCCGTCCTCCTTCCGCCGCTTGGATCCCGCGGAAGGCTTGGGCGGCATCCGTCCGCATCCACCCTCATTCCAGGGCCTTTTTGACCACCCTGCTGCGCCCCGTGGTGTAATAGTAGACATAGCGCTGATACGCCCCCTTCTGCAGTAGAATGTGATTGTTTTTCCGGAACCGCTTGTCCGGGAAAATCTGAACCGACTGCGCTTCTATGCGATCCAGATTTCCTGGCAGGGTTCGATAGCGCAGATTCTTGCCCCCCATTCCCACCATCCGCACCATGTAGCGGTACGGCTGCCGGTCCTGATAAAAAAGAACCGTGACGTCCCGGTGCATGCGAAACGCTTGCTCCTGCGCCCAGCGCAGATCCCGGTGGATCTGATGAATCGTCAGATCCATCCGCAGTTCCTGCCAGACGCGGGCAAGGGACGGCATGGTAAACGCCATCACCGCGGCCATCAGCAGCAACGTGACCAAAATCTCCACGAGCGTAAACCCGAGTGCCCCGCGGGAAAACGTTCGCCGCAATCCGCCCAGATTCTGTTTCATACGCCATTCCTCCCTAGAAGCCGCACACACGGCTGCCGTCTCCGCGGCGGCTAAAGCAGATACTGGTAAGAGCGCACCAGCGGCAAAAAGAGCCCGCTCGCCAGAGCCAGCACCATCAGACCGATGAAGACCACCAGGCACGGCTCCAAGAGGCCGGTCAGCGTCTGCAGGCGCTGCTGGAACTGGTGCTGATAGTAGCCGCAGAGCTGCAGCAGCCCCTCCGACAGCGTTCCGGTCGCCTCGCTCACGCGGAGCATCTGTCCCGCCATGCGCGGCACGAAACTGCACTGGGCGATGTCCGCGCCGAAGGAATGCCCTTCCGCTACACGCGCGGACAGACGCTCCAGTTCCCCGACAAACAGCCCTCGTCGATAAATCTGTTGCAGCGCTTCCAGCGCGCGCGGCAGAAGCATCCCTCCCGTGAGCATCAGCCCCAGGGCCTGGCTGATCTGGATGAACCAGTACTGTTGGTAGAGCCGCCCCGCCAGCGGCAGGCGCAGAAGGAGCGCGTGCATCCTCTCCCGCCAGCGCGGCTGCCGCAGCAGATAGGTAAGCGCGGCGGCTGCCAGCGCGATCAGACAGGCCCCGCAGAACAGCATCTGCCGCCAGTGGAGCTGTACCCAGCCCGCCAGCGCCAAGAGCGTGCGCGTGAGCTGCGGGAGCTCCGCTTCAAAATTGTCGTAGGTCTGGACGATGGCAGGGGCCACAAAGATGCACATGGCCGCCAGCGCCGCCCCCATCAGCACCACGAGAAGCGCGGGATAGAAGAGGGCCGCCCCCAACAGCTGTTTGTTTTGCTGCTGCTTTTGAAAATAGATCGCCGCCTGTTCCAGCGTCTTGGGCAGCGCGCCGCTCTGTTCTCCCGCAAGCACAAATTCCAGCAGAACCGGAGGAAACCCGATCTCGCTTTTCCCCAGAGCCTGCGCCAGAGAACTGCCCTGTCGCACCTGCGCCTCCGCGTCCAGCAGAAACGCGCGGCACACCGCCTGCTCCAGCTCCGTGCCCAACAGCAGGAGCGCCGCCGGCAGAGCCATTCCGCCGGAGAGGGCGAACGAAAGCTGCCGGCAGATGACAAAGAGCTGCCGATCCGAGAGCCGCCTTCGGAGCAAGCCCTTGGAGGTCCCGAAACGGATCTCCTTCCCCAGCAAAGCTCTTCCGCGCTCCCAAAGCCCGCGTCCGCCCTCTGTTTGCTCCGGATTCAGCGCCTCTGCACCCGTCTCTCCCGGAACGGTCTTCTCCGCAGGCGTCTCCTCCGGACTTGCCTCCTGACGCTCCACATCCGGCATTTGCGCCTTTTTCCTCCGCTTGATCATCTCTCCGTCCCCTCCCGCTCTCTCAGACATCTACTGCTCCGCCTGCCACATTTCCGGTCCCAGCACCGCAACGACATCCTCCGCCGTCGTCTTTCCGGCCCGCACCTTTGCGCGCCCGTCCTCCGTCAGCGAGGAAAATCCCGCCGCAATCTCCGCCTCCCGCTCTAAAAAAGTCTCGTACCGGGTCAACTGCTGCCGCATTTGCCTGTCGCAGCGCAGCACCTCCTGCAGCGCCAGCCGCCCTCCGCCCCGGCGGCGCACCAGGCGCTGCGCGATGACGCCGTTCAGACAGCTGGCCAGGAGAAAGGAGGCGATCCCCATCTCCACCAGCCGTTCCACCGCGCCCAGGGCCGTGCCCGTGTGCAGGGAGGCCAGAACCAGATGCCCGGTGTATGCCAGCCGCAGCGCGATCTCCGCCGATTCCAGATCGCGGATTTCCCCCACCATGACGATATCCGGATCCTGCCGCAGGATGCTGCGCAGTCCCCTGGCAAAGGTGAGCCCTGTCCGCTCGTTGATCTGCACCTGATTGATGCCCTGCATCTCGTACTCCACCGGATCCTCCAGCGTCACGATGTTGCCGCCGCGCTCCCGGAGCGCCGCCAGCATACTGTAGAGGGTCGTCGTCTTGCCGCTGCCGGTCGGACCGCAGATGAGCAGGAGCCCGCTCGGCAGCCGCAGGAGTTCCCGCACCTGTGCAAGATTCTCCCGTGAAAAGTCTAGCTCCTCCAGACGCATGAGCTTTTCCCGCTGCCCCAGAATGCGCAGCACCAATTTTTCCCCCTGTAAAAGCGGCAGGGTAGAGATGCGCAGATCGTACTGCTGCCCCCGCCAATCGACGGCCAGATGCCCGTCCTGCGGCAAGCGTTTCTCTGTGATGTCCAGATCCGCCATCACTTTGAGCCGGTTGATCAGCTGCTGCCGCAGGCCGCCCTCCAAACTCCGCAGAACCGCAAGTTCCCCGTCACAGCGCAGCCGCACCAGGAGCCCCTCCTCCCGCGGCTCCAGATGTATGTCGCTGGCGCCGCGCGCCAGCGCCTCCCCCAAAATCTCGTCTACCACGGCAGACGCAGTCCCCGCATCCTGCGCATCCCGCTGAATCTCATGCACGCGCTGCCCCGGCAGCATGTCCTGCAGCCGTGCGGCATAGAGCGCCGACGCCTGCAGCGTTTCCTTTTGTGCCATCCTTCTCCCGCCTTTCCGTCTCAGGCTTTACAGATATTACCATATCACGGGCGATGCGGGCTGGCAAGAACCCTCTTCCGACAGGATGCGCGCGGCAAGAAAAAAAGAAGGAAGCGGAGCCCCCTTCTTCAGACTCCGCTTCCTTCTTTTATCACACAACCGCCAATTCCCGGCGCAAACCGCGGAAAATCGAGCGTATTCCAAAGCGGTCGCACAAACTTCTCTCAACAAAGAATAAAATATCGCTTGCCGTCTCTCAATCCTGAGACGGCGCTCCCTCCCCGCCGTACCACTCCGACAACAGGGAGAAGGCCCGATCCGCATCCAGCTCTCTCTCCGAGACATCTCCGCAGCGCGCCTCCAGAAGCGCATTCTCCGCCTGCAGGTCTGCTTTGACCCGGATCAGGCGCAGATCACGGCGGCTGCGGAGGCAGATCCAGCAGGTGCGGTCATCGCGGTCGGAGACAAAGGAGATCCCGCGCTCCCGCAGCATCCGTTTCAGGCGCTCCAGCTCCGCGCGGGCCGCGGAAGTTCCCATCCCGCCCGTCAGCAGATTCCAGACCTGTTCGTCAGGATTCGTCAGGATCATGTTCGCGCTCCCCCGACGGCGCTGTCTCCGTCTCCGCCTCGCTCTGGCGCAGGAACAGGCTGTGCCACTCCGGTTTGACACGGGCCAGCGTCACGGGACGGCCGTCCCGATTGACAAAGCAGTGCTCCGTCTCGCCCGTGCAGCGCACCTTGCCGTCGCTGCCGCGCACCACATAGGCGACGCGCATCCGGAACCCGGTGTACTTCTGGATCGTCGACTCGATGGTGACGGTCTCGCCGTACAGAACTTTTGACTTGTAGCGGCACGATATCTCCAGCACAGGGCTGGCGATGCCTTCTGTCTCCATCGCCGCGTAGGGCAGACCGACCGCCTCCAAAAAATCGCATCGCGCCTCCTCAAACCAGTGGATATAATTGGCGTGATGGACGATCCCCATCTGATCCGTCTCGTAATACTGTACCTTGTGCCGATACAGATGCACGTTCAACAGACACCCTTCTTTCTTCAAAGTTCCCTGCGCCCGCAATCGGCGGACAAAGCAACAGCGCCGCGCGAGGAGCAAGGGCGTTCAGCGAATCTCGATCTGGCACTGCGCCATGGCGCGCAGCGCCTGTTCATGGTTTTCCGGCGTCGTCCCGGCACAGCAGCCGCCGTCCACCGAGATCGCCGCCTGCGGCAGAAACGCTTTGATCAGGAGCGCGTTGGAAATCACACAGATATCCGTGCAGACGCCGACCAGTTCGATCTCTGTGCAGCCCGCCTCCTCCAGATAACGGGCCAGCTCCACGCTGCCGAACGTTCCCTTGTCAAAGACCGGCGCTCCGGCAATGCGCAGCGATGGCTCGATCTCCCAGCCGGAGGAATAGCGCAGGCAGTGCGGCACCGGCAGTTTCTGCCCCTCCCGGGTGTCCAGGTAGTCCGCGCTGTGGGTATCGCGGGTGAAGACCACCTGCCAGCCTTCCCGCTCCGCCCGCGCGATTCTGCTCCGCACAGCGCCGACAATGGCCTGCGCCTCCCGCGTCCCCAGACTGCCCGTGATAAAATCGTTCTGCATATCGACCACCACTAAAATACTCTGGCCCATCGTTCTCTCCTTCTTTCCCCCCGGATTCTCCCCTCGTTTCGGATCTCTCTCCGGCACGCATCCCACATACCGCGCCGGCGTTCCCGCGCACGCGTTACAAGAGTCCCAGATCCTGCATGCTCTTCCGCACCGCCGCCTTCTCCGCCTCATTCGCCTCCGCCAGGGGCAGACGCACTTTGCCGTTGCCGATCCCCAGCTGGCTCAGGGCGTACTTGACCGGCACGGGGTTGGATGTGATGAACAGCGACTTAAAGATCGGATAGAGCCGCTGATGCAGCGCCGCGGCCTCACGGACACGCCCGTCCACGTAGGCGTCCACCATGGCGTGCAGCGAATCTCCGACCACATGGGAGGCCACGCTGATGATGCCGTATGCGCCCACCGACAGCATCGGGAGCGTCATAGAATCATCGCCGCTGTAGACGCGGAACCCGTCCGGCAGGAGCGTCATCAGTTTGCTGACCTGCTCGATGCTGCCGCCCGCTTCTTTGAGCGCCACGATGTTGGGAATCTGTGCCAGGCGCAGGATCAGCTCTGGTGTCATATTGACGCCGCAGCGCCCCGGAATGTTGTAGAGAAGGATCGGAAGCGAAGTCGCCTCGGCAACCGCGCGGAAATGCTGATAGAGCCCCTCCTGCGAAGGCTTGTTGTAGTAGGGCGCGACAACCAGAAGTCCGTCCACGCCTAGATCCTCCATCTCGCGGGCCGCCTCAATGGTGGTCTTGGTGCAGTTGGTGCCCACGCCGACGATGATGTCCGTGCGCTCCCCCACCGCCTCTTTGACCGCCCGGACAATCTGCCGTTTCTCCTCGTGCGTCAGGGTCGGCGTCTCCGCCGTGGTGCCGCAGACCACAAGCCCGTCACTGCCGTGCTCCGTCAGGTACTCCGCAAGCTGTTTGACCCCGGCGTAATCGACTTCCTCGTCGTCGGTGAACGGCGTTACCATCGCCGTCATAACTCTGCCAAATTCCATGGGATGAACCTCCTTTGATCTCTGAAAGATGAAACCGTTGCAGCCTTGTGCGCCGCCATCACCTGAAAAGGCGCGTCCGCTCAGATCAGATCCTGCCGCAGCAGCTCCTCGGCAATCTGGACCGCGTTCGTGGCAGCGCCCTTGCGCAGCTGATCGAACGCGATCCACAGGTTGAGTGCCCTGTCACAGTTCAGATCCCGGCGGATGCGGCCGACATATACCTCGTCGGTGTCGGATGTGAAAAGCGGCATGGGGTAGACATTGTTGTGCGGATCATCCTGCACGATGATCCCCGGTTCCGCCGCCATCAGGGCGCGCGCCTCGTCCGGGGAGATGGGCGCTTCGGTCTCCACGTAGACCGACTCGGAATGGCTGCGGTAGACGGGGACGCGCACCGCCGTCGGGGTGATGGCGATCGCGTCGTCCTCCAGAATTTTGCGCGTCTCGTAGACCAGTTTCATCTCTTCCTTGGTGTAGTCCTCCTCCACCCAGACATCGATGTGGGGGATCAGATTGAAGGCGATCTGGTGCTGGAACACATGCGGCTCGACGGGTTCGCCGGCCAGCGTCTGCCGCACCTGGAGCGTCAGCTCGTCGATGGCTTCCTTGCCGGCACCCGAGACAGCCTGGTAGGTGGAGACAATCACGCGCGTCACACGGCTCTTTTTATACAGAGGATAGAGCGCCGACACCAAGAGAATCGTGGAGCAGTTGGGGTTGGCGATGAGACCCCGGTGCCGCTTCAGCGCCTGCGGATTGACCTCCGGCACCACCAGAGGCACGTCCGGCTCCAGACGGAAGGTGCTGCTGTTGTCGATGACGACGCAGCCTTTGGACTGGGCCAAGCGTCCGAACGCGCGGCTTGCCGGCCCGCCCGCAAAGAGCGCCAGATCGACACCGTCGAAGGACTGCTCCGTTGTCTCCTCCACCTTGTACGTCTCGCCCTGGTACGTGATCTCCTGTCCGGCGCTGCGGGCGCTGGCCAGGAGACGCAGCGCTCTGCAGGGAAGTTGGCGCTCCGCCATCACTTTTAAGATTTCCTGTCCTACGGCGCCGGTGGCGCCCACCACTGCGATTGACAGTTCTTTCATGCCCGTTCCCCCTCGTAGTATCGATTTGCAAGCGAAGACCGCTGCGCTTTCAGTCCAGGATGTTCTCCAGATCCTCCACCAGTCCCGTCCAGCCGCGCACCTTTTTGACCGCCAGGAGAATGCCCGGCATGAAGGATTCCCGCGACATGGAGTCATGGCGGATCGTCAGGGTCTGCCCCACCCCGCCGAAGATGACTTCCTGGCTGGCCACAAACCCCGGCAGGCGCACGCTGTGCACGCGCATGCCCGCATGCTGCCCGCCGCGGGCCCCCGGGATCTTCTCATACTCGCCCGCCGCGCCCTGCTGAATGGGCGGACGGTTCCCGGCCATCTTCTCCAGCGTCGTGACTGCGGTGCCGGAGGGCGCGTCCAGTTTTTTGTCGTGGTGCATCTCGATCACCTCGGCATACGGCAGATACTTGGCGGCCTCCGCTGCGAACTTCATCATCAGCACCGCGCCGATCGCATAGTTGGCAGCGTGGAACATACCGGTTCCGTGCTCCTCCGCGATTTTCCCCATCTCGGCGCGCTCCCGGGCGCTGAGCCCCGTGGTCCCGCTCACCACAGCAACCCCCTTCCGGAGCACCTGCGGCACATTCACGCGCATCGCGTCGGCCACCGTGAAATCGATCATGACATCGATCTCCCGCGCCTCCAAAAGTTGTTCCAGATTGCTCTCAACGACCAGCCCTTCTATCGGGCGCCCGAGCAGCGCGCCCAGATCCATGCCGGTGCAGGTCTTGTCAAAAGCGGCCACCAGTTCCAGTTCCGCGTCGTCCGCCACACTACGGCAGATCTCGCGGCCCATGCGTCCGCAGGCGCCCATCACTCCAACTCGAATCATGTTTCTTCCTCCTCCTGTTTGCGGGCGGCGGCTCTGGGCTACAAAAAAAGCCAAAGGGGGAAAACAGCCCTTCAGCCCTGGCAGCAAAGCACTCCCCGTCCCATACCAGTAGCACAACAACAACCGCCTGGGCGACGACTGCTGACAGTCCTGCACCTGTTCGATACAGCCCCAGCCCGCTCCCGCAGGCCGGAAACGGACTTCGGCAAAACTTCCTTTCCTACCGGATCGACGATTGCCTGAATCTCCCCTGCAGTACTGATAAGTCCTGCGCCTCTACCCCATCTATGCAGACAAGGTACCCTCGTTCACTTTTGAAAAAGATCGGTTTGTTGCCTATTATCTTAACATTCCAGCCGCGCGCTGTCAACCAAGTCCGACTTTCTTTGACAAAAAAATT
>CAZSHM010000014.1:0-33401 GCA_964606855.1 uncultured Peptococcaceae bacterium
GGCGCGGACACGCCTGCGGGCAGTGCCGTGCGGCGCGGAACAGCACAGCTGCCGCTCTCTTTTTGCGCCGTTGTGCACCGTCTCAGCGCGGACGCAGCCCCGGGCGGAAGGCGTGTCCCCTCCCGGAAGCCCGCCTTCCGACTCGGGACGGACAGACGCCGCGGGCTGTGCGGCACGGCGCGGACGGCACGTCCGGCGCCGGACGCACAGGCAAGGCGGATGTCCGGATCCGCGGAGGAAAAGGGCTTGCGGGCGCGGACACGCCTGCGGGCAGTGCCGTGCGGCGCGGAACAGCACAGCTGCCGCGCGCGAGACTCCCACAGGAGCGAGGAGCACGGCGGTAGGGCCGCGCCTGTGCCGCTCACAGACTCTCCAGTTTCTCCGTCAGCAACTTGTTGATCACCGCCGGATTGGCCTGGCCCTTGGATTCCTTCATGATTTGTCCCACCAGGAACCCCATGGCTTTCTTCTTACCTGCCTTGTAGTCCTCCACCGATTTGGGATTGGCCGCCACCACCGCCTCGACCATGGCTTCCAGCGCGTGCTCGTCCGAAATCTGCACCAGGTGCTCCTCCCGGATGATCACATCCGGATCCTTGCCGGTGTCAAACATCTCCCCGAAGACCTTCTTGGCAATCTTGCCGCTGATCTCGCCGGAATCCACCAGCTGCAGCAAGTCCGCCAGCTGCCGCGGTTTCAGCCGCATCTCCGCCGCGTCGATCCCCTCCGCGTTCAGCTTGGAGAGCAGTTCCCCCATCATCCAGTTGCTGATCTTTTTTGCGTCGGCATAGTACGCATGGACGCCGTCGTAGAAATCCACCAGCGCCTTCGACGCGGTGATCACGCCCGCGTCGTATTCCGGCAGGCCGTCCTCCTCGATCATCCGCTGCCGTTTTACCCGGGGCAGCTCCGGCAGACTCCGGCGCAGCCCCTCGATGTAGGCGTCGTCGAGCACAATGGGCGGCAGATCCGGATCGGGGAAGTAGCGGTACTCGTCGGAATCCTCCTTGCTGCGCAGGCTGAAGGTCATGCCTCTGCCGTCATCCCAGGTGCGCGTCTCCTGGATCACCCTGCCGCCGTCCTCCAGAATGTCCGTCTGGCGCTCGATCTCGTAGGCGATCACGCGCTCCACGGCGCGGAAGGAGTTCAGATTCTTGATCTCCGCGCGGGTGCCGAACGCCTGCTGCCCCACCGGCCGCAGCGAGAGGTTCACGTCGCAGCGCAGCGAACCCTGCTCCATGCGGGCATCGGAGATGCCGATGTACTCCACGATCGCCTTCAGACTGGTCAGGTAGGCCAGCACGTCCTCCGCGCTGCGCATATCCGGCTCGGAGACGATCTCGATCAGCGGCACCCCGGCGCGATTGTAGTCCGCAAGCGAGCCGGCGGAGGTGGTGATCGTCGCGCCCTGGTGCACCAGTTTCCCCGCGTCCTCCTCCATGTGGATGCGGGTGATCCCGATGCGCTTTGTCCCCCGGCTCGTCTCGATGTCGATGTACCCGTTCTTGCAGATGGGCAGGTCAAACTGCGAAATCTGGTAGGCCTTGGTCAGGTCGGGATAAAAATAGTTTTTCCGGTCGAACTTGCTGAAGCGGGCGATCTCGCAGTTCATGGCCAGGCCCGCCTTGACGGCATACTCCAGCACCTTCTTGTTGAGCACCGGCAGTGTGCCCGGCAGCCCCAGGCACACCGGGCAGACGTGGGTGTTGGGCGCGCCGCCGAACTCCGTGGGGCAGCCGCAGAAAATCTTGGTCTTTGTCTTCAGCTCCACATGCACTTCACAGCCGATCACGACTTCGTATTCCACGTCTCACATCCCCTTTCCCGGATCATCCAAGCCGGCCGGCTTCAGCCGGGTCAGCGCGGTGTTCTGCTCCAGCGCGTAAGCCGCGCCCAAAAGCGTCGGCTCCGAGAAAGCCCGGCCCAGGAGCTGCACCCCCACAGGCATCTGATGCGCGTCCAGCCCGTAGGGGATGGACAGCGCGGCGATGCCGGCCAGATTGCTCGGTATCGTGCAGATATCGCCCTTGTAGAGCGCCAGCGGATCCTGGTTCTGCCCCTTGCGCAGCGCCGTGGTAGGCGCGGTGGGCGTGATCAGGCAGTCGTACTTGGCGAAAGCGCGGTCGTAGTCCTGCTTGATGAGATTGCGCACCTTCAGTGCTTTCAAATAGTAGGCGTCGTAGTAGCCGGAGCTCAGCGCATAGGTGCCCAGCATGATGCGGCGCTTGACCTCCGGGCCGAAGCCCTGCCGCCGCGTCCGGCAGAACATTGCGTTCACGTCTCGGCCCGGCGCGCGCAGCCCGTAGCGCACGCCGTCATAGCGGCCCAGATTGGAGCTCGCCTCCGCCGGGGCGATGAGATAATAGGCCGGCATGGCGCAGCGCGTGTAGGGGAGCGAGCACTCCTCCACCTCCGCGCCCAGCTCCGCGAGCTTCGCGGCGGCGGCGCGCACCTGCGCCTCCACCGCGGGATCGATACCCTCGCCCAGGTATTCCCTTGGCACACCTACCTTGAGTCCGCGCACATCGCCCGTCAGGGCCTTGGTATAATCGGGATAGTCATAATTCGCCGATGTAGAATCCTTCGGATCGTAGCCCGCGATTGCATTCATCACCAGAGCGGCGTCGGTCACATCCTTTGTCAGCGGACCGATCTGGTCCAGCGACGACGCGAAAGCGATCAGTCCGAAGCGGGAGACCGCACCGTAGGTCGGCTTCAGGCCCACGATGCCGCAGAAGGAGGCGGGCTGGCGGATGGATCCGCCTGTGTCGGAGCCGAGCGCGTAGACCGCCAGATCGGCAGCCACCGCCGCCGCAGATCCGCCGCTGGAGCCGCCCGGCACGCAGTCCGCGTTCCAGGGGTTCTGCGTGGCAAAGTAGGCCGAGTTCTCGGTGGTGGAGCCCATGGCAAACTCGTCCATGTTCACCTTGCCCAGAAAGACCGCGTCCGCCGCCTCCAGTTTTTTCACCACCGTGGCGCTGTACTGCGGCTTAAAGTCCTCCAGCATCCTGGATGCGCAGGTCGTGGCGATGCCCTCCGTGCAGAGATTGTCCTTGAGCGCCATCGGGATACCGGCCAGCGGCCCGATCGGCTCCCCGGCCGCAATCTTTTTGTCCACCGCCGCGGCGCGCGACAGGGCCAGTTCCTCCGTCACCGTCAGATACGCCCGGATCCGGCCGTCCAGCGCGCCGATGCGCTCCAGCTGCGCCTCGGCAAGCTCCACGGCGCTCAGCTCCCTCCGCTGCAAGAGCGCGTGCAATTCATGAATGGTTAATTCGGTTACCGTCACACTTCTTCCCTCCCAAACAATCCCGGATTCACACGATCTTCGGCACCTGGAACATGCCCTCCGCCTTCTCCGGCGCATTGGCCAGCACTTCTTCCTGGCGGAGACAGGCGCCCACCGCATCCTCGCGCAGCACATTTTCGATCGGCAAAACATGGGCCAAGGGCGCCACGCCCTCGGTGTCGATTTGCTTGAGCCCCTCCATGGTGTCCAGGATCTGGCTCAGCTGCTCCGCATACAGCGCGATCTCCTCCTCGTCCAGCTCCAGGCGGCTCAGCTTAGCCACCTTCTGCACGACCTCCTTGCTAATCATGATCCATCCTCCTCCAGCATCCGCAGAAATGTATCCTCCCCGATCACGGCAACGCCCAGCGCCCGCGCTTTCTCCAGCTTGGAGCCCGGCTCATCGCCCGCCAGCACGTAGTCTGTCTTTTTGCTCACGCTGCCGCTCACCCGGCCGCCGGCCGCCTCGATCCGCGCCGTCGCCGTCCTGCGGTCCAGCGTGGGCAGCGTGCCAGTCAACACAACTGTTTTCCCCCAAAAGGCGCCCTTCTCCTGCTTTTCCGCCGCATCTTCCGCGGGATCGCGGCGCAGGCTAACCCCCGCTTCCTCCAGACGCCGCAGAAAATCGCGGTGCCGCTCCGAGGCAAAGTATCCCACCAGGCTCTCCGCGATCTTGGGCCCGACCGCGTCCACGCTCACCAGCTCTTCATAGCTCGCCCGGGACAACGCCTCCACCGAAGAATACTGCCGCGCCAGCACCTTTGCGACATTCTGCCCCACCAGACGAACCCCCAGGGCGAAAATGACCTGCGCCAGCGGCCGGTGCTTGCTCGCCTCCAGGCTGTTCAGGAGATTCTCCGCCGATTTTTCTCCAAGCCGGTCCAGGCCGAGCAGCTGCTCCCGGCGCAGAGAATAGAGATCCGCCGCGTCGCGGATCAGATTGTTCTGCAAGAGCTGTCCGATCAGGTTTGGCCCCAGCCCCTCGATGTCCATGGCATCGCGCGAGGCGAAGTGGATGACGCCCTCCCGCACTTGGGCGGGGCAGGTCATAGGATCGCTGCAGCGCCAGACGGCCTCGCCCTCCATGCGCACCAGCGGCGCGCCGCAGACCGGGCACGTCCTGGGGAAGACAAACTCCCGCTCGCTGCCGTCCCGCAGCTCCTTCTTGACCTCCACCACCGCGGGGATCACCTCCCCCGCCTTCTGCACCACCACGGTATCGCCCAGGCGGATATCCCTCTCGCGGATGAACTCCTCGTTGTGCAGCGTGGCGCGGCTGATGGTGCTGCCCGCCAAAAACAGCGGCCGCAGATTCGCCACCGGTGTCACGGCGCCTGTGCGCCCCACCTGCACGCTGATCTCCTCCAGTTTGGTGACGCCCTGCTCCGGAGGAAACTTGTAGGCGATCGCCCAGCGCGGATTGCGCGCCCGGTTGCCCAGCGCCGCCTGATCGGCCAGCGAATTCAGCTTGACCACCATACCGTCAATGTCGAACGGCAGCTCGTAGCGGTGCTCGCCCCAGTATGCGCAGTAGGCGCAGATCTCCTCGATATCGCTGCTGACAAACGCCTCCATCGTGGGAAAGCCCTGCGCGCGCAGATACGCGATGCACTGCGTGTGCGTCTCCGCCGGGACGCCCTCGGCGTACATCAAAGTGTAGATGAACGCTCTCAGCTCCCGCTGTGCCGTAATCTTGGGATCCAGCTGCCGGATCGAGCCGGCGGCTGCGTTGCGGCAGTTGGCAAAGAGCGGCTCGCCGTCCGCCTCCCGCTTCTCGTTCAGCCGAGCAAAGGCCTCGCGCGGCATGTAAACCTCCCCACGCACCTCCAGCGCCGGCAGGGACTCCGGCAGGCGCAGGGGGATGTTCTTCACCGTGCGCACGTTGGCCGTGACATTCTCCCCCGTCACGCCGTCGCCGCGGGTCACGCCGTCCGCCAGCACGCCGTCGCGATAGTAGAGCGCCATGGAGAGCCCGTCGATCTTGTACTCCACGGCGTACTCCAGCCGCTCCCGTCCCAGATCGCTCTGCATGCGCCGGTGGAATTCCCGCAGATCGTCGGTGCCATAAGCGTTCATCAAGCTCAAGAGCGGGGTGCGGTGCGTGTAACTCTGAAATTCTTTCCGCGCTTCGCCGCCCACCCGCTGGGAAGGGGAATCCGCCGTCACCAGCTGCGGATACGCCCGCTCCAGCGACAGCAGTTCCCGCATCAGCGCGTCGTACTGGTAATCGTCGATCTCGGGATCGTCCAGCACATAGTAGCGGTGATCGTGGTAGGCGATGCTCGTCCGCAGCTCGGCAAGCCTCCGCGCGGCGGCAGCCTCTGTCAGAGCCGCCGGATCCGCCGCCGCGCCGCTCTCGCCCACGCTTTCCGCCTTCTCCGCGGAGAGCGGATCCTGTATCTTCTGTTCCGGCATGACGGTTCCTCCTCCCTCCGGGCATCCCGCCCGATTCTCTTTCCCGCGCGCAGCCTGCCCGCGACAGCCGCATACTCCGGGCAGGCTAATCCACTTTGCGGATCGGCGCGTACTTGACAAACAGATCCTTCATGCCCACATCCGGGAAAATAACCCGCAGCGAGAGCTCCTCCCCGCTGCCGGAGACGCCCACAACCACGCCTCGGCCCCATTTTTTGTGCTCGATGGCATCGTTGAGCGCATATTCCCCGCCGGCGGCCGGCGCTGCCGAATCCTGCCCGCTTGGTTTGCCCGGCGTGCTCAGGACGGGAATTCCCTCCGAAAGCGGCCGCTCCCGGTACGCCCTCCCGGCCCCGCCCCCGTGCCGTGCCGACGCGCGGGGACGCAGCTCCAGCAGCATGTTCCGCGGGATCTCCCGCAGAAAGCGCGAGGGTACATTGTAGTTCGTGCGGCCGTACAGCATCCGCTCCCTGGCCAACGTCAGATAGACCTGCTCTTTGGCCCGCGTGAGCGCCACGTACATCAGCCGCCGCTCCTCCTCCACGCCGTCCCGCAGATCGTCCCCGTACAGGGCGCGGCTGTTTGGAAACACGCCCTCTTCCAGGCCGGTGATGAAGACCACCGGAAACTCCAGCCCCTTGGCCGCATGCATGGTCAGAATCGAGACAGAATCCTCCCCGCCGTCCATCTGGTCCAGATCGGTGTAGAGCGCGACCTCCGCCAGGAACGCCTGCAGCGAGTGATCCTCGTCCTCCTCCCTAGCGTCAAACGCGGTGGTGATGGACAGGAACTCCTGCAGATTATCCAGCCGAGTCTGCGCCTCCACCGTGTGCTCCATCTCCAGCTCCTGCAGATAGCCGGTCTCCTCGAGGATCGTCCGCGTGAGCTCCGTCACCGGGAGCGTCTTGCTCAGCTCGCGGAAACTCTCCAGCTGGCGGCCGAAGCGCGCCAGGATGCCGGCGTATTTTTTTCCGGCGCCGCACGCTTCCGCCCGCACCAGCGCCTCGGAGACGGAGATTCCCTTTGTTTCGGCGAACTGTACCAACTTGCTCCAGCTGGCCTCGCCGACCCCGCGGCGCGGCGCGCTCAGCGCCCGCTCGGCGCTCACGCGGTCGTTCGGGTTCTCCATCAGGCGCAGATAGGCCAGGATGTCCTTGATCTCCTTGCGGCCGTAGAATTTTTGTCCGCCGAAGACGCAGTACGGGAGTGCCTCCTTGATGAACGTCTCCTCCAGCACCCGGAACTGCGCCGTCGCGCGGCAGAGGACGGCAAAATCCCGGTAATGCCGGCCCGCCGCCACCTCGGCGCGCACCTGCTGCGCGATGAACCCGGCCTCGTCCTGCGCATCGGCCGCCACATAGCAAGCGAGCCGGTTTCCGCCTTTTTTTTCCGTCCAGAGACGTTTCTCCGTGCGCGCCGTGTTGTTGCGGATCACGCTGTACGCGGCGTCGAGAATCGTCTGGGAGGAGCGGTAATTCTCCTCCAGCTTGATCACGCGCGCGTGTGGGTAATCCTGCTGAAAGCTCAGAATATTGCGCACATCGGCTCCGCGCCACTGATAGATAGACTGGTCGTCATCCCCCACCACGCAGAGATTTTCGTGCGCCCGCGCCAGGAGCTGCACCAGCGTATACTGCGCCATGTTGGTGTCCTGATACTCGTCCACCAGAATATAGCGGAAACGGTCCTGATAGCGGGCGAGCACGCCGGGGTGCTCCGTGAAAAGCTGCACCGTCAGCATGATGATGTCGTCAAAGTCCAGGGCATCATTCTGCCGCAGCCGCTCCTGGTAGATGCGGTACAGGTCGGCGTAGCGCTCCTCGGCCAGATCCCCCTCCGCGGCAAAGAAGGCGTTCTCCGGTGTGCGCAGTTCGTTTTTCCAGGCGGAGATCCGGGCGGCGACGCCCCGCGCCGGAAACCTCTTCTCATCCAGGTTCTGCTCCTTGAGGATGTGCTTGAGCAGCGTCTGCTGATCCGCCTCGTCGTAGATGACAAAATTGCGGTCATAGCCCAGATTGTGGATCTCGCCGCGCAGGATGCGCACACAGGCGGCGTGGAACGTGCAGGCCCAGACCTTCTCCCCCGCGGGGCCGACCAGATCCACGATGCGCTCCCGCAGCTCCCGCGCCGCCTTGTTTGTGAAGGTGATGGCCAGAATCTGCCAGGGCGCGACATCTTTCTCCCGGATCAGGTAGGCGATGCGGGTGGTGAGCACGCGCGTCTTGCCCGATCCGGCCCCCGCCAGAATGAGCAAGGGCCCCTCGGTGCACTCCACCGCCTCCCGCTGCGGCAGATTCAAGTTTGACAGATCCATATCCATGCCTGCTCCCCTCCTGCGATCCATTCGATTGCTGCCCGCAGGGCTTGCGCCCCTACGTCCGGCGGCCGTCCGTCTCATCCGCCGCCCGCGCCGCGTCCCGCTCCGCCCGCAGTTCCTCCAGCATGCCGCGCTCCTCCTCATCGGGCGTATAGCGCTCCAGCAGATCGGGCCGACGCTCCAGCGTGCGGCGCAGCGCCTCCCTGCGCCGCCACTTGCGAATGTTCTCGTGATGCCCCGACAGAAGCACCTCCGGAACCGTCATGCCCTCGAACTCCTGCGGCCTGGTATACTGCGGATACTCCAGAAGTCCCCGGTAAAAAGAATCCTCCTCATAGGAGGCCCGCTCCTGGATGACGCCGGGGATCAGACGGCTGATGGCGTCGATCATCACCATGGCCGGGAGTTCCCCGCCCGTGAGCACGTAGTCGCCGATGGAGTACTCGTCGGTGACAAAGGCGCGGATGCGCTCGTCAAAGCCCTCATAGTGTCCGCAGACAAAGGCAAGCTTCTTTTTCCGCGCCAGGCGGCACGCCGCCGCCTGGTCGAACACCCTGCCCTGGGGCGAGAGCAGGATCACCGCCTGCTCCGGATCCGCCAGATCGAGATTGGCCCGCAGCGCCGATACCAGCGGCTGCGGCTGCAGCACCATGCCCGCGCCGCCGCCGAACGGATAGTCGTCCACCGAATGGTGCTTGTTCTCGGCGTACTCGCGGAAATTGATGATCTCCACCCGCAGGATCTCCTTGCTGCGCGCCTTGCCCAGAAGGCTGCTGCCCAGGGGACCGGCGAACATTTCCGGAAACAATGAAAAGATTTTGATCTCCATGGCGCCGCTCCTTTCCGTCTCCGCGCTTCTCCTGCAGTTCGAGCTAATCCAGGAGTCCGGCCGGGAGCTCCACTTCCATGCGGCCCCGCTCCAGATCGATCCGCTTCACCACCGATTTGAGGGCCGGCAGATAGAAGGTGCGCCTGCCGTCCTGCACCTCGTAGAGATCCGCGCTCCCATTCTGCAGCACGGCGGTGACGCGGCCGTAACAGGCATCACCCTCATAGACCGCAAGGCCCACAATCTCATACAGAAAATACGATCCCTCCGGTTTGACCGCGTCCTCCGGCCGCACGCAGAGGTAGAGATTCTTCAGCCGCTCCGCGGCGGTGCGGTCGCGCAGGTCCTTCAGAGTGAGCAGCACATTGCCCTTGTGCAGCCGCGCTCCCTCCACCGTCACCGGCTGAAAGCGCCCGTCCGGGAGCTCCAGCAGCGCCTCCTTCAATTTGCGGAAGCGGCGCACGTCGTCGGTCAGCGGGAGCACCACCAGTTCCCCGCGGATGCCGTGGCAGTTGACGATGCGCCCCACCCGGATGTTTGGCCGCGCACCGGCGGCCTGCCGCTCTTGTTCCATCGCTCCGGCATCCCCGCTACGCCTTCTCACGGATGGCGATGACGACATCATCCCGGACGACAATCTCACAGTTGGCGGCCGCCGTAAAGGGCTCTCCCACCCGGATCTCCTGCAGGAAGTTGCTCTCCCCGGCATCCACCAGCTCGCCGTCGGGCAGCGTCAGGATCGCGTCCAGGCTCTGTTTCAGCTGCTCCTTGTAGGCGGTCAGTTTATCCTTCTCAGCCGCGAACTGCCGGCGGTAGAGCTCCACATTGGGCTCTCCCTGCAGGGTCAGCTTCGTGATGGCTTTCTGCATACTGTCCTCGTAGGCGGCGATGTCGCCGTTGATCTTCTCCATCTCCTCCTGCAGCTGCTGACCGGCTTTTTGCTTGTAGCCGTCCGTCACCACCTGCTTGATGGACACTTTTCCCAGCATCTGAATCTTTTCCATCGTGTTTTCCTCCTTCTCCACGCATCCTTCACGGTCCGATAAAAAGACCGACCGGCGACAGGGCGCAGCTGTTGGCGCTGTCGGCAGTCGGCTCCTGCCGGCCGCGCCGGACGCGCGGCCCGTGTAGGGTTACATGATATCGACCGTAACCTTTTTGTTCGCTTTCACGGCAGCCGCCTTGACCACCGTGCGGATGGCCTTTGCGATGCGGCCTTGCTTGCCGATCACCCGGCCCACATCCTCCGGCGCCACCGTCAGATGGATGGTGATCTCGTCTCCGTTCTCCACCTGCGTCACCTTGACCGCCTCGGGATGCTCCACCAAAGATTTTGCCAAATGTTCCACGAGAGCCAACACGGAACTCCCTCCTCTCTGCGCCGCACGGTTTCCGCGCCCGACTACAGAATGCCGGCCTGCTTGAACAGAGATCTCACAGTATCGGAAGGCTGCGCGCCGGTACCGAGCCATTTTTTCGCTTTCTCCACATCGATCTGCACGGCCGCCGGTTTGCGGGTCGGATCATAGGTGCCGATCTCATCGATGCAGCGCCCGTCCCGCGGAGAGCGGGAGTCCGCCACGACGATGCGGTAGAACGGGACCTTCTTCGCGCCCATTCTTCTCAGTCTGATTCTCGTTGCCATCTCTTTCACCTCCCTCAACTGCTGTTTCTCCGCTTCGCCGGCCGGCGGAGCGGCTTTTCGCCGCAGCTGACCGCAGCGGTCTATCCGAAGAACGGCATCCTTGCCCTGCCCTTCTTGTTCTTCTTGCCGCCGCCCTTTCCGGAAAGCTGCCGCAGAAGCACCTGCGACTGCTCAAACTGTTTGAGCAGCCGGTTGACATCCTGCACCCTGGTGCCGCTCCCGGCGGCGATGCGCCTGCGGCGGCTCCCGTTTAGGATCTTCGGGTTGCGCCGCTCCGCCGGCGTCATGGAGAGGAGGATGGCCTTTGTCTGCCCAAGCTCGCGGTCGCTGATCTGCAGATCCTTGAGCTTGCTCTTGCTCATGCCGGGGAGCATCTCCATCATGCTGTTGATGTTCCCCATGTTGTTCAGCTGATCCATCTGCTCCAGATAATCCTCCAGCGTGAACTCCGCCTTGAGCAGCTTGCGCTGCATCTCCTCCGCCTTCTGCTGGTCGATGTTCTCCTGCGCCTTTTCGATCAGGGTGAGCACATCGCCCATGCCCAGGATGCGGGAGGCCATGCGATCCGGATAAAAGGGCTCCAGCGCGTCCAGCTTTTCCCCCGTGCCGGCGAATTTGATGGGCTTTCCGGTGATGCTCTTGATCGAGAGCGCCGCGCCGCCGCGCGTGTCGCCGTCCAGCTTGGTGAGCACCACGCCGGTGATATCCAGAAGCGCGTTGAAGCGCTCCGCCACGTTGACCGCGTCCTGCCCCACCATGGAATCCACGACCAGGAGGATCTCGGTGGGCTGAACCGCCGCCTTGATCTCCTGCAGCTCCTCCATCAGCGCCTCATCGATGTGCAGGCGGCCCGCGGTGTCCAGGATGACGAGATCGTTGCCGTGGGAGAGCGCGTGCGCCACCGCGCCCTTAGCGATGTCCACCGGTGAGCCCTGGTCCCCCAGGGAGAACACCGGAATCTCCAGCTGCTCACCCAGTACCTGCAGCTGCCGGATCGCCGCCGGGCGGTATACATCGCAGGCGGCCAAAAGGGGCCGCTTGCCCTGCTTGCGCATCAGGCGCGCCAGTTTCCCGCTGGTAGTGGTTTTGCCGGAGCCCTGCAGGCCCACCATCATCACCACTGTGGGCGGTTTCGAGGAGATGACGAGCTTGCTCTGGCTGCCGCCCAGAAGCTGCGTCAACTCCTCGTGGACGATCTTGATTACCTGCTGCGCCGGCGTCAGACTCTCCATCACGGCCTCGCCCACCGCGCGGCTGTTGACCGTGTCCACGAACTGCTTGACGACCTTATAGTTGACGTCCGCCTCCAGGAGCGCGACTTTGACCTCGCGCATCACGGACTTGAGATCTTTTTCGCTGATCTTGCCCTGCCCTTTCAGGCGCTTAAAAATATCCTGCAGTTTATCGCCCAGTCCATCAAAGGGCATCCGTCTCTCCCCTTTCTTCCCGCAAAGCATCCGGCGGCACGTCCTCCGCCGAATCCGAGGATTCCCATCCCAGCGCCCGCACGAGCGCCAGCGCATCCGCCCGGTCCGCGCAGAGAGCCGCCAGCTCTCCCAGGATCTCCTGCCGACGAGCCTGGCGCTCCGCCAGATGGAGCGCGGACTCATAGTGTTCCACGAGCTGTTCCGTGCGCCGGAGCAGATCGTACACCGCCGTGCGGGACGTGTGCTGCTCCTGGGCAATCTCGCCGAGGGAGAGATCGCACTGGTAATAGAGATCGAACACCGTCCGCTGTTTCTCCGTCAAAAGCCCACCGTACAGGTCGTACAGCACAGCCATCCGCGTCCGCTCCTCCAGCGTCACCGTCCTCGCCCCCGTCTGTACAGGAAAATTCCTTGACACTTTTCCTAGTTTACGCAAAAGCGCGCCGGATGTCAAGCGTTTTTCCTGGACACCCGGCGATTTTTTATCAATTTTCCTTATACGACGGCCACGCCGCGGCGGCGCATCGGACGCGGCCCGCCGGCGCGGACGGACACGGCCCGCTCGCGGGCACAGCCATGCCGGCGGCGGACGGACGCCGCTTTGCCCGCATTCCGACATCGGGGCGGACAGGCGCCGCAGGCTGTGCGGTGCGGCACGGACGTCCGTCCGATGCCGCTGCACGGCCAAGGCGCATGTTCGAACCGCGGAGGAACAGGGCATGCGCCGGCCGTCCGCATCGGACGCGGCCCGCCGGCGCGGACGGACACGGCCCGCTCGCGGGCACAGCCATGCCGGCGGCGGACGGACGCCGCTTTGCCCGCATTCCGACATCGGGGCGGACAGGCGCCGCAGGCTGTGCGGTGCGGCACGGACGTCCGTCCGATGCCGCTGCACGGCCAAGGCGCATGTTCGAACCGCGGAGGAACAGGGCATGCGCCGGCCGTCCGCATCGGACGCGGCCCGCCGGCGCGGACGGACACGGCCCGCTCGCGGGCACAGCCATGCCGGCGGTGAAAAAGCGGAGCCCTCAGAGAGAGCTCCGCAAAAAAGGTTTCCGACCCTGCACGGTTCGCCGCCGCTTTGTGCTTTTTTCAGCTCCGCGTGCGGATCGCGTCGAGCATCTCCGCCTTCAGCGTCTCCACGTCCACAGCGCCCAGGTCGCCTTCACCCCGCTTGCGCAGGCTGACCGTCCCGCTCACGGCCTCTTTCTCGCCCACCACCAGCATGTAGGGAACGCGCTGCATCTGTGCCTCGCGGATCTTGTAGCCGATCTTCTCGTTGCGCCCGTCCAGCTCCACACGTATATCGGACGCCGCCAGCGCGTCCACCACCTGCTGTCCGTATGCATTGTACTTTTCCGTGATGGGCAGGACAACCGCCTGCACAGGCGCCAGCCAGAGCGGGAACGCACCCGCGTAATGCTCTGTGAGGATGCCGATGAAGCGCTCGATGCTGCCAAAAACCGTGCGGTGGATCATCACGGGGCGATGCTTCTCTCCATCCTCCCCGATGTAGCACATATCAAATTTTTCGGGCATCTGGAAGTCCAGCTGAATGGTGCCGCACTGCCAGGTGCGATCCAGGCAATCCTGCAGGTGGAAATCGATCTTCGGCCCGTAGAAGGCCCCGTCGCCCTCGTTGACGACGTAATCCATGCCCAGATCCGCCAGAGCATCCTGCAATGCGGTGGTGGCTTTCTCCCACAGCTCGTCGGAGCCCATGGAGTTCTCCGGGCGCGTGGAGAGCTCCAGGTGATACTGAAACCCGAAGGTCTTGTAGACGCTGTCGATCAGCTGGATGACGCCCTTGACCTCGCTGTTGATCTGCTCCGGCAGCATAAAGATGTGCGCATCGTCCTGCGTAAAGGCCCGCACCCGCATCAGTCCGTGCAGCGCGCCGGAGAGCTCATGGCGGTGCACCAGGCCCAGCTCGCTCCACCGCAGCGGCAGCTCCCGGTAGCTGTGCAGCTGGCTGTTGTAGAGCAGGATGCCGCCCGGGCAGTTCATCGGCTTGATCGCGTAGGGCTCCTCATCGATCTCCGTGAAGTACATATTCTCCTTGTAGTGATCCCAGTGGCCGGAGCGCTCCCACAGGCTGCGGCTCAGAATCATCGGCGTGCGGATCTCCTCATAGCCCGCCTTGGTGTGCACTTCCCTCCAGAAATTTTCCAGATTGTTGCGCAGCACGACGCCTTTGGGATAGAAGAGCGGAAAGCCCGGCGCCTCATCCACAAAGGTAAAGAGTTTCAGCTCCTGCCCGAGTTTGCGGTGATCGCGGCGTTTGGCCTCCTCCAGCTTGTAGAGGTGCTCCTCCAGGTCCGCCTTCTTGGGAAAGGATGTCCCGTAGATGCGCTGCAGCATCTTGTTCTTTTCGCTCCCGCGCCAGTATGCGCCGGCCAGGCTGAGCAGTTTCGGCGCCTTCACCGCGCCGGTGCTGCGGATGTGCGGCCCGGCGCAGAGATCGGTGAACTCCCCCTGCGTGTAAATGCTGATGACGGCGTCCTCCGGCAGATCCCGGATCAGCTCTACCTTGTAGGGCTCCCCCTTCTCGGTGAAAAGCGCGATCGCGTCCGCGCGGGAGACTTCCTGCCGGGTATAGGGTTCATCCGCCTGCACAATCTTCAGCATCTCGGCCTCGATGCGCTCCAAATCCTCGGGCGTAAATTTGTGCTCGGAGTCAAAATCATAGTAGAAACCGTCCTTGATGGCCGGCCCGATGCCCAGCTTGGTGTCCGGGAACAGCCGTTTTACGGCCTGCGCCAGAATGTGGGAGGTGCTGTGGTGGAACGTGTCGCGGCCCTCCGGATCGTCAAAGGTGCAGATGGTCACCGCAGCATCCGCCGTGATGGGCTGCTCCAAGCCCCGCAGCACGCCGTCCACCTTGGCGACAACAGCCTTCTTGGCCAGGTTTCCGCTGATGCGTCTGGCCACTTCCAGCGGCGTCACAGCCGCCTGGTCAAAGGACAGCACCGAGCTGTCCGGCAATGTAATCTGGATCATGTGCATTCTCTCCTTTTGAGGGACTGCCGCCCGCGCGGCGTCCGCATGCTGGTCTGGTGCAAGCGCCGTCCTGCGCTTGTCCGGCACGAAACGGCAGGCTGCCCGCGTTTCAATGGTATGGAGTCTGCCGGCGCAGATCCCGTTCCTGCGGATTTCACTGTCCGGCGCGCACGGACTTCGCCGCCTGCTGCTTCAGGTATCCCTGGATGAAATCGTCGATCTCGCCGTCCATCACCGCCTGGATATTTCCCTTCTCGATGTTCGTACGGTGATCCTTGACCATCGTGTACGGGTGAAACACGTAGGAGCGGATCTGGCTTCCCCAGCCGATCTCCTGCTGCTCCCCCTGCAGCGCCGCCATCTCCTGCTCATGCTCCTTGATTTTCAGCTCCACCAGGCGGCTGGTCAGCATCTTCATACAGGTGGCGCGGTTCTGGATCTGTGAGCGCTCGTTCTGGCACTGCACCACGATGCCCGTCGGCAGATGCGTGATGCGCACCGCCGAGTCGGTGGTGTTGACGTGCTGTCCGCCGGCGCCGGTGGAGCGGTACGTGTCGATCTTGAGATCCTTCTCATCGATGTGAATGTCGTTGTCGTGCTCCACCTCCGGCATCACTTCCACCGCCGTAAAGGATGTGTGGCGGCGGCCCGCCGCGTCGAAGGGGGAGATGCGCACCAGGCGGTGGACCCCCTTCTCCGCTTTCAGATAGCCGAACGCGTTCTCCCCTTTGATGAGCAGGGTCACACTCTTGATGCCCGCCTCCTCGCCGGCCAGATAATCCAGGAGCGTCACGTCGTAGCCCCTGCGCTCCGCCCAGCGCACATACATGCGGTAGAGCATGTCGGCCCAGTCCTGCGACTCGGTGCCGCCCGCGCCGGGATGGATGGAGATGATGGCGTTGTTGTGGTCGTACCTGCCGTTCAACAGCGTCTCCAGCTCCATGGCATCCAGCGCCGCGCTCGCACGGTCCGCGGCCTCCGCTGTCTCCTGCAGGATCTCCGCGTCCTCGCCGGATTCCTTGTACATCTCATAGAGCGTCTCCGCGTCCTCCACCAGCGTCCGGACATTGTCAAACTGGTCCATCTTGCTCTTGAGCCCCGTGATGCGCTGCATCACCTGCTGCGCCTGCTCCGGCTGCTCCCAGAAATCCGGTGCCGTAGTCTGCTTTTCCAGCTCCGCGATCTGCGCTTCCCGACCAGCCAGGTCAAAGAGACTCCCTCAAATCTTCGAGGATTTTGCGCGCAGCTTCCAGCTGCTTTTTCACTTCAAATTCCACAAGACTCACTTCCCTTATAGATATAGATGTATAGATGATCGACAGTTGTATTGATCCGATAGATATATAAATTGCGGAAAGACGGCTCGCGGCCGCGCCGACCGCTCTAGCGGCCGCAGCAGTTCTTATACTTTTTCCCGCTGCCGCAGGGGCAGGGATCGTTGCGGCCGACTTTCTTCCCCTTGTTGACCATGGGTTTCTTCACCGCCGCATCCTCGCCGTGGGAGGCGTTCAGGATGTCGGTGCGCTCCTTGGGTTTCTCCACGATGGTGACGCGGAAGATCAGGCGCACGGTGTCGAAGCGGATCTCCGAAATCATCTGTGAGAACATTTCGAAGGCCTCGGCCTTGTACTCATCCACGGGATTGTGCTGCGCGTAGGCCCGCAGATTGATCCCCTGCCGCAGCTGATCCATGGCGTCCAGATGATCCATCCATTTGACGTCCACGTTCTTCAGGAGCAGGAAGCGCTCGATCTCGTGGAACTGCTCGGCGCCCAGCTCCGCCTCGCGCTGGTGATAGCGTTCCAGGGCCAGCCCGTGCAGATAGGTGCGCACCTCCTCCTTCTCCATCTGGCGGATTGCCTCCTGATCCAGCGGCTCCGGCAGCGCGAAGGCCTCGTTCATGCGCTGCTCGAGCAGGTTCAGATCCCACTCCTCCGGATACTTGCCCGCGGCGGAGACTTCCTCCAGAATCTCATCGGCCACATCCTCGATCATGCCCTGGATGCTCTCGGCCACATTTTCATCCATCAGCACCTGGCGGCGCTGCCCGTAGATGACTTCGCGCTGTTTGTTCATCACATTGTCGTACTCCAGCACGTTCTTGCGGATCTCAAAGTTGCGGTTCTCCACCCGCTTTTGCGCTGTCTCGATGCTCCGGGAGATCATGTTGTTCTCGATGGGCATATCGTCGTCCATCCCGATCTTATCCATCAGTCCGGCGATATTGTCGGAGCCGAAGCGGCGCATCAGATCGTCCTCCAGGGAGATGTAGAACTGCGTGAATCCGGGATCGCCCTGCCGGCCGCTGCGGCCGCGCAGCTGGTTGTCGATGCGGCGCGCTTCATGCCGTTCCGTGCCGATGATGTAGAGCCCGCCCAGCTCCTTGACGCCCTCGCCCAGCACGATGTCGGTGCCGCGCCCGGCCATGTTGGTGGCGATGGTGACCGTGTGCATCTGCCCGGCCTGCGCGACGATCTCGGCCTCCCGCTCGTGGTATTTGGCGTTCAGCACCTGGTGCGGCACACCGCGCCGGCGCAGCATCTCGCTCAAGAGCTCTGAGATCTGGATGGACACCGTGCCCACCAGCACCGGCTGTCCCGCCTCGTAGCGCTCCACAACCTTCTCCACGATGGCGTTGTACTTGCCCTGCTGCGTTCGGTAGACCACATCAGGCCGGTCCTCGCGGATCACCGGCTTGTTGGTGGGGATCACCACCACGTCCATCCCGTAGATGCTGCGGAATTCATCCTCCTCCGTCTTGGCGGTACCCGTCATGCCAGCCAGTTTCTTGTACATGCGAAAATAGTTCTGGAAGGTGATGGTCGCCAGCGTCTGGGACTCCTTCTCGATCTTGACGCCCTCCTTGGCCTCGATGGCCTGGTGCAGGCCCTCGCTGTAGCGGCGGCCGAACATCAGACGGCCGGTGAACTCATCCACGATGATGACCTGCCCGTCCTTGACCACATAGTCGCGATCCCGCTTCATGATGACGTGCGCGCGCAGCCCCTGGTTCACATGATGGGCCAGCTCCATGTTGGCTTCATCCGCCAGATTGTCGATGCCCAGCATTTTCTCCACATGCGTGACGCCCTCCTCGGTGAGCACCACATTTTTTGCCTTTTCGTCCACCGTATAGTCCACATCCGCCCGCAGGCGCGGGATGATGCGGGCCACCAGCGTATAGTAATCCTTCGGTTTCTCGGCCACGCCGGAGATGATGAGCGGGGTCCTCGCCTCGTCGATCAGGATGCTGTCCACCTCGTCCACCAGGGCGTAGTTGAGTTCGCGCTGCACCATGTTCTCCACGCGCATGACCATGTTGTCCCGCAGGTAGTCGAAGCCGAACTCGTTGTTCGTGCCGTAGGTGACATCCGCCATGTAGGCCGCCTTGCGCTCCTCAAAGTCCAGCCCGTGTACGATCAGCCCCACGGACAGCCCCAGGAAATTGTAGACCTTGCCCATCTGCTCGCTGTCGCGCCTGGCCAGATAATCGTTGACGGTGACCACATGGACGCCCTTTCCAGTGAGCGCGTTCAGATAGACGGGCAGCGTCGCCACCAGCGTTTTGCCCTCGCCGGTTTTCATCTCGGCAATGCGGCCCTGGTGCAGCGCCACACCGCCCATCAGCTGCACGTCAAAGTGCCGCAGCCCCAGCACACGGTCCGACGCCTCCCGCACCACCGCAAAAGCCTCCGGCAGGAGATCCTCCAGTGTCTCGCCCGCCGCAAGCCGCGCCTTGAACTCCCCGGTTTTGGCCTGCAGCTCCTCGTCGCTCAGAGCCGCCACCGGTTCGGTAAAGCGGTTGATCTTTGCGACCACTTTCTCCAGCTTTTTGATGTCCTTCCTGGTGTCGCTGTTTTCAATGTAGCCCCGCAGAAACTCAAACGCCACAGATAGTCCTCCTCTCCGCTCTCCATCGCACGCCCGGTCCGCGCGCCGCGCGTGCGGCGGATCTGCCGCCCTGCCGAACCGGGGCGGCTTCTGTCCTGTATCTCCGGTCTTTCCGACCTAGTTTTTCCTCATCTCATGATTGATTTATTTCTCCGCCCCCGGCGCCTGCTCCTGCCTGCCGCCGATCTTTTTTCCGGCGGCGGCCCGCGTCACGCTACAAAAACGGCCGCCAGATTTCTCTGCCGGCCAGCCGGATCTCCCGCGTTTTCCGGGCGCAGCGCCGCGGCAGTCCGCCCGCGGGAGCCGTCCGTCACAGTTCCTGATGCCAATAGATCGTCTGCGGATCCTCCGCCACGCCCGGAAAACGCGCGAGCACATTGCCGTACTTGAACGCATAGCTGAAATAGAGGTAAATATCGCTTTTTCCCGCCGCTTTCGGCCGCAGAATGACCTTGTCGGGATAGAACATATAGTTGTAGTCCGCGTCCCGCCAGTTCACCTCCAGGCCGTCGATGATCAGGCTCACGTTGCCCCACTCCCCGATCTTAATGTCCGAGAGCATTCCCCTGCCCCGCTGCACCTGGCCGTACTTGCAGCCCACCGAGTAATCCCATTTCCCCAAAAACAGCGAAAAATGCTCCAGCAGAAAACGGCAGGGCAGACTGACTTCCTCCTGCAGCCGGCGCTCCGTGGCGATCTTTTCCTTTACGCCGACGAGCCGGCAATAGTAGGAGGAACTGTCGTTGTAGTCCGGCAGCGCTTCGGCCCGCTTGAGGCAGCGCTCGATGTCCTCGCAGAGCATCAGCAGTTCCTGATCCAGTTCTTCTCTTGCGACAGCTTCCCGTTGCTGTTCCATAAGCCCTCCTAGCGCATCGCGCTCTCCAGTGTATTCTGCAGAAGCATCGTGATAGTCATAGGTCCGACGCCGCCCGGCACCGGCGTGAGCCAGCAGTCTCTCCCCTCCAGGCTCGCCCGGTCCACATCCCCCGCCAGCTTGCCGTCCGGCAGGCGGTTCATGCCCACATCGATCACCACGGCACCGTCCCGGATCATATCGCCGGTGATGAAATTGGCTTTGCCGACGGCTGCCACCACAATGTCCGCCCGCAGCAGCTCTTCCTTCAGATTCTGCGTCTTGGAATGGCAGATCGTCACCGTGGCGTTCTCCCGCAGCAGCATCATGGCCGCCGGCTTCCCGACGATGTTGCTGCGCCCCACCACCACAGCCCGCTTGCCGGCGATCTCGATGCCGCTCTGGCGGATGAGATCGATGCAGCCCTTGGGCGTGCAGGGCTCAAAGGACGGTTCGCCGATCAGCAGCGAGCCAAGGTTCTCCGGCAAAAACCCGTCCACATCCTTCTCGGGGCTGATGGCGCGGATCACCGCATGCTCGTCGATCTGCTCCGGCACCGGCAGCTGCACCAGGAGTCCGTGGATTTCCGGCTTCCGGTTGAGCTCGTCGATAAGCGCCAGAAGCTCCGCCTGGCTTGTCTGCTCCGGCAGATGGTAGACCTCGGAGTAGAAACCGACTTCCCGGCAGGCCTTCTCCTTGTTGCGGACGTAGATCTGCGAAGCCGGATCCTCTCCCACCAGGATGACTGCCAGGCCCGGCGTCACGCCCTTTTGCTTCAGTTCCTCCGTGGCCTTTCGGATCTCTTCCCGGCGTTTCTGCGCCAGAGCTTTGCCGTCGATGATTTTTAACATTGCGCTTCTCTCCTCCCTGCAGGCCCGCCCAACGGGCGGGCGGAGGGCAATCGTGCCCCGCTGCCCCTCATTATAGCATACTTTCACCGGGTCCGATACATTTTTTTATTTTGCTTTTTCCCCTTCCCCGCCTTATAATAGAACGCATACGATCTTTTTCGGGAAAATTCTCCCGCGCGAAAGGAGTCCTGTTCATGTGGCGACAGTACAATCGACCCATTCTGGCCAAGATGCGGCGTGCCAGCCGCGAGTACGGCCTGCTCGCGCCCGGCGACCGCATCGCCGTGGGCTTATCGGGCGGCAAGGACAGCACCGTACTGCTCTACGCGCTCTCGGTGCTGCAGAAAACGCTGCCCTTCCCCTTTGCGCTACAGGGGATCGCGATCGATATGGGCTGGGAGAACGATTACGAGCCCATCGGCCGCTATTGTGAAGCGCTCGGCATCCCCTTCCATCTGGAGAAAACGCAGATCGGCCGCATTGTCTACGAGGAACGGCGGGAGCCGAATCCCTGCTCTCTCTGCGCGAATATGCGGCGCGGCGCGATCCACAGCTTGGCCAAGCAACTCGGCTGCAACAAAGTGGCGCTCGGCCACCATCTGGACGATGCCCTGGAAACGTTCCTCATGAGCCTCCTCTTTGAGGGGCGGCTGCACACCTTCGCCCCGCGCACCTACCTGAGCCGCGCCGACCTCACCGTGATCCGGCCCATGATCTACGTCTACGAGGAGGACATCCGCACGGCCGCTCGTCAGCTCGCTCTCCCCGTCGTGCGCAACAACTGCCCGGCCGACGGGGTCACGAAGCGCCAGGAGATGAAGGAACTCCTCACAAGGCTCCAAGAGATGCAGCCCACCGTCAAGGAACGGATGCTGCACGCCGTCACGGAATCGCTCTGGTCGCCGCTCATGCGCTCCCCCGAGGAGCAGCGCCGGGAGCAGCAGGCATTCGCCGCCGCGCGCAATCGCGGCGAAGTGTGACAAGGCGGCAGGGATCCGCGCGGACGGCGCGGAAAAGAATGTCGGGAAGTGGCCTTGCGTTTTTCTGCACACCGGAACCTTTCCGCCCCTTCCCGAATGCACAGCAGGCGAGAGAAAGAAGCGCCGTCTCCGTCGCACCGGAGACATTCCTTTTTTGCACACGGCGGCCCGCCCGCTGCGCGCGGACACAAGCATCGGAGCCGCACAGGGCGCGGCTTCATGCGGCAGACGGAGGGATTCACATGGACACAACCATTCAAAAACAGCTGCAGCGTCTGGCCCGCCAGGAGGAAAAGCTGCTGAAAAAATCGGAGGGGCCGATGGCGTCGCTGTCCTCTCTCGTGGAAGAAAAAATTCCGGACGGGCTGCAGGAGAAACTGCAGCAGGCCTTTTACCTGGGATTTAAGACCATTTTCGAGAAAGGCGGCGGTTTGATCGAGAAAACCTACGACCGCGAGGAGCTGACCATCCAGCATCAGGTCTACGATGTCTCCTTCGACCGCCTGGACGCCAAAAAGAGCCTGAAAGATCTCAACAAGATGGCGAACTCCGGCCGGCTGCGCAATCTGGGGATCACCGCGCTGGAAGGCACAGGTCTCGGCGCCCTGGGCATCGGGCTGCCGGATATCCCCATCTTCATCGGCATCGTCCTGAAGAGCGTCTACGAGATCGCCTTGAGCTACGGCTTTGACCCGCGCCTGCAGGACGAGCAGTACTATATCCTGAAACTCCTGGAGGCCTCGCTGGCGCCGGAGGAGACGCGGAAGAAGACCAACACCGAGGTGGATCGGCTCGCCAGTTTCCTCATCGCCGGCATTCCCGTCCAATACGACTGGGATCAGCAGCTCCACCGGACGGCCGACGTCTTCGCCACGGACATGCTGTGCCTGAAATTTATCCAGGGCCTGCCGCTCGTGGGCATCGTGGGCGGACCGGCCAACGTGTTCTACTGCAAGCGCGTCACCGATTACGCCGGCGTCAAATACCAGAAACGGTATCTGCTGCAAAAACAATACCATCAGCAGGTGCCGCGCGGGCAGAACCGCGCGCCGATAGCAGATTCGCAGCGGTAGGAAAAACCGCCGCGAAAGGCGGTTTTACTTTCGGGATTTTTGATTTTGAAGGATGCGCTGCACTTTGAAGGCGTTGATGCGCTCTGCCTGATAGACATATGCTTTTTTCACACTCCGGCTCTGCAGAACGGTTGACAAGCTTATACATGGAAGCTATAATGAATTCCGGATTGCAGGCATATCAAATTGTTTATCAAAAATTTTTATCAAAATTGATCTGTCCTGTCCCGGACAGAAGCTATGGAGGATGAGAGAGGCATGATTGTACTTGTGATCAACAGCGGCAGTTCTTCCTTAAAATTTCAACTCCGCAACATGGCCGACGCGTCGGTGATGGCCCAGGGCCAGGTGGAAAAAATCGGCCTGAAGAGCGGCATCTTCACCCTGAAGGCGGGCGATACAAAACAGCAGCGGGAACTCGCGATTCCGGATCACGAATTCGCCATGGATCTGGTGCTGCAGGGTCTTTTGCAGACAGAGGCCTGCGGCCTGCACTCCCTGGACGAGATCGACGCCGTAGGCCACCGGATCGTGCAGGGCGGCGACAGTTTCCAAAAAGGCGTTTTGATCGACCAGACCGTGCACGACCAAATCGCGGAGTACGGCGCGATGGCACCCCTGCACAATCCCGCTCACCTGAAGGGCATCGACGCCTGCACCAAAGCCATGCCCGGCAAACCGCAGGTGGCAGTCTTTGACACCGCGTTTCATCAGACGATGCCGCCGGTGGCCTACACCTACGGCCTCCCGAAACAATACAGCCAGGCGTACAAGATTCGCCGCTACGGCGCGCACGGCACCTCGCACAAGTATGTCTCCCGGAGACTTGCGGACTGCGTGGGCCGGCCGATCGAGGAACTGAAACTCATCACCTGCCATCTGGGCAACGGCGCCAGCATCGCCGCCATCCAAAACGGGAAAGTGCTCGACACTTCCATGGGCTTCACGCCACACGAGGGTCTTTTGATGGGCACCCGCTGCGGAGACATCGACGCGACCGCCGTCCTCTACCTGATGAAGCACGAGGGGCTCGATCCCGACCAGATGGATCACATCCTCAACAAGGAATCCGGCCTCCTGGGCGTCTCCGGCGTCTCCAGCGACTTCCGCGACCTCGACGCGGCGATCGCGCAGGGCAACGCCGACGCCAAACTGGCGCGCGATATCTTTATCTACCGCGCGAAGAAATACATCGGCAGTTATATCGCCGCCATGAACGGCGTGGATGCCATCGCCTTCACCGCCGGCATCGGCGAGAACGGCATCGACGTGCGGCAGGCGATCTGCACCGACATGGACTATCTTGGGATCGCCGTCGACGCGGAGAAGAACAACTGCCGCGGCCGCGAAGTCCGCATCAGCCCGGACGGAAACCCCGTGCAAGTCTGGGTCATCCCGACCAACGAAGAGCTGGCCATCGCCGAGGAGACCATCGAGGCCGCGTTCGGCGCGTGAACGGCCGCTCCGACACAACACCCGCGAAGGAGCGCGATATCTATGGATCTATTGGCAAGTTTCCACGAAAAGGCAAAGGCGACAAAGCGGCGGATCGTACTGCCGGAGGGCACGGAGATCCGCACCATGCAGGGCGCGGCGAAGGCGGCGGCGGAAGGCCTGGCTGAGCCGATCCTCCTGGGCGAGGCGGAGGAGATCCGCGCCGTCGCCCGAGCGGAAGGCATCGCCCTGGACGGGGTCGCCATCCAGAATATCGGAGATTGCGTGTGGCTGCCGCAGTTCGCCGAGAAGTTCTACCAGCTGCGCAAGCACAAGGGCATGACCCCGGAGAAAGCCGCACAGACGGTGCGCGATCCCCTCTACTTCGGCTGCATGATGCTCCTGGACGGACTCGCCGACGGGCTTTTGGCCGGCGCGGACAATCCCACCAGCAACGTGCTGCGCGCGGCACTGCAGACCGTCAAGACCAAGCCGGGCATCCAGACCGTCTCCGGCGCTTTTGTGATGATTCTGCCGGACGCGGTCTACGGCGACGACGGCATCCTGGTCTTCGGAGACTGCGCCGTCAACCCCGATCCCGACAGCCAGCAGTTGGCCGACATCGCCGTCAGCTGTGCCGAGACAAAACAGAGCCTCGTCGGCGGCGAACCTGTCGTGGCGCTGCTCTCCTTCTCCACGAAGGGTTCCGCCAAGCATCCCAACGTGGACAAGGTCACGGAGGCCCTCTCCCGGGTCAGGGCGATGCGCCCGCAGCTCGCCGTCGACGGGGAACTCCAGCTGGACGCCGCCGTTGTGCCCTCTGTGGCTGCCAAGAAAGCGCCTGGGAGCGATGTGGCGGGCAACGCCAATGTGCTGGTCTTCCCGGATCTGCAGTCCGGCAACATCGGCTACAAGCTGGTGCAGCGCTTCGCGAACGCAACGGCCATCGGCCCCATCCTGCAGGGCATGGCCAAACCGGTCAACGATCTCTCCCGCGGCTGCAGTGTGCAGGATGTGGTGGACATGATCGCCATCACCGCCCTGCAGTGCGAATAAGTCCGCCGGCGAATCCGCGGCGGGATCTGCCTAAAAAACAAGGAGCAGCGAAGGAATCTCCCTCCCTGCTCCTTTTTCACGGCGCGGAATACCCTTGCGCCTCAAAGCCCCAACTCCGCGTACACGGATCGGATAAAGCTGACGTCCGCCCATTTGGCGAGATCATAGTCGTCCTGGGGCGCGATCGCCTTGTGCCGAATCAAAAATTCTTTTCGCTCCTCCAACAGGGCGAGGCTCTTGTCGGTGAGCTCCGGGATCCGCTGAAACAGCTGTTCCGCGTCGAAGGATTTTGCGAACTCCTCCGCGGTCGCTCCGTAGACGCCCGCGGCGGTCGTCTCCAAAAACTCCTGCCTGTGCTGCCCGATCTCGATCCCTGCCTGCACCAGCTCCCGCAGATACGCGCGCACGATTTCCGGATGCGCATAGGCAAACGGTTTTGTGCAGGTGATCACCAAAACCGCGTTGTTGTTCTTATTCGGGATCGCCGCCTGCTCCTCGCCGGAAAGGAGGTTCCGGAACAGTCCGGCTTGATCATGCCGGACCGCTTTGACGGAGTTTGCGAACGCCGCGTCCGCGCGCCCGTCCTCCACTGCGAGAAAGTCCTCTGTCAGAAAGTCCTCGGTCGGGAAACCCGCTCCGCTCTTTTTTGCGCCATGCACTTGCTCCATGCGGATGTTTGCCGCGGACACAAATACCGGCTCCGTATCTTTCAGCGACAGGTTGTAGTAGGCCAGCGCCTCCTCAAAGCCGCACAGCGCGGTGAAATACCGGAAGTCGATCACGGCCTCCTTCCGCACCGGCAGCGCAAGTTTCCGCCCTTTTAGCTCCTCAACGCAGGAAATATCCGAGTCGGTTCGGACATAAATGCCCCTGGCTTCCTTTTGATAGGTCACCCCCAGAAGCACACAGCGATCCCCCTTGGACTGCGCCCACAGGGGAGGAATATTCCCGCCGTCGCGGAAATGCAGCGGGAACGTCTGGGTGTAATGCGCGTCCCGGTACGCGGGATCCATCTCCTGCAGGATGCAGACCTCGGCGTCCACGCGCCGCAGCGCTTCGCGCAGCGTTCCTTTCCGGATCAGGTACTCCGTGGCCGTCCCGACGGGACAGCGGCTGAAAACTGTCTTGACCATCTCTCTCCCTTCTTCCCCGGTACGGCAATGCAGGCCGCTCTAGGGGGAAAACGGCCTGCATGCGCCTATCCGAGCATTGCGTGACATTTTTCTGGATCAGCCCGCGCCCAGTGAATCGAACAGATTCACAAAGAACCAGGAGATCTGCGGGAAAAAGCCGACGATAAACAGACAGAGGATCAGGCCCGCCATGAATGGCAGGATCGCCCTGGTGATATCCAGGATCGATATCCCCGTCATAGAAGATGCCACAAACAGATTGGAGGCCACCGGAGGCGTCACATAGGCGATCGCGAGCGCGAGAATCATGATAATGCCGAAATGGATCGGGTCAATTCCGACACCGCTCGCCACCCCGTAGAGCAGGGGCCCCAGGATGACCACGCAGGGGGTCGTCTGAACAAACATGCCCGCGAGGAACAAGATCCCGAAAATCAGGGTCAGGATGACGTACTTGTTGGTCGAGATCCCGAGGAAGAACGCGTTGATCGCTTCTGTCACGCCCTGGATCGCGAAAATTTTCCCCAGCGCCGCCGAAGGCGCCAGTACCAGCATAGTTCCGCCGATAAAAATCGCGTTCTCCCGGTACATTTCAAACAGCGCACTGAGTTTCAGTTCCCGATAGTAGAACGCGCCGATCACAATCCCGTACACAACCGAGATCACCGCTGCTTCCGTAGCGGAGAAAATTCCTCCGTAGATCCCGCCCAGCACGACGACCGGCATCAAGATCGCCGGCCAGCCGTCCTTTAGAGCGGCCCAGAATTCTTTGAAGGTCGGCTTGTTTTTCCCGCGGATATGATGTTTTTTGCAGTAGAGATAATTGACGGCCATCAGGACTGCGCCTACGACCAGCGCGGGGCCGATTCCGGCGATAAACAGCGTTCCCACCGAGACATTTTCGGTCACGGCGTACAGAACCATCGGAAAGCTCGGCGGGACGATAATCCCCAGACTGCCCGCCGCCGCGACCAGCGCCACGGCATAGTATTTATTGTATCCGTTGCGAACCATCTGCGGGATCATGACCGCGCCGATCGCCGCCACCGTGGCGTTCGCGGATCCGGATACGGCGCCAAAGAACATACAGGCGAGGATCGCAACCATGCCCAGACTGCCGGTCACGCGCCCGACCAAACTGTTCGCGATCCGCACAAGCCGCTTCGACAATCCGCCGCTGTCCATGACCGCGCCCGCCAGCATGAAAAAGGGCATCGCAATCATCGTAAAGTCGGTTACACCGGAATAGAAAACTTCTGCGATATACGAATCGGGGACAATCGGTGTGATCTGGATCATGATCAGCAGCGGCAGGGACAGAGCGACCCCGATCGGCACGCCCAGCGCGAGAAAAAGAAACATGGTAACGAACAGGACGACCGTTGCCATTCCTATTCACCGCCCTTTTTCAGCGAGGCCCGATACTCGGCCTCGCACGCTTCCAGATCGATCGTCGGCTTTTTATAGCCAAGTTGATGCTCTTCCTCGCGATAGAGCCGTACAATATCTTGCACGCATCGAATCCCCGTCAGAATCAAGCCCAGAGAGACCACGAGATAGCACAGCGCATAGGGGATGTGAAGCAGCGGGGTCGCGCCGCCCGTCATCATTCTTATGATATCAAAAAGTCCTTTCTGAATCCAAACGCAAAAAACGATAAAGATGACGTCCGCGAGAATCAACAGGAATTTTTTTACTTTGAACGGCATTGCCATCGGCAGCGCATCGATACAGATCTGCTTGCGGTGCGTCACCGCGGCGGCGACCCCTGTGTAGATCATCACCAGGAAGAGGAAGGTAGACAATTCTTCGAGCCAAGTGATCGAAGCGTTAAAAATATATCTCGAGATCACTTGCCCCAGCAGTAAAACCGTGATCACCATGAAAGTCGCCGCGGAAAGATAGGACTCCCATTCATTCAGCCAGTACGTGAACGTCTTTTTCTCTTTCGGCATATGCACACCTCGTTTCTGTCCGCCGAGCCATCCGGCACAGCGCGTTTCTCATAGGCCAAGCGTCTCCTCGGCATCCGCTACAGCGCTCTGCAACTTCTCCCAGCGCTCCGCTCCCATCGTTTCCTCGCACATGGGCCACACGTTCTCCTTCATCGCGTCCGAGAACAGCGCCAGTTCCTCCGCGGTGGGCGTATAGAATTCCATCCCTTCGTCCTGCAGCAGCGCCTTGTACTTCTCCGTGACTTCCTTCATCTTGTCCTCGCGAAGCTGCTGGCACTCCGCGCACAGTTTTTTCACGGCCTCCTGATCCTCTTCCGACATCGCGTTGTAGACATCCTCGCGGATAAAATACGCGAACGCGGTAAACATATGGTTGGTCTCTGTGCAGGTCTTCTGCACCTCATACAATTTTTGATTGTAGATGTTGGTCACCGGATTTTCCTGCGCCTCGACCAAATGCTGCTGTAAGGCGGTGAACAGTTCGGAATACGGAACACTCTGCACGCTTGCGCCCAGTGCCTCGAACGTGGCGATATAGATCGGGTCGGGCTGCACGCGAATTTTCACGCCCTCCAAATCTGCCGGCGTCTTGATTACCTTGTCGGCGTGTGTCAGCTGGCGGAAGCCGTTGTCGGAGAGGTAGAGCGGCACAATGTCCCCGATGTCTGCGCAGGCTTTCGCCATCATATCCTCCCCGATCTCCCCGTTCAGGATCGCGTCCGCCACATCCTGGTTCTTAAAGAGATACGGCACATTGAGTTCCGCGAAGGCATTCGTAAAGTCAGCGAGGGAGCCCGTTCCCATCTCTACAATGTCAAACGCGCCGGATTTGAGCCCTTGAATCTGCTCATTCGTGTCGCTGGCCAACTGTCCGTCCAAAAAAATCTGAACCTCATACCGTCCATCCGTCACGATCGGCAGCTGTTCTATAAAATACTTTTCCGCCACCATCAGGTTCAGCTCTTCATCGTTCCACATCGCGCTGGAGTTCGAATTTGCCATCTTCAGCACGATCGGCTCCGTCGCCGGCGCCGTGCTCTCCCCGGCGGACTGCGCGTCGTCGGCGGATCCGCACGCGGTCAGCGTGATGGCGAACACCGCTGTCGCCAAAAGAATCAGTCCCTTTTTCGCCCTGCCCTTCATCGAAACACATCTCCTTTAATTTTTAGATTTTTCATCCGGTCCTCACGGCACAACCATTCTCCGTGATCACCGCCATGGCACTCGCTTTTTCGTAAACCTCCGGAATAAATTCGTTTCCGAGCCCCGGAGTGTCCGGGATCTCAAAATACCCGTTTTTCGGCGCCGGGTTGTATTGTGTGATTCCCAGTTGACATCGGGAGCGCAGATTCTGATTGTACTCGTGGATGACAAAGTTCGGGATAACCGCCTCTAAATGGAGCGCCGCGGAAGTGGACAAGGGTGTCCCGCACACGTGCGGCTGCACCATGACATCGTAGGGAAACGCCATGTCGCAGATCTTTTTTGTCTCCGTAAAGCCGCCCGAGGAACCGATATCCGGCTGAATCACACGCAAGGAGTCGTTTTCAAAGTATGGTACATACTGCCATCTGGAATAAATCCGCTCCCCGCTGGCCAGCGGAACATCGGTGTGCGCGGCAATGTACGCCGCTGTATAGGCATTCGGTGTATTCGGCTCCTCATAGTAAAAGATCCCGTACGGCGCAAGGAGATTCGCCAGCTGTACCGCGCCGGTCGCGCTGTTGTGCGAATGGGCTTCCACAATAATGTCGACGCTGTCCCCCACAACACTTCGCACCGCGTCCATGCGCTGCTCCGCAAGGCGCAGCATCTCTTTGCCGACAACCGTTCCGCACAGATCATAGGCCGTACGGTTTCCATTTCTGTCATACTCCAGGAAATCCACCTTGACCGCGTCGAATCCTTCTTCCACCGCCAGCGCGCAGCAGTCCTTCAAGTCGCCGATGCTCCTGCAGGCTTCAAATTCGTCCATTGTGAACGGCGCTCTCCAGCCGTGCTGAATCTGGCTCGCGTAAGAACGGATTCGCGAACGCGTTTTGCCGCCCAGCAACGCATAGACGGGCAGCTGTAAGGCTTTCCCCTTGATATCCCACAGCGCAATGTCGATCGCGCTGATCGCCGCAAAAATAATCGGTCCGCCGTTGTATCCCCATGTCGTGGTCGAGTACAGAATCTGCCAGATCGTTTCGTTCTCCATCGGATTCCGTCCGATAATTTTTGCGGCCAGATCCTTCAACATTCCGAATGCCGCGGATGAACCAGTTCCAAATGCAAGACACGCTTCTCCGTCTCCGTAAATGCCCTCGTCGGTATGCACTCTGCAAATCACGGGCTGCCATCCCGGCGACACCGTCTTGATCTGCAGGACATCCACCTTGGTAATGATCAAAACCGAAATCCCCCTTCCCGCGTGAACGCTTGCAGTGCAGACGCCGCGCCTTCTCCCTTTCAATATAACAGGCCATCCGCAGGATGTAAAACAACTGCTGCTATGGTCATTTACAAGTATTTGTGATAGAATAAGTCTGCGGGCACGGGAGTCCATCCAGGTTTCTTTCGGGGGGTGAGCGTATGGAACTGAAGCAGCTGTCCTATTTTGTGAAGGTATTCCAGGTGGGGAGTTTTTCCGCAGCAGCCGAGCAGTTGTATATCTCTCAGCAGGGATTATCCATGTCGATGAAACGGCTCGAGGATGAATTGGGCTGCCCGCTATTTCTCCGCGAGCATCATTCTGTGACGCCGACCGAGGAGGGCATCTATCTGTACGAAAAAGCAAGCCGGATTCTTGCGATTTCTGACGAGTGCACAGAACACTTTCAAAAAAAATATAAGCAGAACGAGATCCTGCACATCGCCATCAGCACGGAAATTCTCGGCATCCTGCCGCTCCCTTTGCAGGAGATCCTGCGGAACAAGCGCAGCGATTTTGCAATCGAACTTGCCGTTGGATCCGGTCGTGTCTGCGAATCCTACCTCGATAGTGGGCAATGCTTTTTAGGGTTTGTCTGCGGCCCGATCGACGAGCGAAAATACCGGGCAAAGCTGCTTATGACACGGGACTATTTCTATATCATGAACCTCCGCCATCCTCTGGCGGAGAAACCGTTTCTGGAAATTACGGATTTCAGGGACCAGCCTCTGATCTTCCCGGATAAAGATACGAAAATCTACCATGAATTTTCCGCCTTATGCAGGCAGTACGGCTTCAAGGCAGATTTTGATATTGTTTCCGGATCGCAGACGTATGCGCATAACGTCGTGAAACAGGATACGGCGCATATCGGCCAAATTCTGGACTTCTATGCGGAGACCATCCACGATCCGAATGTCGTGCTGAAGAAATTGCACGGCTGCGATCTGAAATGGAAGTTGTATCTGGTCTCTCCGCGCAGACATTCTCTCACGCAGAAGGAAAAGGAATTCCAGAGAGTCGCGCTCCAGAGTTTTCATTAGAGCCCGCCGCGCCGGGACGATGCGATCGTATGACAGTACCATCCATTTGTAAAATTAGAGGATTCTGATGAATTGGCCGAGGAAAAACGCATCCATAATGAGGAAAATCCTGCAGAAACGGAGTATATGCCGGCAAAAAACGCAGCCATGTTCGCCCCCCCTATGATGCGGGCGGCGCCGGCGGACAGGCCAGGCCGGATGTCATGAGGAAAGAATGGATGAAAAAAAGTGGCTTCGCGTTTTTGTGCGAAGCCACCCTGTGCGAGCGAAAAAGGAGCTTCCCCGCCGGAGTGGGGAAGCTCCTTGGCGCTCAGAGTTACTCCTTCTTCCGGAAGAGCGCCGCCCGCACCACACCCTTCGGATCCTGCACCAACAGCACGACCAGCCAGATCACCAGCCCCAGTGCCACCACGGATAACCCGAGATACAGATCATTGAGCATCTCCAGCGGCGTGGGCGTGAAGTATGCCGCATGTAACTCCAAATAGGAAAAAACCGCGTCCACCAGCCACATCAGGGACGCACCCCAGTAGAGCCAGCATAGAATCCCCAGTTTCATCTGGCTTTGCGGCGCGTTCTTATACCAGAGCGCTGTGACGATCACGGCAGCAAACACCGTCACTAAAAGTGTCATACCGCTACTCCTGTACCGGCTCCGGCTCCTTCAGCGCGCGTTTCTCCAGCACCGAAGTGATGACCACCATGCCAACCCAAACCGCCGTTACCAGAACCGCCATCCCTACGCCTACTGTCGCCATCTCCTGCAAAAGCACCGCGAGCGCCTGCGGGCTGCCCGCCGCCGTCAAAAACGGAGCCCACGGCACGATCTCTCCATGCCACAGGTGTTCAAACACCAAGAGCACCGTTCCTCCCCAGAGAAGATTGGAAAGCCAGCGCAGTTTTCTGGAAAACGGTAGGCGCTCTGCCACCGTGCCATCCTTCAACTGCACCTCAGACGAGACTGCCTTCTGTTCTTTCTTCTCCACCACTTTCGTTGCAACGGTCGCAATCACCGCTTCTGCTGCAGGTACTAAAAAACAGCCCACTGTTGTCTCCCTCCTCACAAAGATTGCCGTGCTGCATTGCGCACACAATGGCTGCACGGACAAAACAGAAACACACCTTTTCTTCAGAAAAGATATGCACCTTCTGGCACACCTGTATCCGACATACCCAACTCGGCCGCAGCCGTGCTCCCGCCCGTCTTTGCCTCCGAGATCCTTTTCGCGCGGCAAATGCCCCTGGCACGCATTCCTGCCGCCGCCGGAAACGCCGCTGCGCTCCCGATCTACTTCCTTCTGGAAACAAATTCATTGTACCGTGCATAAAAGGCCTTGTCAAGTTTTGCATCCGCAACTCGGGCAGACGATTCCCTGCACTGCGTACGCCCTTCCGCAGACCCTTCCATATGCCTCGCATTCTCCAGCAGGTTTTGCTACAATAAAATACGAGAGAGGGCAGCGTGGGGGTGCGCGTCAAGGTGCTGCGCGGCGGCGGAAACGATATCGTGGATCAGTACGTTCGCTTCTGACAGAACGCCGACCGGCAGAGGAAAGTCTACGGGAGGACGGAGGAAGCCGCCCGTCAGACAATTCGGCAATGTCTGGAGAAGGGCATTCCGGCCCCGTTTCTGCGGTCGCGGCAGAAGGAGGTCGAAGCTGTCCTGGTAACCTTGTTTGATCAGGAGAAGGTCTGGGAGATCCACGATTCCAACGTGCTGAAAAAAGACGTACCGTAAAAATAGAGCGGGAATCTCGCCGGTCTTCGCGAGTTTCCCGCTCCTCCTCGTATAATCCG
>CAZSHM010000015.1:0-33253 GCA_964606855.1 uncultured Peptococcaceae bacterium
AAATCGGAAAAAAAAGCGGTTGGTACTTGACCGCGCTATTTTGATACCGTATAATATCCTACTGTAAGTCCCTCGCATCGGTGAGAAACACAACGCACGGCGTGTCGGGCGTGTCGATGGTTGGTCTTGCGTTTCACAATACTCGCAACTGAGATCGTGTCAGAAGGGAAAAAGGAGGTGTTGTGCGGTGAAGAGAACCTATCAACCAAAAAATAGAAAGCACAAGCGGGTACACGGTTTTCGCAGAAGAATGCTGAGCGCCAACGGCAGAAATGTTTTAAAGAGAAGAAGAGCAAAAGGGAGAAAGAGATTAAGCGCTTGATCTTTCGGAAATACAGCTCTTAAGGAAAAGGCCTTTTTTATCTCATAAGGAAAAGGTCTTTTTGTCTTATATGGCGTATTTTTGGAGGTTGTTTCATGCTGAAAAAGCAATATCGGTTGCGCAAGAATGCAGATTTTCGGCGAATTTACCGCAGTGGAAAATCTGTATCCTGCAAATATCTCGTACTCTATTTTAAGCGTCGTCCGAGCGATGGTTTGCGGATCGGTTTTTCTGTTTCTAAAAAAATCGGAAAAGCCCATGTGCGAAATCTCTGCAAGCGAAGAATGCGGGAAATTGTCCGTGTCCATTTATCTCATATCCGGGCGGGCTATGATCTGATTTTTTTGGCGCGGACAGCTATCCCGGAGGCGGATTATCAAGAATTAGAAAAAAGTGTAAAATATCTTTTGCAAAAGGCAAATCTTTGGATGGATTCTTTTTCGGAAGAAACCGCCGACGCGGGGATGACGGCGGGAAAACGTGTAAATGTATAGGATGGTGCAGAAACTATCGTAGAAAAGAGACAGTGTACGGAAGAGCCGTGCAGAGCGTCTTGTAAAGAAGTGAGAACAATGGATTCTGAAAGTACGAAACAGATCGATCAAGCGCAGCGCTTGGAGCAAGGAAAAACAAAAATCTTTTCTTTTTTGAAAGATATCCCCAAGCAGGTGCTGTTATTTCTCATCATGTATTATCAAAATTTTTTATCGCCATTAAAGATGGGACCGACTTGCCGATTTATTCCGACCTGTTCGCAGTATGCCTATGAAGCGATTACAAAATACGGCGCTGTCAAAGGAGGATGGATGGCAATCAAGCGGATCTGCAAATGTCATCCGTTCCATCCAGGCGGCTACGATCCGGTGAAATAAAAAATCAATCCAATCGATCGAGGAGGTGAAGCGCTTGTATTTCTCGCATCTATTTCAAACATGGACTGCGCGGGGCGGTTTGGCACGCATGAGAAAGATTCCTTGAGAATAGATGCAACAGAAAAACAGGCTCCGTATGTATTCATTTTTACAGCCGGTTGCAGATGTGATCAGTTATATCATCACATTTCTTTATCATTTAACTGTAATGGTGGGATTTCCCAGCTATGCGCTTGCAATCATCCTTATTTCCATCATCATCAAACTCCTTCTGTATCCGCTGATGCGGAAACAGATGAAATCGACGATGAATATGCAGGAAATTCAGCCAAAATTGGAATACCTGCAAAAGCGCTACGCAAACAATCCGGAAAAAATGAATCAGGAGGTCATGAAACTCTACAAGGAGTATGACATCAAGCCGATGGCAGGGTGTCTTCCGCTTTTGATTCAGTTTCCTATCCTGATCGGACTCTATATGGCTCTGCGGGAATATCCATTTATCCCGCTGGAACATGCAAGATTTTTCTGGGTGCCGAACCTGGGAGAAGCAGATCCGCTTTACATTTTACCGATTTCTGTCGCTGTGACGATGTTTATTCAACAGAAACTCTCCATGGTAGGAACCGCAAACTCTGCGCAGAACAGCACCATGAAAATCATGCTTTTTCTCATGCCTGCAATGATGCTGTTTGTCTGCTGGTCGATGCCGGCAGGATTGTGCCTGTACTGGTCTTTCTTCAGCATCCTGAGCATTATTCAGCAGTTCTTTATGAATCGGAAGAAAGCCAAGGAAATTGCTGCCAGACAGGCCAGAGAAGAGGAGGAAAAGGAGCGCCGCATCGAGGAGAAAAAAGCCAAAATGCTCGCCAAGAAAGAGGCGGACGGAAAGGGCAAGAAAAAGAAAAAGCCAAGTTCCGCCGGCACGGTTTCGTTGCAGCCTGCGGTTTCCGACGAAACCGGAGAAAATCCGCCACAGCCTGATCCATCCGGCTCAAACCAGGTGAAATCTGTGAAAACAGACGAAAAACAGGAGAAAACCGCAAAAAAGGTTGTCAAAAAAAAGGCTGCAGAAGTTGCGGATGGAAAAGAAACGAGAAAAAAGTCTGAAAAATAAATGGAGGATGCACGATTCTGACCGATAGGCTGTGAAGGACAAAGGGGTGAGGTTCATGTCCGGGAAAGAATATACTGCAAAAACCATTGAGGAGGCGCTGGAAAAGGCGCTCAATGAGATGATGCTGACCAGGGATGATATCGAGTATGAAGTGATCACGCAGCCATCCAAAGGATTTTTAGGTTTCGGACAGAGGGACGCAGTGGTACGCGTCCGCAAGAAGATGGTGGAGGAATTAAAGGATATCATCGCCTGCATCAAGGAAGAACGGGAGGAGGAAAAAGAATTTCTGCCGAAGTTTGAGTCAAAAAAAGCGACCTTATCTTCCAAAAACAGTTCTGCGGAACCGCAGAGAGAGACTGAAGAGACAATGGCCGCGGATCAGGCGGGAGCAGCGGAGCAGCAAGATTCTCAGGCAGCGCGGATGGCTGATAGGGAAACAGACGATCGGATGCGGAAAGATTCCGAGCATTTCTCCCAGGCTGCAAAGGACAATTCCGCGGAAAGCGAAGCCGAGACGATGGAAAAGAAGGAGACAGGGCAGGAAACCGCTGAGAAAATTGCGGTTACAGATGCGGTCTCCGGAGCGCAAGAAGTCTCGCGGAAGGAAAATTCGAAAGAGGCGGCCGAAGAAACCGTGCAGAAAGCGGTTGACAGGCAGGATGCGCTGGAATGCGCCGCTGAAAAAGGAAAAGCGTTTCTGCAAAAAATCTTTTTGGAAATGAAGCTGGATGTAAAAATAGAGACGCAGGAGAAGAGCGGGTACTTGCTCTTTGACCTGAAGGGAGAGAATCTGGGTATTTTGATCGGTCGCCGCGGCGATACATTGGATGCGCTGCAGTTTTTGCTCAATCTGGTGATCAATGAGAAGAATATGCCGAAGGTGAAAGGCATTATCGATGTGGAGAATTATCGCGCTAAGCGGGAAGAAACGCTGATTGCGCTCAGCCGGAAACTTGCCGCCAAGGCGAAACGGACAGGGCAGAAGGTGGTTCTGGAGCCGATGAACCCGCAGGAGCGGCGCATCATCCACATGGCGCTTCAGAATGACCATCGCGTCACTACCTACAGCGAGGGCGAGGAACCCTATCGAAAGGTTGTGATTGTGCCTGAGGAGAACACGAGGGAACAGGGCGGCAAGAATCGCGACCGCAGGGAGATTCATTGAGTTCGAAAAAGAGCGGCGGGGGTTCTCGTGTCAACGGGAAGTGTGGATGGGCAGGATCGAGGAGAACGGTCCCGCCCATTTTCTGTGCTGAAAAAGGAAAAGGATCTCCCGCATTGTTGTCGTTTCGTTTTCTTTTTTCCCGGAGTATGATAAAATAGAGTTGCTTTTTAAAAAATGCCCGGAAAAAACAGGGGAGGACACAAATTGCAAATGGAAGATACCATCGCGGCGCTGGCGACGCCGGTTGGCGAGAGCGGTGTAGGCATCATCCGCTTGAGCGGACCGCAGGCGATTGAGATCGCGGCGCAAATGTACCGCGGAAAAGATGCCCTGCGCACAGCGGCAAGCCATACCGTTCATTACGGATACGTTTACAACGTCCAAACGGCGCAGAAGATCGATGAGGCGCTGTTTTTGCTGATGCGTGCCCCGCACAGCTTTACGGGGGAGGATGTGGCGGAGATCCAGTGTCACGGCGGCATGGTGGTGCTGCGCGAGGTACTGGAACTCGCGTTCTCTTTGGGGGCGCGCCCGGCGGATCGCGGCGAGTTCAGCAAACGCGCCTTTCTGCACGGCCGGCTGGATTTGGCGCAGGCGGAGTCGATTATGGATCTTGTGCAGGCCAAGTGCGAGCGGGGCGCGCACCTGGCGCTGTCACAGTTGGAAGGCGCGCTGTCCGCTATGATCCGGGATCTTCGAGCCGAACTGATGGAATTGATTGCCTTCCTTCAGGCGGACATCGATTATCCGGACGACGATATCGAGCGTTTGGACGTCGCGGAGCAGGCGGCGCGCGCGGCTTCGATCCGGCAAACGATCCGGGAGGCGCTGGCGCGTGCCGAGCAGGGGAAACTGGTTCGCGACGGTCTGGAAGTGGTGATCGCGGGCCGTCCCAATGTGGGAAAGTCGAGCCTGCTGAATGCACTTGCCGGGCAGGAGCGCGCCATTGTCACGGATATTCCGGGTACGACGCGCGACGCGATCGAAGTACAGATGAGCCTGGACGGGATTCTGCTCCGCATCACGGATACAGCGGGTCTTCGCGAAACGGATAACCCGGTGGAGCAGATCGGCGTGGAACGGACCGGGCAGCTGTTGAAGCGCGCCGATCTGGTGCTGTTTGTCGCGGACGGCACCTTCCCGCCGACAGAAGAGGACGCGGAAATCCTGCGCGGTTTACGGGAAAAGGAGGTGCTCTATCTGTTAAACAAGGCGGACCTGGGCATCTCCGATGTGCGGCTCCGACAGTGGGAGCAGCAGATCGCGGCCGTTGTCGGACAAAAAAATACAGAAGCAGACGGTTCCGAAAAAGAGGAAACTTTCAGAGAAAAAATGTTTCTGATTTCTGCGCGGACGGGGGAGGGCATCCCGCGATTGGAGCAGGCTGTCAAGCAGTTATTTTTCACGGGCGTGCTGGAGACCGGGGACGAGATTCTTGTGACAAACGCGAGACATATTCAGGCGCTGAAGGAGGCGGAGGCGCATCTGGAAGGGTTCTTATCCGGAATTGAGGCGGGTGTACCCTCTGATTTTCTGGTGATCGACCTGCAGAGCGCCTGGGAAAAGCTGGGCTGTATCACAGGGGATACCGTGGAGGAAGACCTGTTGGATCAGATATTCTCCAAGTTCTGTCTTGGAAAATGAGGATATTTCCAAAAAATTCGCGTATTTAATATTTTTAATAAAATAATTTTATATATAATAGGAAAATGGATGTCACCTTGTCCCGGAAGTGAGGTGGAGGATTTGCCAACTGTATATTTTGCCGACCGCTATGATGTGATCGTGGTGGGTGCGGGGCATGCCGGCTGTGAGGCGGCGCTGGCGGCCGCCCGTCTGGGACACAGGACACTGATCGTGACGGTGGATATGGGCAATATCGCATTTATGCCGTGCAATCCGTCCATCGGCGGTCCGGCTAAGAGCCATCTGGTGCGGGAGATCGACGCCTTGGGCGGCGAGATGGGGCGCAACATTGATCGGACGCAGATCCAGGTGCGGATGCTGAACACCGCCAAGGGGCCCGCTGTACACGCGCTGCGGGCGCAGGCAGACAAATACCGCTATCAGCTGGAGATGACGCGGACGCTGCAGCATCAACAGAATTTGTCCGTCAAGCAGATGCTTGTGGACAGTCTGGTGGTGGAAGATGGAGCGGTGAAAGGTGTGATCGGGCAGACGGGTGCTATGTATCTGGCGTCTGCGGTGATTCTGGCCACCGGAACCTATCTCAGAGGGCGCATCATCATCGGCGAGTATTCTGAAGCGTGCGGCCCAAACGGCCAGCGCTCCGCGAAGCTGCTCTCCGGCAATCTGCAGGATCTCGGCTTTCGTATCGTGCGTTTCAAGACGGGTACGCCGGCGCGGGTGGATCGGCGCACCGTGGATTTCAGCAAGATGGAGCGGCAGGACGGCGAGACAGGTCTCTGCTTTTCGTTTCTGACGGAGGCGCAAGATACGGGGACGGAACAGCCTGCGCATAGTTTCAGCTCCGCACCGGGTGCGGATGCGCCGGAACCCTGCTGGCTCACCTACACAAACGAGGAGACACACCGCATCATCCGGGAGAATCTGCAGCGTTCGCCGCTTTTCAGCGGCTTTATCGAGGGGACGGGACCGCGGTACTGTCCCTCCATCGAGGATAAAGTGGTGCGCTTTTCCGACAAAAGCCGCCACCAGTTGTTTATCGAGCCGGAAGGACGCGATACCCAGGAGATGTATGTACAGGGGCTCTCTTCGAGTCTGCCTGAGGAAGTGCAGCTGCAGATGATTCGCACCATTCCCGGGCTGGAACATGTGGAGATGATGCGTCCCGCCTATGCCATCGAGTACGACTGCATCGATCCGCTGCAGCTGAAGCCTTCGCTGGAGACCAAAAGGATCGAGAATCTTTTCACGGCAGGACAGATCAACGGCACGTCCGGTTATGAGGAGGCCGCCGCGCAGGGACTGATGGCCGGTATCAACGCCAGCCTGAAACTGCGCGGGCGGGAGCCGTTGATCTTAAAGCGGTATGAGGCGTATATCGGCGTGCTGATCGATGATCTGGTCACCAAGGGCACCAACGAACCCTACCGCATGCTCACCTCACGGGCAGAGTACCGCCTGCTCCTGCGGCAGGACAACGCCGATTTGCGGCTGACGGAGATCGGGCGGCAGGTCGGTCTGGTGGACGATGCGCGCTATGCCTCGTTCCGCGCCAAGAAAAGCGCCGTCGAGACGGAGATCAAACGGCTTCGCAGTGTGACGGCATCTCCCGCGTCGGAGGTGCTGCAAGAGATTCTGTCCGCACGGCAGAGCACACCGCTCAAACAGGGCATCCCCGCTCTGGAGCTGTTGAGACGTCCACAAGTGACCTATGCGGATCTCCTCGCCGCGGGGCTGGGGGATCCTTCGCTCGCCCCTGCGGTGCAGCGGCAGGTGGAGATACAGATCAAATATGAGGGCTACATCAAGCTTCAGATGGAACAGGTGGCGCGCATGGAAAAGTTAGAGAATCGACGCCTGTCGGCGGATATCGATTACAGTTCCATTCACGGGCTGCGCAAGGAAGCGCGGCAGAAACTGGATGCGGTGAAACCGGTTTCGGTCGGGCAGGCATCGCGCATTTCCGGCGTATCGCCCGCGGATATCTCCGTGCTGCTGATCTATCTGGAGCAGCGGCGCAGGCAGGAGGGGAGCGCTACATGAGCGGGGAGAAGGGGATCGAGACCGCGTTTTGCGGGGAAGGCGTTTCGGACGCGGCTTTCCCGCTCCGAGAGACGGTGCGGGGCGCTTTTGCCGGAGAGGGTTTTTCGCTCGGGGAAGGACAGCTGGATCAGTTTGTGAGCTATCTTGCGATGCTGTTTGCGTGGAACCGGCGGATGAACCTGACGGCGATTGAGGATCCGGAGGAGGCGGTCTACAAACACTTTGTGGACTCCGCTGCGATTTTGCGCGCGGTGCCGGAAATTGGCGGAAAAACTCTGCTCGATGTGGGAACCGGTGCGGGATTTCCGGGCGTGCCGTTAAAAATACTGGAGCCGTCCCTCAGGCTCACGCTTTTGGATTCGCTGCAGAAGCGCATCGGTTTTTTGCAGGCGCTCTGCGCGGCACTGGGATTGCGGGGCGTGGAGATTCTCCATGGCCGCGCCGAGGACTTTGGACGCAGGGAGCGGTATCGGGAGCGGTATGACATCGTCACCGCGCGTGCTGTGGCGCGGCTGCCCGTGCTCTTGGAGCTTTGTCTGCCGTTTGTAAAGCGGGGCGGACTGTTTATCGCCATGAAGGGACCGGATGTCTCCCGTGAGTTGGAAGAGAGCAGGACGGCGCTGCAACTTCTCGGCGGGCGTGTGCGTGAAATACAGACATTTTCTCTGCGCAGCGGACTTTATACGCGCAGCCTAGCGTTGATCGAAAAAGTGTCCGCGACACCCGAACCGTATCCTCGTCAGGCGGGAAGACCGCAAAAAAATCCGCTCTGACGGAGCGCGCCGGGCAAACATTGCTGTGAGGGGACAGGAAGCATCTCGGAGGGAAAGCGTATGGATGCGTTGGAAAATCGGAACGATCAGAACTACGGGGAAATGGTCCTGGAACTGCCGATGGAGGCGATCGAGCCGAATCCGTTTCAGCCCAGGACGCGGTTTGACCCGGCGCAGCTGGAGGAGTTGGCCGCTTCCATCCGCGCCTACGGCGTGCTGCAGCCCATTACTGTGCGGGCGGTGGACGGCGCTTATCAGCTGGTGAGCGGGGAGCGCCGCTTTCGCGCCAGCCAGCTTGCGGGGCGCCTGACGATTCCCGCGCTGGTGCGGCAGGTCAGCGATCGGGAAGCGGCGGAGATGGCGCTTGTCGAGAATCTGCAGCGGGCGGATCTCAATTACTTTGAGGAAGCGGAGGGCTACGCGAAGCTGATGCGGGATTTTCAGATCACGCAGGAAGAAGTTGCCCGCCGGGTCGGCAAGAGCCAGCCGGCAGTTGCGAACAAACTGCGCCTGCTGCAGGTCTCCGAGCGCGTGCGGCGGGAAATCTCCGTGGATGTCATCACGGAGCGGCATGTGCGCGCGCTGCTCAAACTGAAGGATGAGGCGCAGCAGCTGGAGGTGCTGGATCGCATCTATAAAAATAATCTCAATGTGCGGCAGACGGAAGAACTGGTCGAGCAGATGCGGAGTGCCGAGGAGCAAAACATCCGCGCGCAAAAGAAAAAAAAGATGTTCAAGGCCATCAAGGATATGAAAATTTTTGTCAACACCATCCGGGACACCGTCAAAACCATCCAGGAAGCCGGGATGCCGGCGGAGGTCACCGAGCGCGAGAACGAGGAGTATCTGGAGGTCGTGATCCGCTTGCCGAAAAGGGAATTCTCGGTTGGAACCGCAGAGGGGCGTGCGGGCGAAAGCGGTGTCGCGCAGGAGAAAGATGCGCGGACAGACGGGGCTCCGGGAGAAGGCGGAAAGACATGACGGAGGGAGCGCGGCCCAAGCGGCGATCTTTCCCGGAAGCGTTTCATAAAAAATATAAAAAAAAAGAAATAGGTTTGCCTGACGCGCGCGCTGTAAAACAGTTGACCTCACGCGCATTGTGGGATAAAATAAAAAGGTGCAGAGGATCGTCAAAAAATTTTCAAGCGTTTTCACAATACGATGCTAAGTTGGAGGAGGTGCAGGAATGTTTACCGGCAGAAAAATCGTGCTGCAAAAACCGACCAAAGAGGACGCATCCTATTTCCAAAGATGCTTCATGGATAAAAAATTCCGCCACTGGTACGACAGTTACTTGAGCGTCTCCCTGGACATGATCGAAGAAGAGATCAGCAAAATGAAGGACGTCACGGATCCGAGCGCGGACCGGGTCGACTTTCTGGTGCGGAACAAACGGAACGGCGAGGCCATCGGCATCGCGTCCATCAAAGATATCGACCGTCAAAACGGCCATGCGGAGATCGCCCTGGGCATTGCGGACGAGAAGAACCGGCTGGCCGGCTTTGGCGTGGATCTGATGATTGTCTTGGCCGAGGTGGTTTTCTATCACTATGGCTTCGAGAAATGCTACTGCAAAGTGAACGACAACAACCGGCTGGGTTTGCGGTCAGCGCTTTCCTTCGGCTTCACGGCGGAAGGCAAACTGCGCCGGCACACCTTTATCGACGGAACTTACATCGATCAGTGGATCTTGGGTATGACGCGCGAGGAATATGAGGCGCTGCCCATCGTGCCGAAATGGAAGTCGCGGGGCTGAGTGCCGGCTCCAAAACAGAATAACGACTTGCTATTATCAAGAGCGGCGGAGGGACTGGCCCGATGAAGCCCGGCAACAGCCAGCCATGCTGGCAATGTGCCAAATCCTGCAGACGCGCGTTTGCCAGGCATGCGTTCGTCTGATAGATAATGGTATTGCGCGGACAGCCAAGAGCCATTTTCTATCGAAAAATGGCTCTTTCTATATATCCGGCTGAGTTTTTGTCAGACCCGGCCTGCTCGTTTCCTGCGCAAACGGATGGATCGTCCCGTGCAGGGAGAATGCTTTTTCGCGCATCGCGCACAAGGAGGAATTTTGAATGCCTGTGATTATTCCGCCGGCATTGCCGGCAACCGAAGTACTGACCCGAGAACAGATCTTTGTCATGCACGAACAGCGCGCGCAGACACAGGACATCCGGCCGCTGCGGCTGGCCATCGTCAATCTGATGCCAACCAAGATTGTCACAGAGACACAGCTGCTGCGGCTCATCAGCAACACCGCCCTGCAGGTTGAGGTCGACCTCATCCGCATGGCCAGCCATGTCAGCAAAAATGTGTCTGAGGAGCATCTGCAGACCTTCTACAAGGATTTTCAGGATATCCGCGGCAGCAAATATGACGGCATGATCGTCACCGGCGCGCCGGTGGAGCATCTTCCGTTTCAGGACGTCAACTACTGGGAGGAACTGAAGCGGATTCTGGATTTCGCCGATCGGAACGTTTTTTCCAGTATGTTCATCTGCTGGGGCGCGCAGGCGGCCCTGTACCACTACTACGGTGTGCCCAAGCATGCTCTGGCGGAGAAGTGCTTTGGCGTTTTTCCCCACACGGTACAGTGCAGGCGGCCCATCGTGCGCGGATTTGATGATCTCTTTTACGCGCCGCACTCCCGCCATACGGAGTTCCGCGCCGAGGATGTCGCCAAGGTGAAAGAGCTGGAGATCATTGCCACTTCCGAGGAGGCGGGGGTCTATCTGGTGACCTCCACGGACGGGCGCAAGGTTTTTGTCTCCGGGCACTGCGAGTACGACCCGCTGACGCTGGATGCGGAGTATCGCCGTGACATCAGCCAGGGCAAGGCCATCGCCATTCCAAAGAATTATTACCGAGACGATGACCCGGACAAGGAGCCGCTGGTGCGCTGGCGCGCGCACGGCAACCTGCTGTTCGCAAACTGGCTCAACTACTATGTTTATCAGGAGACACCGTATGATCTCGAGAGCTTGAGCAAGGAAACGGAGGAGAGGGTATGAGCAGCCGCGGTGCAGGAAGTCCGGCCGGAATTCAAGCGGATCGCGCGATCCTCCTGGACGGCGCGATGGGAACCATGCTGCAGCAGCGCGGCCTTGCCCCGGGGGAGTGTCCGGAGCGGCTCAACCTGACACGGCCGCAGCTGGTGGAGGAGATCCATCTGGAATATCTGCAGGCCGGAGCGGATGTCGTGCTCAGCAACAGTTTTGGCGGCAGCAGCGTCAAGCTGAGCGAGTACGGGCTGCACGCGCAGGCGACGGAGATCAACCGCCGCGCGGTGGAGATAGCAAAGCAGGCATGCCTGCGTGCGGGGCACGGACAGGTGGCAGCCTGTCTCGGACCGACGGGGCGCTTTGTAAGCCCGGTGGGCGACGTCTCCTTCGACGAGATGTATGCTGTCTTTTTTGCGCAGGCGCGAGCCCTGGTCGCCGCGGAGCCGGATTACTTTCTGCTGGAGACGTTCAGCGACCTGGGCGAGCTGCGAGCCGCGCTCTTGGCCTGCCTGGACGCGGGCGCACGCCGGATTCCCGTGCTCTGCAGCATGACCTACACAGCGGGCCGTACACTGACCGGCGTGCGCCCGGCGGTAGCCGCTGTCGTGGCCGAGGCCATGGGCGCGGCGGCCGTCGGCTGCAACTGTTCCGGCGGGCCGGAGGAGCTGGAGCAGGTGGCGGCGGAGCTGGCGCGCTGTACGGAACTGCCGATTCTAGTGGAGCCGAACGCCGGGCTGCCCCAGCTGCTGGAGGGGACCGTGCACTATCCTTTGGATGCGGATGCGTTCGCCGCGGCGATGCGGCGATTCCTCCCGCATCAGGTGCTGTTTCTCGGTGGCTGCTGCGGCACCACGCCGGAGCACATCCGCGCGCTGCGGGCGGCCGTCGCGGACTACGCGCCCCGGCCGAGGCAGGTCGCACCCATGGGCCGGCTGGCATCGCGGGAGCAGGTGCTGGAAGTGGGCGGCGGCACACTGCCCAAGCTGCTGGGAGAGCGCATCAATCCCACCGCTCGCAAAAAGCTTGCCCAGAGCCTGAGGGAGGGCGAACTCACGGTGCTGGAGCGAGAGGCGGAACAGCAGGTCGTGGCGGGCGCGCATGTGCTGGATGTGAATGTCGGTGTCCACGGGGTGGACGAGGCGCAGACCATGGCCGATGCCCTGACGGTTTTGCAGCAGTGTGTGGATGTCCCGCTCTGCCTTGACTCCACGAATCCTGCGGCACTGGAGCGCGGGCTGAAGCAGTATCAGGGCAAGGCGCTGGTCAATTCTGTGAACGGGGAGCCGGCGCGTTTGCGGGAGGTTCTGCCGCTGGTCAAGCGCTACGGCGCGGCGGTGGTGGCGCTGACGTTGGATGAGAATGGCATCCCCGCGGAGGCCGAGGGGCGTTTGGAGATCGCGCGGCGGATCGTGCGCGCCTGCGAGGACTGCGGCATTCCGCGGCAGGACATTTATATGGATGCGCTGGTGCTCACGGCCGGCACGGATGTCCATGCTCCCGCCGAGACGCTGCGCACGATGCGGCGCATCCGCGCAGAACTGCCCGGCGTGAATCTGTTGCTGGGCGTGAGCAACGTGTCCCACGGGCTGCCCAGCCGGCCAAAACTGAACAGTGCCTTCTTGGCCATGGCCATCGACGCGGGGCTGGATCTGGCCATCGTGAACCCGCTGGATGAGCGGATGCGGGACGCCTGGCAGAGTGCCTCGCTCTTGGCGGGCCGCGATGCCGGCGCCGAAAATTATCTGCGCTTCAACAGCACGGCGGCGGAGCCGCCTGTTTCCGCGCCTTCGGAGGAGGAACCGCCCAGCCCGGAGATGCTGGCGCGGCTGGTGGTCAAGGGCAGCAGCGCTGTCTCCGGCGTGGTGCAGACCTTGCTGGAGAAGGGCATCGATCCGATGGAGATCATCAACGGCGGACTGGTAGCGGGCCTCAACGAGGTGGGCGAAAAGTATGAGCAGGGTATCTTTTTCCTGCCGCAGCTGATGCGCAGCGCCGAAGTGTCGCAGCAGGGGTTTGACGTCCTGGAGCGGTATCTGCCGAGCGGAGAGGGGTTTCAGAAGGCCACCATGGTCATCGGCACGGTCAAGGGAGACATTCACGACATCGGCAAGAATATGGTGGCGGTGATGGTGAAGAATCACGGATACCGGGTGGTTGATTTGGGGAAAAATGTGCCGGCAGAGGCTTTTGTACAGGCTGTGGTGGAGAATCACGCAGAATTTTTGGGCCTCAGCGCGCTTATGACCACGACCATGCAGGAGATTCCCGGCGTGATCCGTCTGGTACGGGAACGCGCGCCGTATACGAAGATCATCGTGGGGGGCGCGGTCATCACGGAAGACTTTGCCAAGGAGGCCGGCGCCGACGGCTTCGGGCGAGACGCCGTCCAGACGGTAAAGCTGATGGACGAGTTTCTGCAGGAGGTGCGCTGATGGGCACCGTGCACGATCTGCGCCGGTTCTATTTGCCGTTCGACGCGGATGCCTTTATAGCGGCGCACGCGGACAGTCCGCAGGATCCGGCGCTCCTGCGCGAACTTTGGCGATTGGTCGCGCCCCGGCTCTTTTGGCGCGAGGAGGCGATCCGCGCCAACGATGGAGGCGTGCTCGTGCTGGGCGACGGCGTGCTCACGGTGGAGAGCAGCTACGTCTGCAAGGGGCTCGCCCAGTGCAGACGCGCCACGGTGATCGCGGTCACCATCGGAGCGGCATTGCCCGACGAGGCGCGGCGCGCGGCCCGGGCAGGGGAACTCTATCGCAGCGCGGTGGCGGATCACCTCGGATCCCACGCAGTGGAACTTTTGGCCGAAACATTCTGCCGAGAACTGCAGCGCCAGGCGCTCAGCCGCGGACTCTTCGCTACGCCGCGGTACAGTCCCGGCTATGGGGACTGGGCGCTCGAAGCACAGCCGCAGATCTTTTCTTTTTTAGAGCAGTGCCGCGGCGCGATCACCCTCAGCGAGAATAACCTGATGGAACCCGTCAAGAGCATCACCGCCATGGTGGGCTGGTCGGATCGCTGGCAGGCCCCCGAATATCCGCAGGGGGAGCACAACAGTTTCTGCAACGGCGGGCACAACTGCGCCGCCTGCGTCACCTGGGCCTGCCGCAAGGGCGCGCGGTGAGGCGCGGAAAGGATTCTGAACGGAGGAAAAGCATGTCTTTTTATTCGCTGCTCGGCCACGACGCGATGACGCAGGCATTGGCCCGGCAAGCTATCCTGGAGCCTACCGAAATCCAGAAAAAAACGATTCCCCTGCTCCTGGCGGGGCGCGATGTGATCGGACAGTCCCGCACCGGCAGCGGCAAGACACTTGCCTACCTGTGTCCGCTGCTCCTGCGCATCGCACCGGACGCGCGCCAGCTGCAGGCGCTCATCCTGGCGCCGACGCACGAGCTGGTGATGCAGATTTATCATGTGGCGCAGCAGCTGATCCGGGACAGCGGTCTGGACGTGCGCTGCCAGAGCGTCATCGGCGAGGCCAATCTGCGCAATCAGATCGCCCGCCTAAAGGAAAAACCGCAGATGCTCATCGGCACGCCGGGACGCGTTTTGGACCTTATCCGCAAGCGCAAGCTCAACTGTCAGACCATCCGGTTCCTTGTGCTCGACGAGGCGGACAATTTGCTGGACAACACCAACGCGGAGACGGTGCGCGCGATTCTCAAGAGTACGCTGCATACGCGCCAGCTGGCTGCGTTCTCCGCCACCGCCACCGACCACACCGTGGAGCTCCTGAAAAAGGAGATGCATGATCCGGTTCTCGTGCGCGTGGAGGAGTCGCAGCGGATCAACCCCAACATCGAGCATTTTTATCTGGTCTGTGAGCAGCGGGACAAATTCGAGCAGCTGCGCAAGCTTCTCCACGCTCTGGAGGCTGTTTCCAACCGCGTGCTGATCTTTATGAACGATGGACCGGAGCAGGATTTTCTCGTGAGCAAGCTCAATTATCACAAGGTGCAGACCTATGGACTGCACAGCACGGTATTCAAGGCGGAACGGCAGAAAGCGATGGAGGCGTTCCGGCGCGGCAGCATCCGCGTGCTGGTCTCCTCGGATTTGGCCGCGCGCGGCCTGGATATTCCCGCCATCACCCACGTGATCAATCTGGATTTTCCGGCCTCCCCAACAGAGTACCTTCACCGCGCCGGCCGCTGTGCGCGCGGCGAGCGGGCCGGGCAGTGCTACAGCATCGTCAACCCGCGGGAGCTGGCGGCGCTGCGCATCTACCAGCGGGAGTTTGATATCCGCATCGCGCCGGTGCATCTGGCGCGCGGAAATATTCTGCCGGGCGCCGTCAAGGAGCGTCCCAGGGCGCCAAAGCGCGGGAAGCCGTGACAGAGTTCGCGCGGGGTTCTGCTGTGAACCCGCGCAGCAGAGAAAAACTGACAAAAAACCGGCTGATCCTCTTCTCGGCGGGCGTTGTCCGCAAGGGGTAGGATCGGCCGGTTCTTTTATCGCGGGTTTGTGCCGCGCGGGAATCTCTGTACGTGCTCAGTCAAACAGGGGGCCGCGGAGAATGGTCTGGTCGCGCCTTGGGCCTACGGCCACGATGCGCACCGGCACGCCGGTCAGTTCCTCGATGCGCTCCACATAGTGCCGCGCGGCTTCCGGCAACGCCTCGAACGAGGTGCATCCGCTGGTATCCGTCTGCCAGCCCGGAAGTTCCTCATAGACAGGGCGACATTCGGCCAGTTCCTTCAGGCTGGCGGGAAAATGCTCCACTTTCTCGCCGTTGCGGTCATAGTGCGTGCAAATTTTCACGGTGGGCAGCGTATCCAGCACATCCAGTTTCATCAGGGCGAACTCGTTGATCCCGCTCAGACGGATCGCATAGTGGAGCATCACCATATCGATCCAACCGCAGCGGCGGGTGCGTCCCGTCACGGTGCCGTACTCGCGGCCGACGCGCTGCAGCGTCTCACCGGCCGCGTCGAAAAGCTCCGTGGGGAAGGGCCCCTCGCCCACGCGTGTGGTGTACGCCTTGATGATCCCGAGCACATTTTTGATTTGCGTGGGGCCTACGCCCGCGCCTACACAGGCGTAGCTTGCGACGGGGTTGGAGCTGGTTACGTACGGATACGTTCCGTGATCGACGTCCAGGAGCGTTCCCTGCGCTCCCTCAAAGACGACGTTCTCACCCCGCGCCAGCGCTTCGGAAACCAGCACCGACGTATCACTTACATACGGGCGCAGCTGCTCGGCGTAGGTGCAGTACTGTGCGTAGATTTCATCAAAAGAGAAAGGTCTTCCGCTGTAAATTTTGACGATCAGTTCGTTTTTAGCCCGGAGGTTGCGCTGCAGGAGCTCGGCGAAGACTTCCTTATCCAGCAGATCGACGATACGGATGCCGGTGCGGGCGTATTTATCCATGTAGCAGGGGCCGATGCCGTTCTTGGTGGTGCCGATTTTGCCCTCGCCCTTGGCCGCCTCCTCCAGCGCATCGATGGCGATGTGGTACGGCAGGATCACGTGCGCCCGAGGGCTGATCCGGAGTCCGCCGGTATCCACGCCCTTGCGCTTCAGATAGGAGAGTTCCTCCAACAGCACTTTGGGGTCGATCACTACGCCGTTGCCGATCACGCAGGTTTTTCCCGGATAGAGGATGCCGGAGGGAACCAGCCGCAGTTTAAACTCCGAATCGCCAACCACCACGGTGTGTCCGGCGTTGTTGCCGCCCTGATAGCGCACCACGGTCGTCGCCTGCTCCGCTACAACGTCGGTTACTTTTCCTTTTCCCTCGTCGCCCCATTGGGCGCCTAATAATACCAATCCTGCCATAGTTGCAATACCCTCCTCACCGGTAGCACACGTCCGCTGCGGGGCGGACAGAGTTCGTCACGCAAAAAAATGACCCAAGATAGGCCGCAAATCAAAACGGCTGTACGAATCTTAGGCTGCGTAAGCGAAGTATTGGATCGAACGGTCTGTTTTACCGCGCTGCGCGCATGGCGGGGTTTCCGGCGCCGAACCGCGCGTCCGAGGCAACAGTCCTTTCCTAGGATAGCAGGAATATGCGGGAAAGTCAATCTTTATTTCAAAAGCGCGCCGCCGCGCGAGGAGCGCGCTTTTGATCCGAAAAATGCGACAAAAAAGGAGGCTTTATGAAAAAACAGGGTACAAGCGCAGATTGTATCTTGCAAAACCCTGCGAAATTTCATACAATAGAGCCAGATCCGCGACGGCGGAAAATTTGCAGGACGGAAGGATTGAGAAACATGAAGAAAAAATGGATGAAGGGTGTCGCGGTAGCGGCCCTCGCGGCCCTGTCTATGGGCCTGATGGCCGGCTGCGGCGGCGGGCAGGACAGCGAAGAACAGACTTACAATGTCGGATTGGTGCAGCTGGTACAGCATCCGGCGCTCGATCTGGCCAACCAGGGCATGGTGGACGGCTTGAAGGACGGCGGCGTGACGGCGGAGATCAATCAGCAGAACGCACAGGGCGAGCAGAGCAATCTGCAGGATATCGCCCAGCAGTTTATCGCGGATGATGTGGATCTGATCCTGGCGATCGCTACTCCGGCGGCGCAGGTGATGGCTTCGGCCACCGAGGAGATCCCCATCGTAGGCACCGCGATCACAAGCTACGCCGACGCGGGCCTGGTGGAGAGCGATGAAGCGCCCAACACAAACGTGACAGGCACCAACGACATGGCGCCTATCGAGACGCAGATTGACCTCCTGCTGCAGGTTGTGCCGGACGCCAAGGTGATCGGCACCATCTACACTTCCAGTGAACAGAACTCCGAGGTTCAGATTGCCCAGCTGGATGCGATCTGCGCGGAGAAGGGATTGACCGTGGAGAAACGCACCATCACCTCCGCCAACGACATTCAGCAGGCAGCGCAGAGCCTGGTTGGCGAAGTGGACGCGATCTATCTGCCCACCGACAACAAAGTGGCATCCGCGATGCCGCAGGTGGTCAGCGTGACGGATCCTGCCGGATTGGTCACGGTTTGCGCGGAGCCCGGTATGGTGCAGAGCGGCGGCACGCTGACGTACGGGATCGACTACTACAAGATCGGCTACAATGCCGGCCTGATGGCTGCACAGATCCTGAAGGGCGAGGCGACCCCGCAGGAGATGCCCATCCAGGGCGCCAAAGAGGAAGATCTGTCGCTGATTATCAATCCGGATGCGGTCGAGCTGATCGGCATCGAGATGCCGGCGGACCTGATGGAGAGAGCGACTCTGACCACAGAGATGGAGAGCGAGTCGGAATGATTGGCTGCTAGACGAGAAACCCGATAGAGGATTCCGGCAGAGGCGAAACACAGGGCCGAGCAGCGAAGAAACGACAAGCCAGATTCAAGGACAACTTTTTCCAAAGGGGAGCGGATCGCCGTCGCGATGGCCGCCCCCTTTTTGGTACGCTCGGCGGCGGGCGCATGCGCGAAAAAAGCGCGGGAATTTGCAAAACGGCGATGGAATGGCGCAAACAGGGAAACTTCTTGTCGCAAAAGAGAAAAATATTGTGCCCGTGCGATTGAAAAAATGTGCGTGGGATGCTATCATAAAAAGGCAAGATTTGCAATTTGGAAGGATATTTTGTAGGACGGAAGGGGTTTTTCTATGTCGATCAGTTTAGTGCTGTCCACGCTCTGGCAGGGGTTGCTGTGGGGGATCCTGGCGCTGGGCGTTTTTCTGACATTTCGGGTTCTGGATATCGCCGATCTGACGGTGGAAGGCAGTTATCCTCTGGGCGCGGCGGTGGCAGTCTCCTGGATTGCGGGCGGCGGTTCGCCTGTGGCAGGCATGGCCTTGGCCTTTCTCGCCGGATCCCTGGCCGGGGTGGTGACGGGGCTTCTGCACACCAAGCTGAAAATTCCGGCGCTGCTCGCGGGGATTTTGACGATGATCGGGCTGTATTCCATCAACCTGCGGGTGATGGGCGACAAGTCCAACGTCTCCATCTTGCGCATGGACACGGTGTTTACGTTTTTTGAACAGTTTGGCTTAGATAAGAACCAGAGCATTCTGGTCTGCGGACTGATTTTTGTCGTCGTGATCATTGCGCTGCTCTACTGGTTTTTCGGAACAGAAATCGGCGCCGCCATTCGCGCCACCGGCTCCAACAAGCAGATGATCCGCGCCCAGGGCGTGGACACCGACGTCACAATCATTCTGGGACTTTTGTTGAGCAACGGACTGGTATCGCTGGCAGGGGCACTCCTGGGGCAGAGCCAGGGCTTTGCCGACGCGGGCATGGGGACCGGCACCATTGTGATTGGCCTTGCCTCGGTCATCATCGGCGAGGTGCTGTTTGGAACACGCAATTTTATGAATTGGCTGCTGGCTGTGGTGGGAGGCTCCATCATTTACCGCATGGTCATTGCCGTCGTGCTCAAGCTGGGCATGAATCAGAACGACATGAAACTCCTGACGGCGATCATCGTAGCTGTCGCGCTGGCGATGCCGCTCATCCAGTCTAAGCTCAAGAAGATCAAACCGCAGAAGCAGGAGAAGGAGCAGGAAGGCAGAGGAGGTGCTGGCGATGCTGGATATCGTGAAAATCAATAAGACCTTTAACGCCGGCACTGTCAACGAAAAGCGGGCGCTGCGGGATCTGAGCCTCCACCTGGATTCCGGCGATTTCGTCACGGTGATCGGCGGCAACGGGGCGGGCAAGTCCACGCTGCTGAACGCGGTGGCCGGTGTCTGGCCGGTGGACAGCGGCACCATCTCCATCGACGGTGTGGACGTCACCAAGCAGCCTGAGCACAAACGGGCCAAGTACATCGGCCGCGTGTTTCAGGATCCGATGATGGGCACCGCCGCCAACATGCAGATATCGGAAAATCTGGCCATCGCCAGCAGGCGCGGCAAGGTGCCCGGCCTGGCCTGGAGTTCCAAGCCCAAGCAGCAGGAGCAGTTTCGCGAGATGGTGGCGGAGTTGGGATTGGGGCTGGAAACGCGGCTGACCACCAAAGTGGGCCTGCTCTCCGGCGGGCAGCGGCAGGCGATCACGCTGTTGATGGCGACGATGAACGATCCCAATCTGCTGCTTCTGGATGAGCACACTGCCGCGCTGGATCCCAAGACGGCGGCCAAGGTGCTGGAACTGACGGAGCGTATCGTCACGCGGGAGCACCTGACGACGCTGATGATCACGCACAATATGCGGGACGCGCTGCGCTACGGAAACCGCCTCATCATGCTGCACAACGGGGAGATCCTTATCGACGTTTCCGGGCAGGAGAAAGCGGGCATGGATGTGCCGGACTTGTTAAAGATGTTCGAGCGCGCCAGCGGCGACGAACTGGTCAACGACCGGATGCTTTTAGGCTAGGGGAAAATTGTTAGAAAAGGACAAACCGCCCTTCGTTTTTTGCGATTGGGCGGTTTGTTGCTGTTCAAACACAAATTCCTCCATGTCTCTTTTGTAGAAACAGGCGGCTGGTGAGATTTGTGCATAAATTTGCCGGTGCTTATGCACACCCATCCGAGAAGGCGCGATGTAAGCCCTTTTTTCTGTGCATAAGTCTGTGGATAATGTGGATAACTCTGTGGAAAACCCATGTGAGCACGCCGAGCTCCCGCCAGACTTGCGGTGTTCGTCCGGAAGGCTGCCGCCGCGGACGCTGGCATGCTCACGCACGGGTTTCCGCGCGGGATGTCCTTGCCGAGGCCTACCGGATCAGTGTGCGCACCCATTTGAGCTTCTTTTTATAGGGCGCGTAGCGAAGGGGCGGCACAATCTCATTTGCCTGCTTTAACACCACTTTGCGGTGAGAGAAGGTGTCGAATCCGGCTTGTCCGTGGTAGCCGCCGCCCAGGCCGCTCTGGCCGACGCCCTGGAAGGGGATACCCGCGCCGGAGGTGTGCAGCACCGTGTCGTTGATACAGCCGCCGCCAAAGGATACCGCGGACATCACCGCCTGCTCCACGCTGGGATCGCGGGTGAACAGGTAGAGCGCCAGCGGTTTGGGGCGGTTCTGAATGTAGCGGATCGCGTTTTCCAGCCGATCGTAGGGGATGACCGGGAGGATGGGCCCGAAGATTTCTTCCTGCATGATCGGGCTGTTCTCCGGGTCCACATGGTCCAGGATGGTGGGTTCCAGCTGCAGCTGCTCCCGGTTGTGTTTGCCGCCGCAGACGATGTTTCCGCTGTCCAAAAGAGCCAGAAGACGGTTCAGATGATACTCGTTGACGATGTGCGGATAGTCCGGATTCGCGAAGATATCGCCGGGATAGAATTCGTGCAGATACTGCTGCATATACTGCAGAAGCTCCGGTTTCCGCTGCCGATCCACAAGCACATAGTCGGGGGCCACGCACGTTTGTCCGCAGTTGAGACACTTGCCCCAGATGATGCGCTTGGCCGCGATCTTGAGATCTGCGGTGTCCTCCACGATGCAGGGATTTTTGCCGCCCAGTTCCAGCGTCACAGAGGTCAGGTGCTCCGCCGCAGCGTGCATGATGTACTTGCCCACCTGCGGACTGCCGACAAAAAAGATGTGGTCGAACGGTTCCTTTAAGAGCGCCTGGCTTATCTCCGCACCGCCGCAGAAGATGCTCACGTAGTCGGGAGAAAAGGTCTCTTCGATAATGCTGCGCACAACCTGTTGGGTGTGTGGCGCCAGCTCCGAGGGCTTGACGACCGCGCAGTTGCCTGCGGCGATTGCCGCCGTCAGCGGGGAGAAGACCAGCTGCACCGGGTAATTCCACGGCACGATGATGAGCACCAGCCCGAGCGGCTCCGCGTAAGAGAGGAGGCGCCCCGGATATTGGTTCAGTCCGCCGCCCTCCACGGAGCGGATCTCGGCCCAGTGCGGGAGATGCTTGATTGCGGCCTGGATCTCGTTGTAGACCATGGAGATCTCGGTGGTGTAGGATTCGAACTCCGACTTGCCCAGATCGTTGTGCAGCGCCTGAATCAGAGCATCCTCGTGCTTTTTGATGGTTTTTTTCAGCGCGCGCAGCTGCTTGATGCGCCAGTCAATGTCCAGCGTCGTCCCGCCGAGAAAAAATTCTCGCTGCTGCTGCAGTGTTTCTTGCATCCTCATAGTGCTTTCCCCCTGTCTGAAAGAACTTTTGCCGATTTGCCAAAAGGAAAAGATTGCTTTTTTATCTTGCGGGAGCCTCGCCCGGAGCGCATTTTAAAGCTTGCAGTGCATCTGTAAACGCCGGGATATCCGCCAGGCGTGCGAGGATCTCGCGGTGGATCTCCTCCACCGTGCGGATGCGGTCGCCCTTGGCGCAGGAAATCCGAATCCAGCCCTGCTCCGCTGCCACGGCGCAGGCGGTCTCGTAGGCCCGGGTCAGGTAGGCTTCATCGGCTTCGTGGATGTCGCGGCCAAGCCCCTGTTTCAGTTCACCGCGCGCCCGCAGCAGCGCGCGGCTGTGCCGGGGCGGCATGTCCAGAAATAGGACGGCGTCGGGGCGGGGCAGGCCGAAGACCCCGTATTCCAGATCGGCCAGCCAGCGCGCGAATTTGCCGCGCTCCGAGGCGGGTAGTTTGCCCGCCTGGTGAATCAGATTGGATGTAGCGTAGCGATCGGCCAGAACGATGCCGCCTGCTTCGTAGAAGGACTGCCAGTCCTTGCGGAAGGAGGCGAAGCGATCCACCGCGAAGAGCACGGAGGCGGCATAGGCGCTGACCGCCTCCGGATCGCCGCCGAATTCGCCGTTTAGGTACATCCGCAGCGGCCCGGATGCGGGGCTCTCGTAGTCGGGGAAACTTATCCGGCGCACCGGCGTGCCCGCCTGCGCCAATGTTTCCCAGAGCAGTTGCGTCTGGGTGGCTTTGCCGCTGCCGTCCACGCCGTCGATCACAAGCAGACGGCCGCGGTGCGCAGACGGAACCGTGCGGCATGCGGATCGGGCCGCTTGGTCTTGCGCTTGTTGCGCGTGTCGTTCCATAGGACATCTCCTTTCCTGGGATATTTGCCGAGGCTGTCCGCCCGGTGCCGGATTCACGTCTCTCGCAGCACCGTGAGCGGATCGTCGTCGCTGCCGCCGCTTTGCCGCCACAGCTCCGCCATCTGCGGAGAGAGGACCTCCCCCGGCACCAGCGCCGGAATACCGGGCGGATAGCGCAGGATAAAATCGCCTGCTGCGCGGCCGGCGGCATCGCGCCAGGCGATCTGCTCCCGCGGCATGGTGAAGGCTTCCTGCAGCGAATACCGCGCCTCCGGCAGTTCCGAAGCGTAAAAGCAGGCCATTCGGCGCGATGCGCGCGGCTGCGTCAGGCTGTAGGCGTCCAGGTCAGCCAGTGCTAGCCGGAGACGCGCACACCAGTCCGCATCCAGCGCCAAGGGCAGGAGCAACAGCACGCTGTCCGCCTCCGCGAACTCGCAGTAGACCGCGTGTTTCTGACGCAGATAGGCGTCCACCTCCGCGCCCGTGAGACGATCGCTGCGCAGATAGAGTTTAAAGGGATCCTGCCGCCATTCGGGCCGCCAGACGAGGCGCAGCGTCCGCAGCCCCTCCAGCTGCGTCCGAAGGCGCGCGATCGCTTCCAGCGAGCGCGCAATGTCTGCAGGGCCGGATTCCGCCATGTAGACGCTGCCCGCCTCCAGGGAGCTCATCAGGAGATAGGAGGGGGATGTGGTCTGCAGCATGTGCACGAAGGGCGCGGGATCCGGCCCCGCATAGCCCGCGCGCACCAGGAGGGCGCTGCCCTGGGTGAGCACGGGCAGCATTTTATGCCAGCTCTGCACCGTTAAGTCGGCTCCCGCCGCCAGAGCCGAGGCCGGAAGTGACGGATGAAAGCCGAAATGCGCGCCGTGCGCTTCGTCCACAAGCACGGTGAGTCCGTGGGCTTTGGCCAATGCCGCGCAGGCGGCGAACTCCGCGGTGATGCCCTGAAAGGTAGGATTCACCAGCACCAAATGCCGACAATCCGGATAACGCTCCAGATAGACAGACAGTGTCGCTGCCGAGACGCCCAGGGGAAGGCCCGTCTCCGGATCCAGCTCCACCGGCAGATAGATGGGCCGTGCTCTGGCCAGGAGCAGCCCGTAGTATACCGAGCGGTGCACATGGCGCGGCACGAACACGGGCTTTTCCCGGCAGCAGCTGAGCAGCGCCGACTCCAACCCTCCCGTGGTGCCGTTCACCAGGTAGAAGCAGCGCCCCGCACCGAAGATTTCCGCCGCCTGCCGCTGGCTCTGCTCGATGCAGCCCGCAGGCGCGTGCAGCGAGTCCAGTCCGGGCAGTTCCGTCGCGTCGAACCGCGCGACGCGATCCCCCCAGAGGCTGCGCAGTGCTTGCGGCATCAGCGCTCCGCGCTTGTGGCCCGGCATATGGCAGGGCAGAGGCTGCTCGGCGTCCCATGCCGCCAGGGCATCCAGGATAAAGTGTCGGCCTATCCGCGCCGGAGTCTGTCTGCCGGCCGGCCCCTGCGCGTCGGACTGTGCCTCCTGTGTCATAGCGATGTCTCCTTCCTGAAATCGGGGCGCCGAAGCCCAGACCGCCGTGCTGCTCAGATGTTGGGAATCTGCCAGTCGATGGGGTCTTTGTGCAGCTGCTCCAGAATCGCGTTGGTGCGGCTGAAGGGCCTGCTCCCGAAGAATCCGTTGTGCGCCGACAGCGGGCTGGGATGCGCCGATTCGATGATGAAGTGGCGCGCGGTGTCGATGAGCGCTTTTTTGCTGCGCGCGTTGCGGCCCCAGAGGATAAAGATGACGGGATCCTCCCGGTCGCTGAGCACCTGGATCACGCGGTCGGTAAAGATTTCCCATCCGATCTTCTGATGCGAGTTGGCCTGGTTGGCGACCACCGTCAGAGAGGTGTTCAGCAACAGCACCCCCTGGTCCGCCCATTTTTTCAGATAGCCGTTGTTTGGGATGTAGCAGCCCAGGTCGTCGTGCAGCTCTTTATAGATATTCATCAGCGAGGGCGGGATGGCGACGCCGGGCTGCACGGAAAAACTCAGCCCGTGGGCCTGTCCGGGGCCGTGGTAGGGATCCTGCCCTAGGATGACCGCCTTGACATCGCGGTAGGCGGTGTAGTGCAGGGCGTTGAAGATATCGTACATATCCGGATAGACGGTCTTATTGCGGTACTCCTCGGCGAGAAATCTGCGCAGCTTCTTGTAATACGCTTTTTCGAATTCGCCGTTGAGATAGAGCGCCCAGTCGTTTGTCAAGATTTCCGTCATGGCGTGTTCCTCCGCGGGGCTGCCGCCGGCGGTTCCGGCAGCAGCCGATAGAGATTCTTCTCCAGCTGCACCCCGTCTCGCACCGGTTCCGCTGCCGCAATGGCGTCGGCCACCGCTTGAGAGATAAAGCCGGAGGCCAGCGCGACGCTCTGTGTTAAGGTGCGGCCCTGCAGCAGTCCGCCGGTCAGCACCGCGGCGAAGATATCGCCGGTGCCGGGATACTGTACCGGCAGTGCCCGGTAGTCTATCTGCGCGTAGGGTGCGTCGGCGGCGGTGTCATAGCAGCAGACGGTGTGGCCGCCGTCCGCCTTGGGGATGCCGGTCGCGACCACTGCTTTGGGGCCCATCTCCGCCAATCGCGCTAGGAGCGGGGGGAGGTCGCGCTCCGTCAAAGGTTCGCGCGCATCCATCCCCAAGAGCAGCTTTACCTCGGTGAGGTTGGGTGTGATCACATCCGCTCTGCGGATCAGCCGCGCCATGCGGGACGGCATGGCGGCGTCCATGGTGTCGTAGAGCGCGCCGTCGTCGCCCAGAACGGGATCCACGACCACCAGCGTTTCCGGATCGGCAAAATCATCCAGAAGCTGTTCCAGAATGGCGATCTGTTCCTCCGCGCCGAGGAACCCGCTGTAGATGCAGTCAAAGTCCATTCCCAGCGTTTTCCAGTGCGCCAAATAGGCGGGCATCGTCGGCGTGAGATCCACGTAGGTGTAGCCGGAAAAGCCGCTGGTCTGCGTGGAGAGCACGGCGGTGGGCACGGGGCAGACTTGCATCCCCATCACGGAGAGCACCGGCGTCACCGCCATCAGCGAGGAGCGCCCCAGGCCGGAGAGATCGTGGATGGCCATAACCCGCTGAAAATTGCGGAGGTGTTTGTGAGAAGCCGGCATCGGCATCGTCCTCCCTTCTGAAAAGCAGACTCGCGCCGGCAGAAACAGAATTGGCATCTGTCTCTATTGTACACGATTGCCGGCCGTATTGCAATCTGCCGGAACGGATGCCCTGGGCAAATCCCGGGAGCGTGCAGGTGCGCGCAACTGAGAAAAAATTGTGCGCTTATACAGCGAGAGCGAAGGATAAGGATTGTATCGGAAAGGGAAAATATGTTATCATAGCAATACAACATCGGCAGCAAAGGCGTTTCGCCGGCAGAATGTCCGCGCGATCACAGGCTTTCCCCGCGCGGAGCGGGAGAAAAGCCGGAAACGAACGGCAGCGAGTTTAAACGGAAAGGGTGCAGGAAGGTTGAACCAACCTGTGCGGAGAAACAAAAAAAGGAAAACTATGGCGAAAGGCAGGGAATCCGGCAGGCAGCGCAAGGCTCGCCGGCGTCTTTCGCGGAAAGGCGGATTTGTACAATGAAGAGACTCTCGTTGCAGCAGTTACAATGGGAAGAATTTGCGGCGGACTTTGACGCCGTCGCAGCCTTTGGTGCCAACGACGACGGCGGGGTGGATCGCTTGGCTTACAGCGAAGCCGACCGGGAAGCCCACGGCTATCTGGCACAGTTGGCGGAGAAGGAAGGCTTTTCCGTGCGCTGGGATGGCGCGGGCAATCTGTGGATCACAAGTCCCGGAAGCGAGGACGGCAACGCCAAGTTCCCGCCGCTGCTTCTGGGTTCGCATCTGGACAGCGTTCCGGACGGCGGCAGGTACGATGGCCTTCTGGGCGTGATGACAGCTTTTCACGCCATGCGCCTGATGCGGGAGCAGCCGCAGCGGCGCACGGTGACGCTGATCGTCTTTCGCTGTGAGGAGTCGAGCCGCTTTAACTGCGCCACCGTCGGCAGCCGTCTGCTGGCAGGGCAGCTGACCGGCCAGCAGCTGAAAGGCTTTGTCGACAAGGACGGCATCTCCGCCTACGATGCCATCCGTTCGCTGGGCGGCAACCCGGATGATCTCTATCAGGAGCGCAACTACATCAAAAACGCCTTCGGCTTTATCGAAATGCACATCGAGCAGGGGCCGGTGCTGGAAGAGCGTCACACCGATATCGGCATCGTGGAGCACATCGCGGCGCCCTGCCGCCTGCACATTACCGTGGAGGGCACGGCGGCCCACTCCGGGGCCTGTCCCATGCACAACCGCAACGATGCTCTCACTGGCGCGGCGGAGATCATCCTGGCGGTGGAGCAGTTGGGGCGGCAGTACGATTGGCAGCGCATTGTCGCCACGGTAGGGCGCTGCGAGGTGCCGCACGGGGCCATCAATGTTGTGCCGGGCTATGTGGATCTCTATGTGGATGTGCGCGGCATCGACAAGGATGTCATCGAGGAGGTCGTCACGAAACTGCACGAGGAGCTGCACCGCATTGCGGATGTGCGCCGGCTCAAGGTGGAGTCCTTCCTGCTGGAGCAGGAGACGCCCGTCAAGATGGATGATGACATGGGCGAGCTCCTCGTGGAGCAGTGTGTCGGAAATCAGCTGACCTTCCTGCACATGGTGAGCGGCGCGGGGCACGACGCAATGAACATGGCGGGGCTTACCCGCACCACCATGTTCTTCGTGCCGTGCCGCGGCGGCATCAGCCACAACAAGGCGGAGGCGGTGGAGGACGAGGCCGTGCAGAACGGGATCCGGCTCATGTACAGCACCCTTCTGCGCATCTGCAATCTCGACCCGGACGCGGAGCGTGAGCGTGCCGAGGAGGAAGAGCGCTTTATCCAGGCGATGTGACGGGCGCGGCAGGGGAGAGGATGTGCAGCGGCGAAAAAATCGCCCGGCACGCAACAAAGTTCGCCCCGATTCTGGGAAATATGCTATAATACTCTTGCCGAACGACCATCCCAGACGGGAATCGGAAAAACTTGCAGGGGGAGATGCGCGGCCGGTGCCGCGCGACAGGAGAACAGCATGTGCAGAGACAGATTCCATGAGAACAACATAGAGCAGACAGAACAGGAAGGCGCGTGTCCGCCCGCTGCAGAATACGCGGGATACGCGACAGAGCGGCTGCACGGGGAGCGGAGCAGCGACTTGGAGGAGGCGGCGCGGCTTTTGCGGGCGGGGGAGACAGTGGCCTTCCCCACCGAGACGGTGTACGGGTTGGGCGCCAACGCGCTCGACGCGGCGGCGGTAGAAAAAATATTTGCCGCCAAAGGGCGCCCCGCCGACAACCCGCTGAGCATACTGATTTACGACGGCGCGCAGCTGCGGCCGCTGGTGACAGCCGTCTCCGAGACGGCGCAGAAACTGATGGACGCGTTTTGGCCGGGGCCCTTGACGCTGATCTTCCCGCTGCGCGAGGGCGCGCTGCCCGCGTGCGTGACCGGTGGCCGGTCCAGCGTTGGCGTGCGGATGCCCAACCATCCCGTGGCGCTGCGGCTCCTGGAGCTGGCGCAGGTGCCCGTCGCGGCGCCGAGCGCCAACTTGTCCGGCAGGCCGAGCCCCACGGCGGTAGCCCATGTGGAGCAGGATCTGTACGGGCGCATCGCGGCCATCGTCTCCGGAGGCTGCTGCAGCGTGGGCCTGGAGTCCACACTGCTCGACCTGTGCGGCGACGTGCCCGTGCTCCGGCGGCCCGGCAGCGTCACGCGGGAGGCGCTGGAGCACGTGATCGGCGGCCCCGTCGCGGAGGCGGATCCCGGAGCGCGGGGAGCGGGCCTGTCCTACGGCCACTATAGACCCGGCGTGCCGCTCTATCTCTGCGGCGGCGCGCCGGAGGAGGCGGCCGCGCGCATCGACGCCGCGCTGGCGGCGCATCGAGGGCAGGCGGGCGTCATGCTCTCCCGCGAGACGCTGCGGCTTTTGCAAAACGACGACGGCAACCTCGCGGTCAGCCTCGGCACGCGGGAGGATCCGGCGCAGATTGCCGGCAATCTCTTTGCCGCGATGCGCTATCTCGATCAAAACGGGGTGACCGCCATCTACACAGAGACCTTCCCCGAGGAGGGCGTGGGCGCGGCCCTGATGGACCGGTTGCGCGAAGCCTCCGGCGGCAGAATCCTGACAGGTGGTGATTCCGATGTCTGAATTTCAAGAAGCAGAGCAGATGCAGACCCCGCTCCGGGTGCTCTTCGTCTGCACCGGCAACACCTGTCGCAGCCCGATGGCCGAGGCGATTGCCAGGCGCTGGATCGCGGCGCACCCGGAGCGCTGCGGGAATCTGCAGGTGGCTTCCGCCGGGCTGTACTGCGCGGGGCCGTCCTCCGCGTCCCCCGAGGCGGAGCAGACGGCAGCCGCGCACGGCTGTGATCTCTCGAATTTCACGGCGCGGCAGCTGAGCGCGACCCTGGCGGAGAATGCGGACTACATCTTCACCATGACGCGCGGCCATCTGGCGATGCTGCGGGCGGCGCTGCCCCAGTGCAGCGACCGGAGTTTCCTGCTGACGGCCTTTGCCGGCGGCGATGCCGCGGCGCCGGATATCCCCGATCCTTTCGGCGGAGACCGTGCCGTATACGAGCGCTGCTTTGCGGCGCTGGAAGAGAGCGTGGCGCTGGCGCTGGAAAAACTCTGCCCGCGCGACCAGACCCCGACAAAGGAGTGAGTTCCATGCTACAGATTGCTGTGGGCTGCGACCACGGCGGCTTTGCGCTCAAGCAGGCCGTGCTCGCCTATCTGGAGAAGAACGGCTACGGCTGCAAGGACTTCGGCACCTACACGGCCGAGTCCTGCGACTATCCTGACATTGCCGAGCGCGTGGCCCGTGCGGTCGCCGCCGGCGATTACGACCGCGGCATCCTCATCTGCGGCACCGGCATCGGCATCGGGATCGCCGCCAACAAGGTGCCCGGCATCCGCGCCGCCCTTTGCCACGACACTTTCTCCGCCCGCGCGTCGCGGGCGCACAACAACGCCAACATCCTCACGATGGGCCAGCGGGTCATCGGCGAGGGTTTAGCCTTGGAGATCGTCAAGACCTGGTTGGAGACCGACTTTGAGGGCGGGCGGCACCAGCGCCGTGTTGATAAGATTCATGCCCTGGAGGTGAGATAGATGGATTTGGAGGAGATCCGGCAGCAGATGCGCCGGGCTTTTGCGGAATTTCTCGAGGTCGCCGGTCTGAAGCCGGGACAGATTGTGGTCGTAGGATGCAGCACAAGCGAGGTGCACGGCGGGCACATCGGCAAGGACAGCCAGCCCGAGATCGCCGCGGCGCTCTATGAGGTGCTGGCGCCCATGGCTGAGGAGAAAGGGCTCTATCTGGCATTCCAGTGCTGTGAGCATTTGAATCGCGCGCTTGTGGTGGACCGCGAAGCGGCGGAGCGCTACAACCTGACGGAGGTCTCGGTGGTGCCGCAGATTCACGCGGGCGGCTCCATGGCAAGCTATGCTTACCGGCACAAGGCCGATCCGGTGATGGTGGAGAGTATCCAGGCCCACGGCGGACTGGACATCGGCGAGACGCTGATCGGGATGCATCTGCGCCCCGTGGCGGTGCCCAAGCGTCTCGGCGTCAAGTACATCGGAAAGGCCAGACTGACAGCCGCTTCCACGCGTCCGAAGCTGATCGGCGGGGAGCGGGCCAAATATTCGCTTTAGAGAGAAACACTGCGCGTGCGCGCGGCAAAATACAGGAAAACAGAGAGAAACACTACGATCGGGCATCTTTTAGAGAGGAGCGGAATCTATGGACTACATCAAGGAGCTGGTCGCGCCGGTGGATCCGGAGGTGGCGCAGGCCATCGAACTGGAGAAAAACCGGCAGAGCAGCAAGATTGAGCTGATCGCCTCGGAGAACTTTGTCAGTCCCGCGGTGATGGCTGCGCAGGGGAGTGTGCTCACAAACAAATATGCCGAGGGATATCCGGGTAAACGGTATTATGGCGGCTGCGAGTATGTCGATATCGTCGAGAATCTTGCCCGCGAGCGGGCCAAAAAGCTCTTCGGCGCGGAACACGCGAATGTGCAGCCGCACTCCGGCGCCAACGCCAACACCGCCGTCTATTTTGCCATGCTGCAGCCGGGGGATACCGTGCTGGGGATGAACCTGAGCCACGGCGGGCATCTCTCTCACGGGAGTCCGGTCAACATCTCGGGGAAGTATTTCCACTTTGAGGCCTACGGCGTCGAGGAGGGCAGCGAGGTCATCGACTACGACAAAGTGCTGGCCCGCGCCCTGGAAGTCAGGCCAAAGCTGATTGTTGCAGGCGCCAGTGCTTATCCGCGGATTCTGGATTTCAAAAAATTCCGCGAGATTGCCGATGCGGTGGGCGCCTATCTGATGGTGGACATGGCGCACATCGCAGGCCTTGTGGCCGCGGGACTGCATCCCAATCCGGTGGAGTACGCCGATTTTGTCACTACCACCACGCACAAGACCCTGCGCGGTCCGCGCGGCGGCATGATCCTCTGCAAGGAGGAGTACGCCAAACAGATCGACAAGGCTGTCTTCCCGGGCACGCAGGGCGGGCCTCTGATGCATGTGATCGCCGCCAAGGCCGTCTGCTTGGGAGAAGCACTGCAGCCGTCCTTTAAGGAGTATCAGAAGCAGATTGTGGCAAATGCCAAAGCGCTGGCGGGCGCGCTGCAGGAGCAGGGCTTCCGTCTTGTATCCGGCGGCACCGACAACCACCTGATGCTGATCGATGTGAAATCCAAAGGGATCACGGGAAAGGCCGCGGAGACAATGCTCGATGAGGCGAACGTCACTGTCAACAAGAACACCATCCCCTTCGAGACGGAGAAAGCGTCCGTCACAAGCGGCATCCGCGTCGGTACACCGGCGGTGACGAGCCGCGGCATGAAGGAGCCGGAGATGGAGGAGATCGCCGCCGTGTTCGAGACGGTGCTCTTGAAGAACGAGCAGGCAAAGGCGCTGGAAATGGTCAAGGCGCTGACGGATCGCTTTCCGCTTTACGCCGACTGACTTGCTGTGCGGGCCTCCTGCGCCGCGGGAAAAGATGCCGAAACCGCGGATTTTGGTATCGGGCGAAAACTTGACGGTCTCCGGCGAAAAAATGCGGGAACTTTTAAGCGTGCTTTTCGTCTAAGAACCGTAGGAAGCAAGATCCGAAGAGGCAGAGTCGGGGTAGCTTCCATCAAAGTTTCAGTTGAACGAACGTTGCCGCGGAATCTTTTCGCGGAGCACACCAAACACAGACATGCGCGGACGGCACGCGCAGAAAGGAGCAGAAAAATGAAGAGCAAAAAAATCGCAGTGATCGCCCTCGCGGCGATCCTGGGCACCGGGATCCTCACCCCGGCTCTCGCCGCTGAGACGGCGGCACCCTCCGACTCAGAGATTATCTCAGAGCAGTACAAGGAGGTCGGCTATGTGCGGATGTATGGCACCGTGGAGGCGGTGAATGCGGAGAGCATCCAGGTCACCAACGAGCAGAGCAGCCTCGTGCTCACTGTGGATGAAAACACCTATCTGGTGGAAGGACAGAACGGCACGCCGCTTTTGCTGACGGACTTTCAGGTGGGGGATGCGGTGAGCGTTGCCTACGGGCCGGAAGTACAGGAGAGCGAGCCGGGACAGAGCAGCGCCATCGCAGTCATGCGCTGTGGCGATGTGACACCCGTCTATACGGAAATTGAAGCGGTAACCGCCAATGCGGACGGCAGTGTCCGCCTGACGACCGACGGCGGCAGCATACTGGTCACTGTGGCTGCAGATGCTGTTGTGCAGCCGTTCCGCACGAAGAACATCCTCAGCCTTGCCGATCTGTCGGCCGGCGAGAAGGTCGTGCTCTACTATGACATCGTGGCGCTGAGTCATCCGGGGCAGGCCGGCACCGACCGCGTAGTGGTTCTGGATTTCCCGGAGGCGTATAACGAGCCGGCCATCGCGCCGGAGCGCGATGAGACGATGGTTCCCCTGCGCGAAGCCTTGGGAGATGCGGATCTGCACATCATCTGGAATGCGTCCGCCCGCACCGTCGTCCTCTCCGCGGAAGGGTTTGAGGCGGTAGCAGGGATTGGCGGCAACATCTACAAGATCGCCGGCAGCGATGTGGAGATGCCCGCGGCGCAACTCGTCGATGGCCGCACGTATGTGCCGCAGTGCTTTATCGATGAAGTGCTGGCAGCGATTGCCAAATAATCCTTCGCGCTCCACGAGAAGGAACACAGAAAAGACCGCGACAGGTTCGCGGTCTTTTTTATGCCCGGGCACGCTTCTGTGCGCAACTTGACCGGCTCGGCGGAGGCCGGGAGAGTGCCGCGGATTGTGTGCTCTCGGGCGCGCCCGAAACAGGGCAGGCGGGCGGAGAGGCCGTAAAAATTCCAAAACGGGAAAGGGCTTGCACTTGTTCGTG
>CAZSHM010000016.1:0-32851 GCA_964606855.1 uncultured Peptococcaceae bacterium
GAGTCAATAATGGCTCCTCTTTCACCGTATAAGTGGCAAAGTCGGGTTATAGCACAGTGCCGCGGCGGCTTCAAGAGCAGGAGCGGAAGTCCGAGCGGGTTCGTGCTGCGGTGCACGCCGGATTCGCCGGCACGGCAAACAGAGAGGGGCTTAGGCCCCTCTCCGAATCGTATTTTGGTGTTTTTTCCGGGAATGTGCCGCGGAAGCCTTCCCGCCGCATCTGTTCAGAGAAACCCCCTATTTCGCCTGTTCCGTCATCGTATCGAGCGCCTGCTTTGCGGTTCTTTTTCCGAATAGGAGGACGATAAAGCCCGCCAAGAACCAAAACGCAGAGTTCGCGATCATGCAGTACAGCCAGCCGCCCGCGTTGTAGCAGGCCATCACGATAAAGGTTGTGCCGGCGATAAAGAGCCGCTGTATTCCGAACACATACCCGGTTGCCGAACCGCGCACCGAGGTCGGAAAACTCTCCGGGACGTAGGTCATCATGAGGGCCATGCCGCCGGCGGCAAAAATCATTTTCAAGAGCTGTAGAACACCGTACATGAAGGGCGTTTTTACAAATCCCAGAGCCACGCACAGGATGCCTGCCAGGATACAGTAACCGAAAATCGGAACGATTCGTCCTCCTCTGTCGCTGACCAAACTGCTTGAAAGTTCGCCGATCGGCTGTCCGAAACTGGCTACTGCGCCGGCCAGGAGGACAGAAGCCATCGGCATGCCCATTTCGACCAAGAATACATTCTGATATTGGCTCATCATTACGTTGCCGGAGCCCAAGCAAATGCAAAACAGCAAGCATATGATTGTCTGCTTCGCCTGCCCTTTCGAAAACAGGATTTTCATTTGCGCGGGGAAGGAGATTTTCTGATATTGTGCGCGGCTCCTCTCGTAATTTTCATAGGCCTCCGACATATCACACGCAAACCCCAGACAACGGCTCATCACCTGTTCTGCCTCAGCAACCCTTCCTTTTGAGATCAGGTAACGGGGGGACTCCTCCAAGAATTGAACCGCAAACGGAACCAGAATCAGCATGGCCGCGCCAATCAGGAAGATGAACCGCCAGGCGTTTGCCCCGAGCATTACAATTCTGGAGGCGCCGATAGAGAGAAACGGCATCGTGAAAGTTCCAATGCCTAAAACGATGGACTGATACTTCCCTCTGGATTCTGATGGCAGCATCTCGGAAATGTATGCCATCGCGACCGTCAGGGCGGACAACGTACCAAATCCCGTCAAAAACCGGGTGGCTTCCAACATAAAAACATAGTGTGGTTGCCATAACGCGCTGGCCAGGCTTGCGCCTGTGAAAATCACAATGCTGATCAGCAAACTGTTTTTTCTTCCAAGTTTATCCGACATAATCCCGCCTGCCGCTGCGCCGCAAAAGCTGCCAAACAGCAGCAGGAAGGACAAAGACGCGATTGTCTCGTTCGTAAGGCCGTACTGAGCGACTAGAACAGGGCTGCAGACAGCGAACAGTCCTTGATCCAAGAAGTCAAACGCATAGGTCAGACCTACAATCACCAAGAAGAAAATCTGGTGCTTCCCCAACTTGTATCCGTCAAAATAGTTTGTTGTTTTTACCTTTTCCACCATTTTCGCCTCCCGTTCCGTTTTCCTGCGATCTCCAATAGTGTTTTTTTACTGGGGCAGAATCTGGTAGACGGGGGCGCCTTCACACTGCGCAGGCATTCGGACGCCCAGAATCGACGCAATCGTTGGAGCCACGTCCATTTCACGAATCACGCGGTCCGTGACGAAGCCCTGCTTGACTCCTGGTCCGGAAGCGATAAAAATCGGGGAGACCGAGGTGTCCAGAAACCCTTCGAAGGTGGGCAGGGAGTCCCCGTGAACACGATTGAACCCTTCCTCTAGCATGTAGACAATGTCCCCGGTATACGGACCGTTCATCCCCAAAATAGCGGCGTCCTTATTTCGCAGGGCGATGGAGACAATCCGTTTGCCCGTCGCGGGATCGCGATAGCTGTACAAATCGTCTATGATCTGCCGTTCCAGTTCATACTTGTCCCGCGGCTCTACGATGCCTTGCGGGTTGCGGCCTTTCAGATTGATCCAGATATAATTCCCGCGCGTCGCGACCGCCCGGGTTTTCGTCCAATCGATCTCGCGGATCTCGTTCCCGTTTTCATCCCGCTGCAGGACCGTATATCCCAGTTCCTCCATGACGCGCACATTCACGCCGAAGGGATCTCCGAGCATGGGCGGCATCTCCTCGTAGGAGCAGAGCAGGCCGTGGTCGGAGGTGATGAGGATGGTCCAGCCCTCTTCCTGGAGATATGCAAAGGAACCTAGGTATTCATCCGTATCGATGTAGGCCTGTTCCATGCAGGCTTCTAAGCCTTTATAATCCACGTCCGGCATCGTCTCACGTGCAACCGCTTGATGCCAGAAGTTGTGGCCGAACGCGTCCAGGTTGTGCAGGTGGCTGAACACCATCCCGTAGTCCTGCGTTTTGATCAGATACTGCATCGCCTTTGCCTGCCAAGTGTTGTAGCGTTTCCAGCCTGGCAACGTCAGTTCCTTGATATACTTCACATTCAAGCCGTTGATCATGCCCGGCGTCGGCAGATATCCGCAGTTTTTGATCACATCATGGTACAGTTCCTTCGGGGACCAAAGCATATCGTTGTGAATATCCATCGCAGTCTCGTATGCGAACGTCAGGCTGGAACCGTCTGGCGCCACCTCCAGTAAATGATAGTAGCGGTTTGCTTCGTAAACTTTGTTCTCGCGCTTTACAGGTTCAATGACTTCTTTTTCGCCTTCTGCCAGAGAGAGTGTGAACATCGGCGCAGGATCCTTCTTATTGCGGTACACAGCTACAGTGTCGTAGTTCCCGTCTGCATTCTTTAACAGCAAGCACGGGCGGCGTTCCAGACCGTTGGAGACGATGATGAAGAACTCTTTTGCGTCTTTCGGGGCCGCTGCCCAATCCTTTGCCGCTGTCAGAGGAGAGTTGATCACATTGTTGGGGACCCGCTCGGTCGCCGCCTCGCCGTCTTCCGGCACCATGATAAGATTTTTGACAACCTTATTGCCGCCGGTGACGTTCAGGATCTTGTGGGCGAAATCAATGCCGGACGCGCCCACTTCTTCAATGTCGGGGATGTTGTAGATAATGCAGCCGGCGCCGCAATCATTCGCCACAAACGGCAGATAGATCAGGCGATCCACCGCTTCTGACGCGTAGACAACGGCTCCGCTGTCCACGCTGGCCACCGTCGTCTGAACGCTGCTGGGAGATGTGCCGTCCACCACGTGCAGATTGGGGCTGTCCGAGGACGGCGGCCAGGAGGAGCCCGGCCAATGGAAGACCAGTGTTTTGATGCCTGCTTCCGCGGTCACGTTCCAGAGCTGCTCTGCCTTACAATTTGTAGAATAAAGGTTGTATAACATCTGATCCAAATGGTCCGGATCCGGATTCCAAAAGCAGGTAATCCCGTGTGTCGCGGGTGTAGCGCCGGTTGCCAGAGTTGTCCACATCGGAGGCGTGATCGTGGGGGTACCTCCGAGCATCGCCAGGTCTTCCCTTGCGGATCCATTCTTCAGATATGCCTGAATATGCGGAAGTTTTCCTTCCTCCAGCAGCTTCTTCGTAAATTTTGGATCCATTCCGTCGACGCCCAAAACCAGAACCTTGTTTTTCATCTCGAAACCCTCCCTAAAAAATAGAAATAAAGGTAATTGCACGCATTGAAAAAGTTGCATGCCATCTATAAAGATTATCTATCAGGATGGGAAGGGAATCCAATGCCCAAAAAGCGCACGACGAAAAAGAGCTACAGAAAAAGACTGTAACTCTTCTGGGATATTGTCTGAGGCTGTGTGGAGGATAGGCTCCGTGTGCAAGACGGCACAATCCGGCGCTACGGAAGGAAACTTCCATTCTGGAAAGCGCTCTGGCAAGTGCGCAGTAAAAGTCGCCGGAATTCCTGTATCGTTTGGTCGCAAGACTGCGCTTGCCGGAAAAAAAGGCCGATGATCAGGGAAATATTCTCGCGAAACGGCACGAACACGACACCGCTCTCTCTTGAAAAGGCATTTTCCGGCGCCAGGCTCACCCCGTTTTGGTTTCTGAGAAAAGCCCGATGCACATCGGGATTCCTGGAAATCACGGTCTCTGAGATCTCGTTGCTCCCAATAACCGGATTGATACATTCACGCACAAATACCTCATTGAAAGAGATGACAGGGTATTGATTTAAGTCCTTCATGCGAACGGCCTTGTACTTGGCAAAAGGATGGTCCGCTTTGACAAAGATGCCGATTTTTATTTTATAAAAGGGGTCGAACGCAAGACGGGATCCAAGGTTTTCGGATACAAACGGATGATTCTGTAGAATATTTTCTGCGATGGAGGACACTACAACATCGGATTCTCCCGCCAGACAGTCCTTTAACAGGGCGATCACGTCGTCTTTTTCATGCAATTTGATTTTCAGCATCGTATTTTCGTTCAACTTATCCAGATAAACCTGTATCATCTGCGTTCCGAGCGGATTGCTCCCGACGCGTAAAACATTTTCCTTTTGCGCCGTCGCCTTTCCCCACGAGCAGATTTCTTCATAGATTTCCAGTATATCTCGAAACCGGTCGATGTATTTCTGCCCGTCTTCCGTAAGGAAGGTTCCCCTTGGAGAACGGTCAAAGAGTTTAGCACCGATTTCGCTTTCCAGGCGATTGATTGCAGTATAGATGCTCTGCTGTTTGATATATACTTCTTCCGCTGCCTTGGAAAAGCTTCCCGTTTGCGCCACAGCGATCGCGTAATACAATTGTTCCGTCCGCATAAGAACACCACCCAATGGTTTATACTTCGCAAGGTATTATACCACAGCAGGCGTGGGTAAAACAGAATTTATTCTAGAGATGGAGGAGCAGTCTGTATTTTCGGATAGGCGCGATCACAGGGCCGTTTGCAGTTTCACGGCGGAAGGCGTGCGGGGTGTTTCGTGTCAGGAATTGCCGCGCACAGTCGAAATCGGGCCTCCGGTGGGCGCGAGGGAAGGGCGTGAGAGCGAGGAACAGGCAAGGGAGCGTTGCCCTTCCATGCGGAGCCGTCGGCTTTGGGACGGCTCCGTCTGTTATTCAGCAGTGTTCTGGAAGAAGGATTGAATGATGGAAATCACTTGTTTCTGTTCCTTGGTTAATTGGGGCTCCGGCGGATAAATGAGAAAATAAAAAATTCGTGTATCGAAATCTGCAATGGCGACCGGTTTCAGACCGTATAAAGAAATGTACTGCGGGTACAGCGAGAGAAAATGCGGGAGGACGGTCGCGAAGTTGCGCTCGGCAGCGAGCTTGAGCATATTTTCGATGGAGCTGATAAAATAATTCCCCGATACTTGCAGCATTTTATTGAGCGGCGTAGATCCCGCTTCCGGATGCGCGGGCAATACGAGCTTTAATCGGCGAATTTCCTCTAAGGACAGCGCTTCTCTCTGCGCGAGAGGAGAGAGGCCGTTGACATACACGCACAACGAGTCCTCCAATAGGACGCACACATTCCAATGTTCCTTGGGGGAATTTTTCAGGAATACGGATTTTTCATCGGCATAAGCGGATGTGAGCGATATGGTTTCGCTTCCATCCGATAACATTTCATTTGGCGTTCGGATTTGTATGTTGAGGCTAATGGAAGGGTATTCCAGCGAGACCTTGCGCGAGATGCCGTTCAGAACGGTATCTACCAGCGATTCTAAGGCGAAAACCGTGACGGTGGCGGGAGAGCTTGAGAGATTGGTGGCGTATTGCAGCCATTCGTTTTGTATGTTGAGTATTTTTAAAGCGTCAAAATAGACGCGTCTTCCCATCGGAGTCGTTTTGACCCCGACATGCGAGCGAATCAGCAGTTGACAGCCAATTTCTCTTTCTAGTTGTTTGAGTGCAACAGTGAGGGTGGATTGGTTGATATACAGGTTCTTAGCTGCCGCATTGATGGATTGGCACTGCACCGTCTCTACGTAATATTTCAGTTGGTCAAAATTCACACGAACACCTCCCAACAAAATCAAGTCTAAACAATCGCGCTTTCCGTGTCAACTGACAATGTGGCATCCAGCGCCGGGTAGGCTTATGGCTGATTTTCATAAGTGTGATTAAGATTAAGTATTACCCGGCAGAAAATCGCAGCCCTATAATAGGTGTATCCGATAACGTTATCAAAACAAATTGACGAGCAGAAAACTGGGATGGAGGGATTTTTTCATGAGAATCGATATGCGATGCAGACCACCGTTCGGCAGTTTTTTGAAGGATACTTCGCTGTATTCTCCGAGCGATGGGGTCCCGTTGGGGACACAGTGGTACAGCAGGGAAGTGCTGCAGGCAGATTCGCCGGAATCTGCTCTTAAAATGAATATGGATCTGCTCATCAGGGAAATGGATGAGGCGGGCATTGACAAGATTGTCGCGCCTGTCCGTGCGAGCGATGGCGGGGATAATAAGGTTTGCGAGGCTTTGCTGGAGCAATATGGAGACAGAGTGATTGGTATGGCGGGAATTGAGCCCATGGATCCGGTGAGCAAATCGATAGAGGAAATCGATCAACATGTCCTCGAAGGGCGCTACACCGGGGTCGCGATTGAGCCGGGATTCTCGCCGGTTCCCATGCAATGTGACGACGGGCGTATCTATCCGGTTTACGAGAAATGTCAAGCGAACAACATTCCGGTTCTGCTGTCGTTCGGCGGAAAATGTCACAAGGATTTGGCGAATTTCAAGCCGGATATGCTGGACCGCGTCACGCAGGATTTCCCAGATATGACCATCATTTTAGTACATGGCGGATTCCCATATATTTCTGAGGTTTGCTGGCTGGCCATGTTCCGGCCGAATCTGTACATCTCCCCGGACTGTCACTTGCTGAGTGCGGGAGGGAGTGCCTATGTCGAGGCTGCGCAGTATTATCTGAAAGACAAGATTTTGTTCGGTTCCGCATATCCCATCTTTCCGATTCAGAAAATGGTGGAACTGTATGAACAGAAATTCCCGGCGGAACTATTGGATGCGGTCATGGGCAACAATGCGGCAAAGGTGTTGCAAGTACAGTGAGTGGCTCGCGCCGCGGAACCCCTGCGCGTGACGGGTTCTGCGGCACAGTTTTATTCGGGAGGTGGCGTGTGTATGCCTGCGAGTTTTACCGGACAAGAGAGTGGGAATCATAAGGTAAAGTTGATCCATTTCGCGGTGGTGTTGTTGTTCATGTTTGGTTTTCGTTTTCTGCCTCCGTTCGGCGGCTTAGAAACGAAAGGCATGGAAATCCTGGGAATTTTTATCGGCAGTGTATATGGATGGATTGCGGTTGATCTTACCTGGACCAGTTTGATTGGGATGGTTGCGCTCGGAACTACGCAAACCATGACGTTTCAAGACGTTCTGAGCGCAGGCCTGGGCAGCCAGTATTTCGTTCTGACCGCCATGATGCTGTTTTTGGCTGCTGCGCTGACCGAGTTGGACTTGACGAATGTCATTATCTCAAAACTTTTCAACCTGAAATGGATTCAGGGAAAACCGTGGTGCATGGTATTTATCTTTTTATTTGCGGTGTTTCTCGTCGCAATGATGACGAATTTGATGGTTTCCACTGTCGTCTTCCTGGAATTGTACAGAGGATTGGCGAAGAAAGCCAACATTCCGCCACATCACAAATTGAATTCCGTGTTCTTAGGCGGGATCAGCATGGCGGACAGCATGGGGGAAATTTCTCTGCCGTTTAAGACCTCCGTGATCATTATCCTTGGAATTTATGCTGCCGGTATGGGTGTGCAGCCGAACATGGCAAAATATTTGCTGTGTGCGCTGCCGACAGCGATTCTTGCGCTCATGTTGTACTGCTTAACCTGTAAATATATCCTGCGGATTGATGCGTCCTGCATCAAGGACAGCGGATTTTCTGTGGAGGAAGTCAAGGCAACCAAGCGGCAGAAGGTCTTTTTGGCACTGTTCGCGGCCTTGGTGGTGTGCCTCTTACTGCCCAGCATTCTGCCCGCAAACTTAGGCATTACTGCGCTCTTGAACAACATCGGTGTCGGGGGGATCAGCATTCTCTTTGTCGCGTTGATGATGCTGGTGCGCGTGGACGGGAAGCCGCTGTTGGAACTAGGGCCGCTGATGAAACACTATTCCTTCCCAATGTTAATCATCATGGGGTACTTTACCCCGCTCGCGTCGGCATTTTCGTCGGATGATGTTGGAATCAAGACCGCTCTGGTCAACTTGTTCCAGCCGATTCTTGGGAATCTGTCCTCCTACGGATTCGTCGTCGCGATTGTTCTCATCACCGTGATCTTGACAAACTTCTTGAACAATCTGCCGATCGGCAGCATTTTTGTCTCGCTGGTCGTCGTGTTGGCGGGCGATTTGGCCGGTGTCAACATCTATGCGGTTGTTGTGATGCTTATTTTTGCCTGCTTTATCTCGATTGTACTTCCTCCGGCGAATGTCCCAAATGCCGTGATTTACGGGCAGCGGGACTTGATAACTTTTAAGAATCAGTTTACGGTAACCTTCACGTGCGCGGTTGTGTTTGTCCTATTCTTGCTCACCGTGGGGTACGGCGCGTTCAGTCTGATCCTTTAACAGGCATTGTGCGCGAAAAAGAGCTTGCCGCGGGAAATCACGCGTTAAGCTCTTTTTTGCCGGTCAATTTTTACAGGGAACGCAACCCAGTCAGGGAAAACGCAATCTTTTCATCCGTCAGGCGGAGCGCAGCGCTTGTGAAAGACGCGGCTGCGGCTCCTTACAGGATGCGCGGAAAGTGAAAAATTTGTGAAATTTTGTCCGTTGCGATTGCGAATTCCGAGGCGGTTGTGTATAATGTGAGATACATAGTCCTCGCGGATTATGGCGCGGATCGGCCGCGCCGCGGGAGCCTGAGGCCCTGCAGGCGCGCGGGCCGGAAACGATTTCGTGGAAAGCCACCTGGATTCGAGGAGAACCGGGATGGATGACAGAACAGAATTCGGGGAAGCAGTGGTCCTTTGTCATCCGAGGCGCGGCGGAGAAAGGATGCGGCTTCCTTTTCTTTGACGCTTTGGTTCTTGCTCTGTCTGGGCTTTGCCACAATTTCAACAGAGGTGAGAAAGGTGGAAGCACAGACGTCAGAGACAACCACGCCGGATATGCGCACGGAAGGCGCCGGCACAGGAGAGACAAGCTCGGAGCATCCGGATCCGAGCACGGCGGAGCGAGATACAGAAGCAACTGCGGCGGAGGCCGCGGGCATGACCGAACCGCATGGGGAGGAGACAGGAATGGAGGCTCCCCCTGCGGAGGCTGCGCGCACGGCAGAGCGCGGCGAGAGCGGTGCAGATGCGGGCGGCGGCGCGCAGATCAAGCGCCGCAAGCAGCGTGTCTCCACCAGAAAAATGGCAGTGGCCGGGATGATGGGCGCGGTCGCGGTGGTGCTCAGCGTCACAGGTCTGGGGATGATCCCCATGCCGACGCTGGCCGGGCGCGCCACGATCATGCATGTGCCGGTGATCCTGGCAGCTGTTCTGGAAGGACCGTGGGTTGGCGCCTTCACGGGATTCATCTTCGGTCTCTACAGTTTCATGACACCGGTGGGGGCTATCCCCGCAGATCCGTTCGTGCGCATCCTGCCGCGCGTGCTGATCGGCATCACATCCTACTACACGTACGTCCTCTTCCGCCGCAGCCGTCTCGGTGTGGCGATGGCCGCCATTGTGGGAACGCTCACCAACACGATCGGCTACCTGGGGATGGCCAGTCTCATCGGCTATATGCCGTGGGCGGCGTCGCTGACGGTGATGCTCACGCAGACGCCTTTTGAACTGGTGCTGGCGGTGGTGCTGGTTCTTCTGCTGCACAAGGTGCTGGAGCACCGGCTCTGAGAGGTGCGCAGAGCGCATCTGGAAGGATTCGCGGCGTGTGCTGCGCGGCAAATATGATTCTAGACAGAGGCGGGAGCCGTGTGCGCGGCCGGCATTTCCGCCCGCGGATCTTTTGACGGGAGGAACGAGCATGTTATTGGCGCTGGATATCGGAAATACGAACATTGTTCTCGGCGTGTACCGGGAGGACACGCTGCTGGCGGATTGGCGCATCGCCAGCGACCGGCAGAAGACGTATGACGAGTACGGGCTGCTGCTGGAACAGCTGCTGCAGAGCCGCGGCCTCTGCGGCAGGGAAATCCGCGACGTGATCATCTCCTCGGTGGTGCCGAATCTCACCGATGTGCTGCGAATCACCTGCGAGCGCTATTTCCGTCGCCAGCCGATGGTGGTGGGCAACGGCCTCCGGACAGGGATGCCGCTGCGCTATGAGAATCCGCGGGAGGTGGGCGCCGACCGTATTGTCAACGCGGTGGCCGCGATCGAGCGCTATGGCACGCCGCTGATCATTCTCGATTTCGGAACTGCCACCACCTTCTGCGTAGTCAACGAGCAGGGCGAGTATCTGGGCGGTGCCATCGCTCCGGGCATCGGCATCTCCGCCAACGCGCTGATCGAGAAGACGGCGCAGCTGCCCAAGGTAGAGATGGTGCTGCCGGAGCATGTGATCGGCCGCAATACGGTGAACGCCATCCAGTCCGGTCTGCTCTACGGCTACTGCGGCCTGGTGGACAGCATGGTGCGCCGCATTGCGCGGGAACTCGCGATGCCGCTCGATGCGTTCCGCGTGGTCGCCACCGGCGGGCTGGCAGAGCTGATCGCCGCCAACAGCGAGACGATCCAGAAGGTCGATCCGCAGCTCACCCTGCACGGGCTGCTCCTGCTCTACAAAAAGAATAAGCGGCCGCACAATCGGGACGAAAAGGGTGGGTGCTGATGCTGGACGTGTGCTTGCTGGGCTGTGGCGGGATGCTGCCGCTGCCCAGGCGCTTTCTGACCTCTCTTCTGGTGCGCCATGAGGGGAGGCTGACGATGATCGATTGCGGCGAGAGCACGCAGGTGGCCGTGCGCCTGTGCGGCTGGAGCATCAAGCAGCTGGATCATGTGCTCATCACACACTTTCACGGCGACCATGTGGTTGGCCTGCCGGGGCTTTTTATGACCATGGGCAACAACGGTCGGACCGAGCCGGTTCATGTCTGGGGGAACCCGGGGCTCCAGCAGATTCTGGACGGGCTCCTAGTCGTCTGCCAGCAGTTGCCCTTCCCGGTGATTTGTCACGATGTGGCAGAGGAGGGGTATCGCTTTTTTGCCGGGGCACTCGAGGTGCGGGCGCTGCCGGTGGAGCACCGTGTGCCGTGCCTGGCCTACAGTCTCACGCTGCCGCGCGCAGGGCGGTTTGATCCGGAGCGCGCCAAGGCGCAGGGGATTCCTGTCTCCGCATGGTCGGTGCTGCAGCGCGGCGAGACGGTGCAGCTGCCGGATGGCCGCATCTTCGCGCCGCAGGCGGTGCTCGGCGCGCCGCGCCGCGGACTGAAGCTGACCTATGCCACAGACTGCCGTCCCAGCGGCGCGCTCACGGAGCTTGCGCGCGAGAGCGATCTCTTTGTGGCGGAGGGGCTTTACGGCGACGATGCAAAGCGAGCCGGCGCGGCGGAGAAAGGGCACATGGTCTATAGCGAAGCCGCATCCATGGCGCGGGAGGCGCGCGTGCGGGAGCTGTGGCTCACGCACTACAGCCCGGCGATGCAGGATCCGCGGGAGCACTTGCCGGAGGCGCGGGCGATCTTTCCGCACACGCGCTGCGGCGAGAATCTCCTGACGCGGACGCTGCGCTTTGCGGACTGATGTCCTGCAGAGACAGCGTTCTTGTGCTACAATAGAGCAAACAACGGAACATATGTTTTGCGCGGTGCGGTTTGCCTGTCCACATGGGCCCGGGCGGCTGAATTCGCGGGAGCGGAGGTGTGCATATGCCGGATTTCAAACTCGTGTCAGAATATCGTCCCACCGGGGATCAGCCGCAGGCGATCGCCAAGCTGGTGGAGGGGCTGGACCGCGGGTATCCCAAGCAGATCATGCTGGGGGTGACCGGATCCGGCAAGACCTTCACCATGGCCAACGTCATCGCAGAGGCCAATCGCCCCGCGCTGGTGATCGCGCACAACAAAACGCTCGCCGCGCAGCTGTACAGCGAATTTAAAGCTTTTTTTCCGGAGAATGCCGTGGAGTATTTTGTGAGCTATTACGATTACTATCAGCCGGAGGCATACGTGGCATCCACCGATACCTACATCGAAAAGGATGCTCAGATCAACGAGGAGATCGAAAAATTGCGCCACTCCGCCACCGCAGCGCTCCTGGAGCGGCGGGATGTGATTGTGGTGGCCAGCGTCTCCTGCATCTACGGACTGGGCTCCCCGGAGGAGTACCGGGAGCAGACGCTGTCCCTGCGGACAGGGGGCACCTACGACCGCGACGCCGTCCTGCGCAAACTGGTGGACATCCAGTATGAGCGCAACGATGTGAACTTTCACCGAGGCGTTTTTCGCGTGCGGGGGGACTGTGTCGAGATCCTGCCGGCGGGTGCCAGCGAGCGGGCGATCCGCGTGGAGTTCTTCGGCGACGAGGTGGACCGCATCGCGGAGATCGATGCGCTCACGGGACAAGTGCTCGGGCTGCGCAACCACGTGAGCATCTACCCCAACACGCACTATGCCACTGATCCGGAGTATCTGGAGACGGCCATCGCCGCCATCGAGGCGGAGCTGGAAGAGCAGATCGCGTACTTCCGCGCGCAGAATAAACTGCTGGAGGCACAGCGCATTGAGCAGCGCACGCGCTATGACATCGAGATGCTGCGCGAGGTGGGTTTCTGCAGCGGTGTGGAAAATTACGCGCGCCCGTTGTCGGGGCGCGCGCCCGGGTCCACGCCCAACACGCTGCTGGACTTTTTCCCGGACGACTTTCTGACGTTTATCGATGAGTCCCATGTCACGGTTTCCCAGGTGGGCGGGATGTATGCGGGGGATCGCTCCCGAAAGGAGAATCTGGTCAAATACGGATTCCGCCTTCCCTCCGCGCTGGACAATCGGCCGCTGCGCTTCGAAGAGTTTGAGCAGAAGACCGGCCAGACGATCTATGTGAGCGCCACGCCGGGGCCCTATGAGCGCGAGCACAGTCAGTGCATCGTCGAGCAGCTGATTCGTCCCACAGGGCTCGTGGATCCGGAGGTGGAAGTGCGGCCCGTGCAGAACCAGGTGGACGATCTTCTGGAGGAGATTCGTCTGCGGGCGGAGCGCAACCAGCGGGTTCTGGTGACTACGCTGACAAAAAAAATGGCCGAGGACTTGACGGATTACATGCGCGGTGTGGGGGTGCGGGTGCGGTACCTGCATTCGGAGGTCAAGACGATCGAGCGCATGGAGATTCTGCGCGATCTGCGCAAGGGCGAGTTCGATGTGCTGGTGGGCATCAATCTGCTGCGGGAGGGCTTGGATCTGCCGGAGGTCTCTCTGGTGGCGATCCTCGATGCGGACAAGGAGGGCTTCCTGCGCTCGGAGACGTCGCTGATCCAGACCATCGGACGAGCGGCCCGCAACGCCGAGGGAAAGGTCATCCTGTACGGCGACTGCATCACCGGCTCTATGGCGAGGGCCATCGACGAGACTCAGCGGAGGCGGGAATTGCAGCTCGCCTACAATGCGGCGCACGGCATCACGCCGCGCACGGTGGAGAAAAATATCCGCGAGGTGATCGAGGCGACGATGGTCGCGGAGGAGCTGGCGGATTATGTGGCGGAGCGGCCGGCGCTCACCGCGCAGGAGCGCGAGAAGCGCATCCGGCAGCTGGAGCGGGATATGCGCGCCGCGGCAAAGCAGCTGGAGTTCGAGAAGGCGGCTTATCTGCGGGATGAGATCAAGCGGCTGCGGATGCTGGACGCGCCGGAAACGGGGGCGGCCAACACAGCGGCGGAGTCAACGCCGGCTCCCGCGCCCAAGCCCCGCCGTTCCAGGGCACGGAGAGGCTGAAGGGAAAAACAGATAAAACACAGACATGCAGGGATCTTCGCGCGGAAGTCCGGATGCGGCAACGCAGTCCGGACGCATCGGCACAGGAGGAGATCCTTTGCAGGCTTCGGCGGGATCGCGCCAAGGAGGAAGACAGGAATGGCGGAGCATACAGCGGACGGGCGGACGGTGCCTGCGGCAAAGAGCATGATCAGGATTCACGGCGCGCGGGTACACAATCTGAAAAATATCGATCTCGAGCTGCCGCGGGACCGCTTCATCGTGATGACAGGACTCAGCGGCTCGGGCAAGTCATCGCTGGCTTTCGACACGATCTACGCGGAGGGACAGCGGCGTTATATGGAATCCCTGTCCTCCTACGCGCGCATGTTTCTCGGGCAGATGGATAAACCGGACGTAGACTACATCGAAGGCCTCTCCCCGGCGGTCTCCATCGACCAAAAGACCACCAGCCGCAATCCCCGCTCCACGGTGGGCACCGTGACAGAGATCTACGATTATCTGCGGTTGCTTTTTGCGCGCATCGGGACGCCGCACTGTCCCAAATGCGGCAAGGCCATCAGCCAGCAGACGGTGGAGCAGATGGTGGATCAGCTGATGGCCTATCCGGAGCGGACGCGCATCCAGGTGCTGGCCCCCATCGCCCGCGGGAAAAAAGGGGAATACCAGCGCACCTTTGAGCAGTTGCGCAAGAGCGGCTATGTGCGGGTGCGCGTGGACGGCGAGATGCGGGAGCTGGAGGAGGAGATCGTTCTCGCTAAGAATAAGAAACACGATATCGAGGTGGTGGTCGACCGCATCGTCCTCAAGGAGGGTGTGGAGAGCCGGCTTTCCGATTCTCTGGAGACAGCGCTCAAACTGGCGGACGGCATTGTGATGATCGATGTGCTGGACCGGGAAATACTGACGCTGAGCTCCAATTTCGCATGCGTGGACTGCGGGATCAGCGTGGGGGAGATCACGCCGCGGATGTTCTCTTTCAACAATCCGTACGGGGCATGTCCGGCCTGCGACGGGTTGGGCAGCAAGCGGGAACTGGATCTCTCGCTGATCGTGCCCGATCCGACTCTGACGGTGCGGCAGGGCGCGCTGGCGCCCTGGCGCAAAAATGCGATCAGCAACTACTATGCGCAGCTCCTGGAAGCGGTCTCGCAAAAAATGGGCATCAGTCTGGACACTCCTTGGCAGGATCTTCCGGAACAGCAGCGGGACATTCTCCTGAACGGGGCGGGGGATACCCGCATCTCGTTCCGCTATGTCAACCTTTTCAATGAGGAGAAGGAACACACCGGCTTTTACGAGGGGGTCCTTCCGAATCTCCTGCGCCGCTATCGGGAGACCACCTCCGACTACGCCCGCGAGGAGATCGAGAGTTACATGACGGAGACGCAATGTCCCGTCTGCAAAGGCAAGCGGCTCAAACCGGAGGCGCTGGCGGTGCGGATTGGCGGGCGCAATATCGCGCAGGTGACGGATCTGACCGTGCAGGAGGCCGCGGACTTTTTCGATCATCTGGAGTTGTCGGATCGGCAGCGCTTGATCGGGCAGCAGATTCTAAAAGAGATCGCATCCCGGCTCCTCTTTTTGGTCAATGTGGGGCTGGACTATCTGACGCTGAGCCGCGCGGCGGGAACCCTCTCCGGCGGGGAAGCGCAGCGCATCCGCCTGGCTACGCAGATCGGCTCCGGCCTCGTCGGCGTGCTCTACGTGCTGGATGAACCCAGTATCGGGCTGCACCAGCGGGACAACGCTCGGCTTATCGCGTCGCTCCAGCGCCTGCGGGATCTGGGCAACACACTGATCGTGGTGGAGCACGATGAGGACACCATGTACGCGGCGGATTTTATCGTGGACGTCGGTCCCGGCGCGGGGGAGGCGGGCGGGGAGATCGTGGCCGCCGGCACCCTGGACGAGATCAAAGCCAATCCAAACTCCGTCACGGGGCTCTATCTCTCCGGAAAACGGCAGATTCCCATCCCGGCGGCGCGCCGCAGACCCCAGGAGGGCAAGTGGCTGGTGGTGGAGGGCGCGGAGGAGAACAATCTGAAGAAGATTGACGTGGCAATTCCGCTCGGCGTGTTCACCTGCGTGACCGGCGTGTCCGGCTCGGGCAAGAGCACGCTGGTCAACGAGATTCTCTATAAGGCGCTGGTCCGCAATCTCTACAAAAACGCGAAGGTGCGCCCCGGCAAGCACAGAGGGATCCGCGGACTGGAGCACATCGACAAGGTCATCAACATCGACCAGTCTCCCATCGGCCGCACGCCGCGGTCGAATCCCGCCACGTATACCGGCGTCTTTGACGCCATCCGCGAGTTGTTCGCGCAGACACCGGAGGCAAAGATGCGCGGCTACAAGGCGGGAAGATTCAGTTTCAATATCCGCGGCGGGCGCTGCGAGGCCTGCGGCGGGGACGGGATCATCAAGATCGAGATGCACTTTCTCTCGGATGTCTATGTGCCCTGCGAAGTCTGCAAGGGAAAGCGCTACAACCGGGAGACGCTGGAGGTGCGCTACAAGGGCAAGAACATTGCCGATGTGCTGGATATGACGGTGGATGAAGCGGTGCCGTTTTTTGAAAACATTCCAAAGATCTATCGCAAGCTGAAGACGCTGCAGGACGTGGGGCTCGGGTATGTGCGGCTGGGACAGCCCGCCACGACGCTCTCCGGCGGCGAAGCCCAGCGAGTCAAGCTGGCCACGGAACTCTCCCGCCGCAGCACAGGCAAGACGCTTTACATCCTGGATGAGCCCACCACGGGGCTCCACATCGCCGATATCCACCGTCTGCTGGAGGTACTGGACCGGCTGGTCGCGGAGGGGGACAGCGTGCTGGTCATCGAGCACAATATGGATGTCATCAAATGTGCCGATTACATCATCGACCTGGGGCCGGATGGCGGAAAGGGCGGCGGACGGGTCGTGACTGCGGGAACGCCGGAGGAGGTCATGCGGGTTCCGAACTCCTATACAGGCCAATTTCTGAAAAAGCATGTGGAGCGCCAGAAGAACGGTCCCGCGCCGGAGCAATGAGCGGCGGAGGGGCGCTCTCACTCTATACGGCCGAAGCTCCCGCTCAGACGGGGCCCGGGCGGGGTGCCTGCCTGGCCTGTCCCAGATGGCCGGAAGAAGCAACTGCAACATTGCAAAAAAAGACCTTATCCCGTGTTTTCCCTCTGCCGAAAACGGGATAAGGTCTTTTTGTTGGCCGACTGCCTCTAAAGGGGCTTCAAAGGCTGGCGCGGATCGGTCAGGCGAGATAGCGCAGCACGTTCTCCGCGGTGAGGCGCAGCTGGATCGGGCTGCGGTTCAGGCCGATCAGCGTGGGAAAATTGACGTCCATCTCCGCGGCCAACACCGTTCTGTCGCCGGGATCGTACTGGATCCAGAGATACCCCGGCGCTCGGCTGCCATCCAGAACCCGGTAAAAATTGATCGTGCTGCCGTCCTCCTGCGTCTCGCGCTTCTGCAGCTGCACCAAGCGATCCAGTTCCGGCGGCACGGCCTCCTCCAGCTGCCGCATGACGGCGACAGCGTGCGACATATCCATAGGGCACCTCCTGTTCCCTTGCGAAATCGCTCACGCTTTATTATAGCGCAGCCGGGAAAATTTTTCAAACAAAACGCGCATTTCTGCGCGGCACGAAAAAAATGCGAAAAAATGTTCGAAAAGACTATTGACGAACAGATGTTTTTGCTGTATGATACTAGCAGAACATAGATTCGCTCAAAAATTCACTTTCCGGGAAGTGCGATTTCGAGTCGTGCGTTTCGACGCAAGGTTGCAGTGGAGGGGGAGGTTCTCGTGAAACGGATTTCAAATCACAAGCACAATTCTATGCGGGGGAGAGATCGATTTTATTGTGCTCTCGCATTGTTTTCCGGCGTGCTGCTGTTCGTCGGCATGCTGTTGATCGAACAGAGCACGGTGCTGGGGCTGGGCGGCCTGTTTTGTTTTTGCCTGGCTTGCAGCGCTGCGCTGTTCTTCAGTTTGCTGAAACTGCACGCGCTGGAATTTCGAGCCGGGTCGTTTTGGGATCGGGTGAGCCGGCGTGTGGACGGAAGCGCGGATCTGTCCGAACCAGGGTATGGTGCTGCATGCCTTGGCTGTCCAGCAAGGCATGTGGAGCGCGCAGGACGCTATCCGGGCGGTTACCGAAACGCTGCCTGAACGACAGGTCCTCCGCTCCGCATTGCGGAACCTGTGCGCCCTGTCCAATCCTTCCTTACGATTTACGGCTCATCCGGCTGTGCTGCCGCGTGCGCGGCGAATTTCCTACCCTATACCTACCCTATATCTGTATCTTTTGCTGTTGCAGCGTTGCGATCCACGGCACGTTCCGCTGTGCTGCCGCATGCGCGGGGAAGCCTGTGCGGCAGGGAAATGCGCGGGGGGAATTGCAACGGGCGGCGGGATAGGCTATAATAAGATAGCGGGGATTCCTTGCCGTCGCCGTCTGTTTTTCCGGCGCGGCGGGTGAGGAGCCGGGGCCTAGAGGGCATTCGAGCAAGCGCATTTCTGCGATGAAGGGAGGGAGATTGATGAAGGACGTGATCATGGTAATCCAGATTGACAAGCGCAGCACCGCCGCGCCTGCGGTACAGGAGGTGCTGACCCATTACGGGGACATCATTCATTTTCGCCTTGGGATCCACGATCTGCATCACGGTGATGCCCTGGAGAACGGGCGCATTCTGCTGCAGGCGACCGGGGAGGATGCGCAGGTGGATGCCTTGGCGAGAGAACTGCAGGCGCTGGAACTGGTGCGGGTGCAGACGATGGAATTGGAGTAAAGAGGACGAAACCGGACGGCAATCCCAAAACAAACGGATAGCCATAAAAAAGAAGCGCTGTGCGGATTTCGCACAGCGCTTCTCGGCATAGATCGACGGAAAACGGCACAATCGAAGTGTACTTTGCGGCACGCCCGCGCCGGAAGGGCCTGCGGCATGCGCTATTTAAAGATGAGCGCGTTGCTGATCTCCTTGGCAGGCTCCGCGGCGGAACTGCCGGCCGCGTAGATGCCGGCGAAGGAGCCGCTGTCCATGCAGATTGCCTGCACGGCATCCAGCTGCGACAGAACCGAAACCATATCCTTCAGCACACACTTGACGCCGCTCACCAGCAGGATATCGCCCTCCGACGTAACGCCGACGGCGCTGCGGGCTACTTCCATGTCAAAGCCGGTTGTGTCTGTAAAGCCTTCCCGGGCGGGATTGAGCACATTGACGCCGTCCTTGAGGAGCAAGGGCCCAGCGCCTACCGCCGTCTGCACATCAGACCAGTTGACGCTTTTTCCGGCAAGATTCGTGTAGCGGACGCTGTAGGACGCTGCGGCACCCTTTTGGATCTTCTGCGCACTGTCTGCCTGTTTGCCGGTAAAGAGCAGCACAAACCCATCGTGCGGAATGCGCACGGAGGAGCCGGCCGTGACGGAGAGAACCTTGCCGTTGCTCACAGTCACAGAGGTGCCAAATGCGCAGCGGGTGCTCGCGCCGTAGGTGCTGGTGAAGAGTGTGACGCTGCCGCTGTCCGCGGCGGGCGCATGGTTCATCAGGGAAACGCTGTATTGCTTGCCCGCCACCGTGGCGGAGATATCGCTGCGCACGATATCCATTTTGACAGATCCGTCCGAAGTGAAACCGACGGCGCTGCCGGTGCCTTCCGCGTGAATCAAGGCGCCGTTCTTGATGAGGATTCCGTAAGGATCCTGGGAACGTGTTTCGTCAAAACTCTGGAAGTAGCTGCCGTTGATGGCAGCTTGGGCCGAAGAGCGCGCGGCGATGCTCGACAGGGACTCTGTCTGTCCGATGACATTCTGTGCCAGCACGACATTGGCCTGCAACCCGGAGTCCGCAGGAATCAGGACATAGGTGACAGGCTGAGTCCTGCCGTTCAGGGTGACGGCCGCGCGCTTGAGGAAAACTTTTTCCACGGGGGGCACCTGCACAGGAGAGCCATCGGTGGAGAGATAGAAGGTCTGCGCGTTCCAGCCGTAACGGGCACCCCAGATCTCCTGGGCCGCTTTGGCAGGGACATAGGTCACGTTGTCCACGATCATAGGCGAGGCATCCAGCAACACTCTCCTGTTGTTGATCCGGATGGAGCTGGATCCGACGGTAATCTGCACCGTCGTCTTCTTTGCTTTGATGGTCAGTTCCTTCTTTTTCGCGTCGTAGGCGACATCCGCGCCGAACAGATTTGCCATGTCTCGGGCCGGCAGAAACGCCAGATTCCCGGTGGAGAGTGCCTGGAACGATGCGGGCGTGCCATCCACGTTGACATCCAGCAGCGTGTTGGCCGCAAAAGCAGGAACACCTCCCAGAAGCAGAGCCGCTGTCAGCAGCAATGTGACCAGGATGTCCCGGTGCGAGAAACGCATCCGAAGAGAACCTCCTTTCCGAGTGGAGTGGGTGTTGCTTTACAAGTAGTGGGTAGGAAAAGTTAAGAAAAAAGTAACAAAAAAGTTACACCCCTAGTATACGCGCAATTCGGCCGCTTGTCCAGCAGTATTTCTTTATCTGTCTTCCGTAGGGGTAGTTTTTCAATGCTGTGTTACAAAAATAGGTTCAAAGGACTTCACCGGGGGCAAAAGCATCGAGGATGTCCGGCGCAGGTTCGGATTCCACAGCATCCGGCGCGGATGTGCCTGAACGCAAAATAGGAGAACAGGATGCCCCACGGTTCCATGGAATACGGGAATCGGACGGGGGCAGTCGATGAAATCTGAGGGGGAGCAAAGGAGGTCTAAGACAGGGACAATGCGATACGCTATAACCATTGAGAAAGCTTTTCGTTCCATTACAGAAGGGGATATCGATAGATGCAAAAAAATTATCCGGGAGGAGTATCCGTTTATTCCGGTTGTGCCGGATAAACGCAGCTATACGATCACCGAGAAAATGAAAATTTTTGTCCGCGACGGATTCGTTGACCGCTACACAGGGGATAAATTGATTAATCCCGGCGTTTTAAAGATCCTTTCCTTCTTTTGCCCCGAGGAATTCCCTTACCATTCTCATGGAAAAATGACAGAGGGACATGTTGCGTATTGGGAACTTTTCCCGACGATTGACCATGTTATCCCGATTGCGAGGGGAGGAAAAGACAATTCCGAAAACTGGGTAACAACGTCCATGCTTCATAATCAAGTAAAAAACAACTGGACGCTTGAACAGTTGAATTGGACCTTGAACGATCCGGGCGATATTAAGCGCTGGGACGGCTTGACAACAAAGTTTCTAGAATTTGTATCCCAAACTTCCGACCTATTAAAAGACGCCTATATCGCTTCATGGTATAGGGCAAGCAGAACCGCGCTGCGTTGGAATGCAGTATGAGAACTGGAAAGATGATTGACAGAAAACAAATTCAAGATGGATGTGCAGAGAAAGCATTCTAAAAATGCTGCGAGGGAATCCAATATGAGAATCGCGACGTGGAATGTTGCGCGTCTGGCACACAAGAGGGCGCTCCCTGAAATCCTGTTTGCCTGCGAAAAAGTCAAAGCCGATATCCTTGTTCTTACGGAGACGGATGAACAAGTGCATCCGTCTTTTCGCAACCTCTTTCAAACGCAGCATCTGGCTGAAAACACGCAGATACAGTACAAGCCCACTGAAAATCGCGTTTCTATCTTCACCAATTACAACTGCGTGAAACAGCATCCCACGTATGACAGTTCCAGTGCGCTTTGTGTCGAACTGGAAACAGAATCGGGCAATCTCTGTGTCTATGGAACGATCATGGGAATTGAGGGAAACCGGCGGGCATCGTTCAAAGAAGATCTGCGGCAACAACTCCTTGACTTTCGGCGCTTGACTGCCGAGGGCAGGTTGCTCTGCATCGCCGGAGACTTTAATATCAGTTTCTCCGATAACTACTGTTTCACAAATTACGGGAGAGAAGTTCTCGGTCAGTTTTTCGCAGAAAATCGCATGAGACTCCTGACCGCAGGTGTTCCGGAATGTATCGATCATATAGCGGTCTCGGAAACATTTCTAAAAGACGCGTGCATTACAATCACAGAGTGGAATCTTGATAAAAGACTTTCCGACCACAAGGGAATTGTCGCAGAAATATTGCCGCGATAACGCCGCTTCGGGTTCTTCCCTTTGTCGCTGCTATGCGCCCAAACAGAATCGGGATTTCCATCAGAATGTAGCTGTAAGGTGAAACCGGACAGCTACATTTTTATTTTATCGTACCAAAACCCGCTGGCGAATCCAAGGCGTATGGAAGGGTTTGACGGGAAACGCCCATAGTCGTCCGTTTGTCGCTGTTCTGTGACGCTTTCCGCACGGCAGATTCTGCCGCTGCAACCCCCGGCATGGTGTGGTGTCAAGCTGTCCTTTACAAAGCGGATTTGAGAAAAAAAGGCTTGCTTTACATAAAAAATTTGAATACATACAATAAAGTCAGGAGCAGTACTCAAGGAAGAAGCGGTACTGCATGGATCCAGTTTCTTTCGCGCATTTTAGAGGGGGAATCTCACATGAAAAAAGCCACGGATAAGCTCTTGCTTCTCGGTTTGGACGGCATGGATCCGCGTCTCACGCGCAAATACATGGACGAGGGCTATATGCCCAACACCCAAAAGCTGCTCGAGAGAGGCGCGGCCCGTCAGGATCTGCGGATGATCGGGGGACACCCGACCGTTACGCCGCCCATGTGGACGACACTGGCCACGGGCGCACCACCCTGTGTGCACGGGATCGACGAATACTACAAGCACGACCCGGCACATCCGGACATGATGTTCTATAACTTTGCATCCACAGAGTGCAAGGCGGAGCAACTCTGGAATGTGGCAGCCGAGGCCGGCATCAAGACCCTGGTCTGGCACTGGCCGGGAGGCTCCTGGCCGCCAAGCTCCACAAGCGAGAACCTGAGTGTCGTGGACGGCACACAGCCCGCCGGGCCGAACCTGGGCGTCGCGGAGGTCGATTCGGAGAAAGTGCTGATCGCCAGCGAGAAGACACCGGTTCTCAAGTATGCCAACAAAGTGGCGAGCGACGGGCAGATCGAATGCTTCATGCCTGGCATGGAGGTGGAGGAGTCCACGAGCGCCAGCATTTTTGAAAAGATTCACGCGCCGGAGCTGAAGGGCGTCGCCATCCACGAGGATGAGATCACGCATCACTTTACAAACACGCCGTTCGATATCGTCTACTCTCCCATCAAGCCGGCGACTGGCTGGGCGGATGCGCCGGAGGATGCGAAGGAGTGCTACTTGCTGAACGACAAGGGCCGGATCAGGCGCCCCGTTCTCATCCTGAAAAATGCGGAGGGCATTTACGACCGCGTCGCGATCTACCGCTCCAAGAAGGACACCGCGCCGATCGTTGTGGCCAACTATGATGCGTACGTCAGCGATTTTGTGGATGACGCGTTCCGCAAGGAAGAAAAGATTCCGGCCAACCGGAACTGCCGTCTGATCGAGATTGCGGAGGACGGTTCAAAGGTTCGCCTGTGGGTGTCCGCGGCGATGGACTTCAGCAACGATGCGCTCTGGCATCCGAAGAGCCTGCTGAAAGAGATCGTGGAGCATGTCGGATATCCGCAGCCGACCAGCACGGCTGCGGGCAATGAGGTGGCCCTGCTCTCCGGCTGCGTCATCCGCACCTGGACCGCGGCGGCGGACTGGAACGCCAAATCGATCAAATATCTGGCGCGGGAGAAAGGGTACCGGATGATCTTTTCGCATTTCCACAGCATCGACCTGCAGGGGCATCTAATTCTGGACAACCTGCGGGAGGGCACACCCTACATCTCCGCGGAGAAGTACCAGGAACTGTTCCGCGATGTCTATATCCAGGCGGACAATTACATCGGCCAATTTCTGGAGCTGCTGGACGAAGGCTGGACCATCCTGCTGATCTCCGACCACGGCCAGACCGTTTCCGAACACGGCCGGCACAACTTTTTCTGCGGCGCGACGCCGATCAATGCGTACTACTTCAAACAGTGGGGCTATATCACGCTGAAGAAGGACGAGAACGGCGAGGAGACGCACGAGATCGACTGGAGCAAGACGCTCGCCTACCCGCAGAGAAGCAACAGCATTTTTATCAATCTCAAGGGCCGGGAGCCGGAAGGGATTGTGGATCCCGCGGACAAGTTCGAACTGGAGGAGCGCATCATGACCGATATGTACCAGATGCGGGATGCGAAGACCGGGCATCGGATTTTCTCCATCGTCCTGAGAAACCGGGATGCGATCGCGCTCGGCGTCGGCGGGGAGAACGCGGGCGATATCATCTATTACTTGGCCGAGGGCTACACCGGGCAGCACGGAGACTCGCTCTCCACCTGCCTGGGCGTGCAGGATACGTCCGTCTCCTCCATCTTTATCGCGGCGGGCAAGGGCATCAAAGAAAACTTCCTCACGGACCGCAACATCCATCATGTGGACGTGGCCCCGACAGCCGCCGTGCTGATGGGGTTGGAGATGCCGGCACAGTGCGAGGGCGCGCCGGTGTATCAGATTCTGCAGAATAAGATGTTTGACTGAGGACGCGCCTTCCGGCTCCGGACAGGCATGGCAAAAAAAAGATGCAGTCCTTCCCGGTACGGGCATGCCGCCGGGCGGACTGCATTGAATCAGTACTCCCCGTATTGATTGGCGTAGAAGTTGGTCAGATAGGATACGAAATCCTGCATCGCTGCGGAGAAGGTATGGTCCTTCCGGTAGACATACCCGATGGAGATGGTGATGTCCTCTTTGAGCGGAATCAGTTTCCTGCCGTCCAAGGTCATCATCGTTTCGAACGTGCGGAACTGCCGGGAAAAGGTGAGCGAGGTCTTATCGTCGCGCAGCAACTGGCGGAACACCGAAAAATTCGGGACAGAGATGAGCTTGGAGGGTTTCCCGAAATGCTGCATCAGCGGGAGAAGCAGTTCTTCCGTGGGCGTGAAGAGCAGGATGGGATAGCGCAGCGCATTGACGATCGAGATGGAACTGTAGTGGACGACTTCGGAATTCTCCGGCACACTGCAGCAGTATCTCGACTTTGTGATCGGCTGATAGTTCAGCATCGGATACTGCCGCAGATCCGGCAAAATCTGCCCCTCGTAGGAATAGATGGACAGCATGAGCAGTTCCGTGTCCAGGGCACCCCCGTTCAGCGCGCGCAGAGCTTCGTAGACCGGCATGGATTCCAGTTTGATTCGGGCGCTGGGGTAATCCAGATACAGGCGGCTGATCCCCTTGGGCAGAAAGGTGTCCAGCAATCCCGGAGAGACAAGGATTTTCAGATCTGCGTGCGCAAGATGTTTCAGCTGCGTGAAGCCCGCAGGGTTTTGCAGCTCTGAGATCACAGACAGAAATTCCTGCCCCGCTTCCAGCACAATCAGCCCCTCGCGGGTCAGAAACGTGCCATTCCTGGAGCGTTTGGTCAGCGTGAGGCGCAGTTCTTCTTCCAGGGCGATCAGCGATTGGCTCAACGCCTGCGGTGTGATATGCAGCAGTTCGCTGGCTTTCTGCAGCGTGTGGCTGCGATTGATTTCGGCGAGGTAGAGGATCTGATCCGTGTTCATAAAAATCACCGCTTTCTCTTTGCTGGGAACCGCCGCGCACCGCGAACAGCTCGATGCAAATATTGTAAATCCTTCAAGAATCATCCTATTATAGCATGATTTTACTGAAATGAAAAGGCAAAAAGTCATTTTTTAGGTAAAAATTTTTATTTGATGGAGGAGGAAATTCTGATGCCAAAAGCACTTGCGGACAAAATTCTGATCCTTGGAGTCGATGGCATGGATCCGCGCCTGTCTAAGAAAATGATGGATGCCGGAAGGATGCCGAACCTCAAAAAACTCTATGATGCGGGCGCCTGCCGCGCGGATATGGTCATGCAGGGGAATATGCCGACGATCACCCCGCCCATGTGGACGACGCTGGCCACCGGCGCCTGCGCCAACACCCACGGCATTACCTGCTACTGGGGACAGCATCCGACCCGCCCGGACCTTTTGGTCTACAATTTCAGCTCTACGCGCTGCAAGGCGGAGCCGCTGTGGAACTGCCTGGTGGAGGCGGGCAAGAAGACGCTGGTCTGGCACTGGCCGGGTTCCTCCTGGCCGCCGACCAGCGACAGCCCCGATCTGATGGTGGTTGACGGCGCGCAGCCGGGCAATGTCAACGTCGGCGTCGCCAAGGTGGACGCAGAAAAATTCGCCGTGGCTTCCACAAGGATCAAGGAAGTTCTCTTCCAGCCGAGTGTGATTGTAAAGAACGGGGCGGGCTGTGTTTTAGAGGACATTGCGGATGAGATCGAGAACGCGTCCGCCAATGTGGTGGGCGATCTGGCCAAGCGCCAGGAATCCATCGACAAGAACGGCGGCATGCTGAATCTGATGACCACCTACGAAGACGGGGAAGGCGCGATTGAAACCGCGGCGGTGGATGTCAGCAATTCGCCGCTGGTGCCCGCGCACGGCTGGGCAAAAGATGTGCCCGAGGATACGCTGGAATTCACAATTGTAGTCAACAAGGGCCTCACCAGGAGGATGGCGCTGGTATTCAAGGATGCGAGCGGCGCGTACAGCCGGGTGGAGATCTACAGGAGCAAGAAGAGCGAGACGCCCATCGCAGCCCTGGACGGCGTGGCGCACCCGGTCTATACGCTGGACGAGCTGCCGGTCGGCGACGAGAAAAAGACGGTCTACCGCATGTTCCAGATCATGGACATCTCTGCGGACCATGTCGGCTTATACGTCGGCGCGGCGCTGGACATCGACAATCCGGCTATGTTCAGCCCGCAGAGCCTGTACTATGATGTGATCCGGCACGTCGGCTATGTGCCGGCTGTCGCCGCGGTCAACGCCAAAGAGTTCCGCTATGTGGAGGAACTGATCCTTCCAACCTGGCGCGTGTATGACCAGTGGCAGGCGGATGCCATCCGCTACGTGATCGATCACTATGATGTGGAGGTCGTGTTCTCGCACCTGCACAATCTCGACACCTTTGGGCATCGCTTCATGGCGTACGGCACACCGCACGAGGAAGTTGAGCTCGACCGCGACTGCAGTGTGTTCCGGGAGGCATACTATCAGTGCTATGAGGATACAGATGCCTACATCGGCAATTTCCTGTCCTATCTGGATGAGGGCTGGACGATCTTTGTCGTGTCCGATCACGGTCTGCTGCTCTCCGAGCGGCGCCCGACGCTGATGGGCGATCCCTTTGGGGTGAATGTGTCCGTCATGGAGGAGCTTGGGTACACGGTTCTGCAGAAGGATGCGGACGGCAACTCCATCAAGGAGATCGACTGGGATAAGACGACGGCCCTGGCGCCGCGCGGCAATATGATTTATCTCAATCTCAAGGGGCGCAATCCCAACGGGATTGTGGATCCCGCGGACAAGTACGCGCTGGAGGACCAGATCATCGACGATCTCTACAACTACCGCGACAAGCACGGGAAACGCATCATCTCGCTGGCGATCCGCAACAAAGAGGCGGGCGTTCTGGGGATGAGCGGAGAGGACTGCGGGGACATCATCTACTTTACCGCGGAGGGCGCGAACCGCATCCACGGAGACTCGATGAGCACCTACTACGGCGTGGACGAGAGCAGCGTATCACCGATCTTTGTCGCCGCCGGCAAGGGTTTGAAAAAGCACTGCAAAACCGACCGCGTGATCCGTCAGATCGACTTCGCGCCGACGATCGCCGTGCTCTGCGGCGTGCGGATGCCGGAGCAGTGCGAGGGCGCGCCGGTCTATCAGATTCTGGATGATCCCTTCTACAGCAGGGCGAAGTGAGCGGCGGAACACGGCGTCTCGCCGAAACGGGTGCCCGGGACACAAGGAATGAATTTCAGGGATCCTTTCGTCACGCTGTCGTCAATCTAATTTTCAATAAGCCATTTTTCAATCAGCCAGTTCTCAAGAAGAAAGGGATTGTTTAGAAAGTTTCTGTTTCATAGAAAGGGGTTCTGTTATGTCCACTACCGCGATTGACCGAAAAATGCTTTTCAAATTGGCGATCACGTTCGGCGTGCCGATCCTCCTCGTTCTGCTTCCGACAAACGATGTCTTCACCGTGCAGATGCGGAACGCCATCGCGATCACGGTGGGTATGCTGATTTGGGCCGCCTTTGAATTGACCGATCTCGCCGTTCCCGCCATTCTCTGGTCCACCCTCATGATTTTCACCGGGACCGCGGACGCGGCTACCGTGCTCTCGCCTTATCTCAGCACCACGTTCTACGGCGCGATGAGCATGATGATCTTTGCGACCATCATGTCGCGGATCGGGGTTCTGAAGCGTCTGGCGTTTTGGATCGCAGAGAAAGCCGGCGGCACTTTCGGGAAATTGACCTTCGGTGTATTCTTCGGCGTGTTCGCCATCGCCATGGTCACCTTTACCGGCGGCGTGATCATCGCCGCGGCCTTCTGTTTCGGTGTTTGCAAGGCGCTCGGATACCTCGGAAAAAAGGAGGGCGGCATCATCACGATGGCCGGAATTCTGGGGATCGGAACCGTCAGAATGTTCTGGGCCTACCCGATCACCATCGGCATGATGAACACTTCCGTGCAGACGACCGCGAATCCGGATTTTTCCATGAACTTTGTCACGCTGTTCCAGTACAACTGGCCCTGCTTCTTCTTCTGCCTGATCCTGATCTATCTGATGCTTGTAATCTCGAAGACGAAGAACAATCAGGTTCTGGGCGGGAAAGAGTATTTCCACCTGGAACTGCAGAAGATGGGCAAAATGTCGCGCGACGAGATCATCGGCGTTGTCGCCCTGATCTGCATCATGGTGTGGGTTGTGACCAATCCGCTGCACGGCTGGGATATGATGTACGGGTTCTGCTTCTTCTCCATGCTGCTGTTCCTTCCCGGCATCAGTGTCGGTAAAAAAGAGGACATCAAGGAAGTGCCGTTCGGCACGCTGTTGTTCGTCATGGCGTGCATGAGCATCGGCGGCGTATGTTCGGCCGTCGGTATCGTGGATCTGCTCCAGTCGTTCCTGGCGCCGCTCCTGGGTTCCCTGGGTTCCATCTGGTCGGTGTTCATCGTGCTGATCACCGCCGTGATCGGCAACCTGGCCATGACGCCGAACGCTTTGCTGGCAGGTTTCTCCGGCATGATCTACTCCGTCTTCGAGAGCATCGGCGTCAATCCGCTGGCCGGGCTTTTTGCCTGGAACTACGGCTGCGACCTGGTATTCCTGCCGTATGAGTATGCCACGCCGCTCCTGTTCATGGCCTTCGGTTCCATGACGATGGGAGACTTTTTCAAGTGGAATGTGCTCAAAAATATTCTGTTCTTCATTTTCTTCGGATGCATCATCATTCCGTACTGGTTCCTCGTGGGACTGTTGTGAGGCCCTGCGGCGCGGATCCTGTCCGGAATTTGACAGAAACTTGCGCGTGTTCGCCGGTTGTCTCGGGGGACGGCGCGGCTTCGCTGCCGGCACAGGCCTGACAGGCCGGCGGGCAGAAAACGTATCCTGAATCGGAGCCGGCGGGTGCGGCGGCGGACGGGAGTCCGTGCCGTGCCTGCCGGCTCCGATTTTTTTGATCGGAGTTTATCGTGATAGGAACGACCGTTCGTTGAAAAAGACTTTTCGGCGTGGTATGATGAGCAAAGAGTGCGGGCAGGCCGCCGTGCGGGAAAACGGGGCGAATCATTGCGGGAGGGAACCGACATGCCTTTGAGGGAGGAACATCCTACAAACCATCCATATCGTGACAGCCACAGCGGGCAGGCAAAGCGGCGGAAGCAGAAAGCGCGGGGAAAGGCGCGCGCGCGTCGCCCGGAGGCGGAGGACTGGCGGGAAGACCCGCGCTGGGAGGATCCGGAAGCGGAGGATTTTCCTGCGCAGGCGCCCGCACGGCAGAATGGTGCCAAGCGCAGGGAGCGGCAGACGGCGCGCCCGGCAAAGGGGCCGGCGCCGCGCAGGAAATCCGAACCGCGGCAGGCGCGCGCGCTGCCCCAGCGGCCCGGCGGAGGAGAGGAGCGTGCCGGTGCGCCGCTTCCCGGGCCGCGGCCCCGCGGCGCTGCCCCCGCGGTGGACGATGCCGCGGGCGCGGGGGGTGTCTCCGCGGGGGGGATCGTCTCCTATATCGCCAACGAGGCGGTGCGGCCGTTGACCGAGGCGGAGCTGGCGGAACAGCTGCACCTGGAGACGGTGGAGCAGCTGGTGCAGTTAAAAGTTCTGCTGCGCCGGCTGGAGGCGGACGGCACGCTGGTCCTCAGCAGAAAAAAGCGCTACGGTTTGCCGGAGCAGTTTCATCTTCTGGTCGGCACGATCAGCCGGCACCCGAAAGGCTACGGCTTTCTGCAGGTGGATGGCGGCGGGCAGGAGGATGTCTACATCCATGCCTCCGATCTGGGCGGCGCGACGCACGGCGACCGCGTGATTGTCCGTCTCAAGCGCGACGGATCCGGCGATTCGCGCTCCGGCAGCGGGATGCGGGCCGAGGGCGAGGTGATTCGGATTCTGCAGCGCAGCACGTCCCATGTGGTGGGCACCTTTGAGCAGGAAAAGCATTTTGGCTTTGTGACGCCGGATGACAAGCGCTTCGGCAGCGATATTTTCATCGACAAGGCGGACTTCGGCGGGGCGCGCAGCGGTATGAAAGTCCTGGTGGAGATCACAGACTGGCCGCGGAACAATCGCGGCGCGGCGGGCAGAATCGTCCAGCTGATCGGGGAGAAAGGCGCGCCCGGGGTGGATGTCCTCTCCATTCTCTTTCGGCATGGGCTTCCGCTCAAGTTCCCGGACGCGGTGCTGGAGGCGGCGGACGCCATCCCTGAGACGATTCCCGCCGCGGAGATCGCCCGGCGGCGCGACCTGCGCGGGCAGCTTCTGATCACCATCGACGGCGAGGATTCCAAAGATCTGGACGATGCGGTCTCCGTCGAGCGGCTGCCAAACGGGAACTATCGCTTGGGGGTTCACATTGCCGATGTGGGATACTATGTGCCGGAGGACAGTGTGCTGGATCAGGAGGCCTTTGCCCGCGCCACCAGCGTCTATCTGGTTGACCGCGTGGTTCCCATGCTGCCCCCGAAGCTCTCCAATGGCGTCTGCAGCCTGAATGCCGGGGAGGACCGTCTGGCGCTCAGCTGTGTGATGGAGATCGACGGCAACGGTGTCGTGGTCGCGCACGAGATCTTTGAGTCGCTGATCCGTGTGAAATTCCGGATGACCTACCGGGTAGTCAGCAGCCTCCTGGCCGGCGGGGACGCGGCACTGGAGGAGCAGTATGCTTCGCTTCTGCCGATGCTGCGGGAGATGGAAGCCTTGGAGGGGATTCTGGAGCGCAAGCGGCTGCGGCGGGGCGCCGTCAACTTCTATATGCCGGAGAGCAAAGTTCTGCTGGATGCTGACGGCCATCCGGTGGACATTCAGTGGCGCGCGCACGGCATCGCGGATCAGATCATCGAGGAATTTATGCTGTGCGCCAACGAGACAGTAGCGGAGCACTATTTCTGGATGGGCGTGCCGTTTCTCTACCGGGTGCACGAGGCACCCAAAGCGGAGAGCATAGAGGAAGTCAATCTGTTTTTGCAGGCGCTGGGCTACTCGATCAAGGGGACGGGTGGCGGCGTGCATCCGCAAGCGTATCAGAATGTCGTGCGCCAGGCGGCAGGACGACCGGAGGAGGCGCTGGTGAACACCGTGCTGCTGCGCTCCATGCAGCATGCCCGCTACGATACCGAGGCGCTCGGCCATTTTGGACTTTCCGCCCAGTATTATACGCATTTTACATCTCCCATCCGCCGCTATCCGGATTTAGCCATCCATCGGGTGATCAAGGAACTCCTGCACAGGGAAAATCGCATGGACGAGGCGCGGCGGGAAGCGCTTTCGCATAAGATGGGGCGGTATGCCCTGCAGTCCTCCGCGCGCGAGAAGGTTGCGGAGGAGGCAGAGCGCGACAGCGTGGATCTAAAAAAAGCAGAGTTTATGCAGCCGCATGTGGGGGAAACCTTTCCGGCCACGATCAGCGGCGTCACAAACTTTGGCATCTTTGTACAGTTGGAGAACTCTGTGGAGGGACTGGTGCATATCTCCACCCTGGTGGATGATTTTTATCAGTTCCGGCCGGAACGCTATGCCCTATGCGGGGAACACACCCGTCAGATCTATCAGCTTGGGCAGACGCTGCAGGTTCGCCTGACACGGGTGAATGTGGAGGATCGCCAGATCGATTTCGAGGTGGTGAAGTAGTTGAAAATCATAACGGAAAACCGCAAAGCCCGCCACGACTACATTGTGGAAGAGACTTTCGAGGCGGGTATCGAGCTCAAGGGCACGGAGGTCAAGTCCATGCGGGCCGGGCGGGCCAACCTCAAGGACAGTTTTGCCGTGATCGAGCACGGGGAGCTGTATCTGTACGGGATGCATATCAGCCCCTATGAGCAGGGCAACATCTTCAATGTGGATCCGGTGCGGCCGCGCAGACTGCTCATGCATAAGCGGGAGATCCTGCGCCTCTTGGGCAAGACCCGGGAGCAGGGGCTGACGTTGGTGCCGCTCAAGGCGTATTTTAAAAAGGACAAGATTAAAATCGAGTTGGCTCTGGCTCGCGGCAAAAAACTTTACGACAAACGGGCCGCGGCGGCGGAGAAGAGCGCCAAGCGCGAGATCGAGAAAGCGATGAAGGAGCGTTCGCGCGGTGCCTGAGCATGCGTCCGGGGTGTCCGGCCGTGATGGGGACAGGCGCGGCGCCGAGAGAGGAGGAACTCCCATGTGGGAAATTCGGAAGGCCTATCTGGAGCAAAAGAAAAAAGATTTCCGCAATCACTTCGCGCTGGTGGGCGTTGTCCTGGCCTTGTTCAGCGCGCTGATGGCGGCGCTGGAGTGCCTGGATCAGGAGGAAGCGGCCGCAAGTGCGGCAGGCGGGAAAAAAGTTTGAAAAAATGTACGTTTGTCAATGATGTGACACCGACGAAAAAGTAGTGAGTCTGCGTGC
>CAZSHM010000017.1:0-31470 GCA_964606855.1 uncultured Peptococcaceae bacterium
CGTTTACTTTGACGATTAAAAAGAGTCCGGACTTGACACCGATTTTTCTGGGAAAGGGCTTTACAAACGCGCGGTCTCGCAGTATAATGAAGATGATCTTCGGGGCAGGGTGTAAGTCCCTACCGGCGGTATAGTCCGCGAGCCTTCGGGTTGAGCTGGTGAAATTCCGGCACCGACAGTATAGTCTGGATGGAAGAAGAATCATAGCGGACACCGGAATCTGATCCGGTGCGTCATTTACGATTCGTTGCCTCTGAAGATTTTCAGAGGCTTTTTTGCGCGCCGACCCGTGTGGAAATTGCCTCTGCAAAATCTCATCCCGGGAGGAATGTATCATGGAACAGATCAGACAAGAAACAGTCGTGCAAACTCCGATCCCACAGGATCCGAGCCCGCAGAGCGCGCCGAGACAGAGCAGTACCAGACGAAGGATGGCGCTCGCGACACTGACTAAAATCGCGATGCTGGCGGCGGTGGCGGGCGTATTGATGCTGTTTGAGGCACCGCTCTGGTTTGCCCCCAGCTTTTACAAGCTGGATCTGAGTGAGCTTGCGGTGATGATCGGCGCTTTCTCGCTGGGGCCGCTCGCCGGCGCGACGATCGAACTGCTCAAGATTCTGCTCAATTTTGTCTTAAACGGAACCATCACCGGCGGCGTGGGGGAGATCTCCAATTTTGTTGTGGGTTGTGCCTTCGTTTTGCCGGCGGCGTGGATTTATCGCCGTAGAAGGGATGACAAAGGAATGCTGCTGGGTCTGGCGGTGGGCACCGTCTCCCTGGTGCTGTTGGGCGCGCTGGTCAACTATTTTGTGATGCTGCCGGTCTATGCCGCGGTGTTCGGCCAGCCGCTGGAGTATTTCATCCAGATGGGGCATGTGCTCAACCCGGCCATCGTGGATTTGAAGACCTTCATTCTCTTTGCCGTGGCGCCGTTCAACCTTCTGAAGGGCCTGATCATCAGCGCACTGACCTTTCTGATCTATCGCAAACTGGGCCGCAAGCTGGAGCAGTGAGCGCAAGCCGCAGCCCGTGCCCATCCACAGAAAAACAAAAAACAGCCTGTCCTGTACGGAGGTTTTGCCGCCGTTTGCAGCACAGGCTGTTTTTTGTGGGCGAACCCCTGTCAACCGCGGACGAGAGAAGCCTCAGTTTTAAGTGCTTCATCGCGCTGCCGGATCGGGATCCGCAAGAAGAAACAGGATTGATCAGCCGTCCGCGGCGCTTGGCCCCTTCGAAAAGGCGCAGGGGGTCGGAATCCTATTCACAGTATAGGCTTTTAGAGTTTGGAAAGCAGGGCCGGGCAGGGTGCGGAATCCTTTTTTTGCGCGGTGATGGCTTTTTTCCGAATCCTGTTGTATAATGCAGTGGAGAAACGCATTATGCGCGGCGGCGGGCGCGCGGTCCGCCGGGAAGGAGAGGATGCATTTGTTGCCGAAACCGATTTGGACAGAAGGAGAGCGCGTGTTCCTGCTCGATCAGACCAAACTGCCCGTGCAGGTGGAGACAGTGGAGATCAAGGATGCCGCGGGCATGTGGGATGCCATCCGGCGCCTGGTAGTGCGCGGGGCGCCGGCGATCGGCCTGGCGGCGGCCTGCGGCGTGTGCCTGGGCGCGTCGCGCCTGGAGGACGCGGGGACGCTGACGGCGGAAAACTTTGCGGAGAAGGTGCGCGAGGTGGGCGCCTATCTGGACACCGCGCGGCCCACCGCCGTCAATCTGCACTGGGCGGTGACCCGCATGGGACAGGCCGCCGAGCGCCTGGCGCGGGAGGCCGCGTCCCGGACGACGGTGCGCCAGCTGGTGCAGGGGCTCTGGGCGGAGTGCGATGCCATCTTTGCGGAGGATACGGCGGCCTGCCGTGCCATCGGCGCGTACGGCGCAGACCTTCTGGCGGAGATTCCGGGGCTGACGGCGGTGCTCACGCACTGCAACGCGGGCGCTCTGACGGCGAGCCAGTACGGCACGGCGCTTGCCCCCGTCTATGTGCTGGCGGAGCGCGGCGTTTCTGTCGCCGTCTACTCGGACGAGACGCGGCCTCTGCTGCAGGGCGCGCGGCTGACCGCCTGGGAGCTCAGCGAGAGCGGCGTGCCGGTGACATCCATCTGCGACAGTATGGCGGGGGTCGTCATGCGGGAGGGCCGCGTGCAGGCGGTCATCGTGGGGGCGGATCGCATCGCCTCCAACGGCGATGTCGCCAACAAGATCGGCACCTACAGCGTGGCGGTCCTGGCCAGGACGCACGGACTGCCCTTCTATGTGGCCGCGCCGCTCTCCACGGTGGACTTTGCCCTGGCACACGGCGGGCAGATTCCCATCGAGGAGCGGGATGCGTCGGAGATCCGCGCGTTCAACGGGCAGCAGACGGTTCCGGACGGCGCGTCCGTCTACAATCCGGCCTTCGATGTGACGCCGCACGGCTACGTCACCGCCATCATCACCGAGAAGGGCGTGGCCTTCCCGCCCTTCTCGGAGAGCCTGGAAGCGCTGCGCCGGGGCAGGACGCCGCCGCGCAGCCGGGAGAAGGAACTGCGCGCGCAGGTGCTCCGCGCCGCCAAGTCGATGGTGTCGGACGGACTCGCCACCGGCAGCTTTGGCAACATTTCCGCCGCCGACCGGGAGAGCGGCTGTCTGATCATCACGCCGTCCGGGGTGCCCTATGCGGACATGACGGAGGAGGATCTCTGCCTGGTCCGCCTGGACGGCAGCGTGCCGGAGGGCGTGTCCAACGGGCGCAAGCCTTCCTCGGAGCTGGCGCTCCACTGCGCGGTCTATCGGGCGCGGCCGGACTGCGGCGCCGTCGTCCACACACACAGTCCGTACTGCACCGCCTTTGCCGCGAGCACCGCAACGCTCGGCCCGGTGATCAGCGAGATGGGGATGATCGCGCCCGGGGCCGTGCCGAAGGTTGCCTACTATCCGCCCGGGAGCGTGGAGCTGGCGCAACAGACAGCGGAGGTGCTCGCGCACGCCAACGGGTGCCTTCTGGCCAACCACGGCGCGGTGACGGCGGCGGACACGCTGGAGCGGGCCTATTTCCTGGCGCAGGTCCTGGAGGACGGCGCGCGGGCCGGGATCCTGGCCGGGCAACTGGGCGCGGTGCAGGAAATCCCGCCGGAATCGCGCGAGGCGCTCTTTGCCGCCATGCAGCACTACGGGCGCTGAGATCCGCACGGGGGATTCTCATCCGCCCGCCGCTTCCGGAGATCGAGGCGGAGTGCCGTGTTTGTCTGCTCCCTGCGTCTGCACACAGGTTATCCACTGAAAAGGCGGGTAACCTGTTTTTCTTGTGGAGTTCCGGCGCGGCCTAACGCGCGAAAGTCTCCACGATCCTGCGGCGGAAAGCCTGCTTCAGTTCGGCCGGATTCTTGGAATCGGACAGGAGGGACAGGAAGATGCTTCCGTCCTCCAAGAGCGGCACGGCCATCAGATCCGGCTGCTGGTTCCAGACAAACTGGAGGGAGAACCCGTCCAGAACGCCGACGGCATACTTTTTGCGGATGGCCTCCAGCTGCAGATTCACGTTGTCCGTCTCCAGAAAGACATGGATGTTCTGGGCGGTGCTCTCCCGCAAAAGATGATGGTAGATATTGTCGTTCTTGTTGAATACGCAGGGGTACTTCAGCAGGTCGAAGATGGATACGGCCTCGGCGTGCGCGATGGGAAGATCCTTGTGCGCCACCATGTAGATGCTCTCCTCCGCCAGCATCCGGTATTCGATCTCCGGAAAAGAGGAGAGCAGGGCGAGCCCGGGCGCGGCAAACAAGGTGATCGCAAAATCGATGTTGTAGACGGAAAAGTTTTTCAGTGCATCCGTCGCGGAGTCAAACATGTGGATGGAGAACCGGATATCCGGAAAATGGTCGAGAATGTCCAGGACCTTGTGAAAGTAGGGGGCGGTGATGTGCTTGTCCAGTCCGATGCAGATGCTGCTCTTCACCTCCTGGTGCGCGCCGATTTTCTGCATCTCCTGGTATTCCCGCAGGATGTCCCGGGTGCAGGACAGAAACTGAACGCCGTCGTCCGTCAGATCCAGGCCCTGCCTGCTTCGGCGAAAGATCTTGATAGAACATTCCTCCTCCAGGGCGTGGACGATCCGGCTCAGATTCTGCTGTGAGATGTTCAGTTTCTGGGCCGCCCGGGACATGGACTTACAGTAGACGATCTCCTGCAGATACTCTAGATCCCTGATGCGCATAGCGATCCTCCTCGTATTTGATCTTTGTATTTCAAGGAATTCGATTGCCGCTCGGTTCCGCTTGAAAGGATGGCCGCGGAAGCCTGCACTCCCATTTTACAACAAAAAACAGATATAGAGATACAATTTTTTCGAGATTTAGTCCGCTGATACCAGGATAAAGTGTTTTACAAATAAGATTTTTTTATCTAAGATAACAATACGGTTTGAAGTTGCGCACGGTTTTTTGTCAACTGTTTTTATCACGAGGAGGAATTCCTATGGGCAAAGCAAAGAAAGCGATCATGATCGGGCTGGACAGCGCCGACGCAACGCTGGTCAAACGGCTGATTGAGGCCGGAAGACTGCCCGCCATGCAGAAGGTGATGGAGAACGGCGTTTCGCAGGAGGATCTGGGGATGATCGGCGTGTTCCCGACGGTGACACCGACAAACTGGGCGACGCTGGCGACCGGCGCCTATCCCATCACGCACGGGGTCACCTGCTTCCAGAATCACACGCAGGGGAAATCCCTCGGCATCCTGGAGACGAACTGGGACGCGCGAAGGATGCACGCCGAGGCCATCTGGGAGACCTTTGAGGAGGCGGGCAAGCGCAGTCTCCTTCTGAACTACTGCCAGGCATGGCCGAATCGCGTCAAGGATAGCAAGAATGTCTTTGTGGACGGCAGCGGCGTGGAGCCCTTCCTGAGATGCACCGCGGATTTCCAGAAGATCCTCACATTTGATGAGGCGTTCGAGGGGCTGCAGACCATCCCGCACTTTGTCGACCAGAATACATCGGACTGCGTGGTCTTTGGGGATCAGGTGGAAAAGTTCATGGTTCCAGATGGCGATGTCAAGGCGATGGTCAAGGACGGCCTGTTCACGGAAGGGCAGCCCTCCCTGGAGTCGCCCGCGTTCGTGATCATGGATTACAGCCCGGAGCAGGCCAGCAAGGACGATGTCATCGACAAGGTGTCTACGCCGGTAAAAGAGCCCTCGGGCTGGCATGTCGATCTGCCGGATGACGCCAAGGTGTTCGTCTATCCCGTGAACAAGGGCCTGGAGCGGCACTATGCGGTTCTGACAAAGTCAGAGGGGAAGGTCTACGACACAATCCATTTCTATGCGGACCGCAAGTCCGAGCCGATGGGCAGCGCCAAAGTCGGCGAGTGGAGTGACTGGCTCTACTGCACGTTCGTTGAGGAGGATCAGAAAAAGCAGGTCGCCTATAAGATGCGCGTGATCGAGATCGCGGAGGACGGCAGCAGGGGCAGAGTGTATATGTCCCACACCATGAATCTCGACGTGGAGGCGTATGTGTACCCGAAATCTTTCGCGAAGGAGCTCATCGACCACTGCGGGCCGATGCTGCCGCACGCCCTGTTTGAGCGCTACACCGACCACGGCCGCAAGATCCTCATGGAGAGTTTCAGGGAGAACACCGCCTGGCATATCCGCGCGGCGAAGTATATGATCGACAAGTATGACGACTGGGGTCTGTTCTACACGCATCTCCACGGCATCGACCTGGTGGAGCACTGGTATATCAACCAGGCTTTCGAGGGGGCGCATCCGGAGTGGGAGAAGAACCTGGAAGTGATCTATCAGATGTATGAGATCTACGACGATTTTGTCGCCGCCATGCTGGAATACATGGAGGACGGCGAGACGGCCATCTTCATCACGTCCGACCACGGGCAGGTGCCGCGTTCCGCCGGGTACCACAACCCGGGCATCAGTGACCTCTCCGGCATCAACTGCAAAGTGATGAGCGATCTCGGCTACACCTCCGTGCATCCGGTTCCCGGGATGGAGGACATCTGGTATATCGACTGGAGCAAGACCAAGGCGATTCAGGAGCGCAGCTCCTACATCTATATCAACCTGAAGGGGAGAGATCCGGAGGGGATTGTGGAGCCGGAAGAGTACGACGCGCTGGTGCAGCAGATCATCGATGACCTGTACGCCTACCGTGACCCGGTTCACGGCCGCCGCGTCGTCTCCTTCGCCATGACGATGGAGGAGGCGCGGTCGCTCGGCGTCGGCGGACCGCACACGGGCGACATCTTCTTCCAGCTGAACCCGGATTTCGGCGAGGAGCACGCCATGGCGCCGAGCTATGTCACGAACCACGGATTTTCGCTGATCAGCCTCTGCATGATGAGCGGTCCCGGGTTGAAAAAAGGCGAGTTTGTGCGGCGCCAGATCAAGGCGGTGGACGTGGTTCCGACCATCTGCGACCTGTGCGATGTGCGCATCCCCAGCAACTGCGAGGGCGGCGTGATCTATCAGGCGATGGAGGGGTTCGAGGAGAAAGAATACTGATCCGCAAGGAGCGTCCCCGGACAGGAAGCATTCGATCCGCCGTGCGCAGGATCCGCGCACGGCGGATTTGTGTACAGCGCGCCGGGGCGCGGGAGAACGGGAGAAAGAAGGCGCCTGGTTGATCGAGCAAAGTATGGTGGAGCGCGGCAGGCGTTGTGTCTGCCGCTATTGCGGCGGTGCGGTGGAACCGGCGATGCTCGTCCACAACCGCTACGGCGGCTGCGGCGTGGAACTCTATTGTGCGCACTGCCGCAGGAAGGAGATCGGCATCGAGCGGGAGATCTACCTCTGGGCCGCATGGTTTGTCGACGTGTCCGGGTTTGACTACTTCCCGGAGATCGAGACGGCCTCGGAGAGGCGGGCGCGGAACGTCGCCAAGGTGGGAGAACTGGCCGCCTGGTATCTGCGCCGCGCGGGGCATCTGACGGACGACGGCCTCAGTGAGGAATTCCTGCGGCGGTTTGCGCATTGGAGGGATACGGATGGCGGTGCTTGAAGCGGAGAACCTCACAGTGCGGTTTGGATACAGGACGGTTGTCAAAAATGTGACATGGAAAGTCGAGGCGGGGGAGAACTGGGCTTTTCTGGGACTGAACGGCTGCGGAAAGACAACGCTCCTGAGCGTTCTGGCGGGATATGAGGGGCAGACGCGGGGCAACCTGAAACTCTTCGACACCGTCGTGACGGAGGAAAATCGCAGCGTGCTCCGGCAGCGGATCGGCTTTGTCAGCAGTTCCTTTTTCAACCGGATCTTTCAGAGGGAGCCCGTGCTGGACATCCTCCTCTCCGGCAAGACGTCGGGCTATTACCCGGATCCGGCGCGGGTCCGTCTGCGGGACGTGCGGCGGGCGCGGGAACTCCTCGCGCTGTACGGGATGGAGGAGCAGCTGCGCAGCAGCTACGATCTGCTTTCAAACGGACAGAGACAGTGTGTGCTGCTGGCGCGGGCGCTAATGAAGGAGAACGATCTTTTGATCCTGGACGAGCCCTGCGAGGGACTGGACATTCTGCGCAGGGACCTGTTCCTGCAGCAGCTGGAAGGGTTTTGCAAGCCGTCCGTCAGCGTCCTCTACGTGACACACCACACGGAGGAACTCGGCGCACAGTTCCAGAAGGCGCTGTTCATGCGCGAGGGAAAAGTCCTCTTTACAGGGCGGCGCGAAGAGATGTTTACACCGGAGCAGCTGGAAAGCCTCTTCCGCCAAAAGGTATCCGTCCAGCAGGCGGGCGGCCGCGTGTTCTTAGAATTCGACTGGGAGGGGAAACTCACTCCGTGATCGATTTCGGGCACAGCGCGCAGACAGGGAAGATCGATGGAGGAAAGCAAATGGAGCGTCAAGCGGAAGTTGTCTGTAAAATGTGCGGCACGGTGCTCACAGAGAGGGCGGTCGTCTCCCGGAATCACTATACGGAGACCGTCCCGTTTTGTCCGCGCTGCCGGCAGATCGAGACGGGGACGAGCCGATGGATCTACGAGGCGGCCAAGGACTATGTGCAGGGCAGCGGGTTTCAATATTTTCCCGACCAGGAAGAGGATGCGCGCTGTCTGGAGCGCAATTACGCAAAAGTGTGCGAGATATTGAACGAACTGCACCTGGATCTGCACCTGGAGGCCGGACCCGCCGAAGCACAGGCGGGGAAGGCGCAGAGCGAATCCTCCGAGGGCTAGATCCATATCCGGCCCGCGCGCGATCTCGGCGGAGTTTCCTCCGGAGACCCGGTGCGCGGGCCGGTTTTGCTGTGCCGCGTTTTCGGAGCGGACGCGGCGCGCACAAGAGAACAGGGCCCGCGCGGGGCCCTGTTCTCTTGTGTCCGGGAAGCAACGCAGGCCCCGGCGCGCGAGAAGACGACCCGGGGCATTGTGGCGTTCCTTTCCCTGTCCGGGAACCGCCGGCGGATGGGCGGGACGATCCGGAAAAGGGATTCTCGCAAGCGGACGCGGGGGAAGAGCACGGCCAGCGGGGCGGACATCAGGGCGAAGAAGGGCAGCGTACGCCGGACGGCGTCGGATTTTTGCTTTTTTTGCGGTTGGATCTTTTCAAACCGGGCGGAGTATGGTATTTTATTCTGGATAGGAGTGTTCAACCGGAACGGGCAGAGAACACAGCCTCTTATCGGTTTCGCGACGCGCGCCGTCCGGAGAGGCGGCATAGCGGGGGCCGCGGCGCGCGCATGGAGGGAGAATGGCATGAAACAGACGATCACGCCCAGCAGAGGACTTCGGGGCACGTGCACCGTGCCGGGAGATAAATCCGTCTCGCACCGGTCGATCATGCTTGGCGCCTTGGCGGAGGGCGATACGGAAGTCACAGGGTTTTTGTACGGGGACGACTGCCTGAGCACGGTGGCGGCCTTCCGTGCGCTGGGAATTCCCATCGACGTGGAGGAGAAGCGCATCGTCGTGCACGGGCGCGGCCTCACGGGGCTCTCGGAGCCGGAAGACTGCCTGGATGTGGGAAACTCGGGGACTACGATCCGCCTGATCTCCGGCATCCTGGCCGGGCAAAACTTCAACACGGTGCTCACGGGGGACGCCTCGATCCGCAAGCGCCCCATGGGCCGGGTGGTGCGGCCGCTGACAGAGATGGGAGCGCGGATCATCGGCAGGCAGGGCAACACCCTGGCGCCGCTGGCGATCGAGGGCAGGCCGCTGAGCGCGATCTGCTACCGGTCGCCGGTGGCCAGCGCGCAGGTGAAATCGGCGGTGCTTCTGGCGGGCCTGTACGCAGACGGGTGGACCTCGGTGGCGGAGCCCAGTCTCTCCCGCAACCATACGGAACTGATGCTGCGCGCCTTCGGCGCCAATGTGCGGAGCGAGGGCGCGACCGCGAGCGTAGAAGGGCATCCGCGCCTTCTGGCGCAGCGCGTCGAGGTGCCGGGGGATATTTCCTCCGCGGCCTATCTCCTGGTGGCGGGCAGCATCGTGCCGAACAGCGAGATCCGCCTGTGCGGGGTAGGGCTCAATCCCACGCGCACGGGCATCCTCGATGTGCTGCGCCGGATGGGCGCCGACATCACGGTGGAGAACGAGCGCGAGAGCGGCGGCGAGGCCATGGGCGATCTCACGGTGCGCACCGCGGCGCTGCACGGCGTGACGGTGGCGGGCGATCAGATCCCGCGCCTTGTGGATGAGATCCCGGTGCTCGCGGTGGCGGCGGCCTGTGCGGAGGGCGTGACGGAGATCCGCGATGCCCAGGAGCTGAAGGTGAAGGAGAGCAATCGGCTGGAGACGGTGGCGCAGGGGCTGCGGAGCTTTGGCTGCGCGGTGGAAGTCCTGGAGGACGGGCTGCGGATCTCGGGCGGCGGAGGGCTCGCGGCGGGCGCGCGCTGTAAGAGTTTCGGCGACCACCGCGTCGCCATGAGTATGGCTGTGGCGGCTCTGGCCGCGCGGGGTGCGGCGGAGATCGACGGGTTTGAGGCGGTGTCGGTGTCCTGGCCGAGTTTCCGGAGTGATTTTGAGCGCCTGGAGGTTCGCTGAGATGAGAGAGATCGACGCGGAGACCGCGCTTTTCGGACTTTTGGGGGATCCGGTAGGGCATTCTCTCTCCCCCTTTCTGCAGAATACCTTTATGCGTCAGACAGATTACAACGGCGTTTACCTGGCCTTTCCGCTGAAGAAAGCGCGTGTGGGGGAGGCTTTGCGGGGACTGCACGCGCTGGGCGTGCGGGGGCTCAACGTGACGCTCCCCCACAAGGAGACGGTGCTTCCCTACCTTTGCGGTCTGAGCGCGGCGGCGCAGGCCTGCGGCGCCGCTAACACACTGATCTGGACGCCGGAAGGATATTACGGGGATAACACGGACGGCGCGGGCTTGCTGGCGGCGCTCGCGGAAAAATACGGCTGGCAGGCATCGGGTGCGCGCATCCTTCTGCTGGGTGCGGGCGGCGCTGCGAAGGGCGTCTCCGCGGCCATGGCACTCGCGGGCGCGGAGGAGATCTGCATCGTGAACCGCAGCGCGGAGAAGGCCGAGCGCCTGGCGGAACAGATCGCCTCCCTCAGCGGCACACGGGCGCGGGCACTTCCGCTCTCGGCGCTGGCGGACGGCACCCTGTACGAATCCTATGACACGGTGGTCAACACGACCTCCGTGGGCATGGCCCCGCGCGCGGACGAGATGCCGCCGGTGGACTGCTCGCGCCTCGGCGCGCGGCATTTGGCGGTCGATCTCATCTACAATCCGCCGGAGACAAAGTTCCTGCGGCTGGCGCGTCTCAGCGGTGCGCGGACGGCGTCTGGCCTGGGCATGTTCCTGCACCAGGGCGCGCTTGCGTTTGCGCGCTGGACCGGCACAGAGCCGGAGACGGCGGGGCTAGAGGCGCAGTTGGAGGCGCGTTTGCGCCGCGTGGCCAACCCGGATTCTGCGCGCTCCGAAGGCTAGGAGAACCTCGCCTGGCGGAAATTTTGACAGATGGAGTTCGTGAGTGGAGGTGGCAGGCGTGATTCGTTATCTGGATGCCGGAGAGTCCCACGGCAAGGGGCTGGCGGCGATCGTGGAGGGGCTGCCGGCGGGCGTGCCCGTGGATACGGCGCGGATCAACCGGCAACTGGCGCGCCGGCAGGGCGGGTACGGCCGCGGCGGGCGCATGAAGATCGAGCGGGATCAGGTGGAGGTGTTCAGCGGTGTGCGCGATGGCAGGACCATCGGCGCCCCGGTGACGCTCCTGATCCGGAATCGCGACTGGGAGAACTGGGAGCGGATCCTGGCTGCGGAGCCGGGCGCCGCACTCGGGGAGAGGACGGTGACCCTGCCGCGGCCGGGGCATGCGGACCTGGCGGGCGGCATCAAGTACGGGCACAGCGACCTGCGCAACGTGCTGGAGCGCGCCAGCGCGCGGGAGACGACGATCCGCACAGCGGTGGGCGCTCTGGCGCAGGGCGTGCTGGAGCAGTTCGGCGTGACGCTCTGGGGACATGTGGTGCGCGTCGGCGAGGTGGAGGCCGTGCCCGATTACAGCAGGCTGGAGGAGGCCCTCTACGACACGCCGATGTACTGCACCGACGCGGCGGCGGCGGCGCGGATGATGGAGGCGGTCGACGCGGCCAAGGCGGAGGGGGATACCCTGGGCGGCGTGGTGGAGGTGGTGGCCTTGGGCTTGCCCCCCGGCATCGGCACCTATGTGCACTTTGACCGCAAGCTGGACGGTCGCCTGGCGCAGGCGGTCATGAGCATCCAGGCGTTCAAAGGAGTGGAGATCGGCCTGGGCTTCCGGGCGGCGGAACTGCCGGGATCCCAGGTGCACGACGAGATCTTCTACGAGGCGGGCCGCGGCTTCTATCACCGGACGAACCGCTGCGGCGGCCTGGAGGGGAGCATGACCAACGGGGAGCCGCTCCGGATTCGCGGCGCCATGAAACCGATCCCGACCCTCTACAAGCCGCTCCGCAGCGCGGATTTCCGCACGCACATGCCAGGAGAGGCCTCTGTGGAGCGCTCCGACGCCTGCGCCGTGCCAGCGGCGGCCATCGTCATGCAGAGCGCCGTCGCCTGGACCATCCTGGAGAGCATGCTCGAGAAATTCGGCGGCGACACGCTGGAGGAGTCGCTGCGCAATTATCACGGCTATCTGGAGCAAATCAAGGCGGTCACACTATGAAGAGCATCGCATTGATCGGGTTCATGGGCACGGGCAAAACGACGCTGGGACGCGCCCTGGCGGAGGAACTGCAGCGTCCGCTGGTGGATCTGGACGAGGTGATCGCTTCTGAGCAGGGGATGGAGATCGGCGAGATCTTCTCACGCTTCGGCGAGGTGTGCTTCCGCGAACTGGAGCATGCCGCGATCTGCCGCTATGCACTCCGGCAGGATCTCATCCTTTCGCCGGGGGGCGGGGCCGTGCTGCGGGCGGAGAACCGGCGCGTGCTGCGGGAGAATTGTCTCGTGGTCAGCCTGACCGCGCGGCCCGAGGTGATCCTCGAGCGGGTGGAGCGGGACGCGACGGTGCGCCCGCTGCTGGAGGCGCGCCCCCCTGGGCAGAGCAAGCTGGAGCGCATCCGCGAACTGCTGCGGGCGCGTGAGGCCTGCTACCGCGATGCGGATCTCGTGCTGGATACATCGGATCGCACGGTGCGGGAACTGGCGCAGGAAGTGTGCCGCTGGCTTGACCGGCGGCAGGAGGGAGGAGATGCGGCGGTGGATGCGATGCGGACGCTCGAGGTGGATCTGGGCGCGCGCAGTTATGCCATCGAGATCGGGGAAGGACTTTTGTCCCGCGCGGGCGAAAAGATCGCGCCGCTGGTTGCGGGACGGCAGGCGGCGCTGGTCACAGACAGCCAGGTGGGGCCGCTCTACGCGGAGCGAGTGCGCGCGAGTCTGTCGGATGCGGGTTTCGCGGTGACGGTGATCACGATCCCGGCCGGGGAGCCCAGCAAGAGCTGGCAGGAGGCGGAGCACATTCTGACGGTGCTCCTGGAGCGGAACTTTCACCGGGACAGCTGCGTGATCGCGCTGGGCGGCGGCGTAGTGGGCGATCTGGCGGGGTTTGCGGCCAGCATCTACCAGCGGGGCGTGGCCTTCTTTCAGCTGCCCACCTCACTCCTGGCGCAGGTGGACAGCAGCGTTGGCGGCAAGGTGGCGGTGAACCACGCGCTGGGCAAGAATATGATCGGCGCTTTCTACCAGCCGCGCCTGGTGCTGATCGATCTGGACGCGCTTCGCACCTTGCCGGAGCGCCACTGGCACAACGGCTTGGCCGAAGTCGTCAAGTACGGCGTGGTCTACGACGCGGCGTTTTTCCGGTTTCTCGAGGCGCACGCCGCCGCAATCCTGGCGCGGGAGCCGTCGGTCTGCGCGGAACTGATCGCGCGCTGCTGCCGGCTCAAGGCGGACGCGGTCGCCCAGGATGAGACGGAGACCGGCGCGCGGGCCAAGCTGAACTACGGGCATACCTTCGGGCACGGCATCGAGCTGGCGGGGCAGTACCGGCGGTATCTGCACGGCGAGGCGGTGGCCGTCGGCATGGTGCTGGCGGCGCGGCTGGCCGCGCGGCGCGGATGCTGCGACGCCTCCGTGGAGGCAGAGGTGCGGGCGCTCCTCTCCACGTTCGCGCTGCCGGTCTCCGTGGATCCTGATCTGGCGGTGGAGGAGATTCTGGCGGGCATGGCGCTCGATAAAAAAGTGCGGGGCGGACGGATGGTCTTTGTCCTGCCGCGGCGCCTGGGCTGCGTGGAGCTGGTAGAGGGGGTTTCCCCGGCGGAGGCGGAGGCGCTGCTGCGGGAGGAGCAGGCTCGCCAGAGGCGGGCATAGAGCAAATCGGGCCGGAGCGCTGCGGCGCGGGACAGAGAAAGGTGGATCGAGCGATGAAAGCGATTCGGGGAGCACATACAGCCGCCGCCAATACGGCGGAGGCCATCGAGGCCTGTACGCTGGAACTGCTGCGGGCGATGCTGGCGGAAAACAATCTGGCGGTGGAGGAGATCACGGCGGTGATTTTTACAGCCACCCGGGATCTGGACGCGGCCTACCCCGCAAAATTTGCCCGCGAACTCGCGGGATGGGAGCAGGTTCCGCTCTTTTGCGTGCAGGAGATGCATGTGGCGGGATCGCTCTGTGGCTGCATTCGCGTCCTGATCTTCACGGAGCGGGCGGCGGACGCGCCGGTGCAGCATGTCTATCTGGGCGGCGCCAAGGCTCTGCGGCCGGACCTGTCCCATTGACGCCGCGCTCCGCGCGGGCGCGCCGAAGACGAGGGCGGGAGTCAGGCGGCGGCTCCGGACAGAGCCGCTCGGCGTAAAATAGAGGAGGAGAGAGCATCATGTATATGGAACGCCTGCGGGCGGATAAAAAGGAAGCGCTCAAGTCGAAGGACACCGTCAAGAACAAGGTGGTGACCCTGCTGATGTCGGGGCTCACCTACAAGCACAAGGAGCTTGGCCGCGAGCTGACCGAGCAGGAGTGCCTGGATGTGATCGCCAAGGAGCTGAAACAGGAGCGCGAGGCGCTGGAGCTGGCCGCCGGGCGCCCGGACAAGGCGGCGGAGCTGCAGGCGGAGATCGCCGTCCTGGAGAGCTATCTGCCCAGGCAGATGAGCGCCGATGAGGTGGCCGCCGCCGTGGCGGAGATTATCGCCCGGGCGGGGCTGGAGACGACGGTGAAGAACAAGGGGCGAATCATGAAGACAGTCCTGGAGCAGCTGAAGGGCAAGGCCGACGGCAAGGTGATCAGCGCCGCAGTGGACGCTCTGCTCTCTTAGGGCGCGGGGCATGCCGGCGATCGCGCTGCCGGGAGTTTCCGCCGCGCCCGCGCGGCACGGCAAGAGCGGAGCAGTGAGGGAGGGACGATTGTGGCCGCGACAAAGCATGAGCAAATCCTGAAATATATCGAGTCCCTGCCGGTGGGGACCAAGGTATCGGTGCGACAGATCGCCAAGGAACTGGATGTGAGCGAGGGCACCGCCTACCGCGCCATCCGGCAGGCGGCCAGCGCGGGGCTGGTCAGTTCCATCCCCAAGGTTGCCACCGTGCGCATTGAGGAACCGGTCAAGAAACAGCTGGAGGATATGACGCTGCACGAGATCAGCCTGATCGTGGAGGGGGCCTTCCTGACGGGCAGTCAGTACAGCGGACGGATTCCGCGCGCCTTTGCCGCCTGCTTCAGCCTGGAGGAGCTGGAGCGGAAGAACATCAGCGCGAGCACGCTGGTGATCGCCGGAAACGCGGAGGATCTGCTGCGCTTCGCGCTGCAGAAGGGTGCGCCGCTCCTTCTGGTGGGCGGCGCCGTCCCCTCGGAGGAACTTCTGCGCCTGGCCGAGGACAGCGGAACGCCGGTGCTCTCCTCCCCCTATGATACCTTTGAGACGATCTCCCTGATCAACCGCGCCATCTATGACCGCCTGGTGCAGCCGGAGCTGGTGCGCATCGGCGATATCATGAAGCGCAACACGGCCACGCTGTATCCGCACGATACCGTGCTCGACTGGCACGAGCTGACGCTCAAAGCGGGGCAGAGCAGTTTTCCGGTGGTGAACGGCGAGCAGAAACTGCTGGGCCTGGTCACGCCGCTGGATGTGACCGGTATGAGCGGCAATATGCCCATCAGCGAGGTGATGGACACGGACATCCTCACCGCGCGCCCAGACAGCCTGGTCAGTCACATCTCGCGTCTCCTGGTGTGGGAGGACTGCGATGTGGTGCCGGTGGTGGATGAGGAGCGGCGGCTTGCGGGCGTGGTCACCCGGCAGGATATCATCCAGGCGCTGCAGCAGACGCAGAAACAGCCGCAGTTCGGCGAGACGGTGGACAACCTGACCTTGAGCGGTTTTAAGCTGGAGGCCACCGATGAGTCGCGCGTCACCATTGCGGGCGTCATCACGCAGTTTATGATGAACGAGGCCGATATGGCCAGCTCCGGCGCGGTGACGATGCTGGTCTGCAACGCCGCCACGATCGCGGCCCGCAAACTCCATCGGCTGCAGACGGTGATCGACGAGCTGCACTTGGTCTGCCTGGAGCCCCTGCGGCAGGGGGCGCGGGTGACGGTGACGGCGGAGATCCTGCAGACCGACAGGCGCTACTGCAAAGCGCGCGTGACGCTCTGCACGGGCGAGGACGGCGCGGTCCGCTACACGGCGCATGTCATTCTGCGGGTGCTGAAAAAATAAGGTGTGTGCCGGCATACGTTTTTCGGAAGGAGGATCCGAGGTGGAAGCGAAAGATCCGGAGCGCAGCGCGGAGCCATCCCGCGCGGAGACGGAGCAGCCGCCCTTCGTGCATTTACATAACCATACCGCGTACAGCCTTCTGGACGGCGCCAGCAAGATCGAGGAGCTGATGCAGCGCGCCCAGGCGCTCCGCATGCCCGCGATGGCCATCACCGATCACGGCGTGATGTACGGGGCGGTGGATTTTTACAAGGCCTGCAAAAAGGCCGGCATTCGCCCCATCATCGGCTGCGAGGTCTATGTGGCGCCGCGCAGCCGCTTTGACCGGCAGGCGGGCGTGGACGAGAACGCGTATCATCTGGTGCTCCTGGTCAAAAACGAGCAGGGCTACCGCAACCTTTCCCGCATGGAGTCGCTGGCCTCCCTGGAGGGGTTCTACTACAAGCCGCGGGTGGATCGGGAACTGCTGCAGCAGTACCACGACGGGCTGATCGCCCTCTCTGGGTGCCTCGCCGGGGAGGTGGCGCAGAAACTCCTGCAGGAGGACTACGAGGGTGCCCGCGCGGCGGCGGTCTGGTACCGCGACACGTTCGGCGCAGGGAACTACTACTTTGAAGTGCAGAACCACGGTCTGCCGGAGCAGCAGCGGGTGAACCCGCGCCTGGCGGAACTGGGCCGGGAACTGGGCGTCCCGCTGGTGGCCACGAACGACAACCACTATGTCTCCCCGGAGGATGCGCGCACGCAGGACGTGATGCTCTGCATCCAGACGGGGAAGACCCTGAGCGATGTCAACCGCATGCGCTTTGAGGGCGACCAGTTCTATCTGAAAAGTTACGAGGAGATGCGCGCGGCCCTGGGGGAGTACCCGGAGGCGCTGGAGAACACGCTGAAGATCGCGGAGGCCTGCAATTTTGATTTTGTATTTGGCGAAAACCATATGCCGATCTTTGAAGTGCCCGAGGGATATACGCTGGACAGTTACCTGGAAGCGCTCTGCCGCCGGGAGATAGCCGTCCGCTACCAGCCTGTGACGGAGGAGGTGGAGCGGCGGCTGGAGTACGAGCTCTCCGTCATCGAGCAGATGGGCTATTCCGGCTATTTTCTCATCGTCTGGGACTTCGTCCGTTTTGCGCGCGAGCACGGTATCTATGTGGGGCCGGGGCGCGGCTCGGCGGCCGGCAGCATCGTCTCCTACGCGCTGGGCATCACCAGCATTGACCCGCTGCAGTACGATCTGCTCTTCGAGCGCTTCCTGAATCCGGAGCGCGTCAGCATGCCCGATATCGACATCGATTTTTGCTATGAGCGGCGCGGCGAGGTTCTCGACTATGTCATCCAAAAGTACGGGCAGGATCACGTCTCTCAGATCATCACGTTCGGCACCATGGCGGCGCGCGGCGCCCTGCGAGATGTGGGCCGGGTGATGGGCGTGCCCATCGCCACCGTCAACAAGGTGACGAAAGCCGTCCCCGAAGACAAAGATGTGACCCTCGAGAGAGCGCTGGCCGCCTCGCCCGAACTGCGGGGTTACTGCCAGAGCGACCCGCAGATCGCAGAGATGGTGGCCACCGCGCAGAAATTGGAGGGGCTCCCGCGCCACGCGGGTGTGCACGCCGCCGGTGTCGTGATCTCCAAAGAGCGGCTGGATTTCTATCTGCCGCTTCAGCGCTCGGCGGAGGGCGGGGTCGTCACCCAGTTCGCCAAGGAGAACGTGGAGGAGATCGGCCTGTTGAAGATGGACTTTCTCGGGCTGCGGACGCTGACCGTCATCAACAAGACGGTGGATCGGGTTGCACAGGAGCACGGCGTCCGGCTGGACTTGGAGCGGATGCCCCTGGACGATCCCGCCACGTACCGGCTCCTGCAGGAGGGGGAGAGTCTCGGTGTTTTCCAGCTGGAGAGCAGCGGGCTGCGGGCCATCATGCGGGAGCTGCACCCCAGCAATATCGAGGATATCGTCGCCCTGGTGGCGCTCTACCGGCCCGGCCCGTTGAACAGCGGCATGGTCGACGACTTCATCCAGCGCAAGCACGGAAAGAAGGAGATCGAATACCTGCATCCGCTCCTGGAGCCTATTCTCAAGCCGACCTACGGCGTGATCCTCTACCAGGAGCAGGTGATGCGCATCGCCAGCGATCTGGCGGGTTTCTCACTCGGGCAGGCCGATATGCTGCGGCGCGCCATGGGCAAGAAAAAGCCGGAGATCATCGCCGCCATGAAACAGGACTTCCTGGAGGGCGCGGCGCGCAAGCAGGTGAGCCGCGGCGTGGCGGAGCGCGTCTTTGAACTGATCGAATACTTTGCCGGCTACGGGTTCAACAAGAGCCACAGCGCCGCCTATGCGATTGTCGCCTACCAGACGGCCTACCTCAAGGCGCACTATCCGGCGGAGTTCATGGCCTCGCTTCTGACAAGCGTCATGGACACGACGGGGCGCGTATCCTTCTATATCGCCGAGTGCCGCCGGATGAACATTCCGGTTCTGACACCGGATATCAATGAGAGCCGCGAGACGTTCACCGTCTCCGGCGGACGCATCCGCTTCGGCCTGGCCGCCATGAAGAATGTGGGGCTGGCCGCTACGCGCTCCATCATCGAACTGCGGGATACGGACGGGCCGTTCCGCTCCCTGCAGGACTTCTGCGCCCGCGTCGATTCGAGCCAGGTCAACAAGCGCATGATCGAGAATCTGATCAAGGGCGGCGCCTTCGATTCTCTGGGCGGCAACAAGCGTCAGCTGCTGGCGATTCTGGACCGCTGTGTCGAGGAGGGCAACGAGATTCGGCGCAGCAAGGCCAGCGCGCAGCTCTCGCTGTTTGACTTTGCGGAGCAGCCGGGGCTCACGGAGGGCTACGAGCCCATCCCGCTGCCGGATCTGGAGGATTTTTCCCTGAGGGAGCGCTTGGCCCTGGAAAAACAGATCCTGGGCCTTTACGTCAGCGGCCATCCGCTGGACGCCTACCGCAGTGTGCTGGCGGAGAAAACTTCGACAACGCTTGCCGATCTGACGGAGGACGCGGATCAGCAGCGCGTCGTGGTGGGCGGCATGATCAACGACTACAAGATCACCACGACCAAGAAAGGCGAGACCATGGCGACCTGTCAGTTCGAGGATCTGAGCGGGAGCATCGATGTGCTGGTGTTTCCCAAAGTCTTCCTGCGCTGCCGGGAATACTTGCAGCGGGAGGCCGTGGTGCTGATTCGCGGCCGCTACCTGGCACAGGAGGATACGCCCAAACTCGCCGCCGAGGAGATCAGCCCGCTCCCGGACGATGCGGCGTGGGCGCCGGAACAGGCCGGCGCCGCCGGGGATGCTTTCCGGCCGGCGCGGCGGGCGTCCGCTCCGCCCGAGCGGCAGCGCGGGGGAGATCCGGATTTCGCCGCCGCAGCTTCTCCGGAAGCTGCGGGTTCCGGGGTGAAGCCGCTGTGCGAGATCGCAAACGAGCGGGAGAAGAAACTCTATCTGCGCCTGGACGCGGAGCAGGAGAAGCCGGCCGTCCAGCAGCAGCTGCGCCACATTCTGCGCGCGCACAGCGGTCCCACGCCGGTCTACTTCTACTTCACGCGCGACAAACGGCTCGTGCTGGCGGAGTACCAGTACTGGGTGGAGAGCAGCAGCGAACTCCTGATCGCGCTGAGCAGGCTCTTGGGTGCGGAAAACATCTCCGTCAAGAGCAGGACATGACCCCCCTCCCGGCAAAGCGGGAGGTTCCCGCGGGCGCGGCGGTTCTGCGGAGATGCCGCCCCTTTTAGGAAAGCCTAGGAGGTTTCTATGAAAATCGCAGTATACGCCGGCACCTTCGACCCCATCACCAACGGGCATCTGAGTGTGCTTCGGAGCGCGGTCAACGTCTTTGACGAGGTGATCGTGGGCGTGGCCGCCGACAACAACAAGCGCACCTTGTTCACGCTCCGGGAGCGCGCGGCACTGGCCGAGGCCAGCGTGAGCGGATTACCGCACGTGCGCGTGGAGACATTCTCCGGACTTTTGGTCGATTTCGCCCGCACTGTCGGGGCCGCGGCGCTGGTCCGCGGGCTGCGCATGGTCTCGGACTTTGAGTATGAGATGCAGATGGCGCTGTTCAACAAGGATCTCAACCGCGACCTGGAGACGGTGTTTTTCATCGCCGATGCAGCCCACTCCTTCATCAGTTCCAGCCAGGTGCGGACCATCGCCAGCCTCGGGGGCGATGTCTCCAAGTATGTCTCGGCGCCGGTGGCGGAAGCGCTGCGCGTCAAATATCAGGGCTCCGAAAAAGCGTGAGGCACCGAAGCGAAGCAGGCCGCGGGGAGATGACCGCGCGGTAGGAAACGAGGGAGGGAGCGCTATGGAAAAGCGAACAAAGATTGTCTGCACGATCGGACCGGCGAGCGAATCGATCGAGACTCTGGCAGCACTTTTGCAGAACGGGATGAACGTTGCCCGGCTGAATTTTTCGCACGGGACGCACGAGGAGCACGCCGCCCGCATCGACAACATCCGCAAGGCGTCGCAGCTGACGGGCATCCCCGTGGCCATCATGCTGGACACCAAAGGCCCGGAGATCCGCGTGGGACAGTTGGAGGAGGAGGGGATCCTCCTGGAGGCGGGCAGAGAAGTGCGGCTCACGACGGAGGCGGTCACCGGCAACGCGGAGCGGTTCGGCGTCAGCTATCAGAATATCGTCGAGGATGTGGCGGTGGGACAGCACATCCTCCTGGATGACGGTCTCATCGACCTGGAGATCCTGGAGGTCTGCGCGCCGGACATCCGCTGCCGCGTCCTGAACAGCGGCAGACTCTCCAGCCGCAAGGGCGTCAACATCCCCAGCGTGGCCCTGAATTTGCCGGCCGTCAGCGAGAAAGACCGCGAGGACATCCTCTTCGGCATCGCCCGGCAGGTGGACTTCGTGGCCGCCTCCTTCGTGCGCAATGCCGATGACGTCCTGCAGATCCGCCGCATCCTGGAGGAGCACAGCGCCGACATCCAGATCATCGCCAAGATCGAGAATCAGCAGGGGGTCGACCATCTGGACGAGATCCTGGCCGTCTCCGACGGATTGATGGTGGCGCGCGGCGATCTGGGGGTGGAGATCCCGACGGAGCGGGTGCCGCTTCTGCAGAAGCAGATGATCCACGCCTGCAATCTGGCGGGGAAACCGGTCATCACCGCCACGCAGATGCTGGATTCCATGATCAGAAATCCGCGCCCCACACGGGCGGAGGCGAACGATGTGGCGAACGCCATCTTCGACGGTACGGACGCCGTGATGCTCTCCGGGGAGACGGCGGCGGGCAGCTATCCCGTCGAGGCCGTGCGCACGATGGCACGGATCGCCGCTACAACCGAGGAGGCGCTGCGCCGCCGTCCGCTGCCGGAGCAGGGCACGGGGCTGATCCCCGATGCCATCGGCTACGCCACCTGCACGGTCGCGGAGCAGTTGAAGGCGCGGGCGATCATCACGGCGACGGAGACCGGCTCCACCGCCCGCAAAGTGGCGCATTACCGGCCCGGCGCGGAGGTGCTGGCCGTCTCCAGCCGGGAGCGCACACTGCGGCAGCTGCTGCTTGTCTGGGGCGTGACGCCGATCCTGGGCGAGCCGGTCTGCAACACCGACGACATGATTCAGAATTCTGTGCAGCGCTGCCTCGAGGCGGGCCGGATCCACGACGGCGACGTGGTGGTTCTGACGGCGGGCGTGCCGGTGGGCATCTCCGGCACGACGAATCTGCTGAAGGTGGAGATGGTCGGCAAGATGCTGGCCAAGGGCCGCGGTTTCGGCAAGGGCTCCGTTTCCGGGTTTGCCCGCGTCGTGACCTGCGCGGAGAATTTGCCGCCTGTCCGGGAAAACGAGATCCTGGTGGCCTGCGCCACCGACGCGTCCTACCTGCCGGCGATGCGCGCCGCCAAAGCCATCGTCACCGAGGCGGCCGGGATGACCACGCACGGGGTCGTCACCGCCTTCAGCCTCAACAAGCCCATCATCACCGGCGCAGAGGGGATCACCGGGCTGGTGCAGGACGGGGAGATGATCACACTGGAACTGGATACCGGCATCATCTACAAAGGGCAGACGGGCATCCAGTGAAGCGAGGGGAGGCAATCGCATGACAGACCAGTACGACCGCACGCGGCGGCTGATCGGCGAGGCGGGACTGGCGCGCCTCCGCGCCGCCCATGTGGTGGTGGCGGGCGTGGGAGGCGTCGGTTCCTTCGCGGCGGAGGCGCTGGCCCGCGCAGGGATCGGCCGGCTGACGCTGATCGACCACGACACGGTGGATATCACGAATCTCAACCGGCAGATTCACGCCACCCGGGAGACGGTGGGCGCGCCCAAAGTGGAAGTGATGGCGGCGCGCATTGCATCCATCGACCCCTCGATTGCGGTGCGCGCGCTGCGGACGTTTGTGCTGCCGGAGAATGTGGATGCCATACTCGCGGGCGAATCCTGCGAGTATGTGATCGACGCGGTGGACACGGTGACGGCCAAAGTGGCGCTGATTCTCTGCGCCCGCGCGCACGGCATCCCGCTCATCAGCAGCATGGGCGCCGCCAACAAGCTGGACGCCGGAAAGTTTGAGATCACCGATCTCTCGCGCACGCACACCTGCCCGCTGGCGCGCGCCCTGCGGCAGCAGCTGCGCAGGCGAGGCGTGGAGACAGGGGTGGAAGTGCTCTACTCTACGGCCAGACCGTATCCGCCGGCGGCGGATGCTGCGCCGGAGGAGGACGCATCGCGGCGGCAGCCGCCGGGCAGCATCTCCTATGTGCCGGCGGTGGCGGGGCTTCTGCTCGCGGGGCATGTCATCCAGCGGCTGCTGGAGCGGCCGGATGCGGAGACGGAGGGGGTCTGACGGAATGGGGCGCTTGCGGAATCCGTTTCGGCCGGCCGTACCGCCAAAAAGTTCGGATTGCCGATTGACTTTTACAGAAGGATTTTGTACACTATAGACAGATGGTTCGTTCAGGGAATAGTTTAGGAGGGTTCGGATATGGCAAGTGCGAATATTGTTATGCTGACGGAGGATAATTTCCGGGCGGAAGTGCTGCAGTCGGATCTGCCGGTGCTGGTCGATTTCTGGGCGGCCTGGTGCGGCCCCTGCAAAATGATCGCCCCGGTGGTGGAAGAATTGGCCAACGATTTTGCCGGCAAGGCGAAGGTCTGCAAGCTCAATGTGGACGATTGCGGGCGTGTTGCGCAGTCCTACGGCGTCATGAGCATTCCCACGCTGATCGTGTTCAAGAACGGGCAGGAGGCCAACCGCGTCGTGGGGTTCCGCCCCAAGGCGGAACTCGCAAAGCTCCTGGAAGCCTGAGGCGGAGAGGAACTGCGCGGGGAGAATTCTGAAAGTAATCCCATAGGTGCAGATTCGAGAACGGACCCTTGCGGTCCGTTTTTTGTCGCCGGCACTCTGCCGTCTGGCGCGGCCGGCGGCAGAGCGGCGTTGGAGGACGCCGGGAGAGGGGGAACCCGCAGTGATCCTGAACATAAGCGGCCGCACGGACATCGCGGCCTTCTACGCGCCCTGGCTTCTGGAGCGCCTGCGGGCCGGGTTTGTGCGGGTGCGCAATCCCTATCGGCCGCAGCAGGTGCACGAGTATCGGCTGACGCCGGAGGCGACGGACTGCCTGGTTTTCTGCACCAAGAATCCGGCGCCGCTCCTGGCGCTGCCGGAACTTGTGGAGCGGCTGCGGGATTTTGAGACCTACTTTTTCGTCACGATGACTCCCTACGGCACCGATGTGGAGCCGCGCGTGCCCGCGTGGCAGGAGGTCGCCGGGGCGACGGAGGCGCTCTCCCGCCGCTTTGGGAGAAAGCGCGTCGCCTGGCGGTATGATCCTATTTTCCTCTCCGCGTCCTGCGATGTCGCCTTCCACCGGAAGCGTTTTCCGCGCATGGCGGAGCGGATCGCGCCTTCGGTGCACCGATGCGTCATCAGCTTTCTCGACTGCTACGCAAAGACCGCGCGCAACGCGCCGGATCTCCGCCCGCCCGATGCCGCGCAGACAGAGGAGCTTGCGGCGTGGATCGGCGAGACGGCGGCGCGGCTGGATCTTCCCGTCAGCACCTGCGCCGAGGCGGCCGATCTCCGGCGTTTCGGCATCGCGCAGGAGGGCTGTATCAGCCCGCGCTTTCTGGAGGCGGCCTGCGGGTGCGCCTGGCGGGAGGTGCGGCACAGACCGCTGCGGCCGGACTGCCGCTGTCTGCCGAGCCGCGATATCGGCGCGTACAACAGCTGCCCGCACGGCTGCCGCTACTGCTATGCCAACTACGACGCGGCGGCCGTGGCGGCCAACGTCCGCCGCCACGATGTGCACTCGCCCTTCCTTTTGGGCGGGGAGGAGCCGGACGATACCGTGTACAAGGTTGCGCAGCCCTCCCTGCGGGAGGCGCAGATGCGCATCCGCTGGGACGGCTGACGCCGGCCGCGCTCGGGGGGGCGCAGACCCACCGGGGAGGGAATCCCGGGAAGGGTTCGCGACAGAGAGGAAAAGAGGGATCCTATGACGGAACACATGCTGCAAGAAGCGCGCCGGCTGCGCCTGATCCGAATGCTGCTGGAGGAGGAGCCGCAGTATCAGAATTTCAAAATTCCACAGGAGGCGGATGCACAGAAAAGGCTGCTCCGCTCCCTGATGAACGTTCGCCCGCCCCGCCCGGCCGGGGAAGCGTTTCTGCGCCTGCAGGACGCTTACCTGCAGGAGGAGATCGCGGAGAGGGGCATCACGGATATCGCCGACCTGACCCCCGTGGAGGACGGCATCTATCTCTGGCAGGGGGATATCACGGCGCTTCGCTGCGGGGCGATTGTGAATGCCGCGAACAGCGGCATGACCGGATGCTATGTGCCGTGCCACGGCTGCATCGACAACGCGATCCACACCTATGCCGGCGTGCAGCTCCGGCTGGAGTGCGCCAGACAGATGGCGGAGCAGGGGGAGCCGGAGCCCACAGGGCGGGCGCGGATCACGCCCGCCTACAATCTTCCATGCCGCTACATCCTGCACACCGTGGGGCCGATCGTCCACGGAGCACTCCGCGCGCAGGAGAGGGAACTGCTGGCCTCCTGCTACCGCTCCTGCCTTGCGCTTGCGCGGGAGCACCGGGTGGAGAGTGTGGCGTTCTGCTGTATCTCAACGGGCGAGTTCCATTTTCCACCGGCGCAGGCGGCGGAGATCGCCGTTCGGACGGTTCGGCAGTGCAGGGGAGATATCCGGGTGATCCTGAATGTCTTCCGGGATTCCGACTTTGCGATCTACAGGACTCTGCTGGGAGCGGGGCAGGCGGGGGAAGAAAAGGGCTGAGCGCTCGGACCGGGGGCGGATTCTTTGCGCCCGCCTATTATAATTGATAAAAAATTCCCATGCGTCCGGCTTTTCTGATGGGCCGTAAATTCTTGAAACGCTGAACAAATTTTGTTACAATAGATACGCGGCGCGGAGAACGCGCCGGATTCTGCAAGCCTGTTGTGAACAGGCTTTGCGGACATTGCGTCTATGTTTTCAGGATGTCTGTACAGGGGAGCGTGTCCAAAAGGAGGTATTGGGGTTGAGCTATATCAGAGCCAATGAATTCACGCTGCACGGCGAGACGGCGGCGTACATCTTCCGGCAGGCCCCGGAGCTGGGTTACAGTGCGGAGGAGACCGAAGATCGCTTGGCGGCCTTTGACCGGGATTTTTTGCGGGTATTTTACGAGAAAGCGAGGGCGGAGGACGCCGATTCCCTGGTGACGCGGGATCTGGATGCGTTCCTGAACGGGCACGCCTACGATTACGGGACGCGATTCTGCATGCTGCGGTACGGCAGATAGAGAGGGGTCGTCATGTTCTACGACTACGCGAAGATACACGTTCAGGCTGGCGACGGCGGAAACGGCATCGTGGCCTGGCGGCGTGAGAAATATGTTCCAATGGGCGGGCCGGCGGGCGGCGACGGCGGCGACGGCGGATCTATTTTCCTGGAGGCGGATCCCAATCTGCGCACGCTGGTCGATTTCCGCTACAACACGCACTACAAGGCGGAGCGGGGAAAACATGGACAGGGGAGCAGCATGCATGGCAGCAGCGCGGACGATCTCATCCTGCGGGTGCCGGTCGGCACGGTGGTGCGGGATGCAGAGAGCGCGCAGCTCCTCGCGGATCTGACGGAGCCCGGGCAGCAGGTGCTGGTGGCGCGCGGCGGCCGCGGCGGCCGCGGGAACACCCACTTTGTCAGCGCGACGCACCGCGCGCCGACGCTGGCGGAGAACGGGGATCCCGGGGAGGCGCGGTGGATCACGCTGGAGCTCAAGCTCCTGGCAGATGTCGGGCTGGTCGGCTTTCCAAACGTGGGCAAGTCCAGCATCATTTCCCGCGTGAGCGCGGCCAGGCCAAAAATCGCGGATTACCACTTTACCACGCTGGAACCCAACCTGGGCATGGTTCAGGTGGATGTGGGGCGGAGTTTCGTGATGGCGGATATCCCGGGGCTCATCGAGGGCGCCGCGGACGGCGCGGGGCTGGGGCACCGTTTCCTGCGCCACACGGAGCGCACCAAGGTGCTGGTCCATGTGCTGGACGCGAGCGGCTGCGAAGGGCGCGACCCGCTGGAGGATTTTGCCGCGGTGAACCGTGAGCTGGAGCGCTACAATCCCGCCCTCTTGGCGCGGCCCATGGTGATCGCCGCCAACAAGATGGATCTCACCGGCGCGCCGGAGGGGCTGGAGCGGCTGCGGGCGGCACTTCCCGGATATGAAATTTTCCCCGTCTCCGCGGCCACCGGCGCGGGCCTGCAGCCGCTCGTCTACCGGCTGGCGCAGCTTGTGGAGGAGGCGGAGCCGCCGCAGGAGGCGAGTCTGCCCGCGGAGGAAATCAAGGTGACCACTGTCCGGCAGGAGGACATGAAAAAGTTTGAGGTTCGGCAGATCGCGGAGAATGTCTTTGTGGTCACAGGACCGGAAATTGAGCGGCACTGGCGCAAGACCAACTTTGCAAATGAGGACGCGGTGACGCGGTTCTTACAGATACTGGAGGCTATGGGCGTGGAGGAAGCGCTGCGCCGTGCCGGATGCAAGGACGGAGACACCGTGCGCATACAGGATATGGAGTTTGACTTTTTGGACTAGGGGTTTGCTTGCAGGGCTGGTTTTTCCAAGGGCGCGCATCCCGCGGAAAACCTGTTTGGAGAATCACTTTTCTCAAGGAGGACTTCTCTATGCAACTTCTGTTTTATTTCCTCGGCGGTCTGGGCATGTTCCTGTTCTCGATGAAGGCGATGTCCGACGGTTTGCAGGCGCTGGCCGGGGATAAACTGCGGGTCATCCTGGAGCGCGGCACAAAGACGCCGATCCGCGGAATCCTCACAGGCACGCTCGTCACCGGGCTCATCCAGAGCAGCGCGGCGACGACCGTGCTGGCGATCGGTCTGGTCAACTCGCGGCTCATGACGCTGCGCCAGGCCATCGGCGTCATCATGGGCGCCAACATCGGAACGACGGTGACGGCCTATCTGATTGGTTTTAAGTTGTCCGATTATGCGCTGCCGATCATCTTTGTGGGCGCGTTCTGTCTGTTCTTCGGGAAGAAAGAGTTCTGGCACAACCTGGGCCAGGTTGTGATGGGGTTTGGCATGCTGTTTTACGGCATGGATATCATGGGGCAAGGGCTGCGGCCTTTGGCCGAGGCGCCCTTTTTCACCAATCTGATGATCAGCGTCGAGGACCATCCCGTCCTGGGCGTTGCGGTGGGCGCGGTCTTGACGGCCGTTGTGCAGAGCAGCAGCGCGACCATCGGGATCATGCAGGAGCTGGCAAATCAGGGCGTTCTCACCTATATGCAGGTGGTGCCGCTGCTCTTCGGCAGCAACATCGGCACCACGGTGACGGCGCTTTTGGCCGGCTTCGGCACATCGGTCAACGCCAAACGGGCCTCCATCGTGAATCTGCTTTTCAACACCATCGGCACGCTGATCTTTCTGCCGCTCTTTATCGCCGGCATCTTTCCCGCCTTCGTGGAGATCGTCACAGATTTCCTGGTGCCGGGAGGCTGGGACGCGCTGAACGTGCGCATGCAGATCGCCCAGACACACGGCCTGTTCAACATCACAAACACACTGCTGTTTCTGCCTTTCGTGGGGGCGCTGGACCGCTTGGTGTGCAGGATCATTCCCGACAAGGCGGATACGCGCGATCTCATGCTGCAGCCGAAATATCTTGAAAAGCGTCTGCTGGGGAATGTTCCGCTGGCCTTGTCCAGTGCCAGCCGTGAGATGCTGCACATGGGGCGCATGGCGTCGGAAGCGCTGGAGTATGCGGTGGACTACTACTTCCTGCGGGGGGAGAACGATAAGGAGGAGGCGCTGCGGCGGGAGAACATCATCGATATCCTGGAGCAGGCCATCACGAATTACGTCATCGATGCCACCTACGGGCACGACATCAACCATGCCCTGTCCGAGCGCAGCTACATGATCCTGCAGGTGGTGGGGGATCTGGAGCGCGTGGGCGATCATGCGGAGAATCTGGTGGAATTGACGGACTACTGCCTGGAAAATAAGATCGAGATGTCCAAGGAGGCCGACCGCGGCCTGAGCCGGATGATGGAGCGCGTGCAGAAGGCACTGTCAGACAGTCTGACAGCGCTGCGGAACCATGACGAGGCGTTGGCGCGCACGGTGGTGGAACAGGACGATATCGTGGACGAGATGGAAAATACGCTGCGCAAGGGCCACATTGCACGCCTGAACGCAGGCTACTGCAGCGCGGCCGCCGGTGCCGTGTATCTGGATATTCTCTCCAACCTGGAGCGCATCGGGGATCACGCGGTCAATCTGGCGCAGACGATTTTAGAGGATGAGGAGAGCAAGGAAGAGGACAAGCGCGAGGCGGCGATCGAAAAGGAAGAGGAAAAACGCAGAGCGGAGGAAGAGAAAGCGGAGAAGGCCTGAGCGCCGGAGGAGAGAACGTGAGATGAAACGAAAACGATGGCTTATCTGCCTATGCCTGCTGCTCTTTGGCGCGGCGGTCTGCTGCGCGGTCGGTCAGCTGCACGGCGAGACGCGGGCGGAGGCGGCGGAGGAGCTGCGCGGCGTCTGGATCGCCAGCGTCTACAATATTGACTATCCCACGGAGCAGGGGGCTCCGGCCGCGCAGCTGCGCGCGGAGCTGGACGCGATTCTGGATCAGGCGGAGGCGATGCATCTGAACGCCGTGTTCTTTCAGGTGCGCCCGACGGCGGACGCCCTCTACCGATCGGATCTCTATCCCTGGTCTGGCTATCTGAGCGGCACCCAGGGCAAGGCGCCGGATCAGGGGTTTGACCCGCTGGCGTATCTGATCGCGCAGGGCTCGAAACGCGGCATCGGCATTCACGCCTGGATCAACCCCTACAAGGTGACCCGGGGGAGTGTCTCTTCGCCCAACTGGGATGTGCATGCGCTCAGCGAGGAGAATCCTGCGCGCCGCTACCCGGATCTCTTGGTGGCGCATGCCAGCGGCGAGCTCTACCTGAATCCCGGGGAGCCGATGTCGCGCTATCTGGTGCTGCAGGGCGTTAAAGAGATCCTGGATCGCTACGATGTGGCGGGCATCCACTACGACGACTACTTTTACCCGGACGGCGATTTTGACGACGCCGAGACCTTTGCCAAGTACGGGCAGGGCTACAGCGACATCGGGGATTGGCGGCGGCACAACATTGATCTCCTGGTGCAGGAGACAAAGCAGTTGGTGTCGCAAAAGCCGGGCGTGCTCTTCGGTGTGAGCCCCGCCGGCGTGTGGGCGAACAAGAGTCACAACGCGCTGGGATCGGACACCGCGGCCGGGGTGGAGACGTACTACGACCACTATGCCGACACCCGAAAATGGGTGCGGGAGGGGTGGCTGGACTACATCGCGCCGCAGATCTATTGGCAGATCGGCCACGCGCAGTGCGATTACGCGGTGCTGACCGACTGGTGGCGCGGTGTCACCCGCGGAACCGGGGTCAAACTCTACGTCGGACACGCCGCCTACAAGACGGGCGACGCGGCCCAGGGCGCGGCTTGGCTGGATGGGGAGGAGCTGACGCGGCAGATCGCCTACAATCGTGCGCAGGGCGGCGTGGACGGCAGTATCTTCTACGGCTATGGCGCTCTGAAAAGCAACACGCTGGGAATCCGGGATCGCCTGGCAGAATTGTGGCAGTAGGGCAGGAAGATAGAACCGGGGCAAACAAAACAGAGCAGAACGGAAAAAAGACGGGCTGTGCGATTTTTTCGCACAGCCCGCCTGTCCGTTCTGGCTACTCCGTGACCGGATATACGCTGACTTGTTTTCTGTTCTTGCCCTTTCTCTCAAAGCGGACGATGCCGTCCACCTTTGCGAACAGGGTATCGTCCCCGCCCAGACCGACGTTGTTGCCCGGATGGATTTTGGTGCCTCTCTGCCGGTACAGGATGTTGCCGGCCAGCACGAACTGCCCGTCGGCCCGCTTGGCGCCCAGACGTTTCGACTCGGAGTCACGGCCGTTTTTGGTGGAGCCGACGCCTTTTTTGGAAGCGAACAGCTGGAGATCGAATTGCAGCATTCTCACGCACCTCCCTTGATTCTTACAAACTCGACAGAAACATGTTCCGGATACGATTCCACTAACCCCTCGAACCCTACGATCAGCGTGCGCAGGATGACCTGCGAGGTCTGCCACTGCGCGGAATCCAGATGCTGCGGCAGTCTGCAGGAGAGGAAGCCCTCCCGGCTGCTGACCTTTCCCGCAGTGCCCAGCTGCGCTTCCAGGCTGTTGACCGTGGTGATCGCAAGACAGGACGCCGCCGCGCAGACGATATCCCGCCCGTAGCGGTCAAAGTCTGCATGCCCGCGCAGCTCGAAACCGAGGAGCGCAGGATCCTCTGCGCCTGTATTTGGGGGCGTTCCTTTGATGAGCCGCAGTCGAATCATCGTCTATGCTTCGATTCGGACGACGGTCGCTTTGGTGAAAGGCTGGCGATGGCCTTTCTTTCTGCGGGAATTCTTCTTGGCTTTATACTTATAGACCACGATCTTTGGGGCTTTGCCGTTCTCCTCCACCTTCAGCTCTACCTTTGCGCCCTCCACATAGGGTGCGCCCACGGTCAGAGCACCGTCCCGGTTCACCATCAGCACCTTGTCGATGGTGACGGTCTCCCCGGCCTCGGCGTGCAGCAGTTCCACCCGAATCACGTCGCCTTCCTGCACTTTGTACTGTTTCCCACCGGTTTCGATAATTGCGTACATTTCTGCACCTCCTTCAAAATACTCGCCTCGGCTCAGGTAACGCCGCAGCGTTTTTCAGACCCAGCCCGTGCGGTTTCAGCATTGCGCTTACAAAAGGAAATTTTACTATTCCACCGGAGAAAAGTCAATGACAAATTCCGCGATCTAAAAATTTTAT
>CAZSHM010000018.1:0-31206 GCA_964606855.1 uncultured Peptococcaceae bacterium
ATGCATCCATGCTTTTTCTGTGGCCGTGAAACTGGGGCAGGAGGAAGTCGATTACTCGAATGAGATGATGAAAACGACATTGGAGTGGTTCAGTAATAGGAACTGTTTAATCCCTTCATGGTACAGGAGCTATTGAGGATAGCGTTCAGTTTTTACACCCCTGTGGCCCAGGAAATTACTATGAAGAGAAAAAGGAAATTTTGCGTCCATCGTCATGAAATCGGCGGAGCTCACTCCGGACGATCAGCTGGAGGATGCGTACAAGCAAATAGTTTCATTGAGTTATATGCAGGCCAAAAAGTGGGCGCGCGATAAAGTTGTTTTCATTTACAAACGCCGAGATTCTGTCTGGACAGTTCAGAGAGGGCGGGTGAAAAATTTTTGTAAAAAGCCGAAAAAGGGCTTGCAAAACCGTTTCCGCGTGCTATAATGAGTCTTGTGGTTTTTCTTGGGGTATCGCCAAGCGGTAAGGCAACGGACTCTGACTCCGTCATCCCTAGGTTCGAATCCTAGTACCCCAGCCAGTGAGTGATCCGGGGTTTGCGCAACGCGCAGCCCCGTTTTTTGATGCGCGCTTCACGCGGAGATCCCGGCAGGCTGGTAATCGAAACAGGCTGTTTCCCGGCAAAAGCGCAAAAGCCGCCTGCCCGAGGCGTTACGGACAGGCGGTTTTTTGCCGCGGTGGGATCGCGAAGTTCTGCGTCCGCCTTGCCGGCGTACGGCGGGATCAGTCCTGCAGCGCATCCCGCTCGGAGTTCAGGTGCCAGGCGCGCGCGGGATGCGTCTGCATATATTCCAGCAGAAGCTGTGCCGTGTTGGAGAAACTGCGCCGCTTATCCCAGGCAAGGTTGATGGACAGCGCCGCTTCCGGATTGTTCAGGCGCACGATGCTGCAGTAGCGCGCGCACACTTTTCGGTCGGCCTCGGTCTGGAAGATGGAGCGCAGCACCACAATTGCGGTGCGCGTGGATTGCAGAATGCGCTCCAGCAGTTCCCGCTCGCCTTCAAAGATAATGTTGGGCTTGAAACCGCAGGCCTGGCTCAGAGTGTCCACAGAGCGCGGAATGTTTTCGGAGCGAGGCAGTGCGATGAAAGGCATCTGGGCAAAGTCGGAGAAGTTTCGCACTTCCTGATCCGCCAGGGGATCTCCCAGAGGCACCAGCACCACATATTCGTCGTGCCAGAGCAGCAGATGCTCCAGATCGGAATTGGAGGAAAGCGTAGGAAAAATGCCGAAGTCGATGGTTCCGTCCAGAAGCCCTGCCTCGATTTTGGCGCTGGTGGAGACAAAGTGGCGCAGAATCAGGTCCGGGTGGCACTGTATGAAGGCGGGCAGCCATTCCCGCAAGTACATGGAGTCGGTGGAGGCGATGGTGAGCACTTTGCTCTGCCGCTGCGCCTCCAGATCGATCTCGGTGCGGATATTATCCAGCTCCCGCAGAATGTTGTTGGTGTGTTCCAGAACGATGCGCCCGTAATTGTTGAGCACAATGTTGCGTCCCTGTCGGTCGAAGAGCTGCACGCCCATCTCGTTTTCGATGCGGGAGAGCGTGTTGCTCAGCGACGGTTGCGAGATCATCAGCTTGTTGGCAGCCTTGGTGATATGCTGGCACTCGGCGATGGCTTTGAAGTAGTACAACTGCAGTAATTCCATAAAAGCACCTCCTGAGTCATAGTTCGGCCCATGCCGCGCGGTTGTACGGGCGTTTCCGCACAGGGGCGGCGCATGCCGAAAGGGACGGAAAAATGGATGAATTCCGAATGAATTCATAAGTGTATTATAATCAATTGTGCGGGGAGATTCAATCGGTTTTTCCCTGCATGGGGAGTACTTTTGTATAGATTTTTTAGAAACGGGGAGGATCTGCACCGCGCAAGCGCGTGATCCGCGGGCAGCTCTCTGTGATAAACGGGGCAAGCCGGGTTTGACGATTTGTAAAACGCATCCAAGCATGTTGCACGTTGAAAACGAGCGCCGCGATATGGTATAATAGCAAAAAGACGGGCTGGCGAGCGGTACGGCAGCTGCGGCGCGTCTTGTCGCACGCCTTCCGCACACAGTCAGACGGCATAGGAGATCGGCGCGTTGGACAGCGAAAAAAATCACGCGAGGAGTTGGAATGAGATGAAACACAGATTGGAGAAATTGAGACGTCCCATGACACCCCAAGAGGGGCGCAGGATTCTGGGCGTCTGCGCGGCGCTGGGAAATTTTCTCGGAGTCGATCCGGTATATGTGCGGATGGCTTGGGTTCTGTTCTGCCTGTTCCCGCCGATCGGCACCCTGACCGCGGTGGCAGTCTACATCGTGCTGGCCTTTGTGATCCCGGAGGATCGGGACTATATCGACATTTAGTGGAGGGAACGAGGCATGGCGGCGACAGAGGCCGAGAGTCGGGCGGTGATCCTGCTGGGACACGGAAGCGTGCGGGAGGAAGCCAATGAGGAGATGCGTGCGCTGTGGGCGAGCCTGGCGGCGCAGCTTCCGGAGGTGCGCGTCAGCGGCGCCTTTGTGGAGGCGGCGCAGCCTGCCTTGGAGCAGGAGATAGACCGCTTGGCCGATGCCGGCGTGACGCGCATCGTCATCGTACCGCTGTTTCTCACCAGCGGACAGCATCTGCGCAGCGGTATCCCGAAAGTTCTTCGGCGCATCCGGGAAAAGCACGGCTCCCTGGAGATTGTGCTGACAAGGCACCTGGGGGTGGATCCGCTCTTGTCGGAGATAGTCAAAAACAGACTGCGGGAGGCGGGGATGTGAGCCTCGCAGCGGAAAGACGCAGACAAAAGGACAGATAAAACAAAATAATTTCACAGTGAAAAATATTTTAGCTACCAAACTATTTTTTCACAAAAAATAGGTAGTGTTTTGCAGTTTTTTCAGATATAATGTTTAAGTTAAGAAGAAATACGGATATGCTGGGGGACTCTGTATGCTCAAGTTTCTATCTTCACTGAAGCTGGCGGTATTTCTCATAGCCGCCATCGCAGTGATCGCTGTGCTGGCTACTATTTTCCCGGAGGCGGATGCGTTTCACTCCTGGACGTTTCGCATTCTCGTAGCGGCTTTCTTTTGCAATCTGAGTCTCTGCACCATCAAACTGCTGCCGAATCTGCTGCGGCAGCTCAGGCGCGGCGCGGCCGATGTGCCGGATGCCGGCGCTTACGAGTGCTATGCTGCGGATGAGGCGGCCGTGACAGCCTGGCTGCGCGGGAAACACTATCATCTGCAGCGGGCGGAGGAGGATGGACGTGTCAAGATCCTCGCCCGGAAAGGCCGCGCAGGGCTGATCGCGCCGCATATGCTGCATATTTCGATTCTGGTCATCCTGGTCGGCGCACTGTGCTCCAGCTTTAACACAGCGGGGTATCTGATGGGCCAGGCGGGGCAGGAGCGCCCGTTCCCGGAAGAACTGCGGAGTGCTTACGGGGACGGCTGTGCGGTGCGCATTCTGGATTTTCACACGGAGTATGACGAACAGCAGACGGTGGACAACTGGGTGACGCGCTTTGATCTCATCCTCGGCGGGGAGACGGTGGCGCAGAACGTCGAAACGCGCGTCAACGCGCCATACAGTTACGGCAATCTGATCATTTATCAAAACTCCTATTCCTACAGTTATCTGCTGGAGGTGCGCGGCGCGGCAGACGCGGAAGAAAACACCACCTACGCGCTGCCGGACGGCCAGCCGATGGAGATTGACGGCCAACTGGTCTCCGCGACCAGCGTGCAGGGAAAGGTCTATCTGCAGACCGGCGATCCGCACCAGCCCTCCGGCGGCCGCGCCGTGGCGCCGGGGCAGAGCCTGACCCTGTCAACCGGCGCGGAAGTCATCTACTGGGATACGCTGCCCTACACGGTGCTGGAGCTCAAGTCGCGCCACGGAACCTATATCGTTTTCGCGGGGTTCCTGCTGGCTACCTTGGCCTCCTTCCTGTTCCTGGGCGGCCGTTACCGGGAACTGCGCGTGATCTGCACGGAGGGGGAGAGCCGCATCTGGTGCTGGAGTAAGAGCGATGTAGTCATGGAGGAGCTCCGGGAGGAGCTGGACGGGCAGTGGCCGAAGCGGATGCCCGAGGCGGCGGAACCGGCCGGGTCGGAAGCGAAATCGCAGTAGGAGAAGCATAGCGGCACCGGAGGAACAGACAACTGCGGAATTGCAGGCGAAAGGCAAGTGACGTCCCGGAAGACAAAGGGAAGGAGCAGTACAGATGGAACAATGGCAGCTGCCTCTGTTGTGGCTGATGCTGGCGGCTTATGTGGGTGCGCTGGTGCTATATGGCTTTGGTTTATGGCTCCGCAGGGACTCGATGCAGCGGATCGCCACGCGGCTGGTCTATGTGGGACTGGCATTTAACGCGGCGGCGCTCTTGCTGCGGGCGATTCTGGTGCGCGGGCTGCCGCTCAACAACGGGTTTGAATTCGGTCTCTGCTTTGTCCTTGCGGCGGTGGCGGCCTATCTGATCGTCGAGCGAAAGTTTCACCTGGGGGCGGTCGGCATCTTTGTCATGCCGGTGGTGGTCGCTGTCAGCTGTTGGCTGGTCAGCGTGGATCTGACGGTGGAGCCGGTCATGCCGGCGCTGCGCAGCTACTGGCTCGCGGTGCACGTCTCCTCGGCGGTCATCTCCTACGGCTCCTTTGCCATTTCTTTTGCCGTCTCGCTGGCATATCTCCTGAAGGACAGAAAAGGAGCGGATCAGCACGGCCGCCTGGTCGAGGCGCTGCCCTCGCTCAAGGTTCTGGATGCGATCGCCTACAAAATGGTTCTGATCGGCCTGCCGTTCCTGACCATCATGCTCGTGACGGGCGCGGTGTGGGCGGAGTACGCCTGGGGCACGTTCTGGAGCTGGGATCCGAAAGAGACGTGGGCGCTCATCACATGGCTGGTTTATGCCATCTATCTGCACACGCGTTTCCTGAAAGGGTTCAAGGGCAGGCGCGCGGCATGGATTTCCGTGCTGGGCTTTCTGGCCGTGATTTTCACCTTCTTCGGAGTCAGTTATCTGTTGCCGGGGATGCACAGCTATCTGGTCTGACGGCTGCGGAAACGCTCCGCGAATATACAGGCAGCCTATTTGGAACGGGAGGTGAGAGGCTATGGGCAACCGATTGCAGCGATTGATGCAGGAAAAGCACGAGGCGTTGCTCCAGCGGTGGTTTGAATATGCCATTGCCGCATATCCCGCCGAGTCTCATAAATATTTTGCCAAGGTCAAAAACGAATTCACCAACCCCGTTGGAAGCAACATCTATCAGAGCATGAGCCGGCTTTTGACAGAGCTGGCCGGGGAGCGGGACGCGGAGCGGCTGTACGGCGATCTGGAGATGATCCTAAAAATCCGCGCCGTGCAGGATATGAAACCGTCGCAGGCGCTGGCCTTCCTGCCGGTTCTGAAAAACCTGGTGCGGACGGAGTTGGAGGAGGAGATCGGCGCGGGGCATATCTCGGCCGAGGAACTTGCGGATCTGGACAGCGACATCGATACGCTGATGCTGCTCGCTTTCGACCTGTACAGCGAGAGCCGGGAACAGATTTACAATCTGCGGATTTCCGAAATTAAAGCGACGAACGATATCCTGGAGCGCGCGAATTTGTTGAATCAGGCGGTGGAGGACGGCACGTTTATGCGCTGCAGTAACGATATAGAACGAGAAGAAGGAAAGGAAGAAAAATAGAATCCAATAAAGGGGTGTTACTATGGCAAAACTTCCGAAACCACAGGAACTCGCAAAGGTCGATTTCAAGCTACCGGAAACCGGCTGGATGGACACGCCGGTTGAGTTTAAACCCGGAACTTACAGCCATCCGGGCAAGCCGGAAAGCTTGGAGATCATCGGGTTCCCCAATCCACGCAACTGGTCCCCGACCGATGAGGACTGGAAACTGCCAGAGAACTGGAAGGAGATTATTCTGGACGGCCTGCGGGACCGCCTGCACAGATTCCGTTCTCTGAAGGTCTTCATGGATATCTGCGTCCGCTGCGGCGCCTGCGCCGACAAGTGCCATTTCTTCCTCGGATCGGGCGATCCCAAGAATATGCCTGTGCTCCGGGCGGAGCTGCTGCGCTCGGTCTACCGCAAGGAGTATACCTTAGCCGGCAAGCTGATGGCAAAGATGGTGGGCGCGCGGGAACTGACCGTGCCGGTGCTGAAGGAGTGGTTCTACTATTTCTTCCAGTGCACGGAGTGCCGCCGCTGCTCCCTCTTCTGTCCCTACGGGATCGACACGGCGGAGATCACCATGCTTGCGCGCGAACTGCTGAATCTGGTCGGCTTGAACATCAACTGGGTCATGGGTCCTGTCTCGGCTTGCTACCGGACCGGTAACCATCTGGGCATTCAGCCGCACGGCATCGTGGACTCCTTTGACATGGCCGTTGATGACATCGAGGATATCACCGGTGTGCGCCTGGATCTCTCCTACAACCGCAAGGGCGCCGAGATCCTCTACGTGCCGCCGTCGGGCGACGTCTTCGCCACGCCGGGCACCTACAGTCTGATGGGTCAGCTGATGCTGATGCATGAGATGGGCCTGGATTTCACACTGAGCACGTATAATTCCGAGGGCGGAAATTTCGGTCTCTTTACATCCAACGAGATGATGAAACGTCTGAACGCCAAGATCTATGCCGAGGCCAAGCGCCTAGGAGTCAAATTCATCATCGGCGGCGAGTGCGGGCATATGTGGCGCGTCATAAACCAGTATATGGATACGATGAACGGCCCGGCGCCGGATAATCTGGAGGTGCCGAAGAGCCCGGTCACCGGCACGGTGTTTGAAAACGCGAAATCTACCAAGATGATCCATATCACGGAATTCACCGCGGATCTCCTGTACCACAACAAGGTCAAGCTGGATCCGTCCAGGAACAAGGGCATCATCGCCACCTACCACGATTCCTGCAATCCGGCGCGGGCCATGGGGCTCCTGGAGGAACCGCGCTACATTCTGGATCACGTCGTCGAGTGGTACGAGATGCCGGAGGACACCATCCGCGAAAAGACGTTCTGCTGCGGTTCCGGCGCGGGACTGGGCAACGATGAGAACATGGAGATGCGGATGCGCGGCGGATTCCCGCGGGCCAACGCGGTGAAATTCGTCAAGGAGCGCCACGGCGTCAATATGCTGGCCTGCATCTGCGCCATCGACCGTGCGGCGCTCCCGACGCTGATGAACTACTGGGTTCCGGGCGTCGAGGTCTGCGGCGTGCACGAGCTTCTGGGCAACGCGCTGGTGATGAAGGGCGAGAAGAAACGGGAGGAGAACTTGCGCTTTGAACCTTTACAGAATTTAGACGACGAGGAGGAAGCATAAGATGAAAAAAACGAATGTGATCATCGGAATTGTGATCTTTGCCGTACTGGTCACTATTCCCTTCTGGTCTTCGATCTTTTCACCGGCTAGCGGCGCCGCCCCGGAGGTGAGCTTTGACACACCTGTGATCAACCAGCTCTCCGGAGACGATTACAAGTGCGTAGAGGATGTCGAATGGATGCGCGCGCACCACATGGAGCTTCTGAGAGACTGGAAGGTCGAGGTCGTCCGCGAGGGCAATCGGGTCTATGTGGCCAGCGACGGCACGGAGTATCTGGCGAGCCTGCAGAACACCTGCTTGCAATGCCATTCCAACTATGAGGACTTTTGTCTGAAATGTCACACCTATTCCAATGTGGATCCCTCTTGCTGGGAGTGCCACGTAGAGCCGACCGCTGTGTAGGAGGTGCCAAGCAATCATGGATATGAATCGTAGAAAATTCTTAAAACTGGGTACCGCCGCGATCGCCGGTGCGGGCCTGGCGGTTGCAGCCGCCAATCCTGCCGTGGCCGCCGCAGTGAAGGGAAGCTACGCGGAAGCGCCGGCCAAACGGGACAACGTCCTGTGGGGCATGGTCATCGACATGAACAAGTTGGATGAGGATACGCTGAACCGGTGCATCGAGGCGTGCCACAGCTATCACAATGTTCCGAATATCGATACGAAAAAGGACGAGGTCAAGTGGATCTGGGGCGAGACCTATGAGCATCTGTTCCTGGATGAAACGCATCCGCGCCTGTCGGAAAAATATAAGAACAAGCTCTTTATGACCATCTGCAACCACTGCGAGGAGCCAATGTGCGTGCGCGTCTGTCCGACCAAGGCCACCTTCCAGAACGCGCAGGGGGTCGTGGGTATGGATATGCACCGCTGCATCGGCTGCCGCAACTGCATGGCGGCCTGCCCGTACGGCGCGCGCAGTTTCAACTTCAAGGATCCGCGCGACTATCTCGATGAGATCAATCCGACTTATCCGACTCGCATGAAGGGCGTTGTGGAAAAGTGCAATTTCTGTTCCGAACGTCTGGCTGTGGGGGAATATCCGCTCTGCTCGGAGATTGCGGGCGACGCCATCCTCTTTGGCGATCTCAACGACCCCAATTCCGCCGTCAGCAAGGCGATCGCGGAGAATTTCACGTTACAGCGCAGAGTTTCCTTTGGCACTAAGCCGAAGGTGTACTATATCGTGTGAGGAGGGGCAGTTCATGGTTGAAAAGGCGTTAGTAAAAAGAAGCAGCAAAACTTACTGGGCTTGGATCGTCTTTCTGCTTGCTGTGATCGCCGTGGGGTTCGGCGCATACATCTATCAGATGACGAACGGCTTTGCCGTGACAGGCCTGAGCCGTGATATCTCCTGGGGAATGTATATCGGCCATCTGACGTTCTTTGTCGGCGTTGCCGCCGGCGGTGTCATGATCGTGCTGCCGTACTATCTGCACAATGTCAAAGAGTTCGGCCGTATCACCGTTGTGGGCGAATTTCTGGCGATTGCCGCCGTCGTCATGGCGCTGTTGTTCGTTGTGGTGGATATCGGTTCCCCGATGAAACTGTTCAACGTATACATCTACGCGACACCGCACTCCATGTTGTTCTGGGATTCCGTGGTGCTGCCGTGCTATCTCCTTCTGAATCTGATCGTCGGCTATAGTGTGCTGCAGGCGGAAAACAAGGGCGTGCATTACGGAAAGTTCGTCAAGGCGCTGGCCGTGATCTCCATTCCCTTCGCGTTCAGTATTCATATCGTCACCGCATTTCTCTATTCCGGTCTGCCGAGCCGGCACTATTTCCTAACCGCGATGCTGCCGGCAAAATTCCTTGCCAGCGCTTTCGCGACCGGTCCTGCGCTGATCATCCTGCTCTGTTTCCTGTTAAATAAGCTGACGGGTTTCGACGCCGGCAAGAAAGCGATCGACAAGCTGGCCACCATCATCGCTTACGCCTACACGATCACGATCTTCATGGTCGGCTGCGAATTCTTTACCGCGTTCTACAGCAACGTGCCCAGCCATATGGAGGCGCTGGAGTATCTGTTCTTTGGTCTGGACGGACATTCGCAGTTCGTGCCGCTGATGATGATCTTTGTCTGCCTGGCGGTTGTCGCTCTGGTGCTCCTGATTCCGCGCCAGACACGGACGAACAGCCGCTGCCTGATCGTCGCCTGCGCCTGTGTGTTCCTCTCCATGTACATCGAAAAAGGCCTGACCTTTGTCATCGGCGGGCTGTCCGTGAACCCCTTCGGGGAAATCACCAGCTACCATGTGACGCTGACGGAGGTTCTGATCATCATCGGGATCTTCGGCATCGGCCTCCTGATCGCCAGCATCCTCTTCAAGCTGGTTGTCGTGGTCAAGAAGGATATGGATGTGGAAGCGTTCCCGCAGGAGGACAGAGCCGGTCTGGCCGCCAAGTATGTCGCAGAGTACAATGCCGCCAACGGCATTGTGGAGGAACCGAAACTCGCCTTGCAAGCGGTATCGGAAGCTGTGCCTGAGGGAGAAACAGCAGAATGAGAAAGTACATGCTGTTTTCCCGAGACGAAAACCTCAAACGAAACTCCTTTAAATTTATAAAGAAATGAGGGATAAGGAGATGAAAAATGCAGGTATCGCGTTAGCCTTCGTGCTAGCAATCCTGGCTGTTACCTATGTCGGGGTAGAGGTGCTGAACCTGGATATTTTCTTTGGCGCAGTCTTGCCTTATATCGCGATCGTAGTATTTGTTGTCGGCTTTATCTACCGGATCTATAAATGGGCCCAGTCTCCGGTTCCGTTCCGGATTCCTACCACGGCCGGACAGCAGAAATCTTTGGAGTTCATCAAACAGAATAAAATCGAGAACCCTTCCAGCAAAATCGGCGTGGTCGCGCGTATGGCGCTGGAGGTGCTGACCTTCCGCTCGCTGTTCCGCAATTCCAAGGCGGAGGTGACGGAGGACGGCAACATCACCTATCAGTGGGAGAAATGGCTGTGGCTCTTCGCGCTGTGCTTCCACTGGGGGTTCTTCCTGACGGTGTTCCGCCATCTGAGATTCTTTCTCGATCCGGTGCCCGGATTCATCACGTTCTGGGAGAAGATCGACGGCATCTTCTGGATTGATCTGCAGCAGATCTATCTGACGGGCTTGATGCTTCTGATCGGCGTCACGGCGCTTCTCATCCGGCGGCTTTATCTGGACAAGGTGCGCTACATCAGCCTGGTCAATGATTTCTTCCCGCTGTTTCTGATTCTTGGCATCGCCTGCACGGGCATGACCATGCGCTATCTGGCGCACACGGACATCACTGCGGTCAAGGCTCTGGCGATGGGGCTGGTCAGCTTCAATTTTGCCGGTATTGCTGACGCGGTGGCACACAACATCAGTGTGCTGTTCTGGTTCCATCTGGTTCTGGTGTGCACGCTCCTGATTTATTTCCCGGCGAGCAAGCTGATGCACGCGGCCGGCATCTTCATGAGTCCGACGCGCAACATGGCCAACAACAACCGCATGGTGCGCCACATCAATCCGTGGAATCCGGAGGTTGAGGTGCACACGTATCAGGAGTATGAACAGGAGTTCCATCAAAAGATGAAAGCGGTCGGCCTGCCGCTGGATTGGGATTATGACGAGGAAGGCAATCAGATTCCCAAGAAGGAAACCTAAGCGCGGCCCGAGCGCTCTCGCGGCAGAGATGTCGCTGAGCGGCGCGGGTTTGCGCACAAAAAGGACGCTTGCCGAAAGGCAGGCGTCCTTTTTACGTGCTCGGGATAGCGTCCGCGCGGTTCGGCTGCGTTTGCCGGCGCGGCATCGTGTGCCGCCCTTTTCCTCCGCGTCTCGGACAGTCGCCTTGCCTGTGCGGCTTGGTCGGACTTCGTCCGCCCCGCTTCGCACAGCCCGCGGCGGCGGTCCGCTCCGGGTCGGAATGCGGGCGGCGCATCGAATCCGCGCCTGCCCCCTCGGGATAGCGTCCGCGCGGCGGGGCAGGCTGCGTCCGCTCAGGAGTCCTTCTCGGCGCGCTTGCCGTTCTTGGGGCTGCGCCAGCCGCGCTTGACCTTGAGTTCCGCCCGGGTCAGTGCCAGCGCGTCGGCGGGCACGTCGCGCGTGATGGTGGAGCCGGCGCCGATGAAGGCGTCCTCCTCCACCGTGACGGGCGCTACCAGGTTCGTGTTGCTGCCGATGAAGGCGCCGTCGCCGATGACAGTCTGATATTTGCGGACGCCGTCGTAATTGCAGGTGATGGAGCCGCAGCCGATGTTGACGCTGCTGCCCACCAGGGCGTCGCCCACATAGGAGAGGTGCGGGATCTTGCTGCCGCGGCCCACCTGGGATTTCTTGACTTCCACGAAGTCGCCGATCTTGACGTTGTCCGACAGCGCGGTCCCGGGGCGCAGATACGCCATCGGCCCGATTTTGCAGTGGTCTCCCACAGTGCTCTCCACGATGACGGTGCTCTGGATCTCGTTTCCGTCGCCGATGACGCTGTCCACAAAGCGGCAGTTCATGCCGATCAGATTGTCGCGGCCGATCACGGTGTGTCCCTCCAGCACCACATTGGGATACAGAATCGTATCGCGCCCGATCTGCACATCCGCGCCGAGGTAGGTGGCTGCCGGATCGATCAGCGTGACCCCGCTCCGCATCACTTCCTCGCACTTGCGCCTTCTCAGAATGGCCTCGGCTTGGCTCAGCTGCACCCGGTCGTTGACGCCCAGGCTCTCCTCGAAGTCCTCCAGCAGACAGCCCCCGACGGACAGACCGTGCGCGACGGCGATGCGCACCAGGTCGGTGAGGTAATATTCTCCCTGCGCGTTGTCGGTGTCCAGCGCCTGCAGATAGTGCAGCAGGAAGTCCTGCCGGAAGCAGTAGGTGCCGGTGTTGATCTCGCGGATCTGCTTTTGCGCGTCGTCGGCGTCCTTCTGCTCTGCAATCGCGACAATTCGCGCGCCGTCGCGCACGATGCGGCCGTAGCCCGTGGGATCGGGCGCCAGCGCCGTCAGCACCGTGATCGCGTTCTGCTCCGCCGCATGCTGTGCCAGGAGACGCTGCAGTGTCTCGGGGCGCAGGAGCGGGGTGTCGCCGCAGAGCACCAGCACGCAGTCGCCGTCCGCCGGGAGCGACGGCGCCGCCTGCAGGACGGCGTGGCCCGTGCCGAGCTGCCGCTCCTGTTTGACGACGGCAGCCTGCGTTCCCACAACCTCCGCGACTTGTGCGCCGCCATGCCCGATTACGGCGACGCGCGCATCCAGCCCGGCGGCCTGCACACAGTCCAGCACCCACTGCACCAGCGGCTTCCCCAGAGCACGGTGCAGCACCTTGGGCAAGTTCGATTTCATTCTGGTTCCCTCTCCGGCGGCCAGGATCACTGCGGTTGTCTTCATAGTTCTGCAACTCCTTCTTCGTAGGATTTTTGCACTGCGGTACAAGATCCGCACTCTCCGCGCAGTGCGGACCTGTTCGCGGCGATGCGCCCGCTGCGCTGCCGCGCCGTATGCGGGACGGTTTATCTTGCGTAGTTCGAGGCCTGCCTTGCGCGGTTGTTTCACCTTTTGGCTGCAAGCATGCCCGGAAGTCGCCTATAGTCTACCATATTTTGACGGGACAGACAAGATGCGGGCGGTGCGCGGCGGAATTTTGTCCGCAAGTTCTGTAAAAAATTTCCTTTTACACACCGGAAAAAGACAGGGGATGCCGTTGGGATCCCGGAACAATTACAACTTCCTGTTGCAAGAAAGCCACCTATAAAGAAAATAAGAGATACTAATGGGTTGTACAAGATGTTTTTCTGCAGATATAATAAAGGCAGATTCGAGATTGAGGGTCACGCCTCAATCTACAGGAGCGCTGTTTTCCCAACATTTTCAAACAGAAAGGATGATCCCAATGACGCAACCAGTCGGATGCTGCTACTCTCCCCACGAGGAGCACATTATGGCTGCCGCCAACGGCGACACCAGCTACAAGAAAGGCAGAGAGAGAATCTATAAGATTCTGGACCGGAATCAGAACCTGAAGCCGGTGATCGATGCGGAGCGCGCCAAATATTTCACCGAATCCATGGCGCAGACCGAAGGCGAGCACCTCACGCTGAGATGGGCGAAGGCTCTGATGAACATTGCCAAGAACATCACGGTCTACATTGAAGAGGACAGCCTGCTGGCCGGTCGTGTCGGCTGCCAGGGCCGTTACGGCATCCTCTACCCGGAACTGGACGGCGATATCTTCGAGGAAGCGATCAAACTGCTGCCGACCCGTGTCACCTCGCCCTTCAACATGACGCAGGAGACGGTTGACACGATTCTGAACGACATCGCGCCCTACTGGGATCCGAAGACGGGCCGCGGCAAGACCTTCTTCCACGATCTGTACGACGCGCTGCCGGAGGACACCTTGAAGGTGACCTATGAGCCGGAGGAGAAATCGACCTCCAGATTCATCGTCAACGAGACGGCATCCTTCCGCTCTTCCAACCAGTGGGTGCCCGACTATGAGAAAGTTTTGAAGAGAGGCTTCAAAGGCCTGAAGGAAGAGGCGCAGGAGAAACTGGCCGCGCTCGATCCGTTTGATCCCCTGGACAATGTGAACAAGAAGCCTTTCTATGAAGCCATCGTCATCCTCTGCGACGCCATCGTGCTGTGGGCGAACCGCTATGCCGATCTGTACGAGCAGGAAGCCCCCAAGTGCGAGGATCCGGTGCGCAGGAAAGAGATGGAAGAGATCGCCGCGCGCTGCCGCTGGGTACCGGAGAATCCGGCCCGCGATTTCCGCGAAGCGATGCAGTCCCAGTGGTTCACGCAGCTGTTCTCCCGCCTGGAGCAGAAGACCGGCACGATCGTCTCCAACGGCCGCATGGATCAGTATCTGTATCCCTATTACAAAGCCGATAAAGAGGCGGGCAAGCTGACCGACGAGCAGGCCATGGAGATGCTGGAGTGCATGTGGGTCGGCATGGCGCAGTTCATCGACCTCTATATGTCCACGACCGGCGGCGCCTTCAACGAGGGCTATGCGCACTGGGAAGCCGTCACGATCGGCGGCCAGACCAAGGACGGCCAGGATGCGACGAATGAACTGACCTATCTGTTCCTCAGATCCAAGCAGGAATTCCCGCTGCACTATCCCGATCTCGCCGCGCGTGTGCACGCGCGCTCTCCGCAGAGATACATCGAGGAGTGCGCGAAGACCATCAAAGAGGGTTCCGGCTTCCCGAAACTGCTCAACGATGAGGAGATCGTCCTGCAGCTGGTGTCCAACGGCGCCACGATCGAGGAAGCGTACGATTACGCCGTCTCCGGCTGCGCCGAGGCCAGAATGCCGAACCGCGACACCTTCACCTCCGGCGGCGTATATATCAACTTTGCGTCCGCCATCGAGATGGTGATGTACAACGGCCGCACCTTCAAGACCGGCGACGAGCTGCTCGGCCTGGAGACCGGCGAGGTGGAAACCTTCCAGACCTGGGACGATGTCTGGAATGCCTATGTGGCGCAGGCGAGGAACCTGCTGCGGCACGCGTTCATCCAGCAGAAGTACATCGACCGCCTGCGCGAGAAGCACTTCGCGGCGCCGTTGCTCTCCGCAATGCACGACCTGTGCATGGATCAGGGGCTCGACCTGCACACCGAGTTTATCCCGGGCGGCGTGGACATCGGCTACTTCGAGTCCATGGGCTTCGGCACGGTTGTCGACTCCCTGGCCGCCATCAAGAAACTCGTCTTTGACGAGAAAGTCACGACCCTGGTGGAGATCCGCGAGGCGATGAAGGCCAATTTCGAGGGCTACGAAGTCCTGCGGCAGCGCCTGCTGAACGCGCCGAAATACGGCAACAACGATCCGTATGCGGACGAGATCGGCAAGGCGTGCGATCTGGTCTGCTCCGAGTTCACCGCCAAGTATTCCAAGTCCCTTGGCATCGATTACTGCCTGCGGTATGTGCCGTTTACTTCCCATGTCCCGTTTGGCAAGGTCGTCGGCGCTACCCCGAACGGCCGTGTCGCGTACTTCCCGCTGTCCGACGGTTCTTCCGCCTCTCACGGCTGCGACACGCACGGCCCGACAGCGGTGCTGCTGAGCAACTATCACACCAAGAATCCGGGATTCCACGACAGAGCGGCGCGTCTGCTGAACATCAAGTTCGACCCGAGCACCGTCGCCGGCGAAGAGGGCACCAAGAAACTGGCCGCGTTCATCCGCACGTGGTGCGATCTCAAACTGTGGCACGTCCAGTTCAACGTCGTCAACAGAGAGACGCTGGTGGCCGCGCAGCAGAATCCGGATCGCTACAGAGGGCTGATTGTCCGTATCGCCGGGTACAGCGCCTACTTCTGCGATCTGTCCCCGTCCCTGCAGGATGACCTGATTGCCCGCACGCAGCAGACCACGATCTGATCGGCGGCGGCCGTTTCCCCGCGGGAAGGATCCCGTGCGGACACGGCAGGCGGACAGTCCGGGAGCGGAAGGCAATACAACCGGATAGACAAACACGAATGGGCTGGTTCTGCACCAGCCCATTTTTGAAATCCGGCGGTGCGCAGGGCGCGGACTCCCCCGTGCCGCCATACCGAAAAAGTGGAGCGCGGTATAGTATTCAATCAGAAATCCGACGGTGCGCAAGGCCTGTCTCTTCTGCACCGACCCAACGGCAAAGGAGGATCTCTTCATGGAAGGTTGCGTGTTCAACGTACAAAAATATTCCGTCCACGACGGCCCGGGCATCCGCACCATCGTATTTTTAAAGGGCTGCCCGCTGCACTGCAGGTGGTGCTGCAATCCGGAATCACAGCTGGCGCACCCGCAGATCGCCTACAATCCGGAAAAGTGTATCGGCAGCGTCTGTATGCTGTGCGCACAGGCGTGCCCGCGGCAGAACATGGCCCTTTTGGACGACGACAAAGTGTGGATCGACCAGAAAAACTGCATCCACTGTCTCGCCTGCGCCAAAGCCTGCCCCGCCAAGGCCATCAGTCTCTACGGCGAGTACCAGAAGCCGGAGTATTTCATCAATCAGGTGGAGGAGGATGCCATCTTCTATTCGCGCTCGGAGGGCGGTCTGACCTTGAGCGGCGGCGAGCCGACCATGCAGACGCAGTTCGCCGTTGAACTCCTGCGGGAGGCCAAAAAGCGCGGGATCACCACCGCGATCGAGACCTGCGGCGCGATCCCCTGGGAGCAGTGTCACGAAGTCTACGATTACCTGGACTTCATCCATTTCGACATCAAGCACCTGGATTCCGCCAAGCACAAGGAGTGGACCGGGCAGGGCAACGAGGTCATCCTGGACACCTTCCGCAAGATGCGTGAGGCGCATCCCGACGTCCACTGCGTCGCCCGCACGCCCATCGTGCCCGGATTCAACGACACGGAGGCGGATATCATCGCCATCCGCGATTTTGTCAAGCAGTTTCCCAACACCTCCTACGAGGTGCTGAAATATCACCGCTACGGCACCACCAAGTACGATTTTATCGGCCGCGACTATCCGCTGGGCGCGAAAGAGCTGCCGGATGACCGGTTCCAGCACCTGAAGCAGCTGAGTCTGCAGTAGGCGCGGCAGAACAGGATCGCCGCGCGCAGGAAACGTCCGCGGCAAACAAAGGCCCTGAAGCGCAGTTCCGTTTCAGGGCTTGTTTTTTTATGGAAACTTTGCTTCTCAGGCGGCTGCGGCTTTTACCTGCGGGAATTTCGGGAAGCGCCCCGCGGCGCCTGCCTCACAGCCAGTGGGAGATAAAAATCTCCAGACCGATCGCGATCAGGATCACGCCGCCCAGGATGCCTGCCTTTCCGGCCAGCCGCGTGCCCGCCCGCTTGCCGATGTCCACACCCGCGAAACAGATCAGGAAGGTCACCGCACCGATCAGGAGGCTTGCCAGAAGCGCCTCCCCGAATACATAGGCCGCGATGGTGAACCCCACGGAGAGCGCGTCGATGGAGGTGGCAACGCCCTGCAGGAGGATTGCGCCCGGCCCGATGGCAGGGGCGGTCTCCGTACCCTTGTTGTGGAGCCCTTCCCAGAGCATTTTGCCGCCGATCCAGCTCAGCAGGAGGAGCGCGATCCAGGGAATGAGGGGCTGAATTTTGTGGAAATACTGAACCGCCGTGGACACGCAGATCCAGCCGATCAGCGGCATGGCAGTCTGAAAGAAGGCGAAGACGCCGGCGATATAGAGCTGTTTTGTGCGGCGCATGCGCGGCTCGTACAGTCCGCCGGACAGTGACACGGAGAAGGCGTCCATCGACAGGCCCACGCCGAGCAGGATGTTGTTGAGGAAGAAGGTTGCGTCCAAATCCATGTTGTACTCCTCCGTCTCAGAAAAAGCGCAGTCCCAGCCGGAGGGAGACTGCGCGTTCGGGCTCGCGCGACGTACCGGCGGGGCATGCTCTGCCGGTTCAGCCGCGGAACAGCATCAACAGCTGCGGTGTGCCGAAGGGCGGATCCATCGAGCCGCGGCTCTGTTCCCGCGCCGGCAAAAGGCCGGCCTGGTACAGATAGTCCATCAGACTGCCGGGGGCCTGGTAGCTGTAGTACTGCAGCGCGAGTTCGCCGCGCCCTAAATCATCCTGCAGGCGCTGCAGCGTATCCTCGTAGGATTCCGTGCCGTCGATGAGCCCGCTGGCCAGCGCCTGGCTGGCGCTGTAGATGCGGCCGTCGGCCAGTTTGCGCACCGCGGTCTCCTCCAGATGACGGCCCTCCGCCACGATCCGCACGAAGCGGTCATAGTATTCGTCCACGATGGACTGATAGATGGCAGCCTGCTCTTCTGTGAGGGGCACGAAAGCGCTGCCCATGGTTTTGTTTTCGCCGGAAGCAATGTAGCGCACGTCGATGCCCAGCCGATCCATCAGACCGCTGAGATCTACAAACTCTCCCATATAGACGCCGATGGAGCCGATGATGGCGTTGGGATTCGCGTAGACGGCGTCCGCGGCGCAGGCCGTGTAGTAGCCGCCGGAGGCCGCGTAGCTCTCGACGGCGGCGTAGACGGGACGGCCTGTGTCCGCCTTGTAGGCCGTCAGCGCGCGGTAGAGTTCATCAATCTGGTAGACTGCGCCGCCGGGGGAGTCGATGCGCAGCAAAAGCGCCGCGTTGTGCGGATCGTCGCGTATCTCGGACAGGCTGTCCAGCAGATACTGCTGGTCGTAAGAGACGCCGTCATTGCTGGAGATGGTGCCGTTGATCTCCAGCACCGCGATATAGTCCGGCGCCCAGAGCGTCCGTTCCAGGATGTGAACCCCCGCCAGCAGGGCGCAGAAGATGAGCAGCGCACAGAAGAGCTGCCGCCCTCTGCGCGCCCGGTTCGTGGCCGGAGACTGCGTGTTTGGCATAGGAAGACCTCCTTTGCATATGCCGAGCGCTATTCTGCCCCGCCGTCCCGCACGGAGGATGCGGGGCCGCCCGCCTCCGCATCCTCCTGCAGAGGCGCGTCCGCGTTCGCCGCAGTGCTGAGCGCGGACATCTCCGCTTCGATGGCGGAGAGCCGCTCGTTCACGGCGGCGATATCCAGGCGGACGTCGGAGCCGCTCCCCGCATCCTCCGCCGCATCGCCGGCTTCGGCGTCCGCCTGATCCGCGGCGGAACTCGCGTCCTCCGCGCTGTAGAGGCCGAATTCTTCCGGCGCGCAGGCGCCCGACTCCAGGGCCTCGCGCTTGAGTTCCTCATAGACCCCGGCCATTGTACCGCAGAAGAAGGGGTACATCCAGACCATCCCGACGGCGGCGGCGAGAGATCCGAGGAGCAGCGCGTTGGTCACGAGCCCCGCCGCGTATACGACGGCGCAGGGGATCATCAGGGCGAAGAACAGGAGGAGCCAGTTGAGAAAACTGAGGTCGAGCAGAAACAGGCTGCCCAGATGGCCCTTGGTCATCCGCATGCTGGTTTTCAAGGCCTGACGGATATCGGCGTCGGGATTGTCCGCCAGGATGAAATAGTACTGCGAATAGCTGAGCATTTTGACGATGCCGGGAAGGATGAACACGAACAGCCACAGGGCAATCCAGAGATACTGCCACAGACTGGCCAGCGCCCATTTGACGACATTATAAAAGGAATCGAAAAAATCCTCGCTGTGCGCTGTGCCACTGCGCCAGGTCCGCAGCATAAAGAAGCAGAAAGGAATGAGCAGCACGCCGTCCAGAAGGACCCCCAGAATACTCACGGTTTCGTCGGCGATGCCCAGAAAGAACATCACAACGGACAGCAGCGCCGAAACGCAAATCACCTGGTGCAGGTTGTTGCGGATGAGCTGCTTGGCTTCGGTTTTCAGTTCAGCACGTTGTAGCATGGGGCAGGTCTCCTCTCTGAATTGGCTGCGGGTGGACGCGCGGATGTGTGGCCATGCGCGGAAACCGGGAAGTCCCCGCTCTCGCGGGGAGGACAGCGGCAGTCCGCCGCCCGGCCGGGATGCCCGGTTAAAATTCGGCCGTCGCGAAATATAGTATAACATAAAGCCCAGGATGTAAAGTCTTACGAGAAAAATTATGTCGAAAGCAAGGTAAAAAGCGGGTTCGGATAGAATACAATCAAAAGGATAGAGCTTTTGCGGGATCCGCCCGCCTCCTCCGGGGCGCGCGCCCGGAAACAGTAGGATTTTAGGACGAGGTGAGTCTGTTGAAACAATCGATCTCTACCCGCAGTCTCCTGGAAGGGGCCTTGATGGCCGCCTTGATGGCGGTGCTGGTGTTTTTGAGCAACCTGCCTCTCGTCGGGTTCCTGTTTTTGATCGTCTGCAGCATTCCCATCACCGTGGTGACGGTGCGCCAGGGACTCTTGACCGGGGCTCTGAGCGCCGTCCTGGGCGCGATCCTCATCGGGTTGTTTCTCGGGCCGCTTGCCGCGCTGTCGGCCGGCTTGGAGTACGGCCTTCTGGGGTGGGTGATCGGGTGGATGCTCTATCGCCGCAAGAGCGGCGTCAAAATTTTGCAGGCGGCCATGCTGACGGCGGGCGCGTCGGCGCTGGTGATGCTTTTCCTCTCCCTGGCGATGATCGGCTTTACGCCGGATGCCATCAACACCTATCTGGAGAGCTATCGCACAGAGATGATGGAGATGTATGAGAGCACCGGTATGCTCGACGCAATGACGCAGCAGGGGATGAGTCAGGGAGAGGTCACGCAGATGTTGCAGCAGGCGATCAACACCGTGGTGCGCGTCATGCCGGCTGTGACCGTCATTATGAGGGCCCTCCTGGCGGCGGTGACCTATCTTCTGACCATGCAGATTTTAAAGCGGCTGCGGATCCGCATCCCGCGTGTGCACGGCCTGTCGGCGTGGCGGCTGCCATTCTCCTTTGTCTGGGCGCTCATCGCCGTGTGGGGGCTGTGGCTCGCGGGGGATATGTTCATCCATGCGGAATGGCTCAACCTGCTGGTGCTGAACGTGGTCATCGTGTTCGTGGCGCTCTTGTTCCTGAACGGCGTGACGCTGGCCTGCTACTGGTTTAAGCCACAGGAGATGTCCACCGGCGGCAAAGTGCTGACTGTGCTGTTTGTCGTCTTCTTCTTTATGGGGTTTGCCATGGTCTGCGTGCTGCTGGGGCTGGCCGATCTGCTCTTCGACTTTCGCAAGCGCGGGAGCAAAGCCAAGTCGGCGTAGAGGTGCGAGCGTGACGGCACGGCGCATACAGGATTGCGATTCCGAATCGCGCAGAAATATCGAACGAGGAGGCAGCATCATGAAAGTGATTCTATTGCAGGACGTTTCTAAAGTCGGAAAGCGGAATCAGGTGTTGGAGGTCAAGGAAGGCTACGCGCGCAATTATCTCCTGCCGCGCAAGCTGGCGGTACAGGCCACCGAGGCCAGCATGAAGGAGCTGGCGCGCCAGGAGGGGATCCGCGCCGACAAGGCGGCGGCGCAAAAGGCCGAGGCGGAGGAACTGGCGGCGCGCCTGAAATCGGTCACTGTCACCATCCAGGCCAAGTGCGGAAGCGGCGGCCGCCTCTTTGGCGCGGTCACCAGCAAGGAGATTGCGGAGCAGCTGGAGCGCGAGACCGGCATCAAGCTGGACAAGCGCAAGATTGAATTGGAGGAGAACATCAAGGCGCTGGGCACCTACCGCCCGCAGGTGCGCCTGCACCCCGAGGTGCACACGCAGCTGGCGGTGAAGATCGTCGAGCAGCAGTGAGCCGCCGGGCGCGGCACGCATAGGAATAGGGCGGACCTACTCGCCTGTATCGCAGAAGGAGACGAACCGTGAAGAAACGGTTCGCCTCCTTTTTTTTGTGCGCGAAAACGGGCAAACGGCAGCGGGAAGCAGTCTGATAAAAATAAATAATGAAATTTGTCCAAAAATTATTTCATTATCCGAATATTTATGCTAGAATAATCTAGATTTACGGAAAATCTAAAAATAATAGACTTTCCAAAAATCGCGGACAAAAAAGATTTCATACCGCGGCGCTAATCCGGCCGCAGCGCCGCGTCTGGCGTGCAGAACAAGCGCCAAGTACAGGATTGGAGAGAGCGGCGGATGTTCGGGGCATGTTCTCTGCCGGTTTTTTCGTTCCCTGACCGGAATGGGGCTTGTTCAGAAGCAGGCTCTCCCGGCGCGGCGGGGATGGCGGAGCGGATTTTGTTTCGGTGGGGGGGTGCGGGAGTTGATCAGGGTGAGCATCATCCTGCCCGTGTACAACGGGGAGCCGTATCTGGACCGCGCAATCGCATCCGTGCTGGCTCAGACGATGCCGGACTGGGAACTCCTGCTGTTGGACGATGCCTCCACCGACGGCAGTTTCCGGCGCATGCAGGTCTGGGCGGCACGGGACGGACGGATCCGCGTGCTGCGAAATGCTTGCAATCTCGGCGTCGCCGACACACGCAACCGCGGCATGGAGGCGGCTGCGGGCGCGTATATCGCGTTTCTGGACAGCGACGACCTCTGGCGGGCGGACAAACTGGAGCGGCAGGTCGCGGTGCTGGAGCGGACGGGATTGGATCTCTGCGCGAGTGCCTACCGCATGATCGATGCGCGGGGCAACCCGGTCCGGATTCGGATGCCGCGCCGGCAGGAGATGCGGCTGGAGGATCTCCTGAAGGAGAATTACATCTGCTGTTCCTCCGTCCTGCTGCGCAGCAGCGTCGCGAAACAGCACAAAATGGACGGGACATATATCCACGAGGACTATGTGTACTGGCTGGAGCTCCTGCAGGCCGGGGCGAGGGGCTGTGTGCTGGACGCCTGCCTGACGGACTACCGGGTGTCGGGGCGGAATCGCTCCGGGAACAAGTGGAGAGCGGCGCGCGGGCGCTGGCAGGTGTATCGGCGGTTTTTGCACTACGGCGTGGCGCGCTCCGGGCGGTATTTTTTGCACTATGCCTGTCACGGCGCGAAGAAGTACGCGGGATACAGGACACAGCAGGTCCTCCGTACCGGCGGCGCCGCGCGGCTGCGGAGGCGGCAATGATTCAGTTGAGTGTGATCATCCCGGTCTACAATGTGGCACCCTATCTCTCCCTCTGCCTGGAGAGCGTACTGTCGTGCCGGTCGAGCGAGATCGAGATCGTCTGTGTCAACGACGGATCGACGGACGCTTCGGGGGAGATTCTGCGGGCGTACGCGCAGAAGGACAGCCGCCTGCATGTGCTGGAGCAGGAGAACCGGGGACTCAGCGCGGCAAGGAACGCGGGCGTGGCGAACAGCCGCGGGGAATTTCTGCTCTTTGTGGACAGCGATGATTTTGTCAGCACGCGGGGGTTTGCGCAATTTCTGGAGCGGATGAGCGCGTATCCGTCCGCGGAAGTGTTTGTCCTGGATTACAGGGTTTTTTATCTGCAGGGCGGGGCGATGTGTCAAAAGGCGGTGAACCAGGTCGGCGCGAAACACGACGGCACCGCGGGCATGGAGTTTCTGCCGGAGATGCTGCGGAAACGGCGGTGCTTCTGGAATGTCTGGCGCTATGTGTACAGGCGTTCCTTTTTAGAGGCGCACGGCATCACCTTCTGGGAGGGTGTGCTGAGCGAGGATTTGGACTACACGGCGCGGGTGTTCCTGGCGGAGCCGCGGATCGTGTTTCTGCACTGTCCTTTCTACTACTACAGGACCAAGAGGCCGGACTCGCTCATGGGACAGACGACCGTGCGGCGGATCCGCGATACAGTTGCCATGCTGGCGCATTCCGTCTCCGCGCTGGCCGCGTCAAAGTTTCACTGGAAACAGCTGCTCATCCGGCAGTACCAGTTCGAATATATCCTGGTGCTGGAACAGCTCTATGAGATTCCGGAGCAGGACCGCGCAGAGGCAGAGCAGATCTTCCGGCGCTCCCTCCCGCTGCTGCGCGCGGGGGAGGACTGGCTGGCGCACAGCGTCTATGGAGTCTGCGCCGCGGGCGGTGTCCGCCCCTTTGCCTTTTGTCTCTTTGTGCTGCGCCGGATCAAGCGCGGGACAAGAAGGCTCGCATGGGCGATCCAAGGGCGGAAAGGCTGAAGGGTGGAGGTCTGTGAAGGATGGCGTTGGAACCGGAGGAGAGGAACCCAAGCGTGTCCGTGATTGTTCCCGTCTACAATGCGGAGCCGTATCTGCGGCAGTGCCTGGAGAGTGTGCTGCGGCAGAGTCTGCGGGAGATCGAGCTGATCTGCGTGGACGACGGCGCGGAGGATGCGAGCGGGGCGATCTGTGAGGCCTATGCGGCGCAGGATGCGCGGATACGGGTACTCCACCAGGAGAACCGTGGCGCGGGAGCAGCCAGAAACGCGGGGCTCGCGGCGGCACGGGGAACGTATCTGGCCTTTCTGGATGCGGATGATCTGTATGCGCCGCAGGCGCTGGAGAAGGCGTATGCGCGCGCGTGCGGGAGCGGGGCGGAGATTGTGCTGTTTGGGGCGGCCTACTGCGACGGCGAGGGCGCTTTGCTGTTCCGGGAGGAGCCCAACCGGCGGCCGCTCGGGAACCGGACGGTCTTTTCCGCGCGGGAGGCGCCGCGGTATTTCTTCCAGGTGACGAGCTGCAATACCTGGAACAAACTTTTCCGCAGGGAGTTCGTGCTTGCGCACGCTCTGCGCTTTCAGGAGATTCGGACGGCGAACGATCTCTGCTTTGTCTACGCGGCGATGGCCCGTGCGGAGCGGATTGCGCTCTTGCCGGAGGATCTTGTGCGGCACCGGGTGCTGCGCGGAGCGAATCTGCAGAGCAGGAAAAGCGCCAGCCCCGCGGATTTTTTGACCGCCCTGGAGGCGGTGCGGCGGGATCTGGCGGAGCTCGGGCTCTGGGAAGCGCTGGAGCGGAGTTTCCGGAACTGTGTCGTGAGCCACTGTCTGTTCAACTACCGCACCCTGGACCGGGCGGGAAGGAGACGGCTTTCGCGGGAGGGGGCGCGGATCGAAGCGCTGCTCGGGCCGTATCCGGAGAGCTGGTACGAGGATGCGGCGGGCTGTCGGCAAATCCGGCAGTGGCTTGCGGGGGAGGATGGAAGAGAGTTGGGTTTTAAGAATTTTTTGAAGAAATTTCTGCCGCCGCCGGTCAACACCTTCAACCGGGAGATGGGGGTTTTAAAGCAGTACGTGAGCGAGCAGAACGCGGGAGTGCTGGCCGAACAGCGGCAGCTGCTGCAGATGCTTCAACAGCAGCAGAGCGTTCTGGAACAAATCGAACGGCAGCAAAGCGCGATAGAGGCGGAGCAAAAGCGTCAGGAGGAGAACGGGGCCCAGATGCGCCGGCGGCTGGAGTTGCTGGCAGACCAGGAAGTGCGCTCTGTCGCGGATGCGATTCAAAGCGTGTCAGAACGGCAGGACGAACTGCGCCGTCAGGCGGCCGGAACGGCGGCGCAGGTGGATGCGCTGCAGAAGACCCTGCCTCCCGCAATCGAGAGAAACAGACAGCAAATCGCACGCAACGCGCGGTATATTCAGGAGACAATCTGGGGCGAGATTTTCAACAATACAATTCCGCAGAGCGAATGGCTGAAGGACAAGACGTTTTCGCCGGGGCGCTGGGCGGTCGGATATCCTTTCCTGTACGCGCTGTACAGGGTTCTGGACGAGGCAAGGCCCAGGCGGATCCTGGAGCTTGGCTTGGGGCAGACCACAAGGATGATCGGGCAGTATGCGGCCGGTGATCTGCGTGTAGAACACTGCATCGTGGAACACGATCCGGAGTGGATCGCGTTCTTCCTGAAGGATTTTTCACTGCCGGAAAACAGTCGTATCGTGCGGCTGGATCGGGAGATGGTGCAGTACCGGGAGGCGGATGCCGTCCGAGTTTTTCATGGCTTTTGCGATGCGTTTGCCGGACAGAAGTTTGACTGTATCGTGATCGACGCCCCTCTCGGCGCAGATATGAAGGAGTATTCCCGCATTGATGTCCTGCAGCTGCTGCCGGAGTGCCTGAGCGAAGATTTTGTGATCCTGCTGGATGATTGTGAGCGCCCGGGGGAGACGCGCACTCTGAGAGAGATGGAAGCCAGGCTGGACGCGAGCGGGATCGCGTACGCGAGAGGCGTCTATCACGGGGAAAAGGACTGTGCGGTGCTCGCCGCAAAACACATGACTTTTTTGACGAGCCTGTAATCCAGCCTTCCGCGGGAAGGACGAAAACACGATGGAAGGGCCCGCCGACGGGGCGGAATCGGCTCGCGCGCGGCGGATCAACAGAATGGGATCCGCCGCGCGGAAACCGGCCGGCCGGCGGAGAGAGCGGGGGCGATGGAGCGATGTATGACTATCTGATCGTGGGCGCGGGGCTTTTCGGAGCGGTGTTCGCGCACGAGGCCGCCGACGCGGGCAAAAAATGCCTGGTGATCGACCGGCGGGCGCACATCGGCGGGAACTGCTATACCGAGGAGATCGAGGGGATCCGGGTGCACCGCTACGGCGCGCATATTTTCCGCACGAGCGAGAAGCGCATCTGGGCGTATATGGGACAATTTGCGGAGTTCAACCACTTTATCAACAGTCCGATCGCCAATTTTCACGGAGAGATCTACAATATGCCGTTCAACATGAACACCTTCAGCAGGATGTGGGGGATCGCGAAGCCCGAGGAGGCGCGAGCGATCATCGAGCGGCAGCGCGGGGAAGTCAGCGGCATGCCTCAGAATCTGGAGGAGCAGGCGATCCGGCTTGTGGGGCGGGACGTGTACGAGAAGCTGGTGCGGGGATATACAGAAAAGCAGTGGGGACGGCCGTGCAGGGAATTGCCCGCGTCCATCCTGCGCCGCCTGCCGGTGCGGTTTACGTACGACAACAACTATTTCAACGATCCGTACCAGGGAATTCCCATCGGCGGGTACACGCCGATTTTTGAGAAACTGCTCGCCCGCAGCGACGTCGTCCTGGAGAAAGACTATACCCTGTGTCGCGCGGAATTTGCCGGCGCCGCCAGGAAGATTCTCTATACGGGCACGATCGATTCCTATTACGACTACTGTTACGGGCCGCTGGCGTACCGCAGCCTGCGTTTTGAGACGGAGACGCTGGAGACCGACAATTACCAGGGGGTGGCGGTGGTCAATTACACCGACCGGGAGACGCCGTACACGCGGATCATCGAGCACAAGCACTTTGAGTTCGGGACGCAGCCAAAGACGGTGATCACGCGGGAGTATCCGCTGGAGTGGACGCCCGGGACGGAGCCGTACTACCCGATCAACGATGCGGAGAATCAGGCGCGGTATGCGCGCTACCGGCGCCTGGCGGAGCAGGAGGAGAACGTGCTGTTCGGCGGACGGCTGGGGGAATACCGCTACTATGATATGCAGGATACGATCCGGTCGGCGCTGGCGCTGGCGGAGCGTGAACGGGCAGGGCAAGCATAGGGCGGAAAAGCGAATTTTGCCGCGGCACGGACGATTGCGAGGAGAGTGCAGATGAAGAGTAACCCAGCGAGAATCTTGCTTGTGACACCTGAACTGGAGTATACGGGTGCGGTACAGAGTTTTCGGCGAATCTGTATTGTGCTGCTTCGGAACGGCTATCTGATCGATGTCTGGAGTTATGCGGACGGGCCGTATTCCGAAGAATTCCGCGACATCGGCGTGCGCGTGCGGATTGTTCCGCAGGAGGACATCGACGAAGCGTATATCGCGCGCGAAGTGACAAAATACAATCTGGTCCTGGCAAATACGGTTGTCACCTACAAGGTCGCGGATATGGCGCAGGACCTTGTACCGGTGGTCTGGTATATCCGAGAGGCGGAAAACCTGCCGGATTTTTTCTGGAAAAAAGAGCGGGAGACAGCGCTTTGCCGGGCAAAAAAAGTATACTCCGTCAGTGAGTATGCGCGGGATTTTATCGTGCGGAACTACAATCCGAATGTCGAAGTTGTCCACAACTGTGTCGATGACGTATTTTGCGAGGAAGGCTCTTACCTGGAGATCCGGCCGGGGGAGAAGATAAAGTTCCTGGCCCTGGGAACGATTGAAAAGAGAAAAGGCTACGACATTCTGGTGGATGCTTTTCTGGACTTGCCGCGGGCAGTCAAAGAGAAGTGCGAACTACATTTCGCGGGGAGGTTATGGGATGGAGCACGGGATTTTTACCCCGAGTTGCTCTCCAAGATAAAAACAGAAAAGAACATTTTTTATCATGGAGAGATCCGGGAGAGGAAAGAGATTCATGCGCTGATCAATGCCTGCCATGTTCTCGTTGTGCCGTCCAGAGATGAATCCTGCTCGCTCAGCGCCTTAGAAGGGGCCATGATGGCACGGCCGCTTATTCTCACGCAGAATATCGGCGCGAAATATATCTTGGATGAAACTTGCGGATGGCTGATTCAAACCGCGGACATCTCGACGATGCGGCAGGCCTATATCCATGCCTTTGAATCCGCCGGGAGACTTTCCGAGATGGGCAGATGTGCGCGCGAAAACTATCTCCGCACCTCCACGTACGAGATCTATGAGCAGAATATCTTGAAGATGGTAAGGGACAGGATGGTTCCATCGCAGTATCTGTACCGGGTTCGGGATGAGATCGAGCTCTATTCCTTCGATGTCTTTCAAACTTTGCTTGCCCGTTGCTACGCACGCCCCGACGGTGTTTTCATCGATATGCAAGCTACGCTCTGCCGAGATGGGAGCTATGCGGCGCTCCCCGGCATTCTCAGGGAGAATTTTGCGAAAATCCGCAAGACGACAGAACGGTTCCTGTATCGCAAAAGATGCTCTGCAGAAAAGCAGGATGTCTCGATCCAGGAAATCTATGCCTTGATCGCACAGGATTTTGCGCTGGATCAGGAGGAGCAGGACAGCCTGCTGGAGTTGGAGATCGCAATAGATCGGGAGAGTCTTTTGCCGCTCGAGCGGAACATCGATCTCGTGCGCCGCTTGTCGGAGCGAAAGAAGCGTGTGATCCTGATTACGGACATGTATTTCGACGCGCAGACCATCCGAGGGTTTTTGTGTAAGTTCGAGCCGATGTTTGAAAGCATCCCGATCTATGTCTCCTCGGAGCATCAATGCAAAAAGAACAACGGAAAACTGTACGAACTGGTGCAGAGGCAAGAGAAGGTCCCTTATGAAAAGTGGCTGCATTTTGGAGATGACTGGAACGGCGATTATCTGCAGCCGCGTAAGCTAGGCATACAGGCAAATTATGCTCCTTTTGCCCGGCTTTTGCCGTATGAGGCAGGTGCGCTGGATCGGGACAGCGGGCTGCAAACACAGACGTCTATTGGGCTGGCGCGCTATCTCCGCGCCGGCGCGAATCTGGATCGGATGACAGAACTCGGGGTTTCCTTGGGCGGAGCGATGCTGTATCCGTATGCGAGCTGGCTTGTAGAGCGGAGCCGGAAAAGCAATATTCGCAAATTATACTTTATCGCACGCGACGGCTACGTGCTGAAAAAGATTGTGGATGAGAGGATCGCGTTCCATCAATATACGATTGAGACAGAATACCTTTATGGATCCAGAATCGCTTGGCGGGACGCTGTGAGAGAAGGACGGCAGGCAGAGATCGATCTGGTAAAGCGATATCTCGCGCAGGAGATCAACGGAGAGGAAGTCTTTGCATTCGTCGACTTTGCCGGGACAGGGGAGACGCAGGATGCTATTTTCCCATTGCTGGACAGACAACGCCGAGACTTGTGCTATGGGACATTCTATCTGTATCATTCGCGGGATCCGCAAACGCAGAGCAGTCCGAAATATTCCATGCTGCGTCTCAATGAACAGTTCCATACCCTCTTGGAACTGCTTGTCAGAGCGCCGCACGGGCAAACGCTGGGGTATCGCGAAGAAGAGGGGAAAATTGTTCCGGTACTGGAGCAGAAGGAAGGGGCTGCCTTGGAGGCCGCCGGGTATCCCCGATATGTGGATGGGGTTGTGCGGTTTGTCAGAGCATATTTGGAGTTGTCGGACGCGCATCGGAGGTGGGGGGACTGTCAGGAGATCACTTTGTTTGAACGCTATAGCGCGTATCTGCAAAGCCCGGATATCGATCCGGAGACGGTGGAGACCCTGGGGAGCATCCCGTTCGTGTTGGATGGAGCCGTAGGGCAGGTAACGGAATATGCCCCCAGAATTACACCGGAACAGGTGGACAGCCTGCGAGACAGCGGGCGGGAGAACGATTTCGGCAATCGCTTGTCCTGGTCGATCAAACGGAGCTCTCCGGAAGTGCAAAAAGCGTTTCAGGAAAAGCCTCAGGCAGGCAGGGCTTCCGGCCGGGACGAACTGGCCGAGGCAATTCGCCGATATCAGCGGGCAGAACAAGAACTCCAAGATATCCGCGCTTCCCGCACATACAAGGTCGGGCGAATGATCACATTCATACCGCGGAAAATACGGGATATGGTGCGCTGCAGCCGGGAATATGGTGTCGGGTACACACTGCGCACCTATTGGAAACACTAGAGAAGGCGAGGTGGATCGTATGCAGGAAAAAGCTCCGAAAGTCACAGTCATCATGCCCTCTTTGAATACGGCGAACTATATCCGGGAAGCGCTGGAGAGTGTGCTGCATCAGACGCTGAAAGAACTGGAAGTGCTTTGCGTAGACGCGGAATCCAGCGACGGCACATTTGAGATTCTGAAAGAATATGAGGCAAAGGATCCGAGAGTCAAAGTACTCTGTTCGGCAAAAAAAAGTTACGGGTATCAGGTGAATCTTGGAATCAAAAATGCGCGTGGGATATATTTGGGCATCGTTGAGACGGACGATTTTATTGCTCCAGAAATGTATGAGACTTTGTACCGGACGGCGTCGGAGAACGATTTGGACTTTGTAAAATCGAATTTCTATAGGTTCGCCGGGAAGACAAGAGAGCTGAAGAAATTAAGCGAAAAAAATGTCTATAACCAGCTATATAATCCGAGCCTTACGCCGGATTTGCTAAATCTCTACATGATCAATGTTACTGGGATATACAAGCGCAGTTTTGTTCTGGAAAAAGAGATTTATATGAACGAATCGCCCGGAGCCTCGTTTCAGGACAACGGTTTCTGGTTTCAAGTTTTCACGCAGGCAGAGCGCGCGATGTTTGTAAACAAGGCATTCTATTTCGTTCGGCGGGATAACCCGAATTCGTCGTTCCATTCCAAGGGAAAGGTCTTCTGCGGGTGCGAGGAGTTTGATTACATCCGGGAAAAATTAAAAAAAGATCCGGAGATCGAAGCGCGCTTTGCGCCTTACTGCGCCTTACACCGGTACCACCATTACATGTGGACCTTGTCCAGGATTGCCGATGAGGAAAAGCTGAATTTTCTGTTGCGGTTTTCCGAGGACTTCAAAAAACTGCAGGCCAATGGAGAGCTGAAACAGGAAGTTTTTGGCCGCTATTGGAGCAAGATGTGCGAAATCATGGAGGATCCGCTCAAGTATTACAGCACGCAGGTGTTGAAAAATACGTGTGAAAGCCAGAATCTCGAATTGGAAAAGCAAAATCGCATTTTACAGCACCGGCTGGAGGCGGCGGAGCAGGAACTCGCCTCGATTCGCGCCTCCAGGAGTTATCGGATCGGCCGCGCGGTCACATGGCTCCCCCGGAAGGTGCG
>CAZSHM010000019.1:0-12706 GCA_964606855.1 uncultured Peptococcaceae bacterium
AGGGTGCGCGCGTTTGTCCCGCAGGGGATATTGCCTTATTTTGTCAACTGTGCTATGATAGCTCTATTGTCTGAGAAACTATTTTGAATTTATCCAAACAGGAGGAACGAACCGTGACCTATACCACACAGATGGACGCCGCCCGCCGGGGAATCGTGACGCCCCAAATGGAGGCGGTCGCCGCTAAGGAATCCGTCGACATCGCCGCGCTGCAGTCCCGCGTTGCCCGGGGTTCCGTCGTCATCCCTGCCAACAAACGCCACAGCAGCTTGCACGCCGAGGGCGTCGGCCAAGGATTGAGAACCAAAATCAACGTGAATCTAGGTGTCTCCCGCGACTGCCGCGACACGGAGAGAGAACTGGAGAAAGCGCGCACCGCCATCGACATGAAGGCGGAGGCGATCATGGATCTCAGCAACTACGGCAAGACGCGCCGGTTCCGCGAACAGCTGGTGTCCATGAGCCCCGCCATGATCGGCTCTGTGCCTGTCTACGACGCGGTGGGCTACCTGGAAAAGGAGCTCAAGGACATCACCGCGGAGGAGTTTCTCCGCGTCATCCGCCAGCACGCGCTGGACGGCGTCGATTTCATCACCGTCCACTGCGGTCTCACAAAACGTCTCGCCGACAGGATCAAGGACGGCGCGCGGCTGACGCACATCGTCTCCCGGGGCGGGTCCCTGCTCTTTGCCTGGATGGAACTGAACCAAAAAGAGAACCCCCTCTACACCCATTTTGATCAGATTCTGGACATCTGCGAGGAGTTCGACGTCACCCTGAGCCTGGGCGATGCCTGCCGCCCGGGCAGCATCCATGACGCCACCGACAGCATCCAGATCGAGGAACTGATGACCCTGGGCGAACTCACCGAGCGCGCCTGGGCGCGCAATGTGCAGGTCATGATCGAAGGCCCGGGGCACATGGCCATCCCCGAGATTGAAGCCAACGTGCTCCTGGAAAAGAAACTCTGCCACAACGCGCCTTTCTATGTGCTGGGGCCGCTTGTCACCGACGTGGCGCCGGGCTACGACCACATTACCTCCGCCATCGGCGGAGCGCTGGCCGCGGCCAAGGGAGCGGATTTCCTCTGCTATGTCACACCCGCCGAACACTTGCGCCTTCCGGATCTGGAGGACATGAAGGAGGGCATCATCGCCGCCAAGATCGCCGCCCACGCCGGCGACGTGGCCAAGGGCGTGCCCGGCGCCAGAGCGTGGGACGATGCCATGAGCGCCGCCCGCGCCGATCTGGACTGGGAGAGGCAGTTCGAGCTGGCGCTGGATGAGGAGAAAGCGCGCCGCTACCGCGCGGAATCCACGCCGGAACACGCCGACAGCTGCACCATGTGCGGCAAGATGTGCTCCATGCGCACCGTGCAGCGGATCCTGCACAACGAGGACGTCGACCTCATCTGACCCGCACGGGCGGAGAGGCTTGCGCCTTCTCCGCCCGCGCGAAACCCGTCCGGAAAAGAAAAAAAGCTGTGCGGCAATGCCATAGCGCTCGCCGCGCAGCTTTTTTTCAATGTTTTTCACGTGTTATCCCGCCCGAAGGCGCGTCACTGCCGCATTTATGCACTTATCCACAAACTTATCCACAGAAATCCACCGTTTTCCGCACGTCCTCCACAGGTTCTCCACCGTGTCGCACCGCGTTATCCACAGCGCGGCAGAGCGGCACGGCCAATTCGCACGCCGTCCGCGGAGGAAGAGGGCGGCGGCGAATGCGACCTCGACGCGCAATCTGAAAACGTGCGTTGACGCATCCCGGCAGTTCGTCTATAATAGAACCAAAATCCGACTGAGGAGGCTGTACGATGTTCCGATTCCTGCAATCCCGCACCCGCACCGCGCCGCGCGCCCCGCTGCTCCTGCTGTTGCTGCTGCTGGTGCTCACGCTCTCCCTGGGCCTTTTCTGCGGCTGCTCCGGCGACAGCACAGCGCTCGAGGAGGACGCCCACTACACCGCGCCCCGGGATGTGGCGGACTATCTGCACACCTTCGGCCATCTGCCCGACAATTTTATCACCAAACAGGAGGCCATCGACCTCGGCTGGGACAGCCAGGCCGGCAACCTCGATGAAGTCGCGCCCGGCATGAGCATCGGCGGCGATGTCTTTGGCAACCGTGAGGGGCTGCTGCCCGACGCCGACGGGCGCACCTACTACGAGTGCGATGTCAACTACGAGGGCGGCTACCGCGGCGGCGAGCGCATCATCTACTCCGATGACGGCCTGATCTTCTACACCGCCGACCACTATGAGAGTTTTGAACAGCTCTACTGATCCGGGAGGCGACGCACAGCATGGAACAGGCCACCTTATCCCTGGATGGCGATGCCATCCACGACCGCGCGGCGCTGCACGCCGAGATCGCGCGCCAGCTGCCTCTGCCGCCCTACTACGGCAACAACCTGGACGCCCTTTGGGATGTCCTCTCCGCCCGCCGCGCACCGCTGGAGATTCTCCTCCGCCACAGCGACAGCCTGCTTCGCCACCTTGGCACATACGGCGAGGCCTTCCTCGCGCTGCTGCGCGACCTGGAGCGGGAGAACGGCGCCGTCACCCTGCGCATCGATTAGACCGCGCGGGGATCCTGCGCCGTTGAGACTCCGTAAAAACCGCTTTATCCTGCAAAAAGGCGCACATCCGCCCGGCATGCCTGCCGGCGAATGTGCGCCTTTGTCTGTCCTGGTCCGCGCCTCTGTTTTACGCGGTGTAGACCGTCTCGCCGTCCTTGATTGTCTCCAGCACCCGGATATCCTTGATCGTCATCGGATCCACCTTCAGCGGATCGTCGGAGAGAATCACCAGGTCCGCGCGCTTGCCCGCTTTGATGGAGCCCTTCTCGTTCTCCTCAAAGTATTCGTAAGCTGCGTTGATCGTGATGCCCTTCAGAGCGTCGTAGACGCCGATGCGCAGCTCCGGCCCGATCACCCTGCCGCTGCGGGTGACGCGGTTGACCGCCGCCCAGACCGCATGGAGCAGTTTGGGCTTCACCACCGGCGTGTCGGTGTGGAAGTTGTACACCAGCCCGGCATCCAGCGCCTCCTTCACAGGACTGACGCGGGAACCGCGCTCCGGACCGAAGTTCTTCATGTGGACGTCGCCCCAGTAGTTGACGTGGCTCACAAAGATGGAGGGGATCATCTTCAGGCGCGCCATCCTCTCGAGCTGATCTTTGCGCACCGTCTGGCAGTGAATCATCGTGAAGCGCAGGTTCTCCTTGTTGGGATTGCTCGAGAGCGGCAGCATCTTCTCGATGCTGTTCAGGAACTGATCGCCCGCCGCATCGCCGTTGCAGTGCGCGAGGATCTGCATGTTGTCGTCCATCGCCCGCTTCACCCATTTTTCGACATCCGCGTCGGGCAGAATCGGCACGCCGCATTCCGTGCTGCCCTCATACGGCTTTGTCATCCAGGCCGTCCGCATCTGCGGCGCCCCGTCCAGGATGATCTTGTAGCCGCCGATTTTCACATGCCCTCTGTATGCCCCGCACATGTCGCTGTACTTGCGCATCGTTTTGACCGCTTCGTCGCTGCTGGTCTCGTAGGCCACTATATCCAGCTTCATCTTTCCGGCCTGATCCAGCCCGAGCAGCATCTGCAGCGTCGCCTCCGGCCCGCCGCCGTCCTGCACGGTGGTGATGCCGTTGGACAGGTACATCTCCTGCGCCACAGGCCAGAGCTCCACAATCTTCTGCTGCATCGCACCCAGAATCGAACCGAGCACCGGATAGCTGGCGGCCTCGGCCAAATATCCGTTTAGGCGGCCGTCCGCATAGTGGCCGACCTCCCCGCCCGGAATGTCGTCCATGCCGTCCTTGTAGCCGACGCTCGCCAGTGCCATCGAGTTGACGGCGGCGGCATGCACCGAGACATGCAGGAGCACCACGGGATGGTCCGTGGAAATGGTATCCAGGAGATCGCGGTGGGGATGTTTGCCCTCCTCCAGGAAGTTATCGTCGTAATTCACACCTACAATAGGCTCTCCGGCGGGGATTTGCCGCTCTGCCTGATACTGCTTCATCGTCTCGACGATCTCCGCGAAATTGTTGCACTCGGAAAGATCGCACAAACTGGCGAACATCGGGGCCATGGTGGCGGCATGTCCGTGCGCATCGATAAAGGACGGCATCAGCGTCCTGCCCTGCAAATCCACCATCTGGCAGTCCGCGCCTTTCTGCGCCGCCACCGCGTCGTACCCGCCGACGGCCTTGATCTTGCCGTCCGCGACCAGAACGGCCTCGGCAAACGCATCCGGACCCTCCATCGTCACGATGTCGCCGTTGTAAAACAATTTTTCCATCACAAAAGCGCCTCCTTATGAAAAATGGAACTTATCACAGCTATTATACAAAAAATCCGGCGAAAGAAATAATATCATTCTGAAAATGATTCCATATCCTTTCAGATATGATTCGCACCGGAACGCCCCAGGATTTGCCGGCCCGGCGGCACGTTTCTCATCGCCGCGCGGCAAGGAACTCCCGCTCCGCGGCGATGGTCGCCGTCGTCTGGGCGACGCTCGGCCCGCCCACGGTATTGCGGCTGGCCATGCAGGTGCGGACGGCGATCGCGTCGTAGACATCCGCCTCGATCTGCGGGCAGTGCGCCTGATACACCTCCAGTGGCACCTCATCCAGGCTGATGCCCTGCTCCAGGCATTCCGCCACCAGGCGCCCCACGATTCCGTGGGCATCTCGGAAGGGTACACCCTTGCGCGCCAGATAATCGGCTAGGTCGGTGGCGTTCGTGAACCCGCCGCGCGCCGCCTGCAGCATGGCATCCTCGCGCACCGTCATGCTGCGCAGCATCGGCGTCAAAACAAGGAGACACTTCTGCCAGGTCTCCACGGTGTCAAACAGCGCCTCCTTGTCCTCCTGCATATCCTTGTTGTAGGCCAGCGGCAATCCCTTCATGGCGGTCAGAAGCGCCATCAGATCCCCGTAGACACGGCCCGTCTTTCCGCGCACCAGTTCCGCCACATCGGGATTCTTTTTCTGCGGCATAATGCTGCTGCCGGTGCTGTAGGCGTCATCCAGCTCTACAAAGTGGAATTCCTGGCTGGACCACAGAATGATCTCCTCGCAGAGGCGGCTCAGATGCATCATGCCGATGGAGGCCGCCGCCATGTACTCCAGGATGAAGTCGCGGTCGCTCACACCGTCCATCGAGTTGAGGCACACCTCGTCAAAGCCCAGCTCCCGCGCCACCTGTTCCCGGTCCAGGGGAAAGGTGGTTCCCGCCAGCGCGCCGGAGCCCAGCGGCAGCACATTCATGCGCGCGCGGCAATCCTCCAGGCGCGTGACGTCGCGCTTGCACATCTCGGCATAGGCCAGCAGATGATGCGCCAGCGAAACAGGCTGCGCCCGCTGCAGATGCGTGTAGCCCGGCAGGATCGTCTCCCGGTGCGCCTCCGCAAGATCCACCAGCGTCTCCATCAGATCCAGCAGCAGGCGGCGCGTGTTCTCGATCTCCTGCCGGAGATAAAGCCGCTCATCCAGCGCCACCTGATCGTTCCGGCTGCGGCCCGTGTGCAGCTTTTTGCCCACCGGACCCAGCTTTTCCGTCAGCAGCACCTCCACGTTCATGTGGATGTCCTCGGCCGCAGGGTCAAACTGCACCTCTCCCGCCTCGATCTCCCGCAGAAGCTCGTCCAGCCCGGAGAGGAGCGCCTGCGCCTCCTCTTTGCTGATCACACCCACATCGCCCAGCATCCGGGCATGGGCCTTGCTGCCCAGAATATCCCAGCGGTACAGTTTTTGATCAAAGGAGATGGACGAGTGAAAGTCCTCCACCAATTTGTCGGTGTCCTTGCTGAAACGCCCGCCCCATAATTTTGCCATCGTCAAACCCTCTTTCTGTCTCCTCGCGCGGGAGACTGCTCCCGCAAAGCCGGCACTCTAAACTAAATCGCTCTGCATATATGCACGCACCGCCTCCCGCAGCGCCTGCACCGCCCTCTCCGCCGCCTCCATGGAAGCGCCGCGCAGCGAGTAGTAGAACTTGATCTTGGGCTCCGTGCCAGATGGCCGCACTGCCATCCAGCCGCCCTCCTCGAACAGATACTTGAGCACGTCCGCCTGCGGCAGCCCGTCCAGCCCCGCGGCGTAATCCTTCCGCTCCGCAACGGCAAGTCCGCCGATCTCGCGCGGCGCCTGCGCGCGCAGCGCGGCCATGATCCGCGCGATGCGCGCCTGCCCGTCGGCGCCCGGAAGCGTGAAGGAGTCCAGCGCCTCTTTATAGTAACCGTGTTGCCGATAGAGTTCTTCCAGCCGGTCGAGCAGCGTCTTTCCTCGGGCTTTCTGGCAGGCCGCCATCTCACAGACCAGCATGGATGCCACCACGGCGTCCTTGTCGCGGGCATGTGTGCCCACGAGGTATCCGTAGCTCTCCTCGTAACCCATGACAAACTCGTGATCCCCCTGCGCTTCAAACTCTGTCATCTTCTCGCCGATGTATTTGAAGCCTGTGAGCACGTCCATCACCTGCACACCGTGCGCGCGGGCCACATCCGCGCCCAGCTCCGATGTGACGATCGTCTTGAGGACGACGGAGGCCGGTGTCACCGCGCGATGCGTGAGCACATAATCCACCAGGAGCGCTCCTGTCTGATTGCCCGTGAGCAGCCTGTAGCGCGCCCCGTCCCACACCGCGACACCCACGCGGTCGCAGTCCGGATCGGTGCCGAGCACAATGTCCGCGCCCAACTCCGCGCCGTATTCGATGGCCAGGCGCAGAGCGTCCTCCTCCTCCGGATTGGGAGAGCGAACCGTGCGAAAATTGCCGTCCGGCTGCCGCTGGCTCTCGAGCACGGAAAGCCCGCAGAACCCGTCCTTCTCGAGCACCGAGGTCACCGGCAGGAGCCCTGTCCCGTGCAGCGGCGTGTACACCACGCGCAGCGCCGCCTTGGCCGCCGCGTCCGCGCCGTCGTTGCGCAGGAGCGCCTGCCGCAGCACCGCCTGCACAAAGGCGCCGTGGTACTCGTCGCCGATCTCGTGGTACAGATCCTGGCTGCAGGCCTCCTCGTAGTCCGGAAGCAGCGGCAGCTGCTCCAACTCCTGATAGAGATCGATCTTTTCCTGGATGCGCGCCGCGATCTCAGGGACGACCTGGCATCCGTGCGCATCGTATACTTTGTATCCGTTGTACTCCTTTGTGTTGTGGCTGGCGGTGATGACCACCCCCGCTGCAGCCTGCCGGTAGCGCACGGCGAACGAGAGCTCCGGCGTCGGCGTCAGCCGGTCGAACACATAGGCGCGGATGCCGAAGGCGTTCAGCGTCAGGGCCGTCTCGCGGGCAAAGCGCTGCGAATCGCGGCGGCTGTCGTAGGCGATCACCACACCGCGCTCCATGGCTTCCCGCCCGTACTCGGAGAGCAGATAGAGCGCAAGTCCCGCGCTGGCCCGCTCCACCGTGTAGACGTTCATGCGATTGCTGCCCGCCCCCATGACGCCCCGCATGCCGCCGGTACCGAAAGAGAGATCCCGGTAGAAGCGATCGCGGATGGCCGCCTCGTCATCGGCGATGGCCTCCAGTTCCAGGCGCAGAGCCGGCTCCAGCTCTGCATAGTCGCACCACTGCCTGTAGCGCGCGCCGTGCTCCGTGAGTTCCAGTTGCAAGCTGCTCTGCTGTTTCATCTGTCTAAAGCACTCCTTCCGGTCTCCCGCGGCGGCCGCATCCGCGCCGCGGGGCTTGTCTCTGTTCGGAATCAGTATGCGTTCTTATCGCGAAAGCCGCGGAACACGGTCATCACGATGATGCGCAGATCGAAACCGAAGGTCCAGTTTTCGATGTAGTAAAGATCATGCTCAATGCGTTTTTCGATGGATGTATCGCCGCGCAGACCGTTGACCTGCGCCCAGCCGGTGATCCCGGGCCGCACCTGATGCTTGATCATGTAACGGGGCACTTCCTCGCGGAATTTTTCCACAAAGTACGGCCGTTCCGGGCGCGGCCCCACCACCGACATATCCCCCTTGAGCACGTTGAAAAACTGCGGCAGCTCGTCGATGCTCGTTCTGCGCATGAAAGCGCCCCAGCGCGTCCTGCGCGGATCATCCTTGGTCGTCCATTGCGCGCGCTCCTCCTCGTCGGTCTGCACCCGCATGGAGCGGAACTTGTACATCAGGAACGGCTTGCGGTTGCGCCCCACCCGTTCCTGGCAGAAGATGACCGGCCCCGGCGAGGTCAGCTTGATCATCACCGCCGAGAGCAGCATCACCGGCGAGGTGAACACGATCGCAGCCAGCGCGAAAACGATGTCAAACGCGCGCTTTACGGCGCTTTTGACCCAGTTATCCAGCGGTACCCGCCGCGTATCGATCACGGGCAGTCCGTCCAAATCGTCCATGTACGGCTGTGTAGGCACGTACTTGTAGTAGTAGGGGATAATGTTGCTCTTGACGCCCGCCTTCTCGCACTGCGCCAGAATATAGCCCATCTCCTCCGACTCCTCTGCTGTGAGGGCGATGATCACGAGATCGAAATAGCGGCGGGTCAGCACGTCCACCAGCTTATCCAAGTGTCCCAGCACCGGGTATCCGCGGTATTTCTTGCCGGGGCGCTGCCAGTTGTCGAGGATGCCCTCGATGCGGTAGCCCCAGTGACGGTTTTTCTCCACGCGGTCGATGAAGTCGTCGCTGATCTCGTTCGCCCCGATCACCAGACAGTGGCGCAGATTGAAGCCCTGGCTGCGGAATCGCCGCAGCAGCATGCGCACGACGAAGCGTTCCCCCGTCATCAGCAGAATGTTGACCACAAAGAAAATGGCCAGTTGTCCGCGGGAGAAGTCCACAATTTTGAAGAAGAAGAGGGCGGCCATCAGGCAGATGAGGCCCAGCCCGTTTGCCTGGACGATCTCCACCCATTCGCGGGTGATCGACTCCCGCCGCTTGGAGCGGTACATTCCGACGCCGGAGTAGAGCAGCCCGTAGAGCAGCGTCGTCCACACGACTGTGCGCACCATCTGCTCCGGACCGATGGAAACTCTGCCGTCCAGGAGCACGAACCGCGCCCAGTAGGATAAACCCATGGAGAGAACGACCAGCGCCAGATCCAGCACGATCTGCAGCCGGTTCAGATATTTTTGGTTTTCCTTTACCACGGCGGCCACCTCTTGTCCCTGCGCCTCTGCACACAATTTGCCTGTGCAATTAAACTTTATTATAGCAAATTTTTCATCGCATGAAAATACAAAACCCGGCGAAAATCCTGCGCGTCCGACATTTTTAGCGGCGCGCCGCGAGACAAGCCTCCTCCCGCAGCGCGAACCGTGCTTGCGCTGCGGATCCTGTTTACAGCAGACTGCGCCGTGCCGCATCCTCCTTTCCGGGATGCGGTCACGGCGCAGTCTGCCCGCGCGGCCGCGCACTGTCCTGTTCGGCGGCGCGGCCGCGCTGCTCTATTGTATGCGTTTCTGCGAAAGAAGCAGGCGGGACGTGCCGCCCGCGCTCACTCCGTCCGCGCCGCCAGATCCGCGCGCAGCTCGCGGACGGTGCGTCCCAAAAGCGGATGGCGCAGGAACCCCGCAATCTCCTCCAGCGGCTCCAGCACAAACATACGGTTTTGCAGATCGCTGTGCGGCACGGTCAGCTCCGGCGTGTCGATGACCGCATCGTCGTAAAAGAGGATGTCCAGATCGATGGTGCGCGATCCCCAGCGGACGGCGCGCTCACGTCCCAAAGTATGCTCGATCTCGTGGAGCACAGTCAAAAGCCTCTGCGGCGGCAGCAGCGTTTCCAGCTGCCAGCAGCCGTTCAAGAACGGCGGCTGCTCCACACCGCCGTAGGGTTCCGTCTCATAGAGCGACGACGCGCTCAGCAGACGGCAATCCGGCCGCGCGGCAAGGCATTCCCGCGCCTGTCGGATCTGTTCCGCGCGGTCGCCCAGATTGCTCCCCACGCTCAGGTACACGCCGTGCCAGCGCCGCCGCGCCGTGGCGGATACGTAGGCCAGATGCTGCGCAAGTGGCGCGTGAGGTTTCCGCACCTCCACTTCTACCGCCCGCAGCAGGGGAAACTCCTGCAGCAGACTGCACGCCAGCGCATCCGCCGCCGTCTCAATCAACCGAACTGTGCGTGCCGCCATCCACTGTTCCAGCGCACGGCACACCGCGCCGTAATCCACCGACTGTTCCAGCTTGTCCGCTCCGGCCAAGGGCGGAAGAAAAAGGTCGGCGCAGAGCACAAACTTTTGCCCCAGCCGCGTCTCCTCATCGTAAACGCCGTGCCGCGCGAACACTTCCAATTCCGAGATGCGGATGCGATCTAACCCTTCCGTCCCCTGGAATCCTTCATATACCATCCCGCAGCCCTCCCCGAGCTTCCTTCTTCGGGCGCGCCGTTTCTCCCGGCGCGTCCGCCTCCTGCAGATTCCGCAAAGCCGTCCGATCCGAACCACCGGCCTGCTCAGATCGCGCTGTCGCGGATTGCCTCGGCCATGCGGACGGCCCGCGCGTTCTCTTTCACATCGTGCACCCGCACAAAGCTCCAGCCTGCCAGCACCGCAAACACCGTAGTGACCAGTGTGCCTTCCACGCGCTCTCCCGGCGGCAGATCCAGCGCGCGCCCGATCACAGACTTGCGCGACGCCCCCAGGAGCATCGGATAGCCCAAGCTGCGGAACTCCGCCAGATGCTTGAGGATATACAGATTCTGCTCAGGCGTTTTGCCAAAGCCGATGCCCGGATCGAGAAGAATTTTCTCGCGCGCGATGCCCGCCTTCTCGGCCAGCGCCACGCTCTCTGCCAGCTCGGCCATGCAGTCCCCCAACAGATTTCCGTAGACAGGCTCCCGCCGGTTGTGCATCAGGCAGCAGGCTGCGCCGCTGCGGGCGATCACGCGCGCCATCTGCGCGTCCCCCCGCAGCCCCCAGATATCATTGACCATGTTCGCGCCGCGCTCCAAAGCGGCATCTGCAACGGAGGCCTTCTGCGTATCAATCGAGATCGGCGCTTCAAAGCGCCGCCGAATGGCCTCAATCACCGGCAGCACACGCCGCGCCTCCTCCTCGGCATCCACCGGCACATATCCCGGCCGCGTGGATTCGCCGCCCACGTCGATGATCTCCGCGCCCGTTTCAAGCATGCTCTCCGTCTGTCGGAGCGCATCCTCCAGTGTCCGGTAACTGCCTCCGTCTGAAAAAGAATCGGGCGTCAGATTGAGAATGCCCATGATGTGCGTGTGCGCCAAATCAAACCTGCGCCCGCCGATCTCCATTTTCGCCTTCGTCTGCTGTATCGCTTGCTCCATTCCGCTCCTCCCATCGTTTCACTGCCTGCTGCACCTCCCGCACCGTGGAGAGCGAGCCCATGGCGACAACCACATCTTCTTCCGCCGATGCGTCCAGCGCCCGCGTCACAGCTTCCGCCGCGCAGGATGCCTGCTCCACCCGCGGGTAGTACCTCCGCGCGATCTGTGCCAGGCGCTCCGCCTCCAAGCCCCGCGGCCCTTCCGGCGCAAAGCAGAGGATGTGCGCACTCACCGGACGCATCGCCCGCAGGATCCCGTCGCTGTCCTTGTCGCGGAAAACGCCCGTCACCAAATGGACGCGCCGCCCCGCCAGGTGCGCGGTCAAGGTGTCTGCCAGCGCCTGCGCGCCCGCCGGATTGTGCGCCCCGTCCACAATCACCAGCGGCGCCTGCCGGAGCACTTCAAAACGGCCCGGCCAGCGCGCGGCAGCAAGCCCTTCCGAAATGGCTGTTTCTGTGATCGCCGCCTCCCGGCGCGCCAAAAGCCCCAGCACTTCCAGCGCCACCGCGGCGTTCTGCAGCTGATATTCCCCCGCAAGCCCGATTTCGAACTCGCGCCCCCGGTAGCGGAATCTCTGTCCGTGCACGCTCCAGGCCAGCAGTTCCAGCCGGCGCGCATCCACCGTCACCGGTGCCACGCCAAGCTGCGCACAGCGCGCAGCCAGCACCGCCATAGCCTCCGCGGGCTGCGGCGCAAGCACCACAGCGCATCCCGCCTTGATAATCCCGCTCTTCTCCGCGGCGATGGATTCCAGCGTCCCGCCCAGCATTCTGGTGTGATCCTTGCTGATCGCCGTCACCACGGCGATCTCCGGCCGCGCAATGATGTTGGTGGAATCCAGCCTTCCGCCCATGCCGACCTCCAGGAGCACGTAATCACAGTGTGTCTCCCGGAAGTAGAGGAACGCCATCGCCGTCTCCGCCTCAAACGCGGTGGGCTGCTCCAGCCCCTGCTCCGCCATCTCCCGGCACACAAGCTGAATCCGCTCCAGCAGACGGCACACCGCCTCCTCACGGATGTACGCGCCGTTCAGCTGAATGCGCTCCCGGTAGTCGTAGATCGTGGGCGAGATATAGCGCCCCACGCGGAACCCGGCACGGCGCAGAACACTGTCCAGAAAAGCGCACACCGAACCCTTGCCGTTGGTGCCCGCCACATGGATGCAGCGCAGTCCCTGCTGCGGATTTCCCAGCCGTTTCAGCAGTTGCCCTACCCGCTCCAGGCCCAGGGAAACCCCCTTGCTGCTCAGCTGCTCAATATAGCGCATCGCTTCTTCGTAGTTCATTGGTTCCAGTCCTCATCGTGGATTTTCGGCGCGTGCGCATCTGCGCGCCGTGCCGTCTGCGCCTATAGAACAGAACGCCCCCAGTGTGTAACTCGAAACGGAGTTATCGGAGCTGGGGGTCGCGCCATCTTGTAGTATAATATAGTGCCGCCGCCGCGTCAAGGAAATT
>CAZSHM010000019.1:12806-19720 GCA_964606855.1 uncultured Peptococcaceae bacterium
CAAAACGCCCTGTTTACCGCCATGGGCCTTGCCGCCACCGTGCTCGGCCTCAACACGGTGGTGCGCTATCTGCCGCAGAGCCAGTATCCGGTGCTCTTTATCATCAGCCTGGCCGCCGGCAGCCTTCTGGGCACGATGCTCGACATCGACGGCCGCTTTCAGCGCCTGGTCACGCGCTACGCATCCTCGCAGCTGGGACAGGGGCTCTCCACCGCCATCCTCCTGTTCTGCATCGGCACCCTTTCCATTCTCGGACCGATCCAAAGCGCCCTCTACGGCGATCACACCTACCTGCTGACCAACGCCACGCTGGATTTTGTCACATCCATGGTGCTTGCCTCCACCTACGGGATCGGCATCGCGCTGGCGGCGGCGGTGCTCTTTTGCTGGCAGGGATCCATCTATCTGTGCGCGGGCTTTCTGGCCCCCCTGCTATCAGGCGATCTGCTGACGGAGATCTCCATCATCGGCGGCGTGCTCATCGCCAGTTCCGGCATCGGCATTCTGGGCCTCAAGGACTGTAAAACGCTCAACATGCTGCCCGCCCTGCTGATGCCTGCCCTGTGGTTTGCCGTCAAGGGCATATTCGGCCTGTGATGCAACGCCTCGCATCCGGCTGGCGCTGCCGAATTGCCCGCGAACTTTTTGGTGACGGATTTCCTCCTCCGCTTGTCTCGCGGCCGCGCCGTGTCACAGCCGGACGTTGTGCTGCATGTTCTGGAGCGCCGCGCGGGTTGTTTGACAGTTGCCGCCTTCCGAATTAAAATAGATGTATATGTTCAGTTGGCGGGCACGCCCGTCTGCATCCGCACGAAAAGAAGGGATATCATGAAACGGAACCGCGTTGAAGAACTGCTCCAGCGCTCCGAACGATGCTGCTGCAAACAGTGCGGCGGCCCTCTGGAGCCGCGCATCATCGTCTACAATAAATATGGGGGATCCGGCGCGGAACTCTACTGCGCCCGCTGCCAGAAAATCGAGTACGGCACCGAGCCGGAGGTCTACCAGGCGGCCAAAGCTTTTGTGGATCAGGTCGGTTTCAATCATTTTGTGGATTTAGAAGAAAACGATCGCACCTACATGCTCAACATCGCCAAAGTCTGCGAGATCCTGAGCTGGGGAAGCAAATACTGGGGAATCCTGGGGAAGCGCGGTTTCAATGTGGAACTGCAGCTCCCGGAACCGCCGGAGGAAGAATAGTCGAGGAGGTCAAGCTATGGAGCCTGTATGCAAGCTGACGGAATTAGGCTGTAAATCCGGCAACAAGTTCATCATAAAGGATATCAACTGGGAGGTGGATCCCGGGCAGCACTGGGTCGTATTCGGCGCGAACGGCAGCGGAAAGACGACTCTGCTGAGCGTGGTGGCCGGCTATATGGGCTACACACACGGCGACCTGGAAGTCTTCGGCACGCACTACGGTGACGACAATATCCTCGATCTGCGCCGCCGCATCGGTTGGATCAGCGCCTCCTACTTTGACAAATGCCTCTCCCACGAGACAGCGCTGGAGATTGTGCTGGCAGGAAAATTTTCCACCCTGGGGCTCGACGACGATATCACCGACGCCGACGTGCGCAAGGCAAAGGCCCTCCTGCGGGAACTGCGGCTCAAGGCCAAAATCGACTACCCCTTTGACTTTCTCTCCAAGGGGGAGCGGCAGGGGGTTCTGGTGGCGCGCGCGCTGATGTCCAGCCCGGAACTTCTGATCCTGGACGAGCCCTGCACGGGTCTGGACGTGTTCTCCCGGGAGTATCTACTGCGCACCATCCGCGATCTCTCCCGGCGCATTGGGATTACCATCATCTTTGTCACCCACTATACCGAGGAGATCCTGGACATATTCTCCAACTGTCTGCTCCTGAAGGACGGACGCATCTACGCCCAGGGGCCGACAGAGGCACTTTTCTGCTCTGAGACGATGTCCGACTTTTTTCATTATCCTGTACAGGTGCGCTGGGAAAACGGGCGCATCCACGTGGATCTGTCGGTGGAGTCGCACATCCCGGATCTGCTCTAGCGCATCCCGCGTCGCCGCACTTCCTTCCCGCACAGAGCGCAGACAAAAGCCCGCCACCGGAGCGCAAACTCCGGTGGCGGGCTTATTCTGTGCCCTGCGCGGGACTTTTTTCAAGACCGGCTCGGCCCAATGTGCTTCTGCGCGTCTCAGGTTTTACGCGCTTTCTCCTGAAAAGCCGCCGTCTTTGGCTCCGACGCCCGCGTCACGGGATCCCGCTGCGTTCTCAGAACAGAACGTCGTCCGTCACACTGCGCACCTTGGCGCCCACGGAACTGACGATCAGATTGCCGTTCTTGTCCTGAAACACATTTTTGCTGACAATCTCTTCCATCGCGCCGGAGACTGTATCCGACTCCAGCGTATCCAGCGGATTGTGCACAGTCAAACTGAGCTCCTTCTCCTCCGCTGTCAGGAAAGTCATGACCAGGTCTTCACTGACAACTTGTTCTGCCATCGTTTCTTCTCCTCCCTTGTTCTCACAGGCATCTTCTGCTCAGTCTTCCAGAACGGTGGTCTCCACCTTCTGCTTCTCCTTCACGGTTCCTTTCTGCAGGGTACTGATCAGCTGCAGCACTTCCGTGATCGTACGATCCTCCGCCTCCGGATTCACGTTCTGAAACGTCTGCCGCTTTTCTTTCTTCTCCAGTTCGGTGACCAGCACCGCATTGACACTCCGCTTACCCATGTCTTCTCCTCTCCGTGGCCTCGGCCACTTTTTCCTGAATGATCCCTTCTGAACTGTGGAACCGCGCCGATATCGCTCCGCCCGCAGCGCTGACACAGAGCGGTTCCGACCCCGGCGTGCTTCCGGATTTCCATCCTTGCAAAGACGTTTTTACAGGCAGGCCCTTACCTTGCCTTCATTCTACTTCCCACGCCGGCATCCCGCAAATCGGCCTTCCGCAGCCAGCGGCCAAATCCGCGTCGAGTTCTCCCGGTGCGGGCAGCACCCTTCCTTTTTTCTGCCACAGAGCGAATGTTTTGCACAAACAAGCCTGTTTTTGCACCCTGCCCCCCCGTGATTCGTGGATTTCAAAAAATTTTTTCGCTTTCGCATGCCACCCTGCCCCTCTTCTTGGCCTCTGGAACCCTTATATTTCTAAAATTTATAATTTATAGAAATTTTACTTGCACATTCTATCCTTTTATGGTATTGTAATATCATAATATTTCCTTTTTTGCTGTATTTTGTAAATTTGTTGTGCTGTTTCTTTTCTCCCGGCCCGCCGATGCCGGTGCCCATCTCTATGTACCTCCCGGTTCCCGCCCTGCATTCGATTCGACAAAGGAGCATCTTTATGAGAAGCATCGAACCCATCCTCTGCTGCTGGCCCCACATCGCCGCCGTGCTGCCCCGGTACGACGCGCGGGAGCAAGCGCGCGACATCACCCGCTTTTACTTCATCGACGGCCGATGCCAGGATCTCTTTCTCTCCGTGCGTCCGGCGCTGGCCAAAATGCACCGCTATTTCTCTGTCGGACAAAAGGATCTGCTGCGCCGGAGCGCCGCCTGCCTCGGTGGGCGCACCCGCAAGGTTCCCCTCTGTCTGCACCGCGATTTTTGCCTGGTGCCTGTGCGCAGCCGTACCGACTGTCTCACTTCCAAGCACTCCCCTACCGGCTACTTTGTGCTGCAGCAGCTCTACACCGTTGCCGCCTCCGGGCCGCGCCACACCATCCTCGTATTTCGCGGCGGCAAGCTGCAGATCACGGTGCCGCAGTCCAAGCGCACCGTCGAGCGACAGATCGAGCTGGCAGAATCGCTGAGCCTGCATTTTCACTACAACACACCCAGCAGCTGACCTCGCCAAACATCGGCCGCACAGCCAGCGGCATCTCGCCGGAAGCGCAAAAAATTCCGGAAAAAGCCCCGTATATCGAAAAAGCCCTATTTTTTACGGCGGAAATGTGCTAAAATAAATTCGATTTCAACTTTCCTGCGAGGTGTCGTATGCAGAAGATCGCAAAATTCTACAAAGTAAGTTTCACGCAGTTTGCCGCGGATTGGCAGACTGCCTTCGGCGAATCGCCGTCGCGTGCTCTTTACGACAATCTCAAATTACCGCAGCGCGCCACGGTCGGTTCCGCCGGATACGACTTTTTCAGTCCCTGTGACTTCTCCCTTGCCCCCGGCGCGAGCATCCAGATTCCCACCGGCGTGCGCGCCGAGATCCGCGAGGGCTGGGTTCTGCAGCTCTACCCCCGCAGCGGGCTGGGATTCCGCTATCGCCTGCAGCTCGCCAACACGGTGGGAATCATCGACAGCGACTACTTCTATTCCGACAACGAGGGACATATCCTCGCCAAACTGATCAACGGCGGCAAGGGGGAAGCCATCCCGGTGCGGGCGGGTCAGGGCTTTATGCAGGGGCTTTTCCTGCCATTCGGAATCACTGCGGACGACTGCGTGACCGCCAGCCGCAACGGCGGCTTCGGCAGCACCACGCGCTGATGTTCCATCGAGCTGACCCAGTTTTCTTGACAGGAGGACGGAAATATGCAATGCCCAATTTGCCACAGCGACACCAGAGTATTGGATACCCGGTGGGTCGCGGAGGACAACTCCGTCCGCCGCAGGCGCGAGTGCAGTGTCTGCGGCAAGCGGTTCGTCACCCAGGAAAAAATCGACGAAAAGCCTCTGGTGGTCATCAAGAAGAGCGGCCGCCGGGAACTGTTTGACGGAAACAAAATTCTAAAAGGCCTGGCCAAGGCTTGCGAAAAGCGCCCCGTCACCATCGAGCAGATGCAGCAGCTGGTGCGCGATGTGGAGCGCGATCTCAAACTGCGCTATGCCGAAGTGCCTACCAGCGACATCGGCGAAACGGTGATGCGGCGTCTGATGGCGTTGGACGAGGTCGCCTATGTGCGTTTCGCCTCGGTTTACCGCGAATTTGACGATGTCGATACGTTTATTCTCGAAATCGAAAGGATGCGAAAAAGGCGATGACGACAGAACAGCCGGAAGACAATCCGCCAAGGCCGACGCAAGCGGAACCGGATCCGGCGGATGCGGAGCCGGCATGTCCTCCCGATGCGCAGGCGCTGCGCTACGGCGAGGCCAAAATCATGGAACCCCTCTACCGCATGTATAAGGTGCTGGCGCCTTATGATGCCCAGAAAGCGCAGACACTCCTGGCCGTAGCCACCCAGTATATCGTGGAGCATTACCGCGGCCGCACCCTGCGTCCCGCCGAAGTGCAGCAGCTGCTGCGCTCGCTGCTCCTGCAGGAGTCTGACGGCAGCTATTATGCGGCATATGCCTGCAATGAGCTGCAAGTTGCCGCTGCCGAATGGCTGACACTCTCGGCAGCGGATCTGCCCATCACGCTGGAACAACTCGGAAAACTGGCCGAAGACTTTGCGCGCTCCCTGGAAGGGCAGGATTTCATCCGCCTGACAGCGGAGGACGCGCTGCAGCGCCTGGAAAATCTGGCTGCGGAGATGGATCCCACCCTGGCGGAGCGGCTTCGGCTGAACCGGGCGCACTATCTCGCGCAGCTGAGAAACTTTCTGCTGGCATGAACAGCTGCCTTGCAGAACCGGGCAGCCGCCTAGCCCTGCAAGGTCCCTTGTGCCGAACTGTTCGCACGGGCGGGTGGCTGGCGCGGGAAACCCGCGCGGCAGATCTCTGGGAGCGGGATCTCCTGCTCGTCCAAAATTAAAACAAAGGAGCGTTTGCATTGGCTACAGAGAACACGCCGTCCCGCTCGAGCCGGACGGAAGCACACAAGGAAACGCACAAAAAGGAAACGCACAAGAAACAATCGCAAAAACCGCCCAAGAACGGCGGTAAAAAACCCTGGCGCACCGTTTTGATCGTGATTCTGGTGCTGCTGGCCGTGCTGCTCGTAGGCGGAACTGTTTTTGCCACGGTGTTTATCAAGCCTCCCTCGGTGGACGGCCAACAGGAAGCGGAAGCGCCGGAGCCTCGCGCGGAGGGGATCTACAACGTGCTGGTGGTTGGCACGGACAAAGTGGGGCTCAACACCGACACCATTCTGGTGCTGTCTCTGGACTGCGACAATCAGCGCGCCAATGTTCTGAGCATTCCGCGGGATACGATGTCCAATGTGGAGCGCTCCGTGAAAAAAATCAACGCTGCCTACGGCGTCGGCGCCAAGGGCGGCAAGGGCAACATCGAGAATCTGAAAAAAGAAATTTCCTATCTTGTGGGCTTCTATGTGGACAACTATGTCGTGGTCAACATTGAGGCCTTTGAGGAGATCATCGATGCCATCGGCGGAGTCACCATCGATGTGCCGCGCAATATGAACTACGATGACCCCTACCAGAATCTGCACATTCACCTCCAAGAAGGTCCGCAGACGCTGAGCGGGGAGGAGGCGATCGGGTTCGTGCGCTACCGCAGCGGCTATGCGGAGGGCGACCTGGGCCGTGTCAAGGCACAGCAGCTCTTCCTCCAGGCTTTGGCGAAACAGCTGGCCACGCCGGCAACCCTGACGAAGGCGCCGGACCTGGCGGAAATCGTTCTGAGCAATATGGAGACGGATCTCACAAACGGTGAAATTCTCTGGTTTGCCAAAGAGGCGCTGAAAGTGGATATCGAGAACGATCTGCAGATGTTCATCCTGCCGGGCGAGGCGGGATATATAAACTCGGTCTCCTACTATCTGCCCAACGAAACGGAGATCCTGCAGCTGGTCAACACGTACTTCAACCCTTACTCCACCAGCATCACGCATCTCAATGTGGTGGATACGGACAATCTCCACCCGCAGGAGCGGCCGCACAGCAGCACACAGCCTAGCACACAGCCGCAACAGCCGTCCTCCGGCAACGAACAGACCGGCACACAGCCGCAGCAGCCGTCCTCCGGCAACGAACAGACCGGCACACAGCCGCAGCAGCCGTCCTCCGGCGACGAACAGACCGG
>CAZSHM010000019.1:19820-30629 GCA_964606855.1 uncultured Peptococcaceae bacterium
ACGAACAGACCGGCACACAGCCGCAGCAGCCGTCCTCCGGCGACGAACAGACCGGCACACAGCCGCAGCAGCCGTCCTCCGGCGATGAGCAGACCGGCACGGAGCCGCAGCAGCCGGGCGAGATTCCCGGCGAGGTGCTCGGCGGCGAGACATCTTCCGAGCCTCAGCCGGAGCAGCCGACCCAACCGGGCGGCATTCCCGGCGAGGTGCTGAATCCCAATGCCCAGTGAGTGCTGCGCAGGCAGACGCACAACCATTCATCCAATCCAAAAGCGAGGGAACCACACATGATTACAGAAGAAAAAGATATGATCGAGGAAACCATCCGCCTTGCAGAGGAGCGGGAGGCGGCGCGCGCGCGGCACGAGGCGGCGAACGGGCCTAAAAAGTGGGGCGTCTGCCTGCCTGAGGAGAAAGCACTCAACGAGTATCTGATGACCCTGGACCGCGATGTGCTGGAGACGCTGGAAACCTTGATGCTGCTGGGCAGGGACAACACGTACCGCGACGCCGGCAGATCGCCGGAGGAGAACTATCTGGCCCTCAAGGCCGAACGGTATCATCATCATCCGGACCAGCAGGCCGCCGTCTACTATCTGACGGGGAAAAACCCTCTGGCACAGTATATCGAGGAAGGGCTGTCCTATCTGGGCATCGTGCTGTAGCCGTCAGGGCCGGAGGGGCAGGCCCCTTTCAAGCATACAAGCAAAAAAGCAGTATGTGCATCCTTCACACGGGATGCACATACTGCTTTTATTCGATCTCTATGCTTTGGCCAGTCTCTGTGGAATCCGGCCTTTTCGCACTTGCGCTTACGCTTCCTCTTACGCCTGTGCGCATACTTTTCTGCCTGCGTTTTCGCACATCCGGCCAGCGCAGGCCTTCACCGCGTGCGGCCTGCGGCCAACCCGCTCACACCGCGCACGTCTCAGGATTCCTTCAACTCCGGCGCACCCTTTTCCCCGCGCAGACGCCGTCCCACTTGATCCGCGAACAGCTTATACACAGCCGCACAAATCGGTACGCCAATCAACATTCCGGGGATTCCCATCACGCCGGCACCGATGGTGACTGCCGCCAACACCCACAAGCCCGGCAGTCCGATGGATCCGCCCACCACATGCGGATAGATGAAATGGCCTTCCACCTGCTGCAGCAGTACCAGGAAGATGAGGAAGATGATCGCCTTGATCGGATCCGCCGTGAAGATCATAAACGCGCCCAGCGCGCCGCCGATATACGCGCCCGCCACAGGGATCAGCGCCGTGACGCCGATGATCGTCCCTGTCATGACAGCATAAGGCAGCCGCAGCAGCAGCATACCCAGCGCGCAGAGCACGCCCAGGATGACCGCCTCGGTGCACTGTCCGACGATAAAACTGCGGAAGGTCTGATGGACCGTGCGCAGCACGTAGAGCAGCCACGCCTGCAGTTCCGGTTTGAGGAAAGCCTTCATCACCCGACGGCACTGCGCGCTCAGCCGCTCTTTGTTGAACAGCACATACAGCGCGAAGATAAATCCGATTCCCAGCTTCACCATCGTGCCGAATACGGAAGTCGCCACGTTGACCACGGAGCCGAGCATACCGCCCGCCCCGGCCGCCAGCGCGTTCATGATGCGCTGGAATGTGGCGGTCCAGTTAAAATTGGACTGCTGCAAGGTGTCCTGGAGCATCGGCAAATATTCGGCGTTGGCAACGATCCACGCCCGGATACTCTCCCAGACGGCAGGTACTTCCTTGACAATCAATTCTACACTGGAGCGTACCTCCGGAAAGACGATGACCACCAACAAGATGGCAATGATGATCATAATGACAAAGGACAGCAATATGCAGACCAGCCGCTTGCTCTTCTGCACCAGCGGGTTTGTAGAGTGCGGAAAATAGAACTTCTCCAGAGCCACCATCGGAATGTTCAGCACATACGCCATCACACAGCCCATAACCAGCGGTGACGCCGCTTCCCAGACCACGGCAGCAACACTCACGATATTCGGCCAGTAGCGCACACCCAAGTAGATCGCCGCAACCACGAGTGCATACTGCGTAAATCGTTTCAGTGTCAGACTACCCATGTGTTCCTCCTCCTACAAAATTCTCTTGATGTCTCATCTTAAGCTTGTCTGTGCCGCGGAGCCTCTCTCCCGCCGCACGTTCCCTCTCACAAGATTATACCCCGCAAGGGCTGCCTTGTCAAAAATTTTTTCGTAAAAACCGCCCTTTCACTGGTCGTGCTGCAGCCCCCCTTCCCACACGAAAAAGGCCGCCCGCAGGCGGCCTTTTTTGGAAAATCGATGTTGCTGTCTGTCCCGCGCGATCTCAAAACCGCGGATCCCGCCCAAAAAGCGCTTGCAACCCTGAGCTGTGCCGGCAAACGGCCCGTCTGCGCACACAGGCAGGTCAATTTCCGCTGCTCTGGGCCAGCGTCACCTGTGCTTCAATCTTCTGTCCTTCGCGGTCCGCCAGCACCCGCAGCACGTCGCCCACCTCATGGGAGGCAATGATCTCGCTCAGATCATCATAGGTCTGGATCATGCGGTCGTCCACCTTGTAGATGATATCGCCCGCACGCAGTCCGGCTTTCTGAGCCGGGCCGCCGTCCACGACACTCTCAATCAGAATCCCCATGGGGATCTCATATTTCTCGGCGGTCTCCGCATCCACCTGGTACTCGTTGTTGATGACCACGCCCATATACGGGCGGCTGACATTGCCCTGGCTGATCAACTGCTCCACGATGGGTTTGACCTCGTCGATGCTGAGCGCGAAACCCATGCCTTCGGCGTTGTCGTACACCAGTTTGGCGCTGTTGATGCCGACCACCTCGCCCTTGCTGTTGACCAGCGCGCCGCCGCTGTTGCCGCTGTTGATGGCCGCGTTGGTCTGAATCAGCGTCATGGCGTCGGTGTAGTCGCTCAGCTGCCGGTTGAGGCCGCTGACAATGCCGTCCGTGACGGTGTTGTCATACCCCAGCGGGTTGCCGATTGCCACCACGAGCTCGCCGAGCTCCAGATCGGAGGATTTTCCAAAGGTCGCCTCGGGCAAACCCGTCTCCTCGACCTTGATCACCGCCAGATCGCTTGCCTCGTCGGTGCCGACAATGCTCGCCTCGTACTCGCGCCCGTCAGAGAGCGTCACCGATACGGAGGTCGCCCCCTCCACCACATGGTAGTTGGTGATAATATATCCGTCATCGCTGTAGATGATCCCGGAGCCGCTGCCCTGCTGCTCGTACTGCCGTCCCCAGTAATTGATCGTGCTGTAAACCTTGACCCCCACCACGGAAGGCACCACTTTTTTAGCGATGGCCACCACCGGCGAAATCTCTCCCTGGTTGCCCACCAGCTGCACCGTCGAGCTGTCTCCGGTGCTGCTCACCTGCTGCGCGGGCGTCTGCGATCTGGCGACGGTCACGCCGATCGCGCCGCCGATGCCGCCGCCCACCAAGGAGCAGATGAGTGCCGTGATCACCACGGCGCGGAACCCGTTGTTCGATTTCTTTTTTTTCTTCTTGCCGCCCTGCTCGGCGTACACCGCTTTCTCCATGCGCGCGGCGGCATCCGGCTCCTGCACGCGCGTCTCACTGTCGAAATTCTCGCGGACGCTGCCGTCCTCTACCTGCGATACCTCATAGTCGTTACTCATGGTCCCCTCACTCCTTTATCATTTTGCGCGGGCTATCCCCGCGCGGACTGCCTCTCCGTGTCACAGTTTTATTATACACTTTTTTTTGTGGAAATGGTGGTCAAGTATTTAAGGAAATGTTAAGAAAAAATTCCCCGTCCACACGCTTTCCGAACGGTATCGAAACAGGCATTCCCGCGCTTTCTCACGCACACCCGGCAATTTGCGCCGGGCGCCGTAAAAAAGGAGCTGCCGCTTAGCAGAAGTTTGCTAATGAACAGCCCCTCGATGCATCGGCTTGACGGAGAGTGTGGGATTCGAACCCACGTGGCCCGACGGGCCAAACGGTTTTCAAGACCGCCTCGTTATGACCGCTTCGATAACTCTCCGCAGAACAGACGGGCACGCCCGGCCCGCCGCGACAGTCCCATTGTATCAGGAAACAGGATTTCTGTCAAGGCGGCGCGCAGGCTGGGCAAAATAGTTTTCAAAAAGAAGAAAAATCTCTGTACTTTTGCCGAAAACTTGCTATCATAAAATAAGAATCGGATTTCTGTTTTTTTGCCGACTGCCGGCAGGGATCCGATGATGCGCACAGCGCTGTGATAGGAGTTGCCGATGAAACGAACCTGGCTCAAAACGATCCTGACCGTTTTATGTTTGCTACTGATTCTCTATTCCGGCGTCAATCTGGCGGGGATTCTGCTGGAATACCGTCAGGCCGATACGGTGTATGACACGGCGCAGACGGAGTTCCTCCAGGCGCCCGCGGAGGAGGACCAGGGGGAGCTTGCGGAAGATGCCGTCACCTGGCCCACCTTCACCATCGATTTCGCCCGGCTGCAGTCCGTCAACGAGGAAGTATACGCCTGGATCTGGATGCACGACACGGTGGTCAACTATCCGGTGGTCCGCAGCGGCACGGACAACGACGCCTATCTGGAAGTCACCTACGACGGCACTTACAACAGCTCCGGCAGCATCTTCATGGATTACCGAAACGCCGCGGATTTCTCCGACGTCAACACCGTCCTCTACGGGCACAATATGCGCAGCGGGAAGATGTTCGCCGTGCTGAAACGCTTCTCCAACCAGGCCTTCTACGAGAAGCACCGGGAATTCTACATCCTGACGCCGGAAGGCAACCGGCGCTATGAGATTATCGCGGCCTTCCAGACGGACGCGCAGAGCGATGTCTATGACCGCGGTCTCACCGACGAGGCGGCACGAGCCGCCTGGCTCGACAACGTGCTGCGCAGTTCTTACATCCTGACGCAGCCGGAAGCCGGTGCGGCGGATTCGTTTGTCACCCTCTCCACCTGCGTGTCCGGAAACGATGACCGCGCACGCTTTGTAGTGATCGGGCGGTTGGCGGAAATCGGGCCGCCCTACGGAGGCGGCTAGACGGCATCGTCGGCGGCAAAACCGGAATACCGTTCAACAAACAGCGACAGCCGCCGGGCTGACACGGATCCCGCGGCGGCGCAAGGAGGAACGATCGATGATTTTTGGGAAAAAACCTTTACACTGGGCTCTGCCCGCTCTCCTGGCGGGCGCACTCTTTTGCCTGACAGCCTGCGGGGCCGGCGGCGGGCAGGCGGAAACGCTCTCCGCCGATCTGGAGAGCGTGGATGTTGTGATGTACGAGGAGACACAGACTCTGGATGGCGGCGCGGTTGCGGACGTGTCCTACCCGCTTCTCTCCGCCGAGACGGAGGAGAGCGATGACGACGCGCGGCAGGTCGTGGAGAAACTGAACGGGCAGTTCGCGGAGCGGGCGGATGCCTTCGTGGAACAGGCGCGGGAACAGGGATCGGATGGCGGATCCTGCAGTTACATCGCCAGCGTCGAGTACAACCAGGACGGTCTGCTCTCGGTCGTGGAACTGGAAAGTTTTGGAGGATCCTATCAGAAATACGCCGCCACCTACTCCCTCTCCAGCGGCGAGAAAATGACACTGGGGCAAGTGCTGGGCATGGACGAAGAGGAAGCGGCGCAGACGGTGGCCAAACAGTTCGACGGTGTGATTCAAACCGATCCGGACACTTTTAACGCCGACGCGCGGGAGTATGTCAGCAGCCACATCGATCAGATACAGTTCTACCGCTGCAGCGAGGGACTGGATGTCTTCTTCCAGGCGGGGGAGGTTGCTCCGAAGGAGCTGGGTGTGCTGGAAATCGTAATCCAGTAGCAGTGGGGCGTCCTGCGAATCGAACTTCGCAGGGCGCTTTTTTCACGGTGCGTCGCTTTTTGCCCTGTTCCGCGGCCTCCAAGACAGAAACGGGCGCCGCTCTGCCCGGATGCGTCAAGCCGGACGAAAAGCCGCTCGAAAGAACGGAAAAGGTGCTGCAGGACGTAGGAAAAACGGGTGAGAAATCGCGCATGAAAAAATTTTTTGAATTGTGAAACTTTGCGATTGACACGCTTGGGGAACGCAAGTAAACTGAAATTGAGCCGTTTTCGCCTCGAAGGATTTTTCGCTCCTCACGGGCGGACACAACCGGCGCGGAATCGAACTTGCTGGAGAGGAGGGGATTGTTTGGCCTTAATCGAAGCAAAAGATGTCGTAAAAAAATATAAAGTCGGCTCGGAGATCATCACGGCGCTGGACGGCATCAATCTGTCCATCGAGCCCGGAGAATTCGTCGCTGTTCTGGGCACGTCGGGCTGTGGAAAATCCACCCTGCTGAACATGCTCTCCGGGCTGGAGCGGCCCACCAAGGGCGATGTGATCGTCAACGGCGTGCGCATCAATAAAGTCAGTGAAAAGAATATGTCCCGCTTCCGGGCGCGCGAGATGGGCTTTGTCTTCCAGCAATACAACCTGATTTCGTCGCTGACGGCGATTGAGAATGTGATGCTGCCGCTGACCATTCAGGGGATCAGTAAAAAAGCGCGCATCAAGCGGAGCCGCGAGATCTTGATTCGCCTGGGACTGGGCAAACGCCTGAACAACAAGCCCAGCCAGATGAGCGGCGGACAGCAGCAGCGGGTCAGCATCGCCCGCGCGCTTGTGGGCAATCCCAAGATCATCTTTGCGGACGAACCCACCGGCAATCTGGACAGCCACACGACCGGAGAAATTTTGGAGTTCCTGCAGGAGATCGTGCGAGAGCAGCACAAGACGCTGATTATGGTCAGCCACGACCAGGAAGTGGCGCAGTACGCGGGGCGCATCTTCCACATGCTGGACGGGCGCGTCACCGGCATCGAAGAACTGCCGCAAAACCGTGCCAAACTGAACCGGGACACCACGGCGGAAGATCCCGCCACCGCAGAATCGCGGATCTCGGTAGAGGCGCCTGCCGGCATCGCACAGCCGGAACCTGCAGCGCGGGCAGAGGCTGTGGAGGATCCGCCGGAGCAGATAAAGCAGGGCGAGACGAACGATACAATACAAGGGGTGAACGCGTGACATGAAACGAAAATTGGCAATGCTCTTGATCCTGCTTTTGGTCGGGATGAGTCTCTTTCCCGCGGGGACAGGATTCGCGGACACAACAAACCCGGATTTGCTCGCCGCGCAGGCGGAGACGCCGCAGGAGGAGAACGGCGGGGAGACAAACCCTCCGGAGGAACCGGACAACACCGTTTCCGGCAGCAACACCGGTCTCGGCGATACATCCAGTACCGCGTCCCAGGAGCGTGCGCGGGAGAACAATCTGTTCAACACCGGCCTGGACCCGCTGTGGTCCTTCGTGGAGCTGAAAGCGCCGGAGCAGGCGATGGTGGGGCAGTCCTTTGATGTGGAGATCACCGTTAAAAACATGGGCACCGGCTCTGCAATGTTCCCGGAATTTCGTTTCACCGAGGAGGCCGATGGCAAGGAACTGTCCCATTTTACCGTGGTGGGCGGCGAGAACGGCGTTTATAACACGATGCTGACCGAAGTCAAGAGCGGCGAGACAAAAACCTTTACCATCACGCTGAAAGTCAACCCCGAAACCAAGGAACTGCCAGAAGGCTCTAAGTACCGCATCAACTGCGCCATCGCCAGCTACAACTGGCAGATGGATAACGCCGGCAGCGAGAAGCGCTGGAACGCGGTGCAGAGTTTTGAGATTGAGGTGCTCTATGCCCTGACGGAGCCTTCCTTCGCGGTGGAGAATGTCGTCTTCAATCCCCGGGTGACCGCCGATACCTCTGAGACGACAGCCACCTTCACCCTGCGCAACCTCAGCGAGACGCGCGCCAACAACGTCGTCGTCACGCTGGAAGGAAGGGATATCGAGGACGAGAAGGGGCAGGGCGAGAAGAACATCGCTGTGCGCGATCTCACCAGCACGAAACAGCTCTACAATGTCTCCGGCAAGCAGGCGGTACAGGTGCAGTACCAGCTGCAGTTGAACAAAAACCGCAAGAATAACGAGATGACGCTGACCGTTTCCTACAACGGACTGGAGACGCCGCAGGAAATCGTGCTCAACATGCCTTTTCCGCTGGTCCAGGACAACACCGGCAGCGGCGTTGAGCCCAAGGTCATCATCGAGCGCTACAATGTGGAGCCCGGCAAAGTCCTGGCCGGCAACTACGTGACACTGAACCTCTATGTGCGGAACACCAACAGTCTGCCGGTCAACAATGTTTCCATCCAGCTGGAAGTCCCTTCGGAGACCAGTACCGGCGGGGAAACGGTTTCCAGCGGCACCGTATTCTCCCCTGTAAACAGCAGCAACACCTTCTACATTGACAGCATCGCGGGCAGAGGAACCGCGCTCAAGACCATCAGTATGTATGTGGATCCCAACGCCACTGCCAAGACTTACACCGTGCCCGTCAATATGCAGTATGAGGGAAACGACGGAACCAAATATGAGGCCAGCGACAATGTCAACATCCCGGTCACGCAGGAGAGCAAGGTGGAAGTGATCAGCAGCAGCATCCCCACCTCCGGCAATGTGGGCGAGCCGTTCAATATCGCCATGGAATTCGTCAACGTGGGCAAAGTGAATCTGACCAACTTTAAGGTTGCGCTGGAAGGCGATATCCCCGGCAAGGACGAGAACGTCTACTACCTGGGCACCTTCAACGCCGGCGAGAGCAATGAATACACCGCCAGCATCTTTCCGGAAACCGAAGGTACGCTCTCCGGAAACGTCGTGCTGAGCTATATCGACGGAGACAACCAGGAGGCCTCTCTGCAAATCCCCTTCAGCAGCGAAATCGGTCCTGCTATCGCATACGATCCGTCAGAGGAAATGCCCGTGGAGGAGCCCAAGCCGAGTCTGCTCTCGCAGCTGAAAGATCACTGGCTGGCGATTCTGCTGGGCATCGTCGTGATTGTACAGGCGGTCATATTGATCCGAATCAAGCGAAAAGCGAAAGCGGAAGAGGAATTGATCGATGACTAAAACAGATATCATCACCATGGCCGCCAAGAATCTGATGCGGCGCAAGGCGCGCACTTTTCTCACGATGCTGGGTGTCCTGATCGGCACCACTGCCATTGTGGTGATGGTCTCCTTGGGCATCGGACTGCAGGAGGCCCAGCAGAGTATGTACGAGCAGTGGGGCAGTCTCAACGAGATCACCGTCAACCCGAGTTACAGCCGGCCCACGGAGGATGGAGAAGAAGAGCAGAAAATCATGCCGCTGAACGACGAAGCCGTGGAATATTTCAAGACGCTGGACGGCGTCAGCGCCGTCATGCCGCGGGTCTATCTGAGCGGCGATGCCACCTGCGGCAAGATGGAAGGCTATCTCTCCCTCTATGGGGTCGACCCCGCTTTGATCGAATACGCGAACCTGAACGTGGATGTCGGGCGAACCCTCGAACCGGGGGATCGCAACGTCGTTGTCATAGGAAGCATGGCAGGCGATAACTTTTGGGATCCCAACGATCCGAGCGGTGGCTGGAATGACGAGGAGACCTACGACGAATATCTGACGCGGGTCTACGAGGAAAAAACGCTTCCCATGCTGGACAAGAAAGTCACCGTCACCATTCAGAGCTACAGCGAGGACGGAGAAACGGAAAAGAGCAAAAAACTGTCCCTGCAGGTGGTGGGCATCACCGAAAAGGGCAAGGGGGACGCCTATTCGTCCTATGCGCCGATCGACGTTGTGCAGAAACTGCAGCGGCAGATGCTGACCAACGAAGAACGGCACGATCCCAACCGCAATGACTACGACTCCATCGCGGTGATCACGGAGGACGTCTCCTACACCGGCACGCTGATGGAAACGCTCACAGCCGAAGGGTACAACGCCTACTCTATCGTGGACAGCCTAGAGGGCGTGGAGGACAGCATGCTGGTTGTGGAGCTGGCGCTGGGCGGTATCGGCGGCATCACGCTCCTGGTGGCGGCCATCGGCATCATCAACACCATGGTCATGTCCATCTACGAACGCACCAAGGAGATCGCCATCATGAAAGTGATCGGCGCAACCTTTAACGATATCCGCATGATGTTTCTGGCGGAGGCAGGGATGATCGGCCTGTTCGGCGGCACATTGGGTCTGATCTTGAGCTATGCGCTCTCCTTCGTCATCAATCAGCTGACAGGGGGCTTTATGGGCGATTACATGGGTACCGGCGAGGCTTTGTCCCTCTCGGTGATTCCTTGGTGGCTGGCCCTGTTTGCCATCCTCTTCTCCATGCTGATCGGTCTCCTGGCCGGGGTCTATCCCGCCAACCGCGCCGTCCGGCTGAGCCCTATCGAAGCGATGCGCAACAATTGATCCGGCGGGCAGAGGCAAACTCTGCCCCATCAAACTTCAGAACGCAAGAAGACATCAAAAAGAGAGCTCCACGCCGCGATGCGGAATGGAGCTCTCTTGGTGCCTCGAACCGGAATCGAACCAGTGACACGAGGATTTTCAGTCCTCTGCTCTACCGACTGAGCTATCGAGGCTCTTACGACGCAGATGGGAATCGAACCCACGACCTCCAGCGTGACAGGCTGGCATTCTAACCATCTGAACTACTGCGCCAAGAAAAAGAATGACATGTAGGGGATTCGAACCCCTGAATGCCAGCGTGAGAGGCTGGTGAGTTAAGCCACTTCTCCAACATGCCATATGCGCTATCCGCGATTCGAACGCGGGACACCTTGATTAAAAGTCAAGTGCTCTGCCACCTGAGCTAATAGCGCCTTTGTAACTGAATCACGTCAGCCACATTTATATATATTACAAGCAGTCGGGCAAAAAGTCAAGGCCCTTTTCCGGGGAAAACCACCAT
>CAZSHM010000020.1:0-29757 GCA_964606855.1 uncultured Peptococcaceae bacterium
TTTACATATTACCACCTCCCTCCTCCCCTTGTCAATACCTTTTTTCAAACTTTTTGAAAAAGATTTGACGCCGGCGGCCGGGCGGCGCGTTCTCGAAAGAACGATGCTATCATAGCACCTCCGCGCCCGCTTTGTCAACCGTTTTCGCGGCAAAGTTACAAAATCAAAACAAACGGCGGGATTGCGATCGTCCGGCTTTCTGCGCGCGGTCCGCTCTTCCCGGGATCCCGCCGGCGGCCGGGCATGCATCTCGCTCCGGCAAAAAAAGGGCGCCCCCGCAGGGCGTCCCTTTTTGCGCTATGCGATTCTGTTCTATGCCGCATGCGCTTCGGCGAATTAAAAATCATCCCGCATGGTGGCGCCGGTGCTGGCGGATGTGACCAGATGGGCGTAGCGTTTCAGATAGGAGTTGGGGAAGGTTTCAACCTTCTTGGGCGTCCAGCCGACTTTCCGCTTTTCCAGCTCCGCCTCCGGGACTTTTAAAGTCAGCTGTCGCTTTGGAATGTCGATCGCGATGATGTCGCCCTCCTCGATGAACGCGATGGGACCGCCCTCCGCGGCTTCCGGGGAAATGTGCCCAATCGCCGCGCCCGCCGTGCCGCCGGAAAACCGCCCGTCCGTGATCAGGGCGCACTCCTTGTCCAACCCCGCGCCGATGATCGCCGCCGTCGGGCTCAGCATCTCGCGCATGCCCGGGCCTCCCTTGGGTCCCTCGTAACGGATCACGATCACATCGCCCGGGCGGATCTGATTGCCGGTGATCGCGGCGAAGGCCTCCTCCTCGGAATTGAACACCCGCGCCGGCCCCTCATGCACCAGCATCTCCGGCGAGACGCCCGCCTGCTTGACCACCGCGCCGTCCGGCGCCAGATTCCCGCGAAGAACCGCGATGCCGCCGGTCGCGGAGTAGGCATTGTCCAGCGAGTGGATGACCTCTCTGTCGTAGACTTTGGCGCCGGCCAGGCGCTCCTGCAGCGTGGCTCCCGTCACATTGATGCAGTCGCCGTCGATGAGGCCGCCGTCCAGCAGGGTCTTGAGCACGCCGTCCATGCCGCCGGCCGCGTAGAGCTGCTGAATATGGTAGGGCCCGGATGGATTCAGTTTGCTGATATGCGGCACGATCTCGCTGATGCGGTCGAAATCATCCAGCGTCAGCTCCACCTGCGCCTGCTTGGCAATCGCCATCAGGTGCAGCACCGTATTTGTGGAACCGCCAATGGCCATATCCGCCGCGATCGCGTTCCGGAACGACGCCAAAGTCAGAATGTCGCGCGGTTTGAGATCCTTCTCCACCATCCTGACGATCTCCAGCCCCGCCCGCTTGGCCAGGGCGCGGCGGTCGCCGTAGACAGCCGGGATTGTGCCGTTGCCCGGCAGCGCCATGCCCAGCACCTCGGCCAGACAGTTCATGGTGTTGGCGGTGTACATGCCGGCGCAGCTGCCGCATCCCGGGCAGGAACTGCGCGCCAGCTGCTCCAGATCCTCCTCGCTCATCTTGCCGCTGGTGCACTCGCCGACCTTCTCGAAAGGTCCTTTGATCAGGTCGGTGGGCTGCCCCTTGTAACTGCCCGCCAGCATCGGCCCGCCGCTGACATAGATGGCGGGGATGTTCAGCCGCGCCGCGGCCATCAGCATGCCGGGCACAATTTTATCGCAGTTGCCGATCAGAATCAGACCGTCGAATTTATGCCCCATGGAAACGGCCTCTATCGAATCGGCGATCAGCTCGCGCGTCGCAAGCGGATACTTCATGCCGCTGTGGTTCATGGCGATGCCGTCGCAGATGCCGATCGCGGGGAACTCCATCGGCGTGCCGCCGCCCGCCAACACCCCTTTCTTGACAAACTCAGCAATTTCATCCAAGTGGAAATGGCCCGGGATGATCTCGTTGTGGGCACAGACCACTCCGATCAGCGGTTTTTCCAGGTCTTCCGGCAGATATCCCATGGCATAGAACAGAGAGCGATGCGGCGCGCGGGCGACGCCTTTTGTGACTTCATGACTTCTCATCTCGATACAACTCCTTCAGACAATTTCGCAATTCCGCGGATCGCGACCCAAAACCTGCACCGGCAAAGCGGCTTTCTCCTTTGCGAGTCCGGATTCCGCACTGGTTTTATCTTAGCATGTTCACGGATAAATGGAAATAGCAAAAATTGTTTTTATGCAACTTTCTTTTACGCGACTTTTCCGCCTGTCCGGACTCCGCCGGAGGCGCAGCGCGGCACCCTCACCGATAGTCACAGTACTCCCAGTGGTCATTGATGACGCCGATCCCCTGCAGATAGGAATAGATTATGGTGGGGCCGACGAATTTGAACCCCCGTTTTTTCAGATCCGCGCTCACCCGCTCGGAGAGCGCATCCCTAGCGGGGATATCCTTCTCGTCCAGAATATGGTGATCCACGACCGCGCCGCCCGTAAAACTCCAGATGTAGCGGTCAAATGTGCCGAACTCCTGCTGCACCTTCAGAAACGCCTGCGCGTTCGTGATCGCGGCCCGGATTTTCGCCTTGTTGCGGATGATGCCGGCGTCCTGCATCAGTTCGGCAACCTTCGCATCGTCATAGTTCGCCACGAGATTCGGATCAAAGGCGTCAAACGCGCTTCGGAAATTCTCCTCCTTGTCCAGAATCAGATTCCAGCTGACGCCCGCCTGCATGCCTTCCAGCACCAGCATCGCGTAGAGCTCCTGATCCCGGTGCTCCGGTTTACACCAGCGTGTGTCGTGATAGAGAAGGTACTTATCCGACACCGCGCGCGCACCGGAACCAGCGCTGAAGAAGTTACATCTCCTCTTCTCCATATGCTCCCCACCCTTTCTTTTGATACGCGCAGAAACCCGCAGGCCCGGCATAGAACGGCGGTCCTTTTGCCGCGCCGTGCACGCGCGTTCCCCTGCGGATCTTGGAGATTGCCCCGCCTGCCCTATGGAACGCGCGGCGCACGCGTTTCGGAAAAAGGATTGCAAATTGCCCGCGCGGCGCTTACAATAGACCTATCCTTCGGCGGCGGGAAACGGCTCCGCCGCGGCACAAACATTCATCACCCTAGGAGGATTGTAAACTATGAAACGCCTTACCCTCGCTCTCGTTCTATGCTGCTGCCTCTTTCTCTGCCTCGTCCCCGCGGCGAACGCCGCGCCGCCGGATCTCGGCGGACATTGGGCGGCAGGCGAGATCCAGACTCTGATCGACCGCGGCGCCATCGGCGGCTATCCGGACGGCACCTTCCGCCCGGAGGGCACCGTCACGCGCGCGGAGTTCAGCAAAATCCTCTGCCAAAGCCTGGGCCTGTCCGCCTCATCCGGCAGCGCCTTCTCCGATCTCACGGGACACTGGGCCGCGGGGGATATCTACGCGCTGACGGATGAGGGGATCCTCGTTCCAGAAGAATACGGCGCGCAGTACGGCCCGGATGCCGCCATCCACCGCCGCGAGATCGCCGTCATGCTGGTGCGGGCGATGGGGCTCAACGGTTCCGCCGTGGAACTGTCCGGACAGCCCACATCCTTCCGGGATGACGCGGCGATTGCATCCTACGACAAGGGATACCTCTACCTTGCGCAGCAACTGGGGCTGGTCGGCGGCTACGCGGACGGCACCTTCCGCCCCTCCGCCCGCGCCACCCGCGCGGAGGCAAGCGTGATGATCGTGCGTCTCCTCAAGCTCATGGGGCTGGAGAAAACACCCGCCGACGGCACGCCGCAGGCGGGAACGGATCCTCAGGGGGACCCGTCGAAAGCCCCTTCGAGCGCTCCCCCGCAAACTCCGCAGAACGACGGGGAGATCGCCTGCTCGCTGACGCTGCTGGAGAGCAGCCGCTCCGGCAGGAACGCGCTCGGTGAACAGTACCTCCTCGCTACTCTCCTGTTAGAAGTGGAGAACCGCACGGCACAGGCCCTCCCCGTCCGCGGCGACCAGCTGCGCCTCGTGACAACCTACAGCAAGGATGCGCAGGTCGCCGCCGTCCAGGACGCGTTTCAGACCACGGTTGCAGCCGGCCAAACCGGATCCGTCACAGTCACGGCGCAGATCCTGCTTCCGGATAACCCCGTCGCCGACATGGTGCTGGGCGGTTCGATCCGGGAGATCCACACCACCCTGACGCTGGAGGGCAAGGTTTACGACTTTCCGGAACTGGACGCGGCACTCCTGCGCGCGGTGCAGTGACCTTCGCACCGGCAAAAGCCGCGCCGGCGTACAGCCAGGCGCACACAGACCGGATGCTGCAGGCAGCCGGATGCGCAATCGCGCCCGCTTCGGCCGCCTGCCGATTTTCGTGTGTCTCTCCCCGTCTGCGTGAACCGCGCGCCCGGAAGTTCCACGGGCAGGAAAAAAGACCCGGCCGCCGAGGCAGCCGGGCCCGCAAATACAGAATGTGTTTGCTTGACGTGGTCGTGCACAGAATGAAATCAGACGCAACCGGTCGGTTTCGGCAGGCCGGCAATCTTGCAGGCGCCTTTCGCCGGGCCGCTTGGGAACAGATCATAGATCTCTTTCAGGGAGTAGCCGGACTCTTTGGTCATCTTGCGCACCATCGGGGCGATGCCGTATTCGGTGAAATAACCCTTCAGATAGTTGATGAGCTTCCAATGATCCTCGTTCAGTTCATCAATGCCTTCCTCTTTCGCCAGATATTTTGCGACATCCTCGTTCCACTGATCCAAGTTTACCAAGAAACCGTCTTCATCCAGTTCCACTGTCTGACCGTTCACTTCAATGTTTGGCATGGTAATCTTCTCCTCTACATTTTAAATTTGTCAAACTTATGCTTGGGGTCGATGAAGCCCGGATATTCGACTAAGTAATCGCATAACATAGAAATTGCCTGCTCCATGCCATCCGCGACACCCATCTTATAGTCACTGGCTTTTGTGTCTTTCAACTCTCTGATCAGATCATCACAGAAGTCGATATACTCATTCAAATCATCCATTAAGGCCAACGAAACCCCTCCTTTTACTGCCGGATCAACCGGCAGATAAAAAGCCTATTCTTTCTTTGGCAGGGTGACGTAGGAGGTTCCCAGATACAGGAATTCGACCTTGCCCTGATTTGCCAGATCGTTCACCGCCAAGTCGACTTCCTTCTTCTTGACATCCAGAATGCTGGCGATCTCTTTGTTTTTCATTTTGTCCTTTGTGGCCAAAACTTCCAACACTTTATCCATCAGTTCTTCATGCGTATACTCATTCATAGCAGCACACCACCCGTCTCAATGATAGTAGACAACTACAGTAACCAAGGCTTCTCTCCATGTCTGATCTGCTGCAGATTCGAAAATACAGCATCCCTCAGGTGACAAAGTGCAAAAGCATATGCGCCCGCGACAGCTTTTCCGCACAGCATCCACGGCGGGGCCGCGCGCCAAAAGCACTCGAATCCCCTCCGCGGAAGCGTTCGCTCAGCAGATCAGTTTGTAAATTTGAAGCCGTTGCCAGTGTGGAATGTCTTTACGGAGAATGTGAAATCGTCGATGTGTTTGTCGGTGAATTCCAGGCCGGAGAGCTCAAAGAACTTCTCCCAACCGATTCTCTCGATCCACTCGCCGTATCTCTCGCCCTTGCGCGCGTTCTCCACCCAGATTTCCACCAGATGCCGGATCGTCTTGACCAGCGTATCCCATCTCGGCGGCTCGTTCGGGATGTAGGGAACAGCCAGCTTGCTGAAGGTCGGAGCGGTACGGGCATTGGAGACCTTGCCGCCGACAAAGACCGCGATACCGTCGTTCTCCGGATCCGCGATCGGCAGAGCAGGACACACGGAGAAGCAGTTCCCGCAGTACATGCATTTCTCCTCGTTGATGGTGACGGATTTCGCCTTCGGATTCGGCTTGATCGCCGCGTTCGGGCAGGAAGCGATGATGTTCGGGATCTCGCAGCTATGCGCAACCTCGGCGTCGTTCACTCTCGGGATCTTTCTGTGGACACCCACGAAAGCGATGTCGGAGCAGTGCACCGCGCCGCACATATTCAGGCAGCACGCCATGGAAATCTTCAGTTTCGCCGGCAGATCATCGCGCTTGAAGTACTCGTACAGGTCATCCATCACAGCCTTCACGGTGCCGGACGCATCCGTGGCGGCGCTGTGGCAGTGCACCCAGCCCTGCGTGTGCAGCATGCTCTTCAGGGATTTCCCGGTGCCGCCGACCGGCCAGCCGGCCGCTTCCAGCTCTTCGATCAGGGGATCGATGTTGGCCTCGTCTTCCAGCAGGAATTCGACATTGTGACGGGAGGTGAAGCGCAGTTTGCCGTCGCAGTACTTGTCCGCCTCTTCCGCAAACCATCTCAGGGTCTGCGTGGAGAGCAGGCGGGGAGAGCCGATGCGCACGGTGTAGAGCGCGCCGGCAGGTCCGACGTGTTTCATCACGCCGGGCTTCAGATACTCATGATACTGCCACTGGCCATAGTTCTTCTTGCTCATTTCAGGCATTTTGTCCCAGTAGTATGGGGGGCCGATATCCGTAGGAGCAAATTGAGAAATCATTCGTCCGCACCTCCATTTTCTTCTTCAAAATCTTCTGGATACCAGAAGTAATACGGATTCTCGCGAGGATGTTTCACCATCTGCGGAATGGGTTCCAGATCCACGGCCTTGAGGAACGCCGCCATGCCCTTTCTGTAGATCAGCTCGCCCAGTCTCTCACGAACCTTGGCGTTCTCATCCCACCATTCCCAAGTCTTCTCGACCAGGTCTTTGAACTCTTCATAGTCGTTTTCTTTGTCCATCGGCATGAAGGGAACGACAACCCAGGACAGAAACGCGGACTGGACGATGGTCGCTTTGCCGCCCATCAGGATGGTCGCGCCTCTCTCTTTTCCGACATGCAGCGCCTTCGGCATCTCGTTGATGCAGTGCATGCACTTGGTGCACTCGCTGTCGTTGATGTGGATCTCTTTTTTCTCCGCGTCGAAGCAGATGCACTTGGTCGGGCAGTAGCCGCAGACCAGGTTCTCGATATCCATGCCGGCGTCCGCATACTTGGCGACTTCGTCCTGGTCGATCTGAATGTTGTCTCTCCAGGTGCCCAGCACGGAGATGTCCGCGCGCGCCTGGGAGGAGATGCAGTCGTTGGGACAGCCGGAAATCTTGATCTTGGATTTGTACGGCCACATCGGTCTGTGCAGCTCGGTCTGATACGCCATGGTGATGTTGTAGAGCAGATCCAGCGTGTCAATGCAGGCGTATTCGCAGCGGCCGGGGCCGACACAGCAGCTCGGGGTTCTGAAGTTGGAGCCGGAGCCGCCCAGATCCCAGCCGGCATAGGACAGGTCGTTGAAGCAGGGCTGCAGATGATCCGTCGTGGTGCCGAGGAAGATGATGTCGCCCGTCGCGCCGTGCATATTCGTCAGGCCGGAGCCGTGTTTCTCCCAGATGTCGCACAGGGTGCGGATGTCTTCGGAATTGTAGAACCAACCGGCAGGCTGATTTACACGCATGGTGTGGAATTCGGTAACAGCTGGATACTTCTCTGGGTTGTCTGTATAGCGCCCGATCACGCCGCCGCCGTAGCCGCGCACGCCCACGATGCCGCCATGCTTCCAGTGTACGCGTTTTTCTTCATACGAATCTTCCAGCAAGTCTAATAAAGTCGCGGCCTGTTCGTTTTTCTCCGCGCTCTTCTCGATCTCCTTGACGAAAGAAGGCCATGGACCTTTTTTCAGTTCGTCCAGCAATGGTCTAGCCTTTGCCAAATTCATACACCTCCATAAAATATTTTGCCACAATTAGTTTGCTATCATCCTACCATGTCGAAATCCGCTTTAGAATTCATTTAAGGTGATTGCTCCAGCCGGGCAGATCAGCACGCAGCTCTGGCATCCAAGGCACTCGTTATCCGTCACTTCCGCGTGATCGTGAACAACAAATACAGAGCCCGGGCATGCGCCTGCGCATTCGCCGCAAGCCACACATAAATCTGCATCAACACTTGGCATGAACATTCTAGACAACTCCTTTCCGGTTGAATTTGACCAGCTTCACTAATTGATTTACGAACAACTGACAGGAAACCTGTGTTCCGTCTACGAGTGAATCAAACACACTTTTATCATTACATATTCCATAGATTTTTGCAATATTTTTTTTGTAAAATATGGCGGGAATTCCGCGCGGGGATCAATAAGGATTGACGTCGCGAACGATAAAAAATTTCTATTATCTACCGTGCGGATTTCTTTTGCTCCGCGGTTCTTCGGGTGCTTTTCCGGCGGCGCCGCGGAATTTTGCTTGCGCGGCGCGAAAAAAGATTTTACAATAGAGATGGCGCACCGGCCGGCAGAAAATCCCACAGGCAACGTCTGTCTCGGCCGCCAAGAAGAGGAGGCCGCCATGATCGATCTCAATCATCTCACGCAGTACCGCGAGAACAATCGAATTGAAGCCAAGCGCGCGCTGGGCGGGCTGCCCCTGAGCATCTGGGAAACCTATTCCGCCTTCGCCAACACCCTGGGCGGCATCCTGCTCCTGGGCGTGGAGGAGAACAGCGACAAGTCCCTGCGCGCTGTGAACCTGCCCGATCCGGAACGGCTCGTGCGCGAGTTCTGGGAACTGGTCAACGATCCCCAGAGGACCAGCGCCAACATCCTCTCGGACAGCGATGTCCGCATCGAGGAGGTAGAGGGCGACCGGATCATCGTTGTAACGGTGCCGCGGGCACAGCGGCTGGACCGGCCTGTCTATATCGGCAGCGATCCCTTTACCGGCACCTACCGCCGCAACGGCGAGGGCGACTACCGCTGCAGCCGCTCCGATGTGGAGAGCATGCTGCGGGATGCGGCAGTGCAGACGCCGGACATGGCGCTCCTCCCGCATCTCTCCCTCGATGTGCTGGATCCGGACACCCTCTTCCGCTACCGCACGCATATGCGGCGCCGCCGTCCCGGACACGCCTGGGAATCGCTGCCCGATGCGGCGTTCCTCTGCCAGATCCACGCCGCCGGAACCGATGCGGAGACGAGCACGCTCCATCCCACAGCGGCCGGTCTGCTGATGTTCGGCCGAGCCGAGGAGATCGCGCGGGAGTTTCCCGGCTGCCGCCTGGAGTACGAGGATGCGGACGTGCGCATCTGCTCCGAGGCCGACGCGCGCTGCGGGAACATCTATGACTTCTATCTCCGCGCCCGGGGCAGGCTGGAACAGCGGCTTCCCGTAGCGCCGCAGAGCGAGGGCGACGTGCGGCGCGCCCTGCACGAGGCGCTGGTGAACTGCCTGGTCAACGCCGATTACCGCAGCGGGCATGCGGTGCGGATCGTCCGGGAAGCCGAGCAGGTGCGCTTTACCAACCCCGGCGCGTTCCGCATGGAGGTGGAGGCGGCGAAGGACGGCGGGCACTCCGATCCGCGCAATGCGGCGCTGATCCAAATGTTCAGTCTCGCGGCGCTGGCCGGGCAGAGCGGCAGCGGGCTGCCGTTCATCTACAGCGTCTGGCGGCGGCAGGGCTGGGCCATGCCGGTCATCCGCGAAGCGTTCGAGCCGGAGTGCATCACGCTGACGATGCCTTTCACGAAACCCGGCTGGCGCAGGACCGCCCGCATACCTATGCAGGCGGGCTGGATCGTCGATCACCTGACCGACTGCGCCAGCGCCACCCTGGCCGAGATCGCCTCCTACACCGGCCTCTCACGCATCCAGACCAAGTCCTGCCTGAGCATGCTCTTGGATCAGGGGATCCTCGTCGCGGAGGGCGACGGCCTGCGAAAGCGGTACAGGCTCAAGGCGTGAGCACGGTGCCCCGCAGCGAGCAGACAATGCCGGCGCCGGAGTTGCACCGTGCGGCATCGCGGCACGCGAAAAGCTCCCATCGGCAAGCGCGGAAACGCGTCTTGCCGATGGGAGCTCTGTTTTGCGCCGCACGCCGTTCGCGGGGGCGGCTGTTTCGGATTGTCGTGCTCAGCGCCGGCGCGGCATGCTGTGGATGCTCTCTCCCGCTGCGGCAGCCACCGCCTCGCCCACCGCTTCTCCGAACGTGGGGTGCGGGCGCACGGTACGGGCCAGCTGCTCTCGCGTGAGTCCCAGAGAGACGGCGGTCGTCAGCTCGGAGATGAGATCGGTGGCCCGCGCGCACATCAGCTGCGCGCCCAGGAGCACACCGCTCTCCGAATCAAAGACCAGTTTGACGAAGCTGCGCTCCTGCTGCGCAATCACCGTCTTGGCATTGCCGTTCATCACATACTTCCCCACCGTCACCGTCCGTCCCGCTTCACGCGCCTCCGCTTCGGTGATCCCGACGGACGCGATCTCCGGCTCTGTGTAAACGCAGGCGGGGATCAGCGTGTGCTCCACGCTCACCGCCGCGCCGGCGAGAATCTCCGCCGCGGCGATCCCCTGCGCCTCCGCGGCATGGGCCAGCTGCGCGCGGCCGATCACATCGCCGACGGCGTAGATCGTGGGCACGGAGGTCTGAAATGTTTCGTCCACCCGGATAAACCCCCGCGCCGTCCGCGCCACGTCCATTCCGTCGCCAAAGAGACCGGCCGTCCGCGGTCTGCGCCCTGTGCTGATGAGCACGGCATCCGCTTCGACGTTTTTTTCCTCTTTTTTGTTGTGGAAGCTGCAGGAGAGCACACCGGATTCCGAGCCCCGGCAGATGCGATCCACCGTCGCGCCGGTGTAAACCTCTATCCCTTGTTTTTTGAAGAGCATCGTCAGATTTTGCGCGATCTCCCGATCCAGGTTTGGCACCAGCCGCTCGAGCGCCTCCACGATCGTCACCTTGCGGCCCAGGGCGCTGTAGAGGGACGCCATCTCCACACCGATGACGCCGCCGCCCACAATCAAGAGGCGCCTGCAGTCGATGCCCTCTCCCTGCAGGAGATGGTCGCTTGTGACGACGCCGGGCAGTTCCGCACCCGGAATCGGCGGAATGGCCGGCACGCTGCCGACCGCGAGCAGGATCCGCCGCGCGGACACCGTCCGCTCCCCCACCTGCACGGTCTGGCCGTCCAGGATGCGGCCGCGTCCGGAGAGAATCTCCACGCCGTTTGCCCGCAGAAGCTGCGCCACGCCGTCCCGCAATTGTGCCACCACCGCATTCTTCCGCCGATGCATGGCGGAGAAATCACAGTGTTTCCCCTCCAGGGAGAGCCCCAGTTCCTGCCAGCGGTCCGCCTCCCGGTAAAGCCCCGCCGCGTACAAGAGCGCCTTCGTGGGCACGCAGCCGCGGTTCAGGCAGGTGCCGCCGAGCGCGTCCTCCTCGACCAGCGCCGTCCTGAGCCCCAGCTGACTGGCGCGGATGGCGGCGACATAGCCGCCGGGACCGCCGCCGATCACAAGCAGATCCTGCTGCATTGCCATTTCCTTCCCCTCTCTCCAATTTCGCATAGTTTTTCTCTCTCCCGGATATCGCCCGACCGGCAGCGCCCTCCGCGGTTTGCTCCCGCGTTCCCGCTAAAAATCGAGTCCGCGCAGATGCGCGCAGACATCCGCCACTTCCTGACGCGTGCTCAGTTTTTCCAAACGCGCTGCCATAACCTCGCCGGAAAAAGACGCGCCTGTGAGCGCATCGGCCATGGCGCCGATCAGCGGCGCGTCCATGGCATCCGAGTAGATCACGGCACGCGCGATCTTTCCATATTCGGTCTGGCACTGCAGCTGGATCCCGCCCCAGGGGAAGCGCTGCGCCGTCTGCCACTGAAACGGCAGACGGCGGCCGAACCGCCATTCCTCCGATGCAAACTCCGCCTCATATGCCGCAAGCTGCGCCGGATCCACCCTCTCCGCGGGATATGGCACACACGGGCAGCCGTAGATCTCCTCCATGGCCTTGCGCAGCGCCTGCCGCAGAGCCTCGACCGTGAGAGACGGCGCCAGTTCCCGAAGATTGACCACCCGCGACTGCACGGAGGCGACGCCTTTGCCGGAAAGTTTGTCCGGGGCGACATGCAGATACCGCCCCAGCATCTCACGCTCCACCTCCACCATCAGCGTGCCGTGGTGGCAGCAGTTCTCCCCCGACTCATAAAAGGCGCTTCCGGAAAACTTGCGGCCTGCGCAGAGCAGGTCATTGCGTCCGCTCCTCTCCGCGTCCAGGCCGAAACGGCGCAGCGCCGCCAGAATGACCTCCAGCTGCCGGGCCACGTCGAAGTCCGCGCGGCGTGTCAGAAAAGTATAGTTCAGATTGCCCAGGTCGTGATAGACGGCTCCGCCGCCGGATAAGCGCCGCGCCAGCGTGCCGCCGTCCGCCTCCAGCACTTTGCGCCTGCACTCCTGCCAGGCGTTCTGGTTGCGCCCCACCACCACCGTCCGGCGGTTCTGCCAGAGATAGAGCACAGTGCTCCCCTCCGGCACCTGCTCGAGCAGGCAGCGCTCCAGCGCCAGATTTCGGAAAGGTTCCGTCTCCGTCTGTATCCAGACATACGCTTGTCTGATCATAACCCCTCCGGCCGGTAGCGCAGCACGGGATGGCGAGCCGCCAGCACTTCGTCGGGCCGGCGGATCTGCGCCCGGTGCGGCGCGCCGTGCAGTGCCTCCGGGTCTTCATGCGCCAGCCGGTACAGATCCCGCAGCACCTGCACCACCTCGTCGATCGTTCCGCGCGGCTCCGTCTCCGTCGGCTCGAACATCAGCGCCTCCTGTACGATCAGCGGAAAATACATCGTGGGCGGATGAATTCCGTGATCGATCATCGCCTTGGCCACATCCAGCGCCGAGACGCCTGTCTCTTTCTTGAGCGCTTCCAGACTGAGCACGAACTCGTGCATGCAGTGTGTGCCGTAGGGCGCGGGATACAGATCCTGCAGGCCGTGCAGCATATAGTTGGCGTTGAGCACGGCGCTCTCGGCGGCATGGCGCATGCCCTCCGCCCCCAGGGTCTTCATGTAGGCCAGCGCCCGCACCACCACCAGAAAGTTCCCGTGGAACGCGCGCATCTCAAGCTGCGGCGCCTCGCCCGCCGAGGCACAGCCCGGCAGATACGGCGCGAGCAGTTCCTTGCAGGCCACAGGCCCGCTGCCCGGGCCGCCGCCGCCGTGCGGCGTGGCGAACGTCTTGTGCAGATTGAGATGCATCACGTCAAAGCCCATGTCGCCCGGCCGCGCGATGCCCATGATGGCGTTGAAGTTGGCCCCGTCGTAGTAGTTCAGCCCGCCAGCCTGATGGACAATCTCCGTGATTTCTAGAATATTGCTGTCAAAAATCCCCACCGTGTTGGGGTTCGTGAGCATCAGTCCCGCCGTGTCCGGGCCCACCGCGGCGCGCAGCGCATCCAGATCGACGCAGCCGTCCGGGCCGGATGGGATCGTCACCTCTGTGAAGCCCGCCATAGCGGCGCTGGCGGGATTGGTGCCGTGCGCGGAATCGGGCACGAGCATCTTTGTGCGCGCCGAATCCCCCCGTGCCAAATGATAGGCTTTGATCATCAAAAGTCCCGTGAATTCACCGTGTGCGCCGGCTGCCGGCTGAAAGGTGATCGCGTCCATGCCGGTTGCCCGGCAGAGATACGTTCCGGCCTGCTCCAGCACCGCCTCAGCCCCCCGCACCGTGTCCGCTGGCTGCAGCGGATGAATGTCGGTAAAGCCCGGAAGCGCCGCCGCCTCCTCGTCAATGCGCGGATTGTACTTCATCGTGCAGGAGCCCAGCGGATAAAACCCGTCGTTGACACCGTGGGCGCGCCGTGCCAGCGCGGAATAGTGGCGGCTGACCTCCGTCTCCGCCAATTCCGGAAGCGGCAGCGGCTCCGTGCGCGCCAGATCCGGCGTCAGTTCCACCACCGGCACATCGCAGGGCGGCAGGATCGAGGTTCCGTGCCCGGCTCTGCTCTTTTCAAAAATCAGCTCCATCGTGAGCACACCTCCCGCACAATGGCCGCCGCGCGGTCCAGTTCTTCCCTGCTGACAACTTCCGTGACGCACCAGAGCACACCCTTTTCCAGCGGCAGACCGCCCAGGATATCTTCCTCCGCCAGGGCCCGGAGCACAACCTCCGCCGGAGCGGGCAGCGTGCTCACGAACTCGTGGAACCATGCGCCGCGGTTCAGAATCGCAACGCCCGGGATCTCCGACAGCCGCTCCGCCAGATAATGCGCCTTGGACATGGACTGCACTGCAGCCTCCCGCACGCCCGCGGGCCCCATAGTGCTCAGATATACGGCAGCTGTCAGAGCGCAGAGCGCCTCGTTGGAACAGATGTTGCTGCTCGCCTTCTCACGCCGGATATGCTGCTCACGCGCCTGCAGTGTGAGCACATAGGCGCGGTTCCCATCGGCATCGCGCGTCTCGCCCACGATGCGTCCCGGCAGCTTGCGCGTCATCGCTTTCGTCGCCGCCATGAACCCGAGATACGGCCCCCCGTATCCCAGAGGCATTCCAAGCGGCTGCCCCTCGCCCACGGCGACATCGGCACCGCAGGCGGCAGGCGTCTTCATCACCGCCAGGGCCAGGGGATTGCACCCCATAATCAGCTTGGCCCCGCCGGCGTGGGTCAGTTCCGCCAGGCGCGTGCAGTCCTCAAAATTGCCGTAAAAGTTGGGCTCCTGCACATAAAAGCAGCAGACATCCTCGCCGAGCATCTCCTGCAGCGCCGCCGCGTCCACTCTGCCGTCCTTCTCCGGCACCAGGCGCAGTTCTGTGCCCGCGCCATAACAGTATGTCCGGATGGTGGCGAGCACATCGGGGTGCGCGGTCGCCGCCGCCAGGGCGACCGTCCGCCTGCGCTCGCGGCACATGGCCACAGCCTCCGCCGCGGCGCTGGCCCCGTCGTAGACGCTGGCGTTCGCGGCATCCATCCCCGTCAGCTGGCAGATCATGGTCTGGTACTCAAAGATGGACTGCAGGATGCCCTGGCTCATCTCCGCCTGGTACGGCGTATACGCCGTGACAAATTCTTCCTTGGACGTGATGTATTTCACACTGGCCGGAATGTAATGGCGATAGGCGCCCGCCCCGCGCAGCACGGTGGCAAACACTTTGTTCTGCCTGCTCAGCGCCTCCATCTCCCGGCGCACGGCAAGCTCCGGCATACCCTCCGGAAGATCCAGGTTCTCCCGCAGGCGCACCGCCTCCGGCACATCCTCGAACAGCTCCTCCATCGATGCGGCATTCAGGGCGGAGAGCATCTCCGCCTGCTCCTCCGCGGAGGCAGGAATATACTGACCCATCCTCATGCCTCCTCGAGAAAGGCTTCATACTGGCCGGCGTTCAGCAGTTCCTCCGTCTCGCGGATCTCCCCCACCTTGACCAGCCATGCATCGTAAGGGGTCTCGTTGATCAGCTGCGGCGCATCCAGCAGTTCCTCGTTGACGGCAACCACCGTGCCGCTCACAGGGCTGAAGACGTCCGAGACAGCCTTGACGGACTCTACATCGCCCAGCGGTTCGCCGGCCGTCACGGCATCGCCCTCCATCGGAAGATTGACGAAGACCAGATCCCCCAGCTCCTGCTGCGCGTAGTCGGTAAGGCCCACCGTCACCGTTCCGTCCCCGTTCTCCAACACCCACTCATGCGATCTTGTGTACAGCAAATCCTCTTGTCTCTCCATCTCTCTCTCCTCCTGACCAGAATGTATGCAACTCCTGTAACGCACATATCCTATAGGTTGCGGTCAATGCTTCGGCCGCTTGTAAAACGGCAGAGGCACAATCTTGGCGGCAACGCGGCGTCCCCGCACATCCGCCTCCACCTGCGTGCCCACCACGGCGCGCTCCCGGTCCAAAAGCGCCATGGCCAGGGGCTTTCCCAGAAACGGGCAGTGCGTGCCGGAAGTGGTGACGCCGATCTGCACATCGCCGTCATAGACAGCGCAGTGCTCCCGCACAATGCCGCGCCCCGTCACCTCCAGGCCGACGCGGGCGCGCTGCGGCGTCTGCGCCAGAAGTGCCGCCTTGCCGATGAAATCATCCGGCTGCTCCAGCTTGACAAACGGATCCAGCCCTGTCTCCAGGGGAGTCACCGTTTCATCCATCTCCTGGCCGTAGAGCGGCATAGCCGCCTCCAGGCGCAGCGTGTCGCGCGCGCCCAGGCCGCATGGAATCAGGCCGTCCTCCGCGCCCGCCTCCAGCAGTGCCCCCCAGAGCGCCGGGGCATCCTCCGCGGCACAGTAGAGCTCATAGCCCAATTCGCCCGTGTAGCCCGTGCGGGAGACGAGGCAGTCGATCCCCGCCACCGGCAGCGTGCGCACGAAACTGTAGTATTTCTGCGGCAACGCCTCCTCCGGCGCCAGACGGGCCAGAATCTGCTTGGACAGCGGCCCCTGCAGCGCCAGCTGCGCCACCTCCTCGGAGATATCCTCCGCCGCGGCCGACCCCGCCAGATGCTCGAGGAGCCAGGCCCAGTCCTTCTCCCTGTTGGCGGCATTCACAACCAGGAGATAGGATGCCGCGCTCAGCTGATAGACAAGAATATCGTCCACCACGCCGCCGGCGGCGTTGCACATGGGACTGTAGCGCACCTGCCCGTCATACATCCCGCGCATGTCATTGGAGGTCAGATGCTGCACATTGGCCAGGGCGTCCACCCCCGTGATCACAATCTCCCCCATGTGGGAGACATCAAACAGTCCGCAGGCGGTGCGCACCGCCATATGCTCCTTGATCACGCCCGTCCCGTACTGCACCGGCAGCAGATAGCCGCCGAACGGTACAATTTTTCCACCCGCCGCGACGTGCTGCGCGTAGAGCGGTGTTTTTTTCTCCATTGCGTGCTCCCCTTCCTTTCTCCTCTCCTGTGCTGAATGTCCGCGGATGCCCGCTGCCGGACAATCCCCGGCGGCGGAATCGCGGCACAAAAAAAGAGGAACAGGTACAGCAACCCGCGCTGCTCCTGTGCCTCTGTTGTTTTACCTGAAAGATTCCCCACCCGCGCGGGTTGCTTCGTCGGTGCGCCATTGCTCTCCAGAGTTTCGTCGGGATCCAGTCCTTTTGCCTGAGAGTTTTTTGCCCTGCACCTTCGGCGATGTGTCCCCACATTCTCTCCCAGATCCTTCGTCCGATCATATGCAGTTTGCGGCGTGCTTCACACGCCCGTATCACCCAGTATAAAGGAAACGCCCCCGCCTTGTCAAGCATAGATCGGCAAAAAACGCCGGGGCGTCCACTCTGTTTTTCGCACCGCGGCGCGGCAGAGCGGGACTCCATGCCCTGCAAACTGTCAGACCGTTCCCCCGAACGGATTTGCTCTGCTCCGCCGGTACGCTCCCGCCAGCGCGACCATCCGCTCCGCCCATTCCGGCGCGGCGCTGACGTGGAGATGGTGGTAAGCGGCCAGCGTGTTTTGATACATCAGCCCGTCGAACCCCCCGCCGACGCCCTTTCCGCGGAGCGTGGCAAAGCCGTAGGTGAGGTCCTCCGCATCCAGGAGCCGCGAATGATGAAACTCGTGCCCGCGCACCAGCGTGCCCTCCGCAAAAAACGGATTGCCCGGGAGCACGCGCTGCACCGTATAGCCCAGACCCTGGGGCTTTTTCTCCATCTGCACCTCGCAGGGGAACACGCCCGCCATGGCATAGCGCCGTCCGTCATCCAGCCGAATCGCGCGGGAGAGATACATCAGCCCGCCGCACTCGGCGTAGACCGGCAGCCCGTCCTCGATCCGCTCCCGCACCTGCCGCATCAGCGACCGGTTTCGGCCGATCTCCTCCGCCATCACCTCGGGAAATCCTCCGCCGATGTAGAGCGCGTCCAGCGCGGGAAGCCGCGGATCCTGCATGGAGTCCACCGGCACCAGCTCCGCGCCCGCCGCTTCCAGCGCTTCCAAATTTTCCGGATAGTAGAAGCTGAAGGCGCGGTCGCGGAATACGCCGATCCGGACCCGCTCCATCCGCGCCGCCGCTTCCCGCGCCGCATTCTCCGCCGCGGCCGCGCCGCGCCTTCCCCCCGCCCGCGTCTCCGCGCCGGCACGGCACGCGCACCGCACGGATTCCTCCGCGGGCGGCTGCTCCGACTCCGGCGCAAACGGCTCCGCACTGCCCGCGATCTCCAGCAGGCGATCCAGGTCGATATTCTCCCGCGCCAGCTCGCCTAGGCTGGCGACGCGCTCCCGGAGCGCATCCTGCTCCCCGGCGGGAATCAGGCCGAGATGCCGGTCCGGAATCGCCACGCGCTCCGACTTGGGCAAAAGGCCCAGCACCGGCACATCACAGTAGCGCTCGATGCTCTGCGTCAGGATCGAGGCATGGCGCTCCCGCGCCACCTGGTTCAGAATCACCCCGCCGATCCGGACGCGCGGGTCAAAGCCCACCACCCCGTTGACGAGCGCCGCCGCGCTGCGGGTCAGCCGCGTGCAGTTGACCACCAACAGCACCGGCGTCCGCAGCAGAGCGGCCACTTCGGCGCTGCTGCAGCTGCCGTCCACGTCCAGCCCGTCAAAAAGCCCCATCGAGCCCTCCACCACACGGATGTCCGCATCCCGGGAACCGGCCAGGAACACCTCCCGCACACCCTTCTCCCCCATCATGAAGAGATCCAGGTTGCGGCACGGCCGTCCACTGGCAAACGTCATCCAGCTTGCGTCAATGTAATCCGGTCCTTTCTTAAATGCCTGTACTGCGAGCCCGCGATCCCGCAGCGCCCGCAGAAGGCCCAGCGTCACCGTGGTCTTGCCGGAGCGCCCCTGCACGGCGCCCACAAGCACACGTGAAATCTGTCTGTCCAACGGATCCCCTCCTATCCGCTCTGCAAAAAAGCGTCTGCAAAAAAAGCGATCCATCCCGCAGACAGATCGCTCTCAGTCCCATTCCGATTCTATTTCTTTTTATTGCGGAGCAGAAATTCCGGGATGACGACGCCGTCCAGCGAAGACTTCAGCTCCGGGATCTCGCCCCGCACCGGCTCCTGCTGCGTGTGCGCCGGACGCACATTCTCCTTTGCTTTCACACCGGACTTTGCATCCGCCTGCGCTGCCTGTTCCGCCGCGGACTGCTGGAACCCGGTCGCGATGATCGTGATCTTGATCTCATCGGATCCGGAATCCTCGTCAAAGGCGCCGAACATGATGTCCGCGTCCGTGCCGGCCGATTCATAGATAAAGTCCGCCGCCTCCTGTGCCTCCAGGAGCGTCAGATTGCTGCCGGAAATGTTGAGCAGAATTCCTCTCGCGCCCTCGATAGAGAGCTCCAAAAGCGGCGAGGAGATGGCCGCTTTCGCCGCCGTCACCGCGCGGTTCTCGCCCTTGGCGACGCCTACGCCCATGAGCGCCACGCCGGTGTTGGCCATGATGGCGCGCACATCGGCGAAGTCCAGATTGATAATGCCCGCCTTTGCGATCGTATCGGAGATGCCCTGCACGCCCTGGCGCAGAATGTCGTCCGCGAAGGAGAACGCGGACTCCAGCGTGGTGTTCTTATCGGCGATCTGCAGCAGGCGGTCGTTGGGGATCGTCACGATGGAATCCACCTGCTCGCTCAGGCGCTCGATGCCCTCCAGCGCCTGCTTCAGCCGGCGCTTGCCCTCGAAGGTGAACGGCTTGGTCACGATGGCGATCGTCAGCGCGCCGACACTCTTGGCGACTTCCGCCACGATCGGCGCCGCGCCGGTTCCCGTGCCGCCGCCCATGCCGGCCGTGACAAACACCAGATCCGCGCCTTTTAAAGCCTGCGCGAGCTCTTCGCGGCTCTCCTCCGCGGATTTGCAGCCGATCTCGGGGTTCCCGCCGGCACCCAGACCGCGGGTCAGTTTGCTGCCCAGCTGAACCTTGGTCGGCGCCTTGGACAGTTCCAGCGCCTGGGCATCCGTGTTTGCCGCGATGAATTCGACGCCCTGCACGTTGGCCGCGATCATCCGGTTGACCGCGTTGCCGCCGCCCCCGCCCACACCGATCACCTTGATGCAGGCCAGGTTCCCAGTCCCATTCTTCTCCAGTTCAAACATCTCTACACGCTCCCCTGAATTGTAAACTCACGCCCGCAGTTTGATCACCGGCGAGCCTTCATACCGCATGTCGATATATAAGATCTGATCCGATGGAATTTTGACTCCCACCACATTGGTCAATATCCCGTTTAAATCCTGCAGGCGCTCCTCGATCCGATCCAAGCCCCCCAAGCGCACCTCCAGCTGCTGATTGGTATAGGCCAGGATATAGTGATCCATCCCCACGTTCAGCTCGGCGATGTTGTCCAGGAGCGACTGATCGCAGCTCTCCAGGATCTCCAGCGCCTGCGCCAGCTTCTCGTTCTGGATGAAGCCGCCGATCGTGGGGACTTCCGTGATGTCGATGCCGCTGATGACCGGCAGTTTGTAGTCGCTGAGCGACTGCTGCATCGCCAGGAGCCGTCCGCCTTCACCCACCTGCGCATATCCGTTCGCCGTGACCACATAGCCCACCGACTTGCGCTCCCGGATTTCAATGATGAGCGTGCTCGGCAGGCTACGGCGAATCGTGACGTCTTCCACGAAGGGGTTCAGCCGCAGCGCCTCTTTCGCCTTTCCCGTGTGCGCAAAAAAGAGATTATCCCCCGGCTGGATGCCGGAGAGCGCGAGCACTTTCTCCTCGGTGAGCGAGTTGATGCCCGTCACCGTGATGGTGTCGATGCGGAAGAGCGGAAGGTTTGCACCTAGGAACAGACAGACCGCCACGAGCAGTACAACGCCGCAGACGCGCGCGCCCTTCCGGACGGAGCGGCGCCGCCGCTTGGGCGGGGCATCCCGCCGGTTTTGCGCGGCTTGCTCCCGCTCTGCACTCGCCTTATATGCGTCCAAGTCCACAATTTTGTCTGTAGGATTCATAGACCTCACTACGCTTAACGAACCTCTTATCTAATCCATTATAGCAAAGGATTTCCAGGTTGTCTACTGCACTTTAAAATTTTTCTCTGCCCAGGAAGCGGATCTCTTCCTCCAGCAGCACGCCCGATTGCGCCAGGACGGCCTCCTTGATCCGCCGGATCAGCCGGAGAACATCGCCGCAGGTCGCTCCGCCCAGGTTGACGATAAAGTTGGCGTGTTTCTCCGAGACGGCGGCGCCGCCCTCGCGCCACCCCTTGGCGCCCGCGGCCTCGATCAGGCGGCCTGCGGCGTCTCCGGGCGGATTTTGAAAGACGCTGCCGGCGCTAGGCAGCCCGAGCGGCTGCTTTGCCCTGCGCGCCGCGCTATTTGCCTGCATCCGCGCCAAAATTTCCTTTTTATCGCCGGCGCGCAGGGCGAACTCGGCCGCCGCCACGACCGGCGCATCCTCGCGGCGAAACCGGCTGCCGCGGTAGCGAAAGCCACACGCTTCCGCCGGGAGCCACCGGAGCGCCGTGCCGTCCCGCGCACAACAGCGCACGCTGCGGACGACATCGGACATCTGGCTCTGGTAGGCGCCCGCGTTCATCACCACCGCGCCGCCCACCGTGCCGGGAATCCCGGCGGCGAACTCCAGGCCGGAAAGTCCGGCCTCCGCCGCCTTCGCAGCCAAAAAGGGCAGAGGCACGCCGGCCTCCGCCACCACGGTATCCTCCTTGATTTCCAGGCCGCAGAGACTGCCGCCCAGATGGATGACCGCCCCGGCAATGCCCGCGTCGGAGACCAGCAGGTTCGAGCCTCCGCCCACAACGTGGACTTCCACGCCCCGCGCGCACAGCGCGCGCAGCGCTCGCTCCAGTTCCTCCACGGACTCCGGTTCCAGAAACAGCTCGGCCGGTCCGCCGATCTGCCAGGTTGTGTAATTTCGCATGGGTTCATTTTGTCTGACGCGCATCGCCCTCAACCGCCTGTCCTTCGATTTTGCCCGCGAACCCGCCTTTGTCCGCGCTTCGGCGCTCACTGCCGCTGCTTCAGATCCTCCACCAGCTGCAGCGAGTTCTGCCAGATATTTCCCGCGCCCATCATCAGAACCATGTCGCCCGGCCGCACAAAGTCCAGCAGAAACTGATTCAGCGTCTCCCGGTGCACGAGACGCACCGGGCGCCGCATGCGCGCCGCGATGGCGTCGCTCTCCTCGCCCTCCTCGCGCGCCTCCCCGGCGGAGTAGACATCCGTCAGGATCACCTCGTCGGCCAGATCGAAACTCTGCGCGAAGCGCTCGGCCAGAAATTTCGTCCTGCTGTAGCGGTGCGGCTGGAAGACCACCACCAGGCGATCCGGATGCACGCTGCGCGCCGCCTGGATGGTCGAGGCGATCTCTGTCGGATGGTGCGCATAGTCGTCGATGATCCGGACGCCGCCCACCGCGCCCAGAAGCTGAAATCTGCGCCGCGCACCGCCGAACGCCGCCAGTCCCGCCCGAATCTGAGAAAAGTCGAGTCCCAGCGCAAGTCCCGCCGCCGTCGCGGCCAGCGCGTTGCTGATGTTGTGCAGACCCGGAATCTGCAGTTCCAGGGTGCCCAGACAGAGCCCGTCCCGGTACACGTCCACCTGGTTCTTCCCGTCCGCACAGCGCCAGTTCCGGCCGGAGATCTGCGCGTCCTCCGCCATACCGTAACTGATCACCCGCCCCGGGGCGTCCGCCGCCATCTCCCGCGTTTCCTGGCAGTCCCAGTTGAGCACGGCGATGCCGTCCTCGCCCGTCAGCTTTACAAAATCCGCAAACGCCTGCCGGATCTCCGCCAGATCCCTGTAGTGATCCAGGTGATCCTCCTCCACATTCGTCAGAACCGCCATCCACGGCAGCAAGTTGAGGAACGAGCCGTCGCTCTCGTCCGCCTCCGCGACCAGGAGATCGCTCCGGCCCAGTTTCGCGTTGCTGCCGATCTGGGCAAGTTCTCCGCCCAGCACGATGGTCGGATCCAGCTGATTCAGTTCGAGCATCAGCGCGATCATCGAGGACGTCGTCGTCTTGCCGTGGGAACCGGCAACGCAGACGGCGCGTTTCCCCCGCATCAGCTCCGCGAGCATCTGGGAGCGGTGCAGCACCGGCAGATGCAGCCGCCGCGCCTGCACAAGCTCCACGTTGTTCTCGCGGATCGCGCTGGAGCGCACCACCAGCGTCACATCCGCGCCGATGTTCTCCGCCCTCTGTCCGATACAGATGCCGGCCCCTTTCTGCTGCAGCCGTTCCGTCACACCGGACGCCCGTACATCCGAGCCGGAAACCCTGTATCCCTGATCCAGGAGGATCTCCGCGATCCCGCTCATGCCAATGCCGCCGATCCCGATGAAGTAAATATGTGCGTGTTCTCTATCCTGCAACACAAACATTCCCTCCCGTTACTCCCGCCGGTACTGTTCCGCCAGCGCCACGATCTGATCGAGCGCGTCGCGCCGCCCCATGCTGCGCGCCTGCTCCGCCATCCGCGCACGCCGCTCCGGCTGCCGGCAGAGCTCCAGTATGTTCCGCGCCAGCGTCGGCCCGTCCAGCTCGGCATCCAGGATCATCACCGCCGCCCCGTGCTCCGCCAGGGCGCGCGCGTTGTATTCCTGATGATTCTCCGCCGCATAAGGGTAGGGAATCAGAATCGCCGGCAGCCCGCAGGCCGTGATCTCCGCCAGGAACGTGGCGCCCGCACGGCCCACGCAGAGATCCGCCGCCGCCAGTGCGTACTGCATCTCGTCGAGATAAGGCTTCACGAGAAGCTGCGGATACTCCGCGGGCACGATCCCCTGCTCGGCGATGGCGCGCAGGGTTTCCTCGTAATCCTGAGCGCCAGTCAGGTGCAGGATCTGCAGATCCGGTTCCCGGAGCAGCTCAGGGTAGGCCTCGGCCATCGCCCGGTTCAGGCTGCGCGCACCGCGGCTGCCGCCGCTTGCCAGAAGCGTCGTCTTTTCCGGTGAGAAGCCGAAGTAGCGGAGCCCATCCGCTTTGCTCGTCTGCAGCACCGCCTGCCGCACCGGGAGTCCGGTCTGGCGGATTCGCTCCTTATGTACAAAATATTGCTCCGACGCCGCAAAAGTGACCAGGATGACGTCGGCAAAACGCGCGAGCAGCTTGTTGGTCATGCCGGGAAAGGCGTTCTGCTCGTGGATCATGGTCGGAACCCCTGCCAGATGCGCCGCCAACACCACCGGCCCGCAGACATAGCCGCCTGTGCCGATCACGACATCGGGACGGAACTGGCGGATGATCTGCCGCGCCTGCGCACAGCCGCGCGCGGCCCGCCACAGCGCGCGAAACAGCTCCGGGCTCACTCTGCGCGGCAGGCCTTCCGCCTCGATGGTCCGGAACGGCACGCCGCACTGCGGAACGATCCGGCTCTCCAGCCCCTTTTGCGTGCCCACGTATAGAACTTCATCCCCCGGGTGCAGCTGCTTCAGCCGCTCCGCGATGGCCAGAGCCGGATAGATATGTCCGCCCGTGCCGCCGCCTGTCAGGATCGCGCGCATATTACCACCTCCCGCGCACGTCCGCGCCGCATCCGGCCCGTACGCACGCCTGTGTATCCATCTCCCGATTGCCGAACCGCCGGTCTCTCCGCGGGGCGCCCGCCGATCCATCCCCCGCCGGGCACCCTTCCGCTATCGTTTTCGGTAGCGGGAAAGATTCAGCAGAAAGCCCACCGTCGCCATCATGAAAGCCAGCGATGTGCCGCCGTAGCTGATGAAGGGCAGCGTGATGCCCGTCACGGGCATCGCGCCCACCGCCACGCCGATGTTGATCATGGCCTGGATGCCGATCACCGCCGTCAGGCCGAAGGCCGTCAGGGACATGAATTTGTCCTCCAGATGCAGCGCGATGTAGAATCCGCGCCAGATGAAGATCGCGAAGAGCAGGATGACGAAGGCCGCGCCGACAAAGCCCAGCTCCTCCGAGATGATCGCGAAGATGAAATCCGTGTGGCGCTCCGGCAGATACAGGAGCTTCTGCCGGCTGGCCCCCAGTCCCACCCCAAAGAGCTTTCCGGAGCCGATGGCGTAGAGCGACTGCACCACCTGGTACCCGTTCCCCAGGGGGTCGGAGAAGGGGTCGAGGAACGCTGTGATCCGCCGCAGGCGGTAGGGCTTGTAAAGGATCATGGCCACCACGCCGGCCACGCCCGCGCCCATCGTACAGAGCAGATAGCGCCAGGGCACCTCCGCCGCGATCATCATGCAGAGCAGCGCCCCGGCGATCGCGATGGCGGTCCCCAGATCCGTGGACGCAAGCACCACCAGCGTGGGAACCACGGCCATCAGGATCAGCGTGTAGAGGAACCCCTTAAATGTCTGCAGATTGCGCTTGCCCAGGGAGCTCAGCCACATGGCAAAGAAGACGATCACCACGGGCTTTGCGATCTCCGCCGGCGCGAACCGTATGCTGCCGCTCCCCAGCCAGCGCTTCGCGCCGCCCACCTCCACGCCGACAAACGGGAGCAGCATCAGCATCACGATGCAGACGATGAGCGCCGGAACCGCCGCGGCCTTGACCAATTCCGGCTTGACATGCATCATGATGAACATCAGGATGAATCCCAGCAGCATGAAGACCAGCTGCCGCTTGAAATAGTAGAGTGCGTCATTGTAGTGCAGGAGGCCGTCGTAGGAGCTGGCGCTGAGCACCATGACCAGCCCGATGGCCAGAAGTAGCAGTGTGACAAAGAACAGCAGCAAGTCCGCCGGCCCTTTCCGCTCCATGCGACGTCCCCTCCTTTCTCAAATCCGCCCTGTTCCGCCGAACTTCCGCCGCGCGGTGCCCAGGTGCTCAGTTCATGGCCCCGACCAACTCTTTAAAGCGCCGCCCGCGCTCCTCGAAGTTAGAAAACATGTCCCAGCTGGCGCAGGCAGGCGACAGGAGCACGATATCCCCGGGCACGGCCGCCGCGGCCGCCGCGGCCACCGCCTCGTCAAAGGTTTCCTTCTCCACAAACTGCTCAAACCCCGCCTGCCGGAGCGCCGCCGCGATCGTCTCCCGCGCTTCCCCCAGCACCACCGCCGCTTTCACGCGCTGCCGCACCAGCCGCGCCAGCTCCGTGAAATCGCTGCCCTTGTTCTTGCCGCCCAGGATCAGCACCACCGGGCGGTCGCAGGCCTCCAGAGCCTTGACGGTGGAATCCGGGTTCGTCCCCTTGGAATCGTTGATGTAGAGTACGCCGTGCAGGGTGCGAACCGGTTCCAGACGGTGCTCGACGCCCGGAAACTCCATCAGCACCTGCCGGATATCCTCCGGCGCGACGCCGCTCAGAAACGCAAGCGCGATGGCGCCCATGGCGTTCTCCAGGTTGTGCCGCCCCCGGATAGCGATCTCCCCCGCGCGGCAGATGGCGGTCTCCGCGCCGTCCAGTGCGAGCATCACCCGCTCCCCGTCCAGATAGACCCCCTCCGTCAGCTTTTCCCGCTGGCTGAAAAAGATCACCCGGCTTCCGCTCCGCCCCTCCAGGGCGCGCAGCCGCGGGTCGTCGTAGTTGAGCACCAGCGCGTCCGCGGCGGTTTGATTGGCGAAAATCTTCGCCTTGGCGGCGAGATACCCCTCCATGTCGCCGTGGCGGTCCAAGTGGTCCGGCGTGAGGTTCAGCATCAGCGCCAGGTGCGGCCGGAACTGCTCCGTCGTCTCCAGCTGGAAGCTGCTCACCTCCGCGACCACCACGTCCTCCGCCGTCAGATACGGCACCTCGCGGATCAGCGGCACGCCGATGTTTCCGCCGACCAGAACGCGCCGTCCCCGCGGCTGCCAGCGTTTTTTCAACAGTTCTCCGCAGAGCGTGGTGGTGGTCGTTTTTCCGTTCGTTCCGGTGATGGCCACAAACGGCGCGGCGCAGTTCCGGTAGGCGAGCTCCAGCTCGCCCGTCACCGGGATGCCCTGTGCCCTGGCATAGACCAGGGGCGGGATGGAGAGCGGTACGCCGGGGCTGACGACGATCTCCTCCACGCCCAGGCACGCCACGTCGGGCTGCCCGCCCCACAGGCATTCGACGCCCAGCGCTTTGAGCGAGTCCAGCGTCTCTGAGCGGGCGGGCTCCTGCTGATCCGCCAAAATCACCCGCGCGCCCCGTCGCGCGAGAAACTCGGCGCTCGCCAGACCGCTGCGGCCCGCGCCGATCACCAGTATGTTCCGTCCGTCATATGCGCCGCCGCGCTCCGCCGTGTCCATCCGCGCCATCTCCCTTTCTGTGCTCCCGCTCTGTCCTTTTCCCGCTCCAGCCATTCCCGGGCGCGGCTTCTCTCCTCGTCTGCGCGGCTATACCGGCATCGGCGTCAGGCCGTAGCACACGATCGCCAGCGCCACCGCCGCCGCAGTCACAGCCCAGAAAGTCACCACCACGCGCGGCTCCGACCAGCCACACAGCTCAAAGTGATGGTGCAGCGGCGCCATTTTAAAGACGCGCACCTTCTTCCACTTGTAGACGCCAACCTGGATGATGTCGGAGACCACTTCCGCCACATAGATGATGCCAATCAGGGGCAGGAGCAGCTCCGTCTTGGTGACGATGGCCAGTGCCGCCACCGCGCCCCCCAGTGCCAGAGAACCGGTATCTCCCATGAAAATTCTCGCCGGATAACGGTTAAAGCAGAGAAATCCCAGGCAGCTCCCCGCAAGCGCCGAGGCAAACACCACCGCCGCGTGCTCGCCGTTCATCACGCCGATCAGCGCATATCCGACCGCCACCAGAAACGTCACGCCGGAGGCGAGTCCGTCCAGCCCGTCGGTCAGATTGACCGCGTTTGTGGTCCCCACGATCAGAAACATGAGAAACGGCAGATAGAGCCAGCCAAAATCCACACTCCAGCCGAACAGCGGAACCACTACCTCCGTGCTCAGATGCAGCCCGCGCATCGCGCCCCAGGCCAGGAGAAAGGCGAAACCGACCTGCCCCACAAACTTCTGCATCACCGTGAGTCCCAGAGAACGATGCTTCTTCACCTTAATAAAATCGTCTATAAAACCGATGAGCCCAAAGCCCAGCGCCGTGAGCAGCAGGTAGCAGCCGATGGAATCCGCACCGCCCGCGAGCACGGTGCCCAGCGCCAGGCTGAAGAAAAACATCACGCCGCCCATGGTGGGCGTGCCCTGCTTCTGCAGATGGCGCTGCGGCCCGTCCGTGCGCTCGCTCTGCCCGAATTTCAGGCGGCGCAGCACAGGGATCAGAAACGGTCCTAAAAGCAGACAGGTCCCGAGCCCTATCAAAAATGGCAATAGCATTTGTCCCATCGCTTCACCCCATCAAGCTCTGCACGATCGGCTCCAGATTTGCCAGATGACTGCCCTTGACCAGCACGACATCCCCCGGCTTCAGATAGGCCCGCAGGATCTGAATCGCTTCCTCGTTGTCGGCGGCAAAGGCCACATCCATGCCCGCCTCCGCCGCGCTCTCGCCGAGCAGCCGCCCCAGCCTTCCCACGGCGACCAGGCGGTCAAGCCCCAGTGTCGCGGCGAATTTGCCCATCTCACGGTGGCACGCTTCCTCGTACTGTCCCAACTCCAGCATCGCGCCCAGCACCGCGATCCGCCGCGCGCCTTCCCGCGACCGCAGCACCCGGAGCGCGCTCTTCACCGAGTCCGGATTGGCATTGTAGGCGTCATCGATCACCGAGACCCCCGCGGCGTTCACAGCGACCTTCAGCCGCTGCCCCGAGAGTTGTGCCGCCCCGAGGCGCGGTCCGATCTCCTCCCATGGAACGCCGAGGGAGAGCGCGCAGGCGGCTGCCGCCAGCGAGTTGGACACGTTGTGCGGGCCCAGCCCCGGCAGGGTGATCCACTGGCTGCGCTCCGCCGTGCCGTCCCGCCAGTGCAGGCGGTACTCGACGCTGTCCGCCTCCTCGCGGATCTCGTCGGCCCACAAATCGCAGCGCGCGTCCGTCTCGTGGAACCAGACAACGCGCCCGCGAAAATCCTTCAGCCACGGCGTCAGGAGCGGCTCGTCCTTTTTGTTCAGCACAAGGACGCTGTCCTCCCGCAGGTAGGGCAGCATCTCGCACTTGGCCTTCGCGATATTTTCCCGGCTGCCCACAAATTCGCTGTGCACCAGGCCGATGTTCGTGATGATGCCGTGATCCGGCGCGGCGAGCCGGCAGAGAAAATCGATCTGCCCCAGGCCGCGCATCCCCATCTCCAGCACCACCGCGCGCGTCGTCTCCTCCAGGCGGCAGAGCGTGAGCGGTACGCCCAGCTCCGTATTCTGATTGCCGTGCGTGGCGACCACAGGCCCCAGCGCCGACAAGAGCGCCGCCAAAAAGTCCTTTGTGCTGGTCTTTCCGGTGCTGCCGGTCACCGCGATCACCGGCGCGGATGTCCGGCGGCGCAGCCAGGCTGCCAGCCGCTGGATCATGTGCAGCCCGTCATCCACGAGCAGATACGTGCCGATGCCCGCGTCCAGCGCCGCCCGCTCGTCGGACACCGCCACCGCCGCCGCGCCGCGCTCCAGCGCCTGCCGAAGATAGCGGTGCCCGTCGGTCGTCTCTCCGGCAATCGCGACAAACAGATCCCCCGCCTGCACACTCCGGCTGTCCACCGAAATTCCTGTGACGCACGGCGCCTCTTCTTTTTTTGCTCCCTCTGGCCGCCGATAGGAATACCCCAGCTCCCGCGCCAGTGTCTCCAGTGTCTCCCGCATCCAATCACCTCTGCCCTTGTGCTCTAGTTCCGCCTATCTCTTTCCGCGCATCTCTCCCGGGATCCTTCCTCCGCGCCCCGGCTTTTCCCGTTCCGCTAGGATTCCTCTCCGGCAGCCGGTTCCGCCGTCCCGGCCTCCGCCTGCCGCAGCGCCATGGCCGCCCGGGCCTCCTCGTAATCGTCAAAGTGCCGCTTCTGACCCTGCACCTCCTGATACGTCTCATGGCCCTTGCCCGCCAGGAGCACCACATCCCCCGCTTCCGCCATCCGCACCGCGTAGCGGATGGCCTGCCGCCGATCCACTTCCACATGGTAGCGCTCCGGCCCCATGTGCTGCCTGACACCGGGCAGGATCTCCCGCAGGATCTCCGCCGGATCCTCCGTGCGGGGATTGTCCGAGGTCACCACGCAGTAATCGCTGAGCCGCGCCGCCACCTCGCCCATCC
>CAZSHM010000021.1:0-10887 GCA_964606855.1 uncultured Peptococcaceae bacterium
AACCAAAAGGTTTAAGGGACTTTTTTCTCGTTTTAGGTGTCAAACTGCGGCGGATTTCGCCGCAGACTGCCAAATTCGAAAAGCGCTGGCAGATCGCGGCGGGATCGAGCGTGCGGCCGTTTTATGATCCGGAGCGGGTCTGCTTGCGCCGAAAAGGGAGAACTGGTATTCCGATACAAAAAATTTGTGCTGACGTTTACTTTTTTCTATGGAATTTTATTTTTTGTTATTATATAATGAAAGGTAGTTTCGCGAGTTCACAAGGCACACGGCTCAACCTGCCCGCGGAGAGATCGCTGCCGGCGTGGGACGCCGGTCGGTGCGGGCGCAAGAGGCCGGTGTGATGCAAAACGCGGATACAAGGCGCTGGAAAGCGTTTGTTCTGGGACAACCAAGACAACCAAGGGGGAGTGGTACTGTTGACGCTGAATGAAAGGCAAGAGAAAAACGAAGAACTGATGCAGGAGTTCCTCAGACGCAGCGGCGTGAACGTTTCCAAGTGCTACCAGTGCGGAAAATGTTCTGCCGGCTGTCCGGTGGGCGACCACATGGACGTTCCCACCAACAGGGTGATGCGCCTGGCGCAGATGGGGCTGATCGATGAAGCGATGCAATGCAATTCCATCTGGCTGTGCGCCGCCTGCACCACCTGCTCGACACGCTGCCCCAAAGGGGTGGATGTAGCGCAGGTGATGGAGACGCTGCGCATCATGGCCAAGGAGCACGGCTTTGTGGCGGAGAAGAATGTGGACAAATTCCACAGTGTGTGGATGGGCATCATCGGCAACCTGGGGCGCATGTACGAGCCGGGGCTGATTGTGGGGCGCAACTTCTACACGGGCAAGATTTTTCAGGATGTCTACTACGGCGTCCCCTATATCGTCAAGCGCAAGCTGAAGTTGCTTCCGTATAGATCCAAGAATATGGGCGAGATCAAGTCCATCCTTGAGAAAGCGGAAGCGATGGATCGCGAAGAGGGGGGTCAGCAATAATGGATTATGCATACTATCCCGGCTGTTCTCTCGAGTCAACGGGGATTGAATTTCAAAAGTCCACCAAGGCGGTTGCCCAGGCGCTGGGCATCAACCTGATTGAGATTCCGGACTGGAACTGCTGCGGCGCGAGCAGCGCCCACGCCAGAGGACACTGGCTCTCCCTCGCGCTGCCGGCCCGCAACATGGCGATCGCGGAGGCTGCCGGCCTGGATGTGGCCATCCCCTGCGCGGCCTGCTATTCCAGGAGCAAAAAAGTGGAACTCGCGGTCACGGAGTCCGAGGAGACGCGGGCCAAGATCGAGGAGATCATCGGCCGACCCTACACCGGCAAGAGCAAGGCCAGAAACCTCACGGATATTCTCTATCGCGATCTGGGGCCGGCGGCCATCGCGGAGAAGGCGGTGAAGTCGCTGAAGGGCCTGAAGTTGCTGACCTACTACGGCTGCCTGATGTCGCGCCCGCCGGAGTTGGCCTGCGATGATGTGGAGAATCCCGTCAGCATGGACGAGATTCTGCGCGCGCTGGGCGCGGAGGTACTGCCCTGGGGCTTCAAGACGGAGTGCTGCGGCGGCAGTCTCACGGCCTGCCGGCCGCAGGTGGGGCTGGACATGACGAAAAAGATCATGGACGCCGCCAAGAAGACGGGCGCGGACGCGATCGTCACGGCCTGCCCGATGTGCCATTCCAATTTGGATTTGCGGCAGGATCAGTTGAGCAGAAAGTACACGGCCTACAACATTCCCGTCTATTTCATCACGGAAATGATCGGCGTGGCGCTGGGCATGGATCCGAAGGAGCTGGGCATCAACCGGCACTTTATTCCGGCCATGGATACTCTGAACAAAATCGGCAATACGAGCGAAGGCGGTGATGCAGCGTGGAACGCGTAGGTGTATTTATCTGTCATTGCGGCTCCAACATCGGCTCGGTGATCGACTGCGCCAAAGTCGCGGAGCGCGTGAGAACGTATCCGGGCGTCGTATTCAGCACGGACTACAAATATATGTGTTCCGAACCGGGACAGGAACTGATCCAGAACGCGATCCGGGAGCACAATCTGAACCGCGTGGTGGTGGCGTCCTGCTCGCCGCGGATGCACGAAAAGACGTTCCGCGCCTGTGTGGAGAAAGCGGGGCTCAATCCCTAGATGTTTGAGATGGCGAACATCCGGGAGCAGTGCTCCTGGGTTCACGCCGGCAAGAACGAGGAGGCCACGGAGAAGGCGATTGATCTGGTCGAGATGGCCATCGCCAAGGTCTGCAAGGACGAGAGACTGGAGAAGGGGCATGCCCCTGTCACCAAGCGCGCCCTGGTGGTGGGCGGCGGAATCGCCGGCATCCAGTGCGCGCTGGATATTGCCAACAACGGCTACCAGGTCGACATTCTGGAGCGCACGCCCTCCATCGGCGGAAAGATGGCCCAGCTGGACAAGACGTTCCCGACCATCGACTGTTCGGCCTGCATCCTGACGCCGAAGATGGTGGACGCGAACAGCCATCCCAACATCAAGCTGATCACCTACGCGGAGCTGGAGCATGTGGACGGCTACGTGGGCAACTTTGAAGTGACGATCCGCAAGAAGGCGCGCTCGGTGGATATGAGCAAGTGCACCGGCTGCGGCACCTGCATGACCAAGTGCCCCGGCAGAGCGGACGATGAATTCAATATGAACCTGCAGAAGCGCACCGCCATCTACACGCCGTTCCCGCAGGCCATCCCGAACAAGCCCGTCATCGACCGGGCAAACTGCCTGAAATTTAAGAGCAGGGCGAACGGCAAGGACGCCTGCGGCATCTGCGCCAAGTTCTGCCCCGCCGGCGCCATCGACTACGAGCAGGAGGACGAGCTGATCACCGAGCAGTACGGCGCCATCGTCATGGCGACGGGCTATCAGCAGTTCGACCACAGCGTCTACGGCGAGTACGGCTACGGAACCTATCCGGACGTCATCTCCGGTCTGCACTTTGAGCGGCTGGTCAATGCTTCCGGCCCGACCATGGGCCACATCGTGCGGCCCTCCGACCACAAGGAGCCAAAGACCGTCGTACTGGTCAAGTGCGTCGGCTCCCGCGATCCGGAGCACGGCAAGAGTTACTGCTCCAGAACCTGCTGCATGTATACCGCAAAGCAGGCCACGATGATCCGCGACCATTGCCCCGACACGAAGGTCTATGTCTTTTATATGGACGTGCGCACGCCGGGCAAACTGTACGATGAGTTTTACAACCGCACCCGGGAGGAGTACGGCGTGGAGTATATCCGCGGGCGCGTCTCCAAGATCTATCAGGACGGGGAACAGCTGATGGTTCTGGGGGAGGACACCCTTCTGGGCCGGCAGGTGGAGGTCGCGGCCGACCTTGTCATTCTGGCGGACGCGATGATCCCCAACCCCGACTCCGAGAAGATGGCCCAGATCGTCGGCATTAGCTACGACAAGGACGGCTGGTTCACGGAATCCCATCCCAAGCTGGGTCCGGTGGAGACCCACACCGCCGGCGTCTTTCTGGCCGGCTGCTGCCAGGGGCCGAAAGACATCCCGGATTCCGTCGCGCAGGCGGGCGCCGCGGCCGTCAAGGTCTGCGCGCTGCTCTCCAAGGATCAGCTGGAGATCGAGCCGAGCGTATCCGTGATCGATCCCAAGCTCTGTGCCGGCTGCGGACTGTGCGTCCCGGTCTGCCCGTATAAGGCCATCTCGCTCGAGACGATCCCCGACCGCGTGGCCGGACAGAAAGTGGAGCGCCTCGTGGCCAAGGTCAACAGCAGTCTCTGCCAGGGCTGCGGCGCCTGCACCGTGACCTGCCGCAGCGGCGCCGCCAATCTGAAGCACGCTACAAACGCACAAATCTTAGCGGAGGTGGACGCATTATGTCAAACAATCCAGTAGACGGCGCGCAGCCGGAAAACTTTGAGCCGAAAATCCTGGTCTTTGCCTGCAACTGGTGTACCTATGCGGGCGCGGACCTGGCCGGCACGAGCCGCCTGCAGTATCCGCCGAACGTCCGCGTGCTGCGTGTGCCCTGCTCCTGCCGCGTCAACCCGCAGTTCGTCATCCGAGCCTTCCAGCGCGGCATCGACGGGGTGCTGGTGGCGGGATGCCATCCGGGCGACTGCCACTATACGACGGGCAACTATTATACCCGCCGCCGTTTTCTGCTGATCACCCGGATGCTGGATTACATGGGCATCGACGCCAGGCGCTTCCACACAAGATGGATCTCCGGCGCGGAGGGGCCCAAATTCCAGCAGGTGGTGACCGAGATGATCCAAGAGGTGAAAGCCATCGGGCCCAACGACAGGCTGCGGGACGATATGCGGGTGCAGATCCCGGAGATCCCGGTGGAACAGCGCGAAGAAGAAAAGGCGGTGGAGAACGATGTCAATGTCTGATACCCAGAACGAAATGCGGGCCGTGGCCAGGGAACTCCTGGAGAGCGGCGAAGCCACCGTCGTGATCGGATGGGAGAAGGGCACCATGCCTTACAATTCCACACCGGTGATGATCCGCGACGCCGCGGAGGTCGACAGACTGATCTGGGATGAATACTGCCAGCAGAACCTGAGCATCTACCTGATCGATTTCATCTACAGCGACGACAAAGTCGCCATCTTCGCCAAGGGCTGCGACACCCGCGCCTACAACCGCCTGATCCAGGATCACCGCATCAGCGCCGACAAGTGCATCGTCATCGGCGTGCCCTGCCCCGGCATGAAGAGTGCCAAGGAGGCCGCGCGGCTGCCCGAGGGGGCGGAGGTGCCGCTGGCCAAGGCGTGCCAAGAGTGCCGCCATCCCAATCCCGTGGTCTTTGACAGAAAGATCGGCGAGGACGTGACGCCGCGCTGCACGGCGAAGAAGTTTGACGATGTGCAGGCCATCGAGGCCATGACGCCGGAAGAGCGGTATGCCTTCTGGCAGGAGCAGTACAGCAAGTGTATCCGCTGCTATGCCTGCCGCAACATCTGTCCCGCCTGCAACTGCATCAGCTGCATCTTTGACCAGAGTGCCTCCGGATGGCAGAGCAAAGACATCAACGCCTCGGAGAACGAGTTCTACGGCGTGACTCGCGCCTTCCATGTGGCCGGCCGCTGCGTCGAGTGCGGCCAGTGCGAGATGGTCTGCCCGTCCGATATCCCGATCATGCTGATGAACAAAAAGTTCATCCAGGATATCGATCAGCTCTTCGGACCGTATGAGGCCGGCATGGAGACAGAGAGCACCGTGCCGCTGAGCCACTTCGAGACGAGCGATCCGGAAGAATTTATGTAAAGGAGGCGGCGACTGTGAAATTTCTCGAAAAAGCAAAACTGAACGAATTCCTGGCGCAGCTTGCCGCGCGCTATACCGTCCTGGTTCCCGTGGACTACGACGGACTGACGCAGTTCGCGCCCTACAGCCAGGTAGAAGCGGGGATCTCCTCTCTCTATCTGGATCGCAACGTGACCGTATCCCCCAAGACCGTCTACCTGCCGCAGTCGGAGGCCATGTACCGTTTCCGGGCGCAGGGCAAACAGCTGGCAATCGAGGAGATGCCACCGCTTGCGAGGGAGCAGGTCGTTTTCGGCGTGCGCCACTGCGACGTGAAGGCGATCGACTGCCTGGACTGTGTATTCTTGGGAGAGGAATATGTCGATCCGCAGTACCAGGACAAGCGGGAGCACACGACCGTCTTCGCCCTCGCCTGCAACACGCCGCAGCCGAGTTGTTTCTGTGAATCCATGGGCATCGACCGGCTGCACGCCAAGGAAGGCATCGCCGACGTGCAGGTGTATGATCTCGGGGATGCCTACGGCCTGGAGGCCGTCTCCGAGAAAGGGGAAAAGGCCCTGGAGGGCATGGCGCTTGCGGACGGCGAAGCGAAGCTGCCCGCGCCGGAGCCGCAGGCCATCCGCTTTGATCCGAGCGGCCTGCCGGAGAAACTCCACGGGATGTTCGAGGATCCCATCTGGGACAGCTATCAGTTCAAATGTCTCAACTGCGGAACCTGCACCTATATCTGCCCGACCTGCCACTGCTTCGACATCAACAACAAGATGCGCGGCGAGGCGGGGCTCAAACTGCGCACCTGGGACAGCTGTATGTTTGGCGAGTATACACAGATGGCCGGAGGGGCCAATCCGCGTCCCACGAAAAAGGAGCGGGTGCGCAACCGGTTCCTGCACAAGCTGCAGTATTTCAACGAAAAGCACGGGATGTTCCTGTGCGTTGGCTGCGGCCGCTGCGTAGCCAAATGCCCGGTCAACCTGGACATCACCAAGTTTGCCAGACAGGTCATCGGGGAATAAGGAGGGATTCGTGTGAGAGTTGCTGCTGCAAGCGATGTGAAACGCATCAACAATCTGGTACCCAAAATCGGCATCGTCCGCGAGATCATCGACGAGACGCCGGACATCAAAACCTTCCGCATCACGACGCCGGAGGGGCAGAAGCCCTTCACCCCGATGCCCGGCCAGCTGGGCATGTACTCCATGCCCGCCATCGGCGAGGCCATGTTCTCCATCACCAGCCAGGGCGAGGACTATATCGATATGGCGGTGAAGAAGACCGGGCTTCTGACCGATGCGCTCCACGAGATGGAGGTCGGCCAGGAGGTCGGCATCCGCGGGCCTTACGGAAACGGCTTCCCCGTCGAGACCATGAAGGGCCGCGACATCACCTTTGTGGCCGGCGGAATCGGGCTGGCGCCTGTCCGGAGCCTGATCCTCTACTGCATGGAACACCGCGCGGAGTTCGGCAAGCTGACCGTCATCTACGGCGCCAGGAGCAAGGACGACCTGTGCTTCAAGCAGGATCTGTTTGAGAACTGGCCCAAAGTGCCGGGCACGGAGGTTCATGTGACCACCGATCGTCCGCAGGAGGGCTGGGACGGCCACGTCGGCTTTGTACCGGACTTCATCAAGGAAGTCGCGCCCGCCCCGCAGATCGCGGTGGTCTGCGGCCCGCCGATCATGATCAAGCTCTCGCTGCCGGTGCTCTCCGCTCTGGGCTTTCAGGATGAGGAGATCATCACCACGCTGGAGCTGCGCATGAAGTGCGGGATCGGCAAATGCGGCCGGTGCAACATCGGTTCCTGCTATGTCTGCCTGGACGGGCCCGTGTTCACCCAGGCGCAGCTGAAGCAGTTGCCGGCGGAGTACTGATCCTTGGCGGCGCGCGCGGGAAAACACAGCCGGCTGCGCCTGCTCCTGATTCTTGCCGTGGTTCTGGTCTGCGCCGCGGCGCTCTTGGCGCGGGTGGAACTGCACACGGTATCGGAGCAGGCGCTTGTCCGGGACGCCTTTCTCGGCTATCTGGACGGGGAGAAGCACGGCGGGCGCGTCACCGTGGCGGCGGAGGGGTATCCGGCCTGGCTGCGGGCGCTGGCGCCCGAGACCATGCTGCCGGCGCAGACGCTCGATCTGGCGGAGCCGGCGCGCATCGGGATCTTCGCCGATCTGCGCTGCTATGAGAACCGTTTCGAGCGGCGCGCCTGGCTCAGCGGCCACCTCCTGGAGAGCGCCGAGGAACACTACGCTGTCCTTGCGGGCGCGGTGGCGCTGCGCCCCGTGACAGACGCGCGCCTTACGCCGGTGCCGCGGGCGGAACTGCGGCCCGCGGACTATGACTATACACAGTTTCGCGGATCGCGGACGAAAGCGAAGGACTGACAGAAAGCGCCAAATTGTGTGAGGAAACACAAAATTCTTCTTGCCATGCGGGGAAACCTGTGGTATGATACTTTCAGTCGAAGATTTTTGCTCAAAGAGTGGGGAAACCCGCTCTTTCTTGTTTATATCGAGGAAAAATCCGGCCCGCCGCCGATCCGGCGCGGGCGGGGCAGACGGGGCAAAGCCGCGCGGATGCGCTGCGGCTCTGCTGCGGGTATTGCGCGGAGGTGTTTCCGCGCGGGAGGTGAAGAGATGGGTAAGATTGAAGATACCGTCTGGAAATTGGCGGAGCCGATCGCATCGGAGCAGGGCCTGGAGCTCATCGATGTGGAGTATGTCAAGGAGGGCAGCGAGTGGTACCTGCGCCTGTTCCTGGACAAGGATGCGGACGGCGGTGTGGATCTGAACGACTGCGAGCGCATGAGCCGCAGTCTGAGCGACGTGCTGGAGGTCGCGGATCCCGTTCCGCAGGCCTACCACCTGGAGGTTTCCTCCCCGGGGATCGAGAGGCCGCTCAAGCGCATGAAGGATTTTCTGCGCTTTCGGGGAGAGAAAGTGGAGATCCGAACCTTTGCGGAGGTGGCGGGACGGAAGCAGTTCGTCGGCATCCTGGGGGAGACTACGGAGGATTCTGTGAGCCTGGAGGTGGACGGCGCGGAGGTGCGGATCCCGCGCGCGCTGATCAGCAAGGCGAACCTCGTGTGGGATTTTTAAAATTTTGGAGTTCGGAAACAGGGAAGTTTTGAAAAACGGCATAGTTCCGGACGGAGCATCTTGTCGGTCCGGGTGCAAATTGCTGCGAGGAGGCGTGTAAAAAAGTGAGCACAGAGTTGTTGCAGGCGCTGAATGATTTGTGCAGGGAGAAAGGCATCGAGCCGGAGATCATCCTCGACGCTGTGGAGGCGGCCCTGATCTCCGCCTATAAGAAAAATTTCGGCACCGCCCAGAACGTGCAGGTCGACCTCAACAAGGAGACGGGCGATTTTCATGTCTACACCTGCTACGATGTGGTGGAGGAAGTGACGAACGAGAAGACGGAGATCTCTCTGGAGGACGCGCAAAAACGCGATCCGCACTACCAGGCGGGCGATATCGTGCGGGATGAGGTGACGCCGCGCAATTTCGGCCGCATTGCGGCACAGACGGCAAAACAGGTCGTGGTGCAGCGCATCCGGGAGGCGGAGCGCGGCATGATCTACAGCGAATTCTCCGAGCGCGAGAGCGATATCGTCACCGGCACGATTCAGCGCATCGAAAACCGCAATTATTATATCGACCTGGGAAAGATCGAGGCCGTTCTGGGGCCCGCGGAGCAGATCCCAGGCGAAACCTACGCGATGTTTGACCGCATCAAGACCTATATCGTGGAGGTGCGGCGATCGCCGAAGGGACCGCAGATCATCGTCTCGCGCACGCACCCCGGCCTTCTGAAGCGGCTGTTCGAGCTGGAGGTGCCGGAGATCCAGGACGGCGTGGTGGAGATCAAAGGCGTCGCCCGCGAGGCAGGCTCCCGTTCGAAGCTGGCAGTCTGCTCGAACGATCCGAATGTGGACTGCGTCGGGGCCTGTATCGGCACGCGCGGTGTGCGCGTGCAGGCCGTTGTCTCCGAACTGCGGGGAGAGAAGATCGACATCGTGGAGTGGGATCCGGATCCTTGCGTCTATATTGCCAACGCGCTGGGGCCGGCCAAGGTGCTAGATGTGGAGATCAGCGAGGAGGAGAAGAAGGCCTGGGTGGTCGTGCCGGATTATCAGCTGTCCTTGGCGATCGGCAAAGAAGGGCAGAATGCGCGGCTGGCCGCCAAACTGACCGGGTGGAAGATCGACATCAAGAGCGAGAGCCAGGCCCGCGAGGCGTACGGCTACGGGGAGGACGAGGCGTACGACGAATCGGACTATGACGAATCCGAGTACGATGAATCCGAATACGACGAATCCGAGTACGACGAATCGGACTATGACGAGTCCGAATACGACGAATCCGAGTACGATGAATCCGAGTACGACGAATCCGAGTACGATGAATCCGAATACGACGAATCCGAGTACGATGAATCCGAGTACGACGAATCGGACTATGACGAGTCCGAATACGATGAATCCGAATATGACGAATCCGAGTACGACGACGAGCGCGAATAGGACGGCGCGGGGACGGAGGACGAAATATGCCAAGAAAAATACCGCAGCGCACCTGCCTGGGCTGTCAGGCCAAGAAGGACAAGCGGGAGTTGGTGCGCATCGTGCGCGCGCCGGACGGTGAGATCTCGGTGGATCCGAGCGGCAAGAAGCCGGGACGCGGCGCCTACATTTGCCCGAACCCGGAGTGCCTGCAGAAAGTCGTGAAGAGCAGGCGGCTGGAGCGCAGTCTGGAGAGCGCGATCTCCGAGGAAATTTATGAAAAACTGAAGGAACAGCTGTCGTGAGCGGGTGCGGGCCTTTCCGGACACCGGGGAGAGCGCGGTGAAGATAAGGAAAACAATTCGAACTTGCGGAACAATTATCGGGGGTGGTTTCATGCGAAAAACACGCGTGTATGAGGTTGCCAAGGAGTTGCAGGTGGATAGCAAGCTGGTGGTCGAAAAACTGCGGGAGATGCAGGTGGACGTCAAAAATCACATGAGCTCGCTGTCCGAGGAAGATACGGCAAGAGTGAAGCAGGCATTTCAAAAATCAGAGCCGCCCAAGCAGTCTGAAACAAAGACTGAAGTGCCGGCACGGGAGCGGCAGGCGAACGAAGCAAAGAGCGGGAGAGATGTGCAGGGCGGCAGGGATGCCGGAAGTCCGGGCGGTGCAAGGGAAATCCGGGAGGTAAGAGACGCTAAGACGCAGCGGGACGGAAAAGATGCGCGCGATGCCGAAGCGGCGAAGCCTCTCGTCCGGGAGCAGAGCAGGGAGGCAGGGCGCGGCGGCGAGCGGAAGGAGCAGGTCGCGCGGCAGGGAACCCCCGTGGGCAATGGATCGCGCGAGAATGGCAGGAGAGAGATGGCGCAAAAACAGCAGGCGAACGGCAATCGCCCATCCGGCGACGGCAGACCTTCCGCGGCCAACAGGCCGGTCGGCGAGAGCAGGGATTCCCGGCCGAACCGCGGGCCGAGGGACGGCCAGGAAAATCGAGCGCCCCGGGATGCAAGGGATACACGGGGAGAGTTCCGGGGGCAAGGAAAAACTTCCCCTGCCGATCGGGGCGGTCAGGAGCGAGTTCCCCGTGACAGAGACGGCCAGAACCGGAGCTTGCAGGATCGCGGCGG
>CAZSHM010000021.1:10987-27817 GCA_964606855.1 uncultured Peptococcaceae bacterium
GCGGACAGGATCGGAACGGGCAGAACCGGAGCGGGCAGGACCGGAACGGGCAGAATCGGAATGGGCAGGATCGGAGCGGACAGAACCGCGGCGCGCAGGATCGGAGCGGACAGAACCGCGGCGCGCAGGATCGGAGCGGGCAGAACCGCGGCGGACAGAACCGGAGCGGGCAGGATCGGAGCGGGCAGGATCGGAGCGGACAGGATCGGATCCGCAGCGGCAAGCCAGGCGGTGTGAACGGCGGACGTCCCCCGGGCAAAGACGGCCGCGGCGATCGGCAGGACCGCGGTGAAGGCCGCCAGAAAGACGGGGGGTTCCGCCGGAATCAGGACTCCGCGAGCAGCCGCAAGGTAGGCGCCAACGCCAATCGTGCCACTGCCTCCGCGCCCAGCCATCCCAAAGTCGCCAAGAAAGCGCCCGCCAACAAGAATAACGACGCGCAATTCTCGCGGGATGCGGTGGAGGAGCGCTATCAGGACTGGAACCAGAGCGAGGGCGGCGGAAAATCCAAGCCGGAGCAGGTGGCGCGATCCAAGCGCAATGAGAGCAGCAACTTTCAGAAGAATAAGAGCGGCAAGTCCGGCAAAGCCAAGGGCAAGAACAATAAGAGCGTCCGCAGGGAAGCCCCGAGAGAATTTGCCGAGGTCAAGCACCATGTCATCCTGGAGGACAGCATCACCGTGCAGGACCTCGCGCGGCAGCTCGGCAAAAAGGCCACCGACGTGATCATGCGGCTGATGAACATGGGCGTGATGGCCACGATCAACCAGGATCTGGATGTGGATACGGCCACCATCGTGGCCGAGGAGTTCGGCGCCACGGTGGAAGTCAAAGTCTCCAAGGAGGAGGAACTCTTCACAGATGTGGAGGATCGGCCGGAGGACATGGTATACCGCCCGCCGGTGGTCACGATCATGGGGCATGTCGACCACGGCAAAACATCCCTCCTGGATAAGATCCGCTCCACACATGTGACCGCCACGGAGGCGGGCGGCATCACGCAGCACATCGGCGCTTACCAGGTGGAAACCCGGGGGCAGAAGATTACCTTTCTGGACACGCCGGGCCATGAGGCCTTCACCGCCATGCGCGCCCGCGGGGCGCAGGTCACCGATATCGCGGTGCTGGTGGTGGCCGCCGACGACGGGGTGATGCCGCAGACGATCGAGGCGATCGACCACGCAAAGGCGGCAAAGGTGCCGATCATCGTGGCCATCAACAAGATCGATAAGCCCGGAGCCGACCCGGAGCGCATCAAGCAGGAACTGACCAATTACGGGCTGGTTCCGGAAGAGTGGGGCGGCGATACCATCATGGCGGAGGTTTCCGCCAAGCAGGGCATCGGCATCGAGAATCTGCTGGATATGATTCTCCTGGTGGCGGAGGTGAGCGAACTCAAGGCGAATCCCAACCGCAACGCGCGCGGGAAAGTGATCGAGTCGAAACTGGACAAGGGCAGAGGCACGGTCGCCACGCTTTTGGTGCAGGCAGGCACGCTGCACGTGGGCGATTTTCTCATCGTGGGAACCACGCAGGGGCGCATCCGCGCCATGTTCGACTACAAGGGCCGCACGCTGAAGACCGCAGGGCCTTCGGTGCCCGTGGAGATTCTGGGCTTGAATGAAGTGCCGGAGGCGGGCGACGATTTCGTGGCCGTGGACAATGAGAAGCTGGCCAAACAGGTCGCCGACAAACGGCAGCGGGAGAAGCATCAGCAGGAGATCGCGCGCAACACAAAGGTCACGCTGGAGGATCTGTTCGCGCAGATCAAGGAGGGCGAGATCAAGGAGCTGAACATCGTGCTCAAGGCGGACGTGCAGGGCTCCATCGAGGCCATCAAGCAGTCGCTGGAGAAACTGGGCAACGACGAGGTGCGCGTGAACATTATCCGCACCGCCGTGGGCGGCATCCGCGAGGCGGACGTCATGCTGGCCGCGGCCTCCAACGCGATCATCATCGGTTTCAACGTGCGCCCGGATGCCGGTGCGCGCAAGCTGGCGGAGCGGGAGAAAGTGCAGATCAACACCTACCGTGTCATCTACGAGGCCATCGAGGACGTGCGGGCGGCGCTCTCCGGCATGCTGGATCCCGACATCAAAGAGGTGGAGATGGGACATGCCGAGGTGCGCACGATCTTCCATGTGCCGAAGGTGGGCACGGTGGCCGGTTGCTATGTCACCGAGGGCAAGCTGACACGGACGGCGCGGCTGCGTGTGGTGCGCGACGGCGTGGTGGTGCATGAGGGCAATCTGGGCTCTCTGCGGCGCTTTAAGGATGACGTGCGCGAGGTCTCCAGCGGCTATGAGTGCGGCGTCAGCGTCGAGCATTTCAACGATATCAAGGAGGGCGATCTCCTGGAGGCCTACACATTCGAGGAGGTCAAGCGTGCGCTGTAAGGGCGGTGCCGCAGTGTTTGCAGATCCATTCGAGCGCGGAGGCAGCACCGCCGGAGATTCCGCGGTGCGGCAGGACCGGCGCGCGGGAATCTGGAGGTGAGCAGTATGAGAATACGACCCAGCCGGGTCGGCGAGGAAATCAAAAAAGAGCTGGTGCGCATGATCCGGAACGGCATCAAGGATCCACGCGTCGACAGCATGATCAGCATCACCGATGTGGAGGTGAGCGGGGATCTGAGTTACGCAACGGTCTACATCAGCCGCTACGGCACGGAGAAACAGCGGCAGGACGCGCTGGAGGGAATGAAGGCCGCAGCCGGCTATATGCGCAGCGAGCTGGGCCGCCGCCTGAAACTGCGGGTGGCGCCGGAGCTTGTCTTTAAGCTGGACAATTCTATGGTCTACGGGGCCAAGATCGACAGCATCCTGAATCAGATCCGGCAGGAGCAGTAGCGCGGCGCGCCGGGGCGCGGACGGGCAAACCGGCCGTTCGCCCGCCCCGCGGACAGGGGGAATAGACGATGCGGCAAACAACGACGGAGATCAGAGACCTGCTGCTCGCACAGGAGCGCGTGGCCATCATTTCACACAACAACCCGGACGGCGATACGCTGGGCTCCCAGCTGGCACTGGCCGGGGCCTTGGAGGCGCTGGGGATCGGGACGCTCCTCCTGAACAACGACAGCATATCCAAGCGCTATCATTTTGTCGCAGGATGTGAGCGCATCCTGCCGTATGCGGAGGGGATGCCGCTGCCGGAGTTGCTCGTCTTTGTGGACTGCGCCAGCCTGGAACTGGCCGGATGGCGCGCGGAGGATGCGGCGCTGCAGGGCCGCCGCATGCTCAACATCGATCACCACGCGAGCAACAAGCAGTACGGCGACTTCAATTACGTGGATGCCGACGCGGCGGCCAACTGTGAGAACATCTACCGACTGCTGCGGACGCTGGAGGCGGAGATCACACCCGAAATCGCCACGGCGCTCTATATGGGGATCAGCACCGACACGGGGCATTTCCTCTTCGACAATGTATCCGCGCAGACGCTGCGCATCGCGGCGGAGCTCAAGGAGCGCGGCGCCGACACGGCGAGCCTGCGCTGTGCGCTCTATGAGAGCGATTCCCACAAGCGTATCGCTCTGATGAAGCACCTCCTGAACACGCTGCACATCTCGGAGAGCGGGCAGTATGCCTGGAGCATGCTCAGCTATGAGATGCTGGAGGCGCTCTCTCCCGACAGCACGGATATTGACGGCTTGGTGAACACCGTGAAGGATATCGAGGGTGTGGAGATCGCGCTGCTCTTCCGCGGTGTGGCGCCGCAGAAGACGAAGGTCAGCCTGCGCAGCAAGATGTGGGCCGACGTCAACGAGATCGCGGGGCAATTCGGCGGCGGAGGGCATGTGCGCGCGGCAGGCTGCACGGTGGACAGCGGCGTGGAGGATGCGGCGGCGCAGCTCGTTCCGGCCGTGGAGCGGTACCTGGAGACGCACAGCCCTGCCTAGCCTGCGCGGAGCAGAAGAGAGATCGGAGCAGTTGAATTGGAACAGAACAGAACAGACGGAGTTGTAAATGTTTTAAAGCCGGCCGGGATGACCTCCCACGATGTGGTGAACCGGGTGCGGCGGATCTACCGCACCAAAAAGGCGGGGCATACCGGCACGCTGGATCCGGACGCGGTGGGTGTGCTGCCCGTCTGCGTGGGGCAAGCCACGCGCCTCGTGGAATATCTGGCGGAGAAGGACAAGACATATAAGGTGCTGCTGCGCTTCGGCTGCGAGACGGACACGCAGGATGCTTCGGGCGCGGTCACGGCTTCCACGGCGCTGCCGGAGCTCACCCGCGAGCAGTTCTGCGCCGTGACGGAGCGGTTCGTGGGCACGATTCTGCAGACGCCGCCGCGCTACTCGGCGCTCAAAAAGGGCGGGGAACCCCTCTATAAACTGGCGCGCCGGGGCGTTGCGGTCGAGGCGGAGCCGCGCGCGGTCGAGATCTACGGCATCCGGATCTTGCTGTATCAGCCGGAGTCGGCGATGCTGGAGGTGCACTGCGGCAAGGGCACTTACGTGCGCACCCTCTGTCAGGATATCGGCCGCGCCTGCGGCAGCAGCGCCTATCTGGCCTATCTGCTGCGAACGCAGAGCGGCGCTTTTCGCATCGAGGATGCCGTGCAGCTGGAGCGGCTGGAGGCGGCGGAGCGGCCGGAGGAGTTCCTGCTGCCGATGCGCGACTGTCTGCCGGAGCTGCCCCTGCTGGAGATCAAAGGAGAGGAACATCTGGCGCGCATTCAGAACGGCATGGCGCGCTCCCTGGCGCAGCTGGGCTACGGGGACGCGGCGCTGGAGGGCGTGCTCTGCCGCGCTGTGACGGCGGACGGAGAGCTCCTCGCCGTGGGGCGCGTGCGCGACGGGGCGTTCCGGCCCGGAAAAGTCTTCGCGACGCGCGCGGGGCAGGCGGTGTGCGCGCGCGGCGGTGATGCGCCATGACGGCGCGGATGCGGCGCACCGTCGTGCTGGGCAATTTTGACGGGCTGCACCTGGGACACCAACAGCTGCTGCGGCTGGGGCGGCAGATTGCCGACCGGCGCGGCGAGGAATTGGCAGTCTTCACCTTTTATCCCCAGATTCAATCCCTGCGCGATCCAGGATTCCGCTATCTGCTCTCCGAAGAGGAGAAGCGGGCGCGGTTCCTCTCCCTGGGGGTGGACAGGGTGGACACGATGCCGTTTAGCGAAGATATCGCGCGGCTCTCCCCGGAGGCGTTTGTGCGCGAGATTCTCTGCGGACGGCTGCGGGCCGGACATGCCGTGGTCGGTTTCAACTATTCCTTCGGCTATCGCGGGGCGGGAGATGCGGCGCTGCTCGGACAGCTTGGGGAGCAGTACGGCCTGGAGGTCACCGCCATGCCGCCGTTTCGCCTGGACGGCGAAATTGTGAGCAGCAGTCTGGTGCGGGAATATCTGCGCTCCGGCAATGTAGCGCGCGCCAACGCGCTCCTGGGGTATCCCTACAGCATCGAGGGACCGGTGGTGCCGGGCAATCAGATCGGGCGCACCATCGGCTTTCCGACCGCGAATATCCTGCCCGGGGAGATGCTCCTGCTCCCCGCAAACGGCGTCTATGCCGCGCGCACCTATGTGGAGGGGCGGGTTTATCCGGGCATTCTCAACGTGGGGATCCGGCCGACGATCGCGGGGAGCGTGGGCATCAGCGTGGAGACGCATCTCTTTGATTTTTCGGAGGATATTTACGGAAAGCGCATCCGCACAGAGGTGCTGCATTTCCTGCGCCGGGAGCAGAAATTTTCCGGGCTGGAGGCGCTGCGGGCGCAGTTGGAACAGGATCGCGCCCACGCCGCCGCGCTCTTTGCCGCGGACGGCTCCGGTGCGTGAGGACTTCTGCGCGGGATTCCTCCGCCGACTCCGAAGAGAGGCACCGGGCCTGCCCGGCGCGCGTTCCGGTCCGCGCGCAGACGGCGCAAAAAAACAGCTTGTTCTGCGCTTGGCGAAAATCTGCCAGCGGGAGCAAGCTGTTTTTTACTGCATGGGTTTCTGTGGAAAGCGGCTGTCAGTTTTTCATCAGGCCCATACCGCTGTTCCAGGCCTGCCCGATCTGTTCTCCGACGGCGTAGTAGCCGTTTCGCATCTGGTCAAAGAGGAAGGTCTGCAGCTTCCCGGCGTCGATGCGGCCCTTCTCGTCGAGCACGCGCTCGTCCGCCATCACGTTGACGATCTTGCCGAGCACGCGCAGCCCGTAGGGTTCGTCCTCCATCTGCTCGACGGTACATTCCAGCGTGACGGGGTATTCCTCGATGACGGGCGCGTCCACCCGGCTGCTCTTGACCGCGTGCAGCCCGCTGCGGGCGAACTTATCCGGCTCCTTGTTGGCGGACACGATGCCCATATAGTCCGACGCCGCGAGCGTGTCGCACCCCGGGATGGCCAGGGTGAAGGCGCCGCGCGCCTTGAGGTTGGCCACGGTCTTATGGTCGGACTCCAGATTCAGTGCCACCCGGTCCTCGGCGCAGATGCCGCCCCAGGCCATCATCATCACATCGACCGAATTGTCCTCGTTGTACGTGCCGATCATATAGGCCGGCATGGGAAACAGAAACGGCTTTGCTCCAAAATCCTTTTTCATAGTCAAACTCCTTTCCAGACAGATCCGCTGCGGATTTGAAAACAGAATTGCCCTAGATCGACGCGCCGAGACGGTAGGCCTCCTCCAGCTCCGGCTTGCCCTGAATATCGCCTATCTTCATATTTCCGCCGGCGAGGACATGGCCGAGATTCTTCCACTGGAGATGCTCCATCAGGTGATCGTAGTACTGCACCACATCCGCGAAGCCCTGGCCCTCCGCCGCCATCAGCAGCGCCGAGGCGCGCCCCTGCCCGCGGAGCAGATTGCCGTCGCCCTCCTCCAGCGCGAACAGCCGGTCGATGGCCGTGCGCAGCTGGCCGCTCATGTTCCAGTAGTACAGCGGCGATGCGAGCACGACGACCTCCGCCTCCCGGACCGCCGGATAGATCTCGCACATGGCATCCTTCTGCACGCAGGGACATTCCCTGCTGCTGTGGCCGCCGAAACAGCCCTTGCAGCCGTGGATTTCCATGGCGCCCAGATAGAAGACGCGCACTTCGTGTCCGGCGGATTCCGCCCCGTCGGCGAACGCCCGGACCAGCGCGGAGGTATTGCCGTTTTTGCGCGGACTGCCGTTCAGAACAACAATTTTTTTGCCCAATGCTGTCACTCCTTTCGATCGATGCAGGTGTGCCTGTCCGGCTTGACTTTCTCAAGCCGTCATACTATAATTTTAGTCAGCGCAAACACGAAAAACAAGTACGCACATGCGAGAAATATACTATCCGGAAGGAAAGTATCGGAGCGGGAGGAAGATACGGCGCACACAGAGCGAGGGGGCAGGGAGTATGAGCCAGGCATGCATTGCCAACTGCAAGTTGGAGGACACGGGGTTCCATTACACAATGTCGATCATTCAGGGAAAGTATAAGATGGTGATTCTCTATGCGCTGATGGAGTTTCAGGTGGTGCGTTTCAATGAGATGCAGAAATACATCGGCAGCATTACCTACAAGACATTGAGTTCCACCTTAAAACAACTCGAGGCGGACGGGCTGGTGAACCGAAAGGAGTATCCGCAGATTCCCCCGAAGGTGGAGTACAGTCTGACCGACAAGGGCAAGTCGCTGATCCCCATTCTGGATCAGATGTGCGAGTGGGGCGACAAGCACCGCGCCTGATCCCGCGCGGCCGGAAATCCGTTTATTTTCAGGCGCGGACGCGCAAAAAGATTGAAAAAAAACGGGGGGAATGGTATCATCATAGGGCGGGAACATACGGAATTGCAGCGGGCGGACGAAGTTCCGCAGCGGTGCGGCGGGCTCCGGGAGGAGAGCAGAGCGCCGCACGACGCCGCGCAGGATATGAGGTGGAGACGGAATGGCGAAGAATACGGGGGGCGCGCAGGGAAACGGGCGCGCCGGCAACACGAAAAGTAAAAAGAGTACGGGCGGCGGAAAAAGCGCAAAGCAGGGCAAATCTTCCGCGCCGCAGCGCGCGTCTGACACCGGATCTCCGCGCAGCGGCGGTGTGGGTGTCACCCGGGTGCTGCTGGGCATCGCCTTCCTGGCGCTGGCGGTTTACAGCGTCTGGCTGATTCTGCAGGCGCCGCCGCACACCGGCGTGGAGCTGAGCTTTGACGAGCTGCGGGCGCACATGGGACTTTTGGGCGGCGCGATCTATCTTGTGATGGACGGCCTGTTCGGGCGCGGTGTACCGCTTTTTCCACTGCTGTTCTGCCTGTGCGCCTTCTGTCTGCTCACCGGGCGCCGGCCGAGAGGAACGCAGATCGCGGGCGGTGTGCTGGCGGCGCTGGTTCTGCTGACCTTTCTGCACCGGAATGTCACCTATGTGCACGCAGCAGACGCGCTGCGCCTGGGCTGGAACGGGTACGGGGGCGGTGTTGTGGGGGCGCTCTTCGCCGTGGCGCTGAAGACGGCGGTGGGCCGGGTTGGCACGTACATTGTGCTCTTCTGCGCTGCGGTGATCTCGGCGGTGCTTCTCGCCTATCATTTCCTCGCCTCGCAGGAGGAGAGCCTGCCGCAGCTCCTCCTCGGATATCTGCGGCGGTTCAAGGAGATGCTCCTGCACTTTATCTTTGTCGAGGAGGATGAGCCGGATGCCGTCGCGGCGGAGCCCCAAGCGGCACGCGGCAAGGAGACAGAGAAAAAAGCCTTGCAGGCGGCGAGTTCGGAAGGAAAGGCCGACGCGGCAAGTTCCGGCTCAGCGCCCGGCGCGAAGGGCGGAGCCGAAAAGAAACCGAGATTTTTCAAGAGGCATTTTGGGAAAAAGAAGGCGCAGGAGACCCCGCCGGAGCGCGTGCGCTACAGCGGCCCGGAGTATGTGGTGATTCCCAAGGAAAAGCCCGTGATTCTCAACAGCCTGGTCGAGATTCACAAGTCGATGGACGCGCAGGAGCCCCGCGTGGGATTGAGTCCGCGGGAGCCGCTGCGCACGGCGCCGTACACAATACAGGAATCGGTGGAGGAGTTCCAGCAGCTGCTGAAGCGCCGTCAGGTCCGGGTGTATGCGGAGCAGGAGGCGCGGCGCACAGAAGCGGAACAGCAGCCCGTGCCGGATCCGGAACAGGATCTCGCGGCATCGGAGGAGGCGTGCGAACGCGACCCGCATACGGCGCCATCGGAAGAGCGCTCCGCGGAGGCAACGGTTCGCGCGGAACCTGAGGCGGAATTTTCCGCCGGCGCGGCGACAGGCGAGGAACCTGCATCCGAAATCGTTTCGGAGGCAGGCCGCGAGGAGGAGCCGGATCGGGCGGCCGACGCCAATGCGGCGCAGGAGTCCGGCGCGGGCGTTTCCGCGATGCCGGGCGAAGCGTCCGCGGAGGAGGCGTCGCAGAACCCCGTATCCGTGGAGACGGCACGGCCGGCGCGCCGCGTGGAGCGCGTGGTGGCCATGGAAAAGGGCAAGCGCCCGGAGCGGCGGGAGACGCCGCAGAGCGCGCCCGCTCCGGCGCAGCAGAACCGGGCGCCTGAGGCGCCGGGCAAGCCGCAGGAGGAGCGCTATCATCTGCCCCCCGTGGAACTTCTGGATCCGGGCCCCGGGAGCGGCAATCCCCGCAACAATCAGGAGATCATGGCAAATGTGAAGCGCCTGGAGCAGACGCTGAACGATTTCGGCGTGCGGGGGACGATCGTCGATGTCAGCTGCGGCCCTGCGATCACGCGGTATGAGTTCCGCCCGGCGGCGGGGGTCAAGGTCAGCAAGATCACGAACCTCTCCGACGACATCGCGCTCAGCATGGCGGTGGCCGGCGTGCGGATCGAGGCACCCATCCCCGGAAAAGCGGCGGTGGGCATCGAACTGCCCAACAAGAGCACCACGACGGTCTGCCTGCGGGAACTGATCGAGAGCGACGCTTTCCGCAACAGCAAATCCAAGCTGACGATGGCCCTTGGAAAGGATATCAGCGGGCAGCCGGTGGTGGCGGATCTGTCCAAGATGCCGCACCTTCTGATCGCGGGCGCCACCGGATCCGGAAAATCCGTCTGCATCAACACGATCATCAACAGCATTCTCTATAAGGCGACGCCCGATGAGGTCAAGTTTGTCATGGTAGACCCAAAAAAGGTGGAACTGGGCGACTACAACGGCATTCCGCACCTGATCTCCCCGGTGGTCACCGACCCCAAAAAAGCGGCTTCCGCGCTGCGCTGGGCCGTGCAGGAGATGGATCGCCGGTACGAGGTCTTCGCCGCCAACGGCGTGAAGGATATGCCGCGGTTCAACAAGCTCTCGCAGGAGCGGCGGGCGGCGGCGCAGAGCGAGGCGGAGCGGGCGGAGATCGAGGTCATGCCCTATATTGTGGTGATCATCGACGAGCTGGCCGACTTGATGATGGTGGCGCCGGCGGACGTCGAGGACGCCATCTGCCGTCTGGCGCAGCTGGCCCGCGCGGCGGGCATCCACCTGGTGGTGGCCACACAGCGGCCGTCGGTGGACGTCATCACCGGCATCATCAAGGCCAATATGCCGTCCCGCATCGCCTTTGCCGTCTCCTCGCAGACCGACTCGCGCACCATCCTCGATATGGGCGGCGCCGAGAAACTGCTGGGGCGTGGCGATATGCTGTTCTATCCCACGGGACTGCCTAAACCGCAGCGGGTGCAGGGCGTCTATGTGTCCGACAAGGAGATCGCCCGCATCACCGAGGCGGTCAAGGCGCAGGGCAAACCGGTTTACAATGCGGAGATCGGCAGCGCCAGCGTCGGCGGCCAGGAGGAGAACGGCGGCGCGGAAGAGTGGGACGAGCTGATTCCGGAGGCCACCAAACTGTTCATCGAGAACGGCCAGGCGTCCATCTCTCTCCTGCAGCGCCGGTTCCGCATCGGCTACACCCGCGCGGCGCGCATCGTCGATCAGATGGAGCAGCGGGGCTTGGTGGGCCCCTACGAGGGCAGCAAGCCACGGCAGATTCAGGTCACCATGAGTCAGTATCATGAGATGCTGGAAAACGGTGAGCTGTGACGGCGCCGGAGGCAGGAAGCGCGCGGTGCGGGGAAACTGGGGATTGGTTACAATTTGATAAACATTTTGGCGCCGTCTTGCGCAGCGCGGCCGGAATATGCTATAGTATTCGGAGACAGGGATGCCGGGGACAAAACTTGGAACGGCCCCATTTTCAGGGTATCAGCCGGCGCGGGCGCGGCTGCGGTGCAATGCGGAACGGAGGTGGCGGAGCTTGCAGGGAATCGGAAAAGTGCTGAAGGACGAGAGAGAGCGGCGCGGCATCACCTTGGAGGAGGTCGCGGAGGCGACCAAGATCCGCACAAAATATTTGGATGCGATCGAGCGCGATGCGTTTGATGTGCTGCCCGGGGAAGTGTACGCCAGAGGCTTTGTGACGGCCTATTTAAAATATCTCGGCATCAAGGATGCGCCGGAAGTCGTGGAGATCATGAAGAAAAAGCCGGCATCGCAGCCGGAATCCCCTGCGCAGTCGGCGGAGCAGGAGCCGGAGCAGGTCGGAAGCAGGCGCGAGCGCAAAAAGGGCAGTTCCGGCTACGAGGAAAAACCCCTCAGCAAGCGCAGCACCCTGATCATTCTTCTGAGCATCGGCGCGGTGCTTCTGCTGCTGGGGCTGCAGTGGATCTACAGCAGCCAGCAGGCGGATCTGCGGGACGAGCCGGAGCAGCAGCCACAGGAGCAGGTGGAGGAGCAGACGCCGGAAACGCCTGTGGAACCGGTCGAGCCTGTCGAACCGGCCGAACCGGAGGCGCCGGTGTATGAAGGGCTGGAAATGCACATAGAGATTCTGGATGCCTCCTCCGAGGAGGATCGCTGCTGGATGCGCATCACCGTCGACGGGCAGGCGACGGAAGTCACGCTCTCGGAGGGCCAGACGCAGGATGTGCAGGCCGCGGAAAGCATTGAGCTCAGTTTGGGCAACGCCGGTGTCGTGCAGGTCACGGTGAACGGGCAGGATCTGGGCGTTATGGGAGGCATGGGAGAAGTCCTGAAGCGTTCCTTCCTCCGGGAGGAGTACAGCGGTGTCGCAGAATAGCCCGGTTCGGCGGCCTGCGCGGGGTTGTCTTTCCGAAACTTGCGTGCTAAAATAGAGCAGGACGCCGTAGCATTGCGGCCGCCCTGCTTTTTTCTTGGGCCCGCGGGGTACGGAGGGCCGGCGCGGCGGTTCGTCTGCGGGAAAAGATGTGCGGAATCCGGGGGCAGAGGATACGGGAGGAGATCGGTTTTGCGCAAAGTGAGCGTTTTGTCGCTGGGGTGCGCCAAAAATCTGGTGCACAGCGAGACGATGATGGGGCTGTTTCAGGCGCGGGGGTACGAGCTGACGGAGCGGTATGAGGAGGCGGAGGTCATCCTCATCAACACCTGCGGCTTTGTGGACGCGGCCAAGGAGGAGTCGATCAACGCCATTCTGGAGATGGCTCAGTGGAAGGTCGCGGGCGCCTGCAGACTCTTGGTGGCGGTGGGCTGCCTGGTGCAGAAATATGTGCGGGAGCTCGCGGCGGAGCTGCCGGAGGTCGATGTCTTTGTGGGCACGAACGACTATCAGCGGATTGTCGCGATCATCGACGAGGCGCTGGCCGGAAAGGGAGAGCGCATCTATGTGCACGAGAACTGGAGCGACGAGCAGAGTCTGCCCCTGGCGCCGCGCTGCCTGACCACGGCGCACTACGCATACCTGCGCATCGCGGAGGGCTGCGACAACCGCTGCACCTACTGCGCCATCCCCGAAATGCAGGGGCCGTACCGCAGCCGCCGCATCGAGCAGCTGCGGGAGGAAGCCGAGCACTTGGCGGAGCAAGGCGTGACGGAGCTGATCCTGGTGGCGCAGGACACCAGCTGCTACGGGAGGGATCTCTACGGCCGCATCGCCCTGACGGATCTGCTGCGGGAGCTGGCGGCTATTCCGTCTATCCGCTGGATTCGGCTGCTCTATGTCTATCCAAATAACTTTGACGATGCGCTCATCGATTACATTGCGGGGGAGGAAAAAATCTGCCGGTATCTGGACATTCCGCTGCAGCACGCCGATGACACGGTGCTGCGCCGCATGAACCGCAACATCACGGAGGCGGAGATCCGCGCGCTCCTGCAAAAACTGCGGGCGCGCATTCCCGGTGTCACGCTGCGCTCCACCTTTATCACGGGCTTTCCCGGGGAGACGGAGGAACAGTTTCGCCATCTCCTGGACTTTTTGCAGGAGGAGGAGCTGGACTGTGTGGGGGCTTTTCCCTATTCCCGCGAGGAGGGGACGCCGGCCGACCGCATGGACGGGCATCTGGAGGAGGAGGAGCGCGAGCGGCGCGCCCAGGAACTGATGGATCTCCAGTACGAGATCCTGTATCAAAAGCACCGGCGGGTGCTGGGACAGCGCCGCCTGGTGGTGGTCGATGAGCGGAGCGCAGACGTGCCGGGACTGCTCCTGTGCCGCAGTGAGCACGAGGCGCCCGAGGTGGATCCGTGGATTCTGGTCTACGCCGGGGAGGAGAATTCCTATCGCCCCGGTGATTACCTGACAGTGGAACTGACGGGGCTGGACGAATATGATTGGATAGGAGAGATTGTGTCATGAATCTGCCCAACAAACTGACTGTGGCGAGAATCTGTATGGTACCGCTCTTTATGGTGGCACTTCTCTGGAACACCGACGGTACGCGCATTGCGGCGGCCGCCCTCTTTGCGCTGGCGTCGCTGACAGATATGCTGGACGGCCAGATCGCCCGCAAGCGGAATCTGATCACCAATTTCGGGAAGCTGATGGATCCCCTGGCGGACAAAATTTTGACTGCCGCGGCGATGGTCTGTCTGGTGGAACTGGGCGAACTCTCCGCCTGGATCGTGGTGATCGTGCTCTTCCGGGAGTACGCCATCACAGGTCTGCGCTCGGTTGCAGCCTCGGAAAATATCGTCGTCGCGGCCAGTATCTGGGGGAAGGTCAAGACGGTGTGCCAGATGATCGCGCTGATCCTGATGATGCTGAAGGGGCCTGTGATGGCGCTCTGCGGCATCAATCTGGGACTGTGGCTGATGTATGCGGCGGTCGTGCTGACGGTCTACTCCGGCCTGGAATATGTGTGGAAGTTGAGCAAGCAGATCCGGTGGCAGTGAGGGGCGGCACACAGGGAGCCGCATCGGACCGGCGCGATGGATCCGCGGGAATCGGGACAGGTGCACGGGAGCAGGGAGAAGCGGAACGAGAAGGATGAGAGAAGGAGTGAGCGGCGCATGGCGCAGGCGGCTGAACAGACGAAACATCAGATAGTTTGGCAGAGGGGAATGCTGTTCTTGGCGCGCGGCTGCGGATCGGGACGCTTGCATCCCGCGCCGGGCACATGGGGGTCGCTGGCGGCTGCGCTGATCGGCGTCCTATGGGGATTCCTCGGCGGGATGCCGCTGCTGTTCATTCTGGCGGCGGGGCTGGCGGGCATCTATATTTGCGACAGCGGCGAAAAACAGCTGGGCATTCACGACGCCCCGGAGATTGTCTTTGACGAGTGGGTCGGAATGTGGATTGCCATGTGGCGCGTCCCCCTGGTGCTGGTGCCGGTCGCGTTCCTGCTCTTCCGCCTGTTTGACATTTCCAAGCTGAGCATCATCGGCAAAATTCAGGAACTGCCGGGAGGCCTGGGCATCATGGCCGATGATGTGCTGGCAGGCCTCTGCGGACGTCTGGTGCTCGCCGGGCTCATGCTCCTGCTGGCGCTGCTTTAAAGCGGCGCTGCTGTGCTCCCGCGGGAAACGGGTATGGCGAGTGTCTGCGTTTCCATGTCGCGCTAACAGATCCGTTTTCCCAGGAACGGAATTTTCCGGAGCAGCCAGCTGCAGCAGCAGCTCAGCAAGAAGACGAGAACCGTGAAGCAGGGGACAGACAGATAGGCAGGATAGGCAAGAATGGAAAATCCCATGTTCTCCAGAATCGTCATCACAAACGGATGCACCAGATATACCCCGAACATATACGGAGAGACCGATTCCAGAAAGCGCGAATACCTTTCCAGAAGCGGATTCATGGCATATTGGAAAAAGACAAATACGGCGACCGTCATCAGCACGATGTTGGGCATCCAGGGATCAAAATATCCGTAAGCGGCATCGGCTGCGAGACTTCTTCGCAGGTTGGCGACCACGGTCCACAGCAGGCTGCCGATTCCAAGTGCGTAGATGCCGTACCGCATGCCGCGCGGCAGGCGGGTTTGCCGCAGATAGTACCCCAGCAGAAAATATCCGACGAAACCGGCGGTAAAGTAGAAATAGGTGTTTTGCCGCAGGAGTTGTGCCCATTCCCAAGGCAGGTTCGGCAGAATAACCGTGAGGCAAAGCGTCAAAAGGAGAAAATATTCCGTCAGCCCTTTCTTTTTGACGAATTCGCGCAGGAAGGGCAGGATCAGATATAGTCCTAGGAGCATCTTACAGTACCACAAGTGATAATGGCCGGCCCAAAAGGCCCTGGTGACATACGCCCAATCAATTTCCAGATGCCGGAGGGCGTTCCAGAGCACGTCGCTCCACGTTGCGTAAAACAGCGACCAGAATATCCACACGAGGACAATGCGCTTGCAGTATTTCGTGAAGACATCGCGCAGCGTTATATCGCGCTGCGGATCCAGCAACAGCATGCCGCTCAACATGACAAAGATGGGGACTGCCGGTCTGGCGAGAGAGTCAAAGAGATTGTACACTTTCCAGGCGGAGGAGGTGACGGGTGTGCTGCTCCAGTATTGGGCGGAGACATGCAGCAGGATGACCATGAAGGCAGCACAGATGCGCAGCCCGTCCGCAAAAGAGATTCGTTTCATGAAGATCCCTCCCACCGCCATTATACCCAATTTTTCGAGATATTGCGACAGAAAAATTGGGTATGCTGGCGGCTTTTCTGACAAAATCTTCCCATGCTCCGCCGGTTGTGCCAGGATCGCTGTTCGATGCCCCCTTTCTGTCAAGTCCGAAAGCTTTAAGCTGTAAACCATATTAGGAGGGTTCTGATCATGCGAAAAAAGCACAAGATACTCGTGGGCATTCTTCTTGCCGCAGCGGCCGTAGCAGCCCTTGTCCTGCTCGGGATTGATCAGGGGTGGATTTGCATGACTTCATCTGAAAGACCTCCGGATCTCTATCAGGGAACTATCCCGCAAGCGGAGAGTCTGACGGATGCGGACGGCGACGGAACGGATGACCAGACAGATATTCTGAACAGCGCTCTGGAGTATATCCGCACAAAACCGGTCTACAAGAGCAGATACTATACGGGAGGGTATCCTGCGGATTCGTATGGAGTGTGCACGGATGTGGTTGCGTTTGCACTCCGCGGCGCGGGATATGATCTGCGGCAGCTTGTAGCGGAGGATATCCGGGCGCATCCCGACAAGTATGCCGTCAAACAGCCGGATCCCGACATTGATTTCAGGCGCGTTCCAAATCTCAGCGTTTTTTTTGCCGGAAACGCGGTTTCCCTTACTACAGACGTGAAGGATCTGGAAGCCTGGCAGGGCGGGGATATTATCCTTTTTCAAAAGCATATCGGAATTGTGTCCGACCGGAGAAATGCAGACGGCATACCTTATGTGATTCATCACAACAGTCCATGGCAGAGACGTTACGAAGAAGATATTCTGGGAAAAAGATCGGATATCACGGGACACTATCGCATGTCGCCCTGACGGCATCGATACAGTTCCGTCTTTCGAGCACAAGATTCCTCGCGATCCCACGCGATGCGTATGGCGTCGAGGGAGAATTTTATTTGCCGAACCACCGGAGTCTCCGGCGGCCTCGGCGTTTTTCGTGCCGCGAACGTGTTGCCGGCAGGGGAAATTATCCGCCGCTTTTTCCGAGCTGAAACCTTTCACAAATCCCATCAAATCCGATCTTCCGAG
>CAZSHM010000022.1:0-27375 GCA_964606855.1 uncultured Peptococcaceae bacterium
AGTCCGACTTTCTTTGACAAAAAAATTGTTATTTTTGCGATTTCCCCCGCGGCGGAGCGGCCAAGTTCCGCCGCGAATGCACGCCTGCCCGCGCTGTCCGCACCTCGCCCTCCTGCCGGCCTCCCCCCCCGTGGGGATTCGCTTGCCGTGTGCCGGATGCGCCCGGGCAGAGCAGAGAAGTTCTTGCTTTTTTCGACGATATGTTGTATAATTTTATGAAAAGCCTGCACGACAAAAAGAAGGGAGACGAAGGCAATGGGAAAACACGTTGCGCGCACAGAACAGACAAAGGCAAATATTCTCCGCGCTTTCTGGGAGCTGTATCAGCAGAAGGACATCTCGCACATCACGATTCGGGAACTCTCCGACGCGGCGGGCGTGCACCGCACGACCTTCTACACGTATTTCGAGGATATCTACGACGTGCGCAGACAAGCGGAGCAGGAACTGATCCATGCGTTTCTCGAGCATCTGCAGGAGATGCAGGAGCACTTTGATGTCTCCTGCATTGTCGATTTCTATGCGAAACACCTGGATCAGGTTCATCTTCTGACCTCGGAGCACGGCGACCCGCACTTTCTCCAGTCCCTGAAAGAGATTCTCCGCTCCTATTGGATGGAGCAGTTCGCGATTCGGAAAGAGACCCGGGAAATCCGTTTTTTGGCGGACTACCAGATTTCCACGATCCTGCTTTTCTTCAACACCTGGTATGAATGCTATCCGGAACTGCCTCTGGAGGATGCCCTCCAACTGCTCTACGAGATTAACCTGAAGGGCTTTGTGAATGTTCTGCTCCCGCACTCCGAGGATCCCGAAACGCTCAAAAAATTTTTTGAGCTCTGATCCGGGCAGCGATCCGCCCGGCTTCACGGGGAACTCCAAATTCCCACCCGCGCGCGAACGGGATCAAATGCTACAGTTCAGGCGGGATTGTCTGTTGTAATCTTCCCCCTTCTTTTTATAATGAGAAATAAAAGAATCAAGAGAACTTACAGCAAGGTCGTGAAAACGGGATGAAAGCAACCAATCAGACAGCATACCGGCTGGGGATTGACATAGGTTCCACTACAAGCAAGATCGCCCTCTGTGCCGGAGGAGAGCTGGTGTTCCACACCTATATCCGCCATTTTGCCAGGCAGCGCGAAAGTGTGGTCTCCCTCCTCGACGGCCTGCGGACCACGCTGCCGGAAGGGGCAACCTGCAAAGTCTGCCTGACCGGATCCGGGGCGCGAACACTGGCAGAAGAACTGCGGATGCCGTTCACCCAGGAGGTTGTCGCCAATTCGATCGCGCTGAAAAAGCAATACGCCAAGCTCGGCACCGCGATCGAGCTCGGCGGGCAGGACGCAAAGATCATCTTCTTCCGCGAGGATGCGCACGGGGAGCCGGCCGTGTTCGACATGCGCATGAACGGAAGTTGCGCCGGCGGAACCGGCGCGTTTATCGACGAGGTTTCCGTGATCCTGGGCGTGGAACCGCAGGACATGAACGGTCTTGCCTGCAAGGGAACCCGTCTCTACGACATATCGGGGCGCTGCGGCGTGTTCGCAAAGACGGACATTCAGCCGCTGCTCAATCAGGGTGCGCGGACGGAGGATCTCGCGCTCTCCTGCTATCACGCCATCGCCAAGCAGACCATCGGCGGCCTGGCACAGGGAATCGAGATTCGGCCGCCCGTGGTGTTCGAAGGCGGCCCGCTCACCTTTCACCCCCAACTGGTCGAGGTCTTCCGGCAGCGGCTGCAACTATCCGAGGCGGACGTACTGCTGCCGGCTTTCCCTGAGATCATGGTGGCCTATGGCGCGGCGCTGAGCATCGACGCGCTCCACACCGATGCTCAGGCCTACCGGCTGGATGACCTGATCGCGCGCTTCCAGGCGTATTGCGGTGCCGACGATCTCCGCGATTCGGCGGGCCCGCGCTACTTTGCAGACGAGCAGGAGGAACGGGAGTTCCGGGCCAGTCATGCCTTGGCACCGCTTCCGGACTACCAGCCCCGCCGCGGAGAGGTCGTGGAAGCCTACTTGGGCATGGATGCGGGCAGCACCACCACCAAACTGGCGCTTCTGGATCGGGAGGGAACCCTCCTCGATGCATATTATGCCTCCAACCGGGGGGATCCGCTCCGCGTCGCGCAGCGCGCGCTGCTCAAGCTGTACGAGAAATACGAGCGCGCGGGCGCAGAACTGCGCATCTTGGCCGCCGCATCCACCGGCTACGGGGAATATCTTTTCTCCAAAGGATTCCGCACCGAAACACACATCGTGGAGACCGTCGCCCACGCTATGGCGGCCGCAAAGTATGTAGCGCGCCCGAGCTTTATCCTGGATATCGGAGGACAGGATATGAAAGCCATCTGGCTGGAAGACGGGGTCATCACCAACATTGTGGTCAACGAGGCCTGCTCCTCCGGCTGCGGCTCATTCTTGGAAAACTTCGCGAAGAATCTGCATATTCCAACCGAACAAATTGCGGATCGCGCTTTCTCCGCGCAAAATCCGGCCCGGCTTGGCAGCCGCTGCACGGTCTTCATGAACAGCAGCATCATCACAGAGCAGCGAAACGGCAAGCAGCCGGACGATATCATGGCGGGTCTTTGCCGCTCCATCATCGAGAACGTGTTCACCAAGGTGATCCGCGTCTCCAACCTGGATTCCCTTGGTGACAGGATCGTTGTACAGGGCGGAACCTTCCAGAACGATGCCGTGCTGCGCGCCATGGAACAGTATGTAGGGCGTCCGGTCATCCGCGCGCCCTACGCGGGCCTGATGGGCGCCATCGGGGCTGCCATGGCGGCACAGGAGTGCGCGGCAGGGCCGGAATTTCACGCCACGTTTCTCTCCCGCGAGGCTCTGCGCGCGTTCTCCTACACGCAGACCTCCAATGCGCCCTGCCCCCACTGTGCCAACCACTGTAACCGGACGATTCTGACGTTTTCCACCGGCGATCACATGGTCACAAACAACCGCTGCGAGCGCGGCGAAATTTTAGACGCGCCCGGGGACGCGGAACCCGGGCGGGAACTCCGCAGAGAAGCGGAGACGAAGCGCAGACCGGCCAATCTCTTTTCCATCCGCGAGCGGCTGTTGTTCCAGGAATATCCGTGCCCGCAGTTGCGCGAGAGACAGAACGTCCGGATCGGCATCCCGCGCGTCCTCTCTTTCTGGGACGATATGCCGTTCTGGTCGACGTTCTGGCGCGCACTGGGCTATGATGTGGTCCTCTCTCCGGCGAGTACGCGGCAGATGTATGAGGACGGACTGCAAGCCGTGCCGTCGGACACGGAATGCTTTCCGGCCAAACTGGTGCACGGGCATTTGCGCAGACTGGCAGAGATGGGTGTGGATCGCATCTTCTTCCCGATCCTGGCGGTCACCCCCTCCGAAAACAGGGAGAAGACCAGCGTGTCCCGCTGCGCTCTGGTAAAAGGATATCCGATCGTTCTCCGCAACTCGGACAACCCGGAAACGAATTGGGAGATTCCGTTTGACACACCGTATTTTTACTGGTATACCGATAAAGACCGCGAAAGGCAGCTTTCCACCTACATGGAGGAGACGTTCGGCATCGCCCCCTCCGTCACAGAGAAGGCGATCTCGGCCGGCATGGCGGCACAGGAACAGTTTCGCAGCGCACTCCGGGAAAAGGGGCGCGAAGTCCTGGAACAGGCGGCAAAGGAGGATCGATACGCGGTTGTCATCGCCGGGCGTCCGTATCACAATGACCCGCTGATCCATCACGGGATTCCTCAGCTGCTCACGAGCATGGGCGTGCCGGTGCTCACAGCGGACAGCCTGCCCGATGCCGAATCGGTCGACCTGAGCAAGTCGCGGCTGGATATCGTGAACAACTTCCATGCGCGCATCCTGAGCAGCAGCATCCTGGCCGCGCAGCAGGAGAACCTGGAGATGATCCAGATCGTCAGTTTCGGCTGCGGACACGACGCCTGTCTCACCGACGAGGCGATCCGCCTGATGAAAGAGATCGGCAACAAGGCGCCGCTGATCCTGAAGGTGGATGAGAGCGACGCGATAGGTCCGCTGCGCATCCGCATCCGCTCTTTTATCGAGACCATCGAGCGGAAACGGCGTCTGGAGCGCAGGCAGGCACCTCGGCAGGCGCAGGATCCGTATGCCGTAAAATTTCAGAAGCGCGATGTGCAGGAGAGAGTGGTGCTGGTTCCCAACGCATCCCACGCGTTCTCTCAGGTGCTCTCGGCGGCGCTGCACAACCAGCACATCCGCGCGGTGTCGCTGGATCTCGGGCGCGAAGAGGCCATCCGGCTCGGCAAGCAGTATACGCACAACGACATCTGCTTTCCCGCGCAGATTGTCGTCGGGGAGGCCCTCGACGCGCTCCGGAGCGGTGCGTACGACCCGGACCATGTAGCGATCGCCATGGCAAAATACATCGGCTGCTGCCGGCTGACGCACTATGCCGCGATCCTGCGGAAGGCGCTGGACGACGCTGGCTTTCCGCAGGTGCCCATTCTCACAAACGACGACGTCGATGCGCATGACCTGCACCCGGGTTACAGAATGAACCTGGCTTCCAGCCTAAAGATCGTGGCGGCGCTGCCCATGATCGATACCTTTGAAGAACTTCTGCGCAAGATACGGCCGTACGAAAAGATCGCGGGCAGTGCGGACGCGGCCTTCACAGAGGCGATGGATCTGTTCTGCGCGGGCCTGGAGCGCGGCTTTTCCGGCGCAATTCAAGGTTTTAAGCAGGGGCTGAAAAAGTTCGCCGAAGTGGACTTTGACCGCCGGAATCCGCGGCCCACGGTGCTCATTGTGGGCGAGTATCTCCTGAATTTCCACGCCGGGGCCAACCGGGAGGTTGAGCGCTATCTGGAAAAAGAAGGCTTTGAATGCATCTCGGCAAAGATGTCCGACGTGATCCAGAAAACATACTTTTGCCAGGACAGTCAAATCCGGGAACGGGGTGCGCACCGGGATCCGCACACGAGGCTGTGGACAAGAATGGCCGACCTGTTTTTTACGCTCTCCAAACGAATCTGCGACCGCGCAGCCAAATCGGTTCCTCTGCACGAACCTGTGCCGCTGATCGAGGAACTGGCGCAGGAGAGCGACGATCTCATGCATCACACGTTTGACACGGGGGAAGGCATTCTGATTCCCGCCGAGATTCTCCATCACGCAAAAAAGGGCTGCAGGAATTTTGTCATCCTGCAACCCTTCGGATGCCTGCCCAACCATGTCGTCGGACGCGGTATGACGAAGAAGCTCAAAGAAATGTTCCCCGATATTGAACTACTGCCGCTGGACTACGACCCGGACGTGAGTTTCGCCAATCTTGAAAACCGCCTGCAGATGCTGGTGATGCAGCAGAAATAGCGTCTCCGCAAGAGATCTCCCCAGACCCAGAAGAGAATCACCGGCGCCGAATCGCCGGGAAGAAAGAGAGGGGCGCGTTTCGCCCCTCTCTTTTTCTCCCGGAAAGGTGCCCGAAGGAGTTTCCGGGCCGCGCTACTGCAAGTGGTAGAGCGATTCCAGATCCGTCCAGTCCACTTTTTCCCCCTGCATCTCCCGTTTCATGCGGCTCAGATTCCACGTCTTGTACATGATCCGCTCCGCCTCCACCGTCACATTCCAGTAGTGCATCCGCAGAAGATCCCGCGTGTCGCCCAGCAGACCCAGCATCGTCTCCGCAATCTCCTCCTCGCGGCAGTCGAACGACTGCATCATAGAATCCTGGAACGGCTGATCCAGGAGCACAAAGTCAAAGATGCGCTGGTGATTGTAGAGGACATCCATCAGATACTGATACACATGCTCCCGCACGGCCCGATTTTCCTCCCCGCCCGGCGCCAGCACAATACTGCGGTGCATCTCCACCAGCCGCTCGAGATTCGAGGCGATCGCGTTGATCGTGCGGCGCGCCAGGTAGAGATCATCGCGCTCCGTCCGCTCATCGTAGCCCAGACGGCTGTCCACCGAGAGTTTGTAGAGGTTGCGCGTCTCCTGGATTTGATCCCGCAGCGCCATCACCCGCTGCTGTACCACGTGCTTCTCCAGGTGCGTCTCCCGCCGGAGATCCTCGGCGCAGTCGCGGTAGAGCTGTTCAAATTCCAGCCGCAGATCATCCATGTGCGCCTGCAGGCGATGCTGGTACTGCGGACGGATCAGGAAGTTCAGTCCGATGCCGATGAGGAGCCCCAGCACGACCATGCAGATGCGCTGCACCACAGCCACTTGGAAGTTGTCCACCGGTGTCTGGCTGATGACGATGATGGTCACCAGCAGCAGATCCACACTGTTCTTCAGATTAAAGCGCACGCAGATAGCGATGGCCAGCACGGCGCCCAGCGCTATGGCCGTGTAGCTGCCCGGAAAATAGTAGGCCACCGCCACCGCCGTGACACAGCCCAGCGCCGTGCCGATCAGCTGGCTCTTGGCGGTGCTCACGGATCCTTTGAGCGACGGCTGAATGGCCACGACCGCCGTGAGCGCCGCCAGCGTGGCGTTCGGCAGCGTGAAGACATCGCTCAGCCAGAATGCCAGCCAGATGGAGAGCCCCGTCTTGATTGTGCGCATCCCCATCCCCCAGCGCTGGCTCCACCGTTTCAACTCCATGAAGTTTCCCTTCCTTCCCCGCACTGCAAGACCCTCTCTCCTCGGTATCCCGCCCGCCGCGCCCGCGCCGAAAACAGCTTGACGCCCTTCGGAACAGCGCTTATACTGGACAGGAGACAAAAGCAAAAATTGAAAAATGCAAGACCTGAATCTGACAAGATTGCCGCGCGGCGCGCAGTCCGCCCCGCAAAAAAGAAAAAATCTTGTTCCGGGCAGGAGGCCCGGCGCAAGCAATCTGTACTCCCGAAAACCCTGCGCTGAAAAGGAAGTGTGTTCCCATGTTTCATGTCGTACTGTTCGAGCCGGAAATTCCCGCCAACACGGGCAACATCTCCCGCACCTGTGCCTTAACCGGCACCGCCCTGCATCTGGTAAAACCCTTGGGCTTTTCCATAGACGACAAGCATCTCAAGCGCGCCGGACTGGATTACTGGCATCTCCTGGATCTCTTCCTCTACGAGAATCTCGACGCATTCCTCGCGCGGCACGGCGACGCGCGCCTGTTCCTCTGCACCACCAAGGCGCGTCTGCCCTACCACGAGGCGCACTTTCAGGACGGCGACTTCCTCGTCTTCGGCAAGGAGACCGCCGGACTCCCCCAGTGGCTGCACGAGCGCTATCCGGACCGCCGCATCCGCATTCCCATGCGGGATGTGGCGGACGCGCGCTCGCTGAACCTCTCCAACTCCGTGGCCATCGTCCTCTATGAAGCGCTGCGGCAGAGGGGCTTTCCCCAACTGCGCTGAGCGAAAAAACCGCCGGCGCAGTCCTCGCGCGCATCCGGGCCGCGCGCTCAGAGGGAGAAGCGCACAATGTTGAAGACGTTCAGCACGGCGACCGCCAGCAGGAACAGCAGGAACAGCCGCTCCACCGCCCGGTCATCGATGCGCCGGTTGACGGCGCGGCCCAGTGCGCCACCCAGAATGGCGCCAGCGCCCATCAGGACAAGAAGCGGGATGGGGAACTCCGGCACCGTGCCGCCGAGCAGCGAGAAGATGAGACTGGCCGCCTGTGAGAAGAGAATCACATACAGAGAATTCTCCGCCGCGGTCTTGCCCTGCATGGAGAAACAGAGAAAAAACACCATCAGGTTGACCGGCCCGCCGCCGATGCCGAGGAAGGAGGCCATCACGCCCAGCGCGCCGCCCAGGGCCGTACAGAGCAGCGGGTTCTGAAAATGGTAGGACGGCAGCCTGGATTTGTTCACCGTGTAGAGCATCGTGATCAGGACGATCAGCAGCAGGCAGACCGCCTGCACCCGTCCGACCTGGCTTAAATTCCAGTTTCCGGCCAGCACGGAAAAGAGGTGCTTGCCGGCGACGCCGCCCAGAACACTGCCCAATGCCAGCGGAAGGCTGATGCGGCGATCCAGGCGCGAAACGCCTTCGCGCAGATTCATGCACACGGTATAGGTCGTCATGATGAGCACCGTGCAGCCGGAGAGAAAACTCACGGTCGCCACGTCCAGCACGCCGAACGCATCCATCACCGGTTTGATGAGCAGGCCGCCCCCGAGGCCGCAGATGGCCCCGATGATCGAGGCCAGAAAGCAGATCAAAAACGTGCCGACGTAGAACACCGCGCTCCCTCCCATCTGCAAAGCCGCGCATGCACAGAAAGATCCCCCGCGGCAAAAAATCCTCCGCGCAAAAAGCAACGGCCGCCGCGCGCCGTTGCTTTTTTGAATTCAGACGAAATCCGACATGATCGGAGAGGCTCCGACTTCACTCCCGGTTCTGTTCCCGCTCCGCCAACCGCTCCAGCACCAGGCGGTAGCCGTCGGCCCCATAGTTCAGACAGCGCTTCACCCGGCTGATGGTGGCGGTGCTGGCCCCCGTCACGCTGGCAATCTCCGTGTAGGTTCGGTCCTGCGCCAGCATTTTAGCCACCTCCAGGCGCTGCGCCAGCGCCTGGAGCTCCGAGATGGTGGAGATGTCCTCAAAAAAGCGATAGAAGTCCTCTTTGGTTCGAAGCTGTTGCATCGCCTCAAACAGACTGTCGATCTGCGGATCCTCCAGTTTACTGTGATACATGCCGCTCGCCTCTCCATCGCGTTCGCCTGCCGACAGGCCGCACACTCTAAGATACTACTCTATCCCGCCCGGTTTGTCAAATCAGACCCGCGCCGCGGATCCGCATCCGGACGCATGGCTCAACGGATATAGTTTGTCAGCTCGCCGATGCCCTCGATCCGGCAGGTGACCACGTCCCCCGCTTTCAAGAATCTGGGCGGCTCGAACCCCATCCCGACGCCGGCAGGCGTGCCGGTGGCGATGATGGTGCCCGCTCTCAGCGTCATGCCCTGCGAGAGCTCGGAGATGACATAGGCCAGATCAAAGATCAGGAGCCCGGTGTTGCTGTTCTGCCGCAGCTCCCCGTTCACATAGCTCTGAATCGCCAGGCGCGGCGGTGCGGGGATCTCATCCGCCGTGACAATGCAGGGGCCGATCGGTGTGAACCCGTCCAGGCTCTTGCCTAGGTACCACTGCTTGTGGCGCGTCTGCAGATTGCGGGCCGTGAGATCATTTAGGATGGTGTAGCCGAAAATATAGTCATAGGCATCTTCCGGCCGGACATTGCGCGCGTCCCGCCCGATCACCGCCGCCAGCTCCGCCTCGTAGTCCAGGCTGTCCACCAGATCCGAATAGGCGGGCACGCTGCCGCCGTGCGGCACCGCCGTATCGACGCGCTTAGAAAAGTAGATCGGATACGGCCGCTCTCCCCCAAAGGCATCCGCCTTATAGCGCTCCGCCTCCTCGGCGTGGGCCAGGTAATTGATGCCCAGGCAGATCACATCCTGGTGCGGATGCGGAATGGGGGCGCAGGCCTCCACATTCTCCCGCCGCAGAAAGTGCGGCTGCTCCCGCCGGCAATCCAGGCGGAGCATCTCCAGCTCCGCCGGCGTGATGCTGCGAATCAGATCCGTCATGTCGTGAAAGTCCATCTCAAACTGGTGCAGCGGATAGAGCACGTCCGCATCCAGGGCGCAGCCCACGGCGAGCTCCTCTTTTCCGGTGTCCAGCGTCTTATATGTATACAGTCTCATACGACAACCTCCGCAATTTCCTGTGCAAGATTTCCGGCGCGGCAGAATCTCCCGCACCGGGAGCATCCGCAGGCAGCCTTCCAAATTCCGCACCGGAACACACGACATCCGCGCACCCGCGCGCGGGATGCGCCCGCGCTAGCGCGCATACAAAAAGAACCGGCCATCGCGCTCAAACACATCCACCTCGGAACCGTAGAAATCCTGCAGATTCTCCTGCTGGATGACATCCTTCAGATTGCCCTTGGAATGGATCCGGCCGTTCTTGAGGAGCAGCGCCTTGTTGAAGATGGGCAGAATCTCATCTGTGTTGTGCGTCACGAAAAAAATGCTTTTGGATCCCAGCGCCAGTTTTTCGATCAGGCGGGAGAGATCCCGTTTGGCGAAGATGTCCAGCCCGTTGAACGCCTCATCGAAGATGATGATCTCCGGATCATTGATCAGCGCGCGCCCGATGATCACCTTCTGCTTCTCGCCCTGTGAGAGGCTGCCGTAACTGCGGTCGCGCAGGTTGAGAATGCCCAGCTTTTCCATCACCGCCTCCGCCTTCCGCACATCCTCGGGCGTGACCTTATCCCAGAGGCCGATGCTCGCGAACTTCCCGCTCAGCACGATCTCCTGCCCCGTCTCATGCACCGGAATATCCTGGGACAGCGCCGCGCTGATCCAGCCGATGTGCCGGCGCAGTTCGGCGATCGGGCAACTGCCGAACTGATAGCCCAGCACATTCGCCTTGCCCCCGTAGACGGGGAAGATGTAGCCGTTGATCAGGTTGAGCAGCGTCGTCTTGCCGCTGCCGTTCAAGCCGAGAATGATCCAGTGCTCGCCCGCCTCCACCTGCCAGTCGATCCCGTCCAGGATCACTTTCCCGTTGCGGCGGTAGCACACATTCTGTAAATCGACAATCAAAATCGTCACCCTCTATTGTATGTCCCTTGTGATCGCCTGCTCGGATCCGCCCCGCGCGGGGCGGGCATTGCCCGCTCATGCAGCCTGCTCTCCGCGCTTCCGCTCGCTTTTCGTGCGCGCGTTCCGCTTGCCTCTCCGCGCTTCCCCGGCGCCTTCCTTCTCCGCCGCTTCTCTGCGCGCCTTTTTGCCCGGACGCCGGCTCTTTTTCGGACACTCCTGCTCCGCGGATTTTCCGCGCGTAAACCCTACGACCTGAACCCGTTTTCCGGTCTGCTGTCTCTGTGTCTGTTCCTTGTTCTTTTTCCCTTTATCCGCTTTTTTCCCGCGCTTCTGTTCCTTGCCCGCCTTGCCGACTTTGTCGCCGTCGTGCCACCCGTACTCCTCCAGAATCGACCGAGGCGCCTTGCGGATAAACCAGTTCATCATGAAGAGCAGAATCGCCAAGTCGTCCAGCTGGCCTAAGAACGGAAAATCAAAGATAAAATCATAGGGGAAGAGCAGATACCCCAGGACGACCAAGAGAAAGATGATCTTGTACGGCCGTCCCATTCTGGTGTCTTTCATCAGATGGAGCGTCAGAGGAACCCCTTTCCGCATGTTCCACACCGCTCGAACTGCTTTGCTGACCGGATTGCTGCGCATTTGCATCACTTCTCCCTTTCTGCCTCTGTCAGGCTAGTTCGCCCTCACGTTTCTTGTCACGGCACATCAGCTCCGTGACAGCCCGCTCCACGGAAAAATTCTCAAAAAGCACGCGGTACATCATCTCCGAGATGGGCATATAGACGCCCAACTGCCGGGCCAGCTCCACCGTGGCGCGGGTGGTCTCGACCCCCTCCACCACCATGCCCATGTCGCGCAGGATCTCGTCCAGTTTTTTCCCTTGCCCCAGGGCCAGACCGCAGCGATGGTTGCGGCTGTGAAGGCTGGTGCAGGTCACCACGAGATCGCCGATCCCGGTCAGGCCGGAAAACGTCTGCGGGTCGGCACCCATGCGGACGCCCAGCCGTGTGATCTCCGCCATGCCCCGGGTGATCAGCGCCGCCTGGGCGTTATCCCCCAGCCCCAGGCCGCTGGAGATCCCGGTGGCGATGGCAATGATGTTCTTGACGGCGCCGCCGATCTCCACGCCCACCAGATCCCGGTTTGTGTAGACTCGGAAACTAGCGCACATGAAGAGATCCTGTACGGCCTCCGCCGTCGCCGTGTTCGCCGAACAGGCCACCACCGCGGCGGGCAGCCCGCGGCCCACCTCTTCGGCGTGGCTCGGCCCGTAGAGCACCGCGAAGCGCCGGCCGATGCCCGGCAGCACTTCCTCCGCCACTTGGCTCATGCGCAGATTCGTGCCGACCTCCAGCCCTTTTGCTGTGTTGATCAGCAGCGCTCCCTCCGGAAGATACGGCCGAAGCGCCTCCAGGAGCGCTCGCAGCGCCTGTGAGGGCACTGCGAGCACAATATGCTCCGCCGTGCGGATCGCATCCTCCAGCGAGGTGGTCACCCGGACGGAGCCCGGCAGCGCCACGCCGGGCAGATAATGGCGGTTCTCGCGCGTCTCGCGCATCTCGCGGGCCTGCTCCGCCCTGCGGCACCACATTGTGACAGGAAGTTCCTTGCCCGCGAGCACAATCGCCAGCGCTGTACCCCAGCTGCCGCAGCCCAAGACAGCGATATCCCTCATGGTTTTTCCTCCTTTGTCCCGGCCGCGCCGTGCTGTTTTTTCTCGCCGATCTTATTCTCCGTTCCGTTGCAGAGGCGTCGTATATTTGGAATGTGTAAGAAGATGACATACAGCGCCGCGGCGCTGATGCCCAGAATGTAGATCTTGGGCGCGCCCGTCAGATAGAGAAACACCGGCGCCAGAAGTGCGGCGCAGATGGATCCCACAGACATGTAGCGCGTCACGGCACAGAGCGCGACCAGCACCACGGCACAGCCGAGGAAGGTCAGCGGGGAGAGATAGAGCAGAACGCCCGCGCCGGTGGCAACGCCCTTGCCCCCTTTAAAGTGCAGGAAGCAGCTGAACGTGTGCCCGAGAATCGCCATCAGGCCGCAGAAAAGCGCGCCCGCTTCCCCCAAGAGCTGAAAACCGAGGAAAGCGGAAAGCCAGCCTTTTCCAATATCTCCCGCCAGCACCAGCGCAGCCGGGCCGATGCCCAGTGTGCGCCAAACATTCGTGAAACCCACGTTGCCGCTCCCGTACCGGCGAATGTCGATGCCCTTGAGACGGCCTATCAGATATCCAAAGGGGATCGCGCCCAACAGATAGGCGCAGACTGCCCCCAAGATCCATTTCATCGCGCGCACCTCCTCTCTGCACCTCTGCAGTTGCCGGCTCCCGCCTCCGCGTCCGGCGGGCAAGCCGAAGTTCCGGGCCGTGTCTTTGTTCTAGGCCTCCGCACGTTTCTTGATTACAAAGCGAATGGGCGTCCCTTCAAAGCCAAAGCACGCGCGGATTTGATTCTCCAGGTACCGCTCATAGGAAAAGTGCACCAGTTCCGGATCGTTGACGAAAAGCACAAAGGTGGGCGGTTTGACGCCGCTCTGCGTGACATACAGGATCTTGAGCCGCTTCCCCTTGTCCGTCGGCGGCGGATTGCGCCGCACCGCGTCCCGCACAATCTCATTGAGCACGCCGGTGCTCACCCGCAACGCATTTTGCTCCGCCGCATCCACCACCAGATCCAGAATTCTGCTCACGCGCTGCTTCGTCAGGGCGGAAACGAAGATCACCGGCGCATACTGCAGAAACAACAGCTCGCTGCGGATGGCCTTTTCCATGACGGCGGCAGTCCTGTCGTCCTTCTCCACGAGATCCCATTTGTTGACTGCCAAAATGACACCCTTGCCCTGCTCGTGCGCGTAGCCTGCGATTTTTTTGTCCTGCTCGATCAGCCCCTCTGCGGCGTTCAGCACCACAAGAACCACATCGCTGCGATCCACGGCCCGCAGGGAGCGGATCACGCTGTAGCGCTCCGTGCTCGCCTCCGCCACCTTGCTCTTGCGCCGCATCCCTGCGGTGTCGATGACGCTGTAGCGCCGCCCGTCCCGCTCAAACGGAGTGTCGATGGCATCCCGCGTGGTGCCCGGGACATCGCTCACAATGGTCCGCTCCTGCCCCAGGATGGCGTTGACAAGCGACGATTTCCCCACGTTCGGGCGTCCCACGACCGCAATCCGGATGACATCCGGCTCATACGCCTCTTCGGGAACAGCCCCCAAGAGCTCCGCAAGGCGGTCCAGGAGATCACCGGTGTTGAGCCCCTGGTTGGCCGAGATGGGATAGGGATCTCCCAGTCCCAGCTGATAAAACTCGTAGACGTCCTCCGCCCTGTCAAAATTTTCGATTTTATTGACAGCCAGCAGCACCTCTTTTTTGCTGCGGCGCAAGCGCTGCGCGATCTCCATATCCTCCGCCGTGACCCCCGCCCTGCCGTCGCACAGAAAGAGAATCACATCGGCCTCCTCGATGGCTACCTGCACCTGCCCGCGTACCTTGGAGAGAATGTCGTCCTCGCTGTCCAGGTCGAGTCCGCCCGTATCGATCAGGGTAAACCGGATCCCGTTCCACTCGGCGTCCTGATACAGCCGGTCCCGTGTGACGCCGGGGGTATCCTCGATGATGGCGAGCCTCGTGCGGGTCAGACGGTTGAACAGCGTCGACTTGCCCACGTTGGGCCGTCCGACAATGGCGACTACCGGTTTCATCTTTGCGACGACCTCCCTTCGGCGGCTGTGCTCCGGCACGCAGCGAACTGCGCGTCCGGCAGCAATCCATACGCTACTAGTTTAGCACATCCGGTCCGCCTTTTTCAACACTTTGCGCCCGAAATTCGCGAAAAAGCGCGACTTTCCGCCGCCCGGCACGCAGAACGGCCGTACGGCGCGTCCGCGCGCGGAAATACAAAAAACAGACCGTCCGGCCGATTGGCCAAAAACGGTCCGCGCGTCTTCGATCAGACTCTCCTGCGCCTGCGCATCCGCAAAACGCCCGCGCAGGCAGATACTCCGCCCCGGCGGATGCTCAGCGGAGGAACGGGTTCTGCCGCCGTTCGAAGGACATCACGCTCGACGGGCCGTGCCCCGGATAGAGAACCGTGTCGTCGCTCAGGAGCTTGAGCCGCTCCCGCACCGACTGGAGCAGGGCTGTGTAATCGCCTCCGTAGAAATCGGTGCGCCCGATCGTGCCTCGAAACAGCGTGTCGCCGGTGAAGCAGACTTTCTCGTCCGCCTCATAGAAACAGCAGCCGCCCCGCGTGTGTCCGGGTGTATGGATCACCTGCAGATGATAAGGGCCGAAGGCGATCTCCTCGCCGCCGCGCAGCAGCAGATCCGGCGCGCGGCAGGCCCTGGCCCCCTCCGCCATCCCGGCACTCAGTTCCTCCGGCGACGACAGCAGCTCCGCGTCGTCGGCATGGATCGCAAACGGCGCGCCGGTGGCATCCCGCAGCGCGTCGACAGCCTGCGTGTGGTCAAAGTGCCCGTGCGTGTTCAGCAGATAGCGCACCGTCAGCCGTTCCCGCCGCAGATAGTCCAGAATCACATCCGGCTCGTCCCCTGCGTCGAGGATGACCGCCTCCTTGCCGAGCGGATCGCTCAGCACATAACAGTTGGTCTCGATGGGCCCGACCACAAAGGTCTCCACTCGCATTGTCATCCGTATTCCCTCCCGCTCTCTCCGTTTCTCTGCTCCGATTGCCGGCTGACAGTCCCGCCGTCAGCCGGTCAGCGTGCGCTTGACCTCCAGCACGTCCGGAACGCTCTTGATTTTATCGATCATCCGAATCACCTGGTCGAGGTTATGGGCCTCGATGCTGATATGCATGTAGGTCTTTCCGGCCTTCACCCGCGAGGTGATGGCGGAGATGTGTACTTTGGAGTCGTTGATGAGGGCCATGACCTCCGACGTGATTTTCGGGCGGTCGATCGCCTCGACAAAGACCTCCACCTGATAGACCCCCTCCTCGGCCTGATCCCAGGAGACCGCCACAAAGCGGTGGGGTTCCCGCTCCCGCACGCCGCGGATGTTGGGGCAGTCCATGTGGTGTACCGTCACGCCGCGCCCGCGCGTGATATAGCCGATGATCGGATCGCCCGGCAGGGGTTTGCAGCAGTGCGCGAAGCGGATCGGCACACCGTCGAACCCCTCCACGACCACGCCGTCCTGAGCGGAGGCGTGACTGTCGTTCCTCCGGCGAATGTCCTGGTTGGCCTTGCCGCTCAGGATATCCTCCACCGTCTCCGGCGCGGGACTGCTCTTCTGGAACGCATCCGTCAGCTTGTTCGTCACCGAAAGCACCGAGAGACTGCCGTTTCCCAGCCCCACGTACACGTCATCCCAGCTGCTGTAGCCCATGCGCCGCGCCAGCTCCAGTAGCTCCTCGTCCTTGTTCAGCACCGCGAAGTCAATGTCCTTCTTGCGCATCTCCGCTTCCAGGAGTTCCTGCCCGCGCGCGAGATTCTCCTCGCGGCCCTCTTTCTTGAACCACTGGCGAATCTTGTTGCGCGCCTGGCTCGTGGCGCAGAGATTCACCCAGTCCAAGCTCGGCTTCGCCTGCTTGGAGGTCAGAATCTCCACCAGATCGCCGTTTTTCAGGCGGTAATCCAGAGGCACGATGCGCTTGTTGACCTTGGCGCCCACGCAACTGTTCCCGACGCCGCTGTGCACCTTGTAGGCGAAATCCAGCGGCCCGGATCCGGCGGGCAGCTCATAGATCTCCCCCTTGGGCGAGAAGACGAAGATTGTGTCGGAGAACAGATCCAGTTTCACTGCGTTGAAGAAATCCTTGCTGTCGTGGCTCTCACTCTGCATCTCCTTGATCTGCTCCAGCCAGCTCAGCTGACTGGAATCCTTCGTGATATCGCTGCCGCCGCTCTCTTTGTAGATCCAGTGCGCCGCGATGCCGTACTCCGCCGTGTGATGCATCTCGTAGGTGCGGATCTGTATCTCGAACGGGTCGCCCTCCGGCCCGATCACCGTGGTGTACAGAGACTGGTACATGTTCGGCTTGGGCATGGCGATATAGTCCTTGAACCGCATGGGAACCGGCTTCCAGATCGTGTGGACGACGCCCAGCGCCGCATAGCAGTCCTTGACAGAGTCCACCAGGATCCGCACGGCGATCAGATCGTAGAGCTCGTCGAGATCCTTGTTCTGCTTTTTCATCTTGTTGTAGATGCTGTAAAAATGCTTTGGTCGGCCGAAGATCTCGGCCCGGATGCCGACCTTTTCCAGTTCCGCGCGCAGGGTGTCGATGATCTTCTGGATGTATGCCTCCCGCTCCTCCCGCTTCATCGCGATGCGGTCCACCAGATCGTAGAAGGCGTCCGGATCGAGATAGCGCAGGCTCAAGTCTTCCAGTTCCCACTGGATCTTGGAGATCCCCAGCCGATTGGCGATCGGCGCATAAATTTCCAGCGTCTCCTGGGCGATGGCCTTCTGCTTTTCCGGCGGCTGATACTTTAGGGTGCGCATGTTGTGCAGGCGGTCGGCCAGCTTGATCATCACCACGCGCACATCCTCCGCCATGGCGAGGAACATCCTGCGGTAACTCTCCAGCTGCCGCTCCTCTTTGGAGGTGCACTCCAGCTTGCTCAGTTTGGTGACGCCGTTGACCAGAAAAGCGATTTCCTCGCCGAAATTGTCGACCAGACATTTCTGCTTGCAGTCCGTGTCCTCGATGACGTCGTGCAGTAGGCCGGCCGCTACCGCCTTCTCATCCATGCCCAGCTGCGCCAGGATCAGAGCCACCGACAGCGGGTGGATGATGTAGGGTTCTCCGGATTTCCGCACCTGTCCCTTGTGCAGGTCCTCGGCAAAGCGGTAGACCTCCTCCAGAAGCTCCAAATCCGCCTTTGGATTGTTTTCATATACCGCATCCAGCAAATCTTTGAACCGAATCATTCTGATCCCTCCCTATCCGCGGTGCCGCCCGGATGCGCCGCACCGCGCTCTGAAACTGGCTTTTCCGCAGGATCCTGTTCCGCAGCGCCTTTCGATGCGCCTCGCTGCGCCTGCCGCTCCTCCGGATCGGCGGGGCGGTGGAGCACGCGCAGCAAGTGTTCCGGGCAGGGATCGAAGGCAAGCTGCAGATACCTTTGGAACTCCTCCCGCTCCGCGAGGCACTCCTGGTAGCGCGGAGAGGAGGCGAGATCCATCTTGCTCGGGCTGGGCACGATCAGGATACGGCGCTTGCCGCCCTCGCGCTCCCGCTCCAAAAATCCCAGATCTTCAAAAATGCCGAGCCAGCCGCCGACGGAGCGCGCGCCGGGTTCGGCAAAACGCGCCTGGCGCACGCGCGCCGCCAGCTCCTCGTTCGTAAGCTCGATGGCGGGTTTCCCCTGCACCAGCTGCAGCAGCAGCTTGTAAAAGCGCCCCAAGGTCTCCCGGCTGGGGCAGGTAGAGGCGAGCACTGCCTGATTCAGCGCCTCGTCGCGCCGGCCGTAGAGCAGATGCACCCGGGCGGGCGCGCCGTCCCGGCCGGCGCGGCAGGCCAGCTGCCTGTACGCCTCGCAGGAAAAACTCAGGTGATACAGCACCACATGCCGGATGTCCGGGATATCCATGTCCCCGGCGAAAGCGGCGGTCGTGACGATCACGCGCAGCGCGCCGCTGCGAAAAGCCTCCTCCAGCGCCGCCCGATCCATGGAAGAAAGCCCTCCGTGGCAATAGCAGATCGTATCCCGCACAGCGGGAGCGGCCTTTTCACGCAGCAGTTTCGCCACTTCGACCGCCTTCTGCCGACTGTTCAGGTAGACCAGCGTCTTCTCGCCCCCGTTCACCAGCTGCAGCAGATAATCGAGTTTTCGCGGGGTCTCGCGCGCATCCGCCACTTGCAGGTTCTCCTGCACGGGATCCGACAAAATCCGGCGCCGGATGCCCAAAAGGTCCATCCCCTGCCGGGCAGTGTCTTTGTCCGCGCCCGATGTCAGCGCAAGCACTTGCGGCGAACCGATCTTCCGAAGCGTCTCGGGCAGCCGGCGATATCCCTCCCGGCCGCAAAGCAGATGCGAAACTTCGTCGACCACCACAAGACCCAGCCGCCCGCCCAGCGCGGCGAAGCGCTCCCGATTCGCGCACAGGAACTCCGGCGTGGCGAGGACAAAGTCCAGGCGGTCGTTTTCTATGTCGTCAAAGAGCGCGGCGCGCTCCTCTCCCTCCAGCTCGCCGGTGGCCGGCGCCGCCGCAAGCCCCAGAGGGCAAAGGCGGCGTTCCAGCGTCTGATACTGCTCCCGGGCCAGCGACCGGAGCGGGGAGACGATCAGGGTGAAGCGGTTTTGCCGCAGCGCCAGCTCAGCACCGTAACTCTGCAGGAGGAGTGTTTTCTCAAAATCCGTCCCCGTCACCGCCAGCAGATTCTCCCCTGCGCGGAGAATCTCCAGCGCTTCCCGCTGTGCGCTGCAGTACTGGGCATCTCCCAGGACGGCACGGCGGATCGTCTCCCGGAGTTCGCCCTCCGATTGCGCCGCCACTTCCCGCCGCAGCGCCAGGCGGCTGCTCTGCAGCGAGGTCTCGTTGCGCTCCGCGCGGCGGATGAACAGATGCACGCCGAGCGTGTCTGTATCGCGGCCCGTCACCCGGGCAGCGATTGTCTCGTAGGCGATGCCCAGGTCGAGATTCGGCGCCAGTTGCCGTGCGATCTCGCGCTTCAGATAGCCGACCTGCCCGGCCGGAGAGAAGACCGCCACGGCGCTCTCCCCGTCTTGGGGATCCCCCTCGCGGCGCAGCTCCAGTCTTTCCCCGTCGGCAAGACAGGCCAGCGCCTGCTGGCAGTCCTCGCGGGTCACACCGTAGGCTTTCGTATAGAATGCTTCCTTCTGACCGGCGCCGCGATACGGATCCTCCGCAAGATAGAAGTCGCTGTAAAAGAAGAGCCTGTCCAAAAGCGACAGCCGATCCGGCCTGCGGCAGGATTTCAGGTCGCGCAGCACCAGCTGCAGACTGACTTTTCCGTTGTAGCTGTTCTCGTCCAAGTTGAAGGCGATGTCCAGCCGCGCCTCCTCCGCCAGAGGCGCCAGATCCGCTTTCTTAAAACCGATGCAGTAGAGATGCTCCGGCCGGTGGAACAGTTTCAGCCGCAGATGATGGTTCTCACCCACAACGCGGCGCTCCAGAACCTCCATGCCGCGGCAGACGAAGAGCGGCACCGGGTTCTTCGTTCCGGTCGGCTGCAGTTCTTCAATCTCATGGAAGAGGCGCAGATCGAGCTCCTCCGGCGACAGCTCCGCGTCGATCGCGAGGGTCGGCACAAAGGTTTCCGCGGTCGTGTTCTCCGCAACCGTCTGCGCGAAGCGGCGCCGGAACGCCGGCAGCGCCTCCGGCAGAAGCCCAAGCCCGGCGGCCTGGCTGTGGCCGCCGTAATTTTGCAAAAGGTCGGCACAGGCGGCCAAGGCTCTCTGCAGATGGAATCCCTCGATGCTGCGGCCAGAGCCTTTGTAGACCCCGCCCACCAGCGTCAGCACGATGGTGGGCGTGTAGAATTTTTCTGCCAGACGCGAGGCAACGATGCCGATGACGCCGGGGTGCCAGCCTTCTCCCGCCACGATCAGGCCCTCCCGCTGCGAAAAGCCCTGCTGTTCCACCTGCTCTAGCGCCGCCGCATAGATGGCGTGCTCGATCTCCTGGCGCGTGCGGTTCTCCGCATCCAGCCGCGCGGCGATCTCCTCCGCCTCGCGCGCATCCCGGGTCAGCATCAGGCGCAGTCCCAGCCGCACATCGCCGATGCGCCCGCAGGCGTTGAGCCGCGGTGCCAAGCCAAAGCCCAGCGTGCCTGTGTTCGGCGCCCGCAATTCGCCGATCTGCGAGACGCGCCAGAGCGCAGCCATGCCGGGCCGCTCCTGCCGCGCGATCTGCTCCAGACCGAACTTGACGAGAATGCGATTATCCCCCTCGAGGGGCACGATGTCGGCCACCGTGGCCAGTGCCGCCAGATCGAGGAAGGGCTGCATACGGCTGTCAAACCCTTCGCGCGGCGCACCGAGCCGGCGGGCAAAGAGCCCCTGCACCACTTTGAACGCGACGCCGGTGCCGCAGAGGTCACGCCACCGATCCTGCGCGCTGAGGCGAAGCACCGGGTTGACGATAATGCAGTCGGGCAGCACGTCCGGCAGTTGATGATGATCCGTCACCACCACATCCAGGCCCCAGCGCTTGGCCTCTGCCACCTCCTGCCAGGAGCTGATGCCGCAGTCCACGGTGACCAGGAGGCGCGCACCCGTCTCGAAGATGGCGCGCAGAGCCGGAAGGTTGACGCCGTAGCCCTCCTCCATGCGGTTGGGCACATAGTAGTCCACATCGGCATTCAACTGGCGCAGCCCCTCATAGAGCGTGACACTGGCGCAGATGCCATCCACATCGTAATCCCCGTAGATCACGATTTTTTCTCCGCGGTCCACGGCATCCAGAATCCGCTCCACCGCCGCCCCCATGTTCAGCATCTCGAACGGAGAGGAAAGCTGCGCGAGTTCCGGATGCAGAAACTGTTTCGCCTCCGCCGGATCGCTGTAGCCGCGGTTGACCAGAAGCCCCGCGAGCACCGTCGAGATGCCGAGCTCCCGCACCAGATCCGCCTTGGCCTTCGGATCGGCCTCCTGCACCACCCATCTGCTGATCCGCATCGCTGCTCCCCCCCTCCCGCATTTTCCTAGTATTTTACCATTTTCGGTCCTGCTTTTCAAGAACCCCTTGTGCACAAGCCCCATTCTTTTTCGGAAAGTTTCCCCGCGCTGTAAACCTATTCGTTAAGCGCTCTCTCTGTCTTTGAGCCCGTTCTGGAAATTCGATTTCCCACCCCGGAGGTTCCTCCCCGTGAAACAGCAGGAATTTTTCCATATTTCCATGGCGCAAGCGCCCGGTTTGTTGTAAAATGGGCTTATGCGTTTTCTGCACGGCGGGGATTCAGAGCCTCGGCGGGCACACATTTCTGGGAATCGGGTGAAGAGGATGCAGCTTCGACAAATCCGCTGGGCCGCATGGTTCCGGGATCTTCCGGTGGCAATCTGCGGTTTGTCGCTCGGGGTGAGCGGCCTGGGCAACCTGCTGCAAGTGTATGCGCCAGTTCTGCAGTGGCTCTGCATGGGGATCGCCGGGGTTCTCTGGCTTTTGGTTCTCTGTAAAGCGGTGTCGGATTGGCCGCACACACGGCGGGAATTGGAGGATCCGCTGGCACTGAGCGTGTCGGAAGCGTTTTTTATGACCCTGCTGCAGTTTTGTATCGCTCTTTCGGGCTGCGCGCGACCGCTGGCGCTTCTCCTCTGGACAATTGCCAATCTGGGCCATATCGCGCTGCTCTTCGTCTTCAGCCGGCGCTTCCTGCGGCATTTTCAGCTCTCCAACGTCTACGCCACCTGGAACGTGCTCTACGGCGGCAACATGCTCGCCGCGGTCGCCGCGCCGCTCCTGCAGAGTGCGCCGGCCGCGCAGGCGGCACCGTGGATTTTTTGGATCGGGCTGATTCTCTTCCTGCCCTGGTATCCCGTCAGCGCCTACCGGTACTGGAAACTGCCCGTCGAGGAATCTGCCGCGCCGACCATCTGTATCCTGGCGGCTCCGTTTCATCTGCTGCTGGCGGGCTACCTGAGCAGCGCGCCCGAGCCGCAGACCGTCCCGGCGATCCTGTGCTGCATCTTTGCGCAGAGTATGTATCTCTTTGTCCTGTCGCGCCTGCCGCGGATTCTGTGGCGTCCCTTCTATCCCAGTTTCAGTGCGATGACCTTTCCCTTTGTCATTTCTGCCACCGCGCTGGGAAGGCTGCTGGATCTCCTCTCCGCGCGGGGCATCGCTTTCCCATCGCTCCTGTACCTCGTCCTGCACGCCGAAGAGCTGATCGCGGCCGCGATGGTCACATACGTGCTGTGCCGGTATCTGCGCTTTCTGTGGGAGCGGCTGGATGCGTCCCGATCCGTCTAGGTGCGGCCTGTCAACCTCCCGGCAGGTTCCCGTTTTTTCCCCTGCAGGACAGCGCCCGAACCGTGACGGCAGCGCCGTCCAAACACAGGAAGCCGGCTTTCCCCAAAGCCGGCTTCCCGCATATGTGGAACTGCACAGAAACAGCGCGCCCCGCCTCTCCCGTCCGCAATGCATAGCGCGGATCCATTCAGGCCGCGCGGTAGAATGGAGCGGGAGGAAAGAACAATCGAAACCCGCACCGCGCCACAGGGCGGACACGCATCCGCGGGCAATATCGTCAGCATTCGCCGCAGGCGCGCCGCAGTTCGGCGATGGCGGCGCGCCGGTCCGGCTTTCCGAAGACGGCGGAGCCCGCCACCAGCACATCGGCCCCCGCGCTCCTGACCAGCGGCGCGGTGGCTGCGGTGATTCCGCCGTCCACCTCGATCCATGGCCTCGCCTCCACGGCGTCGCACAGATCGGACAGCCGGCGCAGTTTGGGCACGATGTCGATATACTGCTGCCCGCCGAAACCAGGATTGACACTCATCAGCAGCACCATGTCCAGCTCCGGCAGAATCTCCTCCAGCGCCAGGATCGAGGTGGCCGGATTCAGGGCGACGCCCGCCTTCTTTCCGGCGGCGTGGATGGACTGCACGCTGCGCCAGAGATGCCTGCAGGCCTCGGCGTGCACCACGATCATATCCGCGCCGCTCTCGGCGAAGTCCCCGATAAACGCATCCGGGTTCTCGAGCATCAGATGCACGTCAAAGAACAGCCCGCTGCGGGGCCGCAGCGCACGGACGAGATCCGGGCCGAAGGTCAGGTTGGGCACGAAGTGTCCGTCCATCACGTCCAGGTGGAGCCAATCGGCTCCGCCCTCCTCAATCTCCCGCACCTCCTCCCCCAGCCTGCTGAAGTCGGCGGACAAAAGCGACGGTGCAATATACAGCATCGCAGGCATCTCCTTTCTGAATCTTCCGCTGTCTGCCAGCCTTCCGAAACCGCGCCGGAAGCAGCCCGGCAGCGACGGAATGCCCAAGCGTCCTTCTGCTCTGTGCCCTCCCGGCGGCTGCGTTCGCCTCGTCCGCAGGGGCGCCTCAGTACGTCCGCTCCCGCTGGATGATCTCCCGCAGAAAGATGCGGTAGTTGTCGTAGCGGCTCTGTGCGATTTCGCCCCGCGCGAGCGCCGCCTTGACGGCGCAGTCCGGCTCACTGTCGTGCAGGCAGGTGGCGAAACGGCAGCCTCCCAGTCTGGACAGGAACTCCGGGAACAGCCTGCTCAGTTCCTCTCGGCTGACATCCTCGGGCAACGTCAGGCTGCTGAACCCCGGCGTGTCGGCGAGGAAGGTGTTCTCCCCCAGTGGAAACAGTTCGACGTGGCGTGTCGTGTGCCGCCCGCGTTTCAATTTCCCGCTCACCTCTCCGGTGGCCAGGCGCCAGCGGTCGCTGACGGCATTCATGAGACTCGACTTTCCGACGCCGGAGTTCCCTGCAAGCACGGTGACCTTTCCCTGCAAGAGGGCCTTGACTTCCGCTATGCCCTCGCCGGTCACCGTGCTCGTGAGCACCGTCCGGAAACCGGCATCCCGGTAGAGATCCGCCTGTCTTCTCTGCTCCGCGCCGGCCAGGTCACACTTGTTGAAACAGAGCACCGGCAGGATTCCGTTCCACTGCGCGAACACCGTCAGGCGGTCAATCAAATTCCAGTCCGGCGGAGGATCACAGATCGCGGCCAGAATCAGCAGCTGATCAAGATTGGCCACCGGCGGCCGCAAAAGCGCGTTTTTTCGCGGAAGGAGCGCCTCGATGGCGCCGGTGCTCCCGTTGACACTGAAACGCACGCGGTCTCCCGGCAGAAAACGCACCTGTTTCTGCCGGTTTTTCCCGCGCAGCGAACACGTATACAGCGTATCGCCGCAGGCCACATAATAAAATCCGCTGTAGCCTTTGAGGATCGTCCCCTCCTGCACCGCGCCCCCGGTGCGCGCGGGATCCCGCGCCCGCCCCGTATCCGGCGCGGCTGCTCCTGCAGGAGTTCTATCCGGGCTCGGGCCTGCGGAGCGCTCCGCTTTTTTCCCGTCAGGCTCCGTCATAACTCTGGCTCCAGATCTCCTCTCCGTTGCAGGTGATGACCAGCGTGGCGCTGCCGTGATAGAGGAAGGACTGCTGCACACGCTCTCCCGCGACGCATTCCTTTTGGAAAATCACGTCCCCGGACACATTCCGGTCGCTCAGAACCGCTTTTACCGTGCCGTCCGCCGGGATGATCAGCTCAAACTGCGCCGACTGCTCCGGCCCGGGGCCGTTGCTCACGGTGAAGGAGACAGCACTGCCCGCCTCCACACTGCTGCCGGCGTCGTTCTGCTGCCGGATGACGATATCTTTGTAGTACTCGCTGCTGTTCTCCCTGCTGACACTGCCCGTGGCAAGTCCCGCGTTGCTGAGTGCCTTCTGGGCCTCACTCTGTGTCTTTCCGGTGAGCGACGGCACCTTTGTCATCTTGACGGCCGGCGCGCGGTTAATCATCACATCGACAGGATCCCCCGCGTCCGCCGCATGTCCGGCTTCCACCGACTGGTAGACCACCACACCCACGGGCTGCTGGCTGTCGGTGGTATCGGCCACGCTGCCCAGTTCCAGCCCCGCATTCTCGAGCGCGATGCGCGCCTCCACCTCCGTCATGCCCTCCAGATCCGGCACCGTGATCGCGTCTGGGCCGAGACTGACCACGACCTCGATCTCGCGGCCCTCCTTGACGTTGGTGCCTCCCTTGGGCAGCTGGCTGATGATGTGATCCTTCTCCACCGTCTCGTCGTTGACCTCCTCGTCCACACGGATCTTCAGCGAGGCCTCGCTGAGAAGGCTCTCCGCTTCCAGAACTGTCCGCCCGGTGACATCGGGCACCTCCACCTCGTCGGAGCCCATCAGTGCCTGGATGGCAAAAAAACTGCCCAGGAACAGGAGAACGGCGGCGAGAACCAAAACGACGATGCGCGTTCTGCGCGGTTTCCGCGGGTTCCGCGGTTTCTCCTGTTTTGTCTCGGAGAGGCTTTCCACCTCCTGGGGATAGCTGTGCTGCAGCACGCGCGTGCTGTGCTGCCCGCCCCCCTTCTCCGCACCGTTTCCAAACTGCTCAGCGCGGTAGGGCACTTCATTCTGGAAGTAATCCTGCTCCTCCAGGTGACGCTGCAGATCGATCAGCGCCTCGGCCATCTCCTGCATACTGGCAAACCGGTTCGCGGGGCTCTTTTCCAGCGCTTTGAAAATGATGCGTTCCAGCTCCGGCGGCGTATCCGGCCGCTGCGCGAGGATGCTCGGCGGCGGATCCTGCATATGTTTCAGTGCCACGGAAACAGGATTATCCCCGGTGAACGGCACCTGCCCCGTAGTCATCTCATACATGACGACGCCCAGGGAGTAGATATCCGATTCAAAATCCACATGCTCGCCCCGCGCCTGTTCCGGCGAAAAGTAGTGGGCCGAGCCGAGAATCCCCTTGTTGTGCGTGATGGTCAGGTTGTTGGCCGCCTGGGCGATGCCGAAGTCCGCGATCTTCACCACATGGTTGCGATCGATCATGATGTTGTGCGGCTTGATATCCTTGTGCACGATCCCCTGGCTGTGGGCCTGCGCCATGCCGTAACAGATCTGGATGCTGTAATCGAGCACCTGGCTGATGGGCAGCGGTCCCTGCGCGATCAGCTCTTTCAGCGTGTAGCCGTCCACATATTCGATCACCAGATAGGTCTGGCCGTTGCTCTCTCCGAAATCGTAGATGTTGACGATGTTCTGATGGGAGAGCCGGGCGACCGCCTTGGCTTCCTTCTGAAACTGCCGGATAAAGTTCGGATCGTCGGCATACTCTTCGCGCAGCAGTTTGATGGCCACCTGCCGGTCGAGCGCGGTATCGTACGCCAGATAGACCACCGCCATACCGCCGCTGCCCAGCTTGCGCAGCAGCTGATACCGGCCGGCCAAGATTTGTCTGTCTTCCATGGGATCACCTTCCTCCCTTCTCTGCCGGCTCGTGCCGGTACAGGATGACGGTCAAGTTATCGCTGGCACCGCGCTCCAAGGCAAGCGTCAGCAGCCGCTCCACCGTATCCTCCAGCGGTTCCCGCGCCAGTAGCGCGGGCAGCTCCCCCGCCTGCAGCACATTGTAGAATCCATCGGTGCAGAGCAGCAGCTGATCTCCCGGGGCCAGAACGCGCTCCAGAAACTGTCCCTCCACCGCCTCCTCCGGTCCCAGCGCCCGGAGCAGCACATTCTTCTGGCGATTTCCCACATGCAGCTCCTCGCTGCCCTGCCGCATCAGCTCTGCGTAGTAGGAGTGATCCTCCGTCAGCTGTTCCGCCTCCCCGCCGTGCAAAAGATACAGGCGGCTGTCGCCCACGTGTCCCACGTAGAGCAGGTCTCCGCAGATGACGGCGGCCGTCAGAGTCGTGCCCATGATGCCGCTGTGGAACGTCTCCTGCCGCTGATAGACCGCCCGATTCGCGTCATAAAACAGCATCCGCATCTGCTCCAGGGAGAACGAGTCCGCGCCGGCCGCGGCGTAAGCGGCAAAGCGCTCCACCGCGATGCGGCTGGCCAGCTGCCCGTGCTCGTGCCCGCCCATGCCGTCCGCCACGGCCAGAAAATGCCCGTCATCGCTGATATAGTATCTGTCCTCGTTATTTTTTCGCAGCCCGATCTTGCTGCCACCTACCGCAGCCATGCTTTGGCTCCTTTCCGTCCGCGGCGGTGCTACACCGCCGCCGATCTTTCTGTCGATATCTTTACCATCATAGCATAATTTCCACGGAGTTTCAACGTCCTTCAACGCGGCGGAAGGCGGATTTTGTAAGGTTACAATTTGACAAACGTACACTTCAACGCGGCAGAAGGCGGATTTTCCGGGGAATTTTTGGGAATCTCCTGTCTGACATGAGATGGCC
>CAZSHM010000023.1:0-14866 GCA_964606855.1 uncultured Peptococcaceae bacterium
TCAAAAACCTATACTTTCCCGCGCGACACACAAATTCCCAAAATCAGGGATTTCATTTTGGGTCGTTCCGGCGCCACCCGCGCGATGCCCGCCTTAGTTTGACGACTCTGTAAAAAGAAAACCAGCTTTTTGTATAGTATTTTTATTCCGAAATCTATTCTAGCATATCTCTTTCCATATTGAAATATCCACTTTTTCAAAATGTATTATTTGTTTTTATAGTGCCGCCGCGCCGGCCGCTCCTCCCCGCGCGGTCTCGATCGCGGAACTCCGCGTTTCGGGCATGAAAAAAGGCCCGCCGCACAGCAAACAATTTGCTGTGCGGCAGGCCTCTCTGAAAAATGCGGATGCCTCTGTCCGCTTCTATGCTACTCAAATTCGATCGTGGCGGGGGGTTTCCCGGTGCAGTCATAGAGTACACGGTTGACGCCCCTGACTTCATTGACAATGCGGTTTGTCACCCGCTTCAGCACTTCCCACGGGAGCTCGGCGGCGTCGGCCGTCATAAAATCGGAGGTCTCCACCGCCCGCAGCGCGACCGCGTAATCGTAGGTGCGCGAATCGCCCATGACGCCCACCGAGCGCATATTGGTCAGCGCGGCGAAATACTGCCCGATGCCGCGGGCGAGTCCGGCCTTCTCCACTTCCTCGCGGTAGATGGCATCGGCGTCCTGCAAAATGCGGATTTTCTCCGCTGTCACCTCGCCGACGATGCGGATCGCCAGCCCCGGCCCGGGAAACGGCTGCCGGTAGACTAGGTGCTCCGGGATGCCCAGCTCCAAGCCAGCCCTGCGCACCTCATCCTTGAACAGGAGCCGCAGCGGCTCGATGATCTCCTTAAAATCTACATAGTCGGGCAGCCCGCCCACATTGTGGTGGGATTTGATGACCGCCGACTTGCCCAGTCCGCTCTCGATGACATCGGGGTAGATCGTGCCCTGCACCAAAAAATCCACGGCGCCGATCTTCTTGGCCTCCTCCTCGAAGACGCGGATAAACTCCTCGCCGATGATCTTGCGCTTGCGTTCCGGCTCCGTCACACCGGCCAGCTTCGCGTAGAAACGCGCCTGCGCGTTGACGCGGATGAAGTTCAGGTCGTAGGGGCCGTCCGGGCCGAACACCGCCTCCACCTCGTCGCCCTCGTTTTTGCGAAGGAGCCCGTGATCGACAAATACGCAGGTCAGCTGTCTGCCGACCGCCTTGGCCAAAAGAACCGCCGCCACCGACGAGTCCACACCGCCAGAGAGCGCGCAGAGCACCTTGCCGCCCCCGACCTTCTCGCGGAGCTGCGCGATGGTCGTCTCGACGAAGGAGTCCATCTTCCAGCTCCCGGAGCAGCCGCAGATGCGCAAGACAAAATTGGAGAGCATTTGCATGCCCTCCCGGGTGTGCACCACCTCCGGGTGGAACTGGGTCGCGTACAGCCCGCGCGCCGGCGCCTCCATAGCCGCCACAGGGCAGACGGGCGTATGTGCCGTCGCCACAAAGCCCTCCGGCATCTGCACGATGCGGTCTGTATGGCTCATCCAGCAGACGGTGCTGGGGGAGACGCCGGCAAACAGCTCGGACGACGGTTCCACCTGCACCTCTGTCCTGCCGTACTCGCTCGTGCGGGCTGTCTCGACGCGGCCACCCAAGAGATACGCCATCAGCTGCGCCCCGTAACAGATGCCCAGCACCGGCACCCCCAGCGCAAACAGGTCCGGCGTGAAGCGCGGCGCGTCCTCGCCGTAGACACTGTCGGGACCGCCGGTCAGGATGATGCCTTTCGGCGCCATCGCCCGCAGCTCCTCCAGGGACAGCGTGTAGGGATGTACCTCACAGTAGACGTGGCACTCCCGCACGCGCCGGGCAATCAGCTGATTGTACTGTCCGCCGAAATCCAGAACGATGATTTTTTCCTGTCTCATTGCATTCAGATTGTTTTCCACTCCAGGCTCCCCCATTTTCTCCGCTGCACGCGGAAACCGTTCGAAACGATCTAATACCGGTTCGACCCTTCCCGGACCTCCCCGTTCTCCCGCACGGCTATGCCTTCTCCTGCTCCGCAGGAGCGCGCCGCCGGGCGAGCGCTTCCTCCCGGGCCACAACCTCTGGCCGGATAACGCCCACATAGGGCAGATGGCGGTAGTGCTCCCTGTAGTCCAGACCGTAGCCGACGACGAAGGCGTCCGGAATCCCATAGCCCACGTAATCCGGCTCAAACGCGACTGTCCGGCAACTGTGTTTGTCCAGAAAAACGCAGCTCTTCAGCGATGCAGGGCCGCGCGCGCGAAGTTTCTCCATCAGGCGGCACAGGGTCAGCCCTGTGTCCACCACATCGTCCACCAGAAGTACATGCCGCCCGGCAATGTCGTTCTTCAGCTCTTTGGTGATTTTGACCTCCCCGCTGCTGGACGCGCCGCCGTAACTGGACGCGGCGATGCTATCCAGCAAGATATCCCCCTGCATTCGGCGCAGCAGATCCGTCGTGAAGGGCATGGCGCCCGTCAGGACGCAGACCAGCGTTACCTCCCGGCCCGCGTAATCCTCGCTGATCTCCGCGGCCATCTCCGCCACACGCCGGGCAATCTGTTCCTCGTCCAGCAAAATCTCCTGCACATCCGGATGCATCCGGCAGCACCCTCTTTCTCTCCCCGTGTTTCCTCCGCTTGGCTCCGGCGGCTCCATCTTCTCAATCCGGGTAGGTCCGCGCCTTTCCTGCTTACCTGATCACCGATTTGACACTTCCTACTTTACACCGCCGATTGCACACGCTTGCCGCGATCCTTCCGCGCCCGCGAAATCCTGCGGCGCAGGACAACAGCGTCAGGCTTCCCTGTGTCTCCGCAGAGGAATCTCCACCTCCGCAAGTGTTTCCCTCCGTGAAAAGACCGGCGAGGTTATTCTAGCATGAAACAAAACCTTCGTCAAGCGCGCCGGAGGCAGGCCCATCGCCGATATGGATGTATGAGATCCCCCGCCCGCGCGCGGGAGAGATTTTATTTGACCGCGCCCGGGATTTACGGTATAGTATAGGAAACAAGACACGAAATCAGAAAAGAGGAAAACATCCATGACGGAAGAGAACACACAGGCGCGGCCGGAGACAGGTGCCGCGACGGACCCCGCGCACGGGGCACAGCCCGATCCGCTCCCGGCAGAGGCGGAGCCCGCACAGGGCCGGGCCGACAGCACGGAGAGCGAAGGCACAGAGCCAAGCGCCGTGCCGGAGAGCAGTCTGCCGCCGCGGCAGGAGCGGAACCAGAAAAAGAAAAAATCATTTCTGCTGGAACTGGTAGAAGTGGTTGCGGCGGCCCTGGTGCTGGCCATCCTCATCAAGACCTTCATCGTCGGGAACTTCTGGATCCCCTCGGAATCCATGGAACCCACCATCGAAGTCAACGACAAGGTCATCGTCACCAATTTCAGCTACTGGTTCTCCGACCCGGATCGGGGTGACATCATCGTATTCCACTATCCGTTAGACACCAAGCGGGACTACATCAAGCGCTGCATCGGCCTGCCCGGAGAGACAATCGAGTTCCGCGACAGCAAGCTCTATGTGAACGGCCAGCTGGTGGAGGAGCCCTACCTGCCGGAGGGACTGACCTTTGAAGATTTCGGGCCGGTGCAGGTGCCGGAAGGACAGTACTTCATGTGCGGCGACAACCGCAACTACAGTTCCGACAGCCGCGTTTGGGGCTTTGTGGAAGAGCGGCTGATCATCGGAAAGGCGCAGATCATCTACTGGCCCTTTGACCGCTGGACAAAACTGTAACCGCCTGCGCCGCCGGGCGCCATCCACAGACGGAGGTGGATACCATGACTGAGACGCAACATCTGCAAGAGAACCAACCTACCCCGCAGCGCTCCCGCAAGCACAAGCGCAAACCCGGCCCGCGCACCTATGTGCTCCTGGCGCTGGTGCTGCTCCTAGTGCTGGGCGGGGTCGCCTTCGCCGTCCTGGGCAATACCGGCCCGGTGGATGCGGACAGCACCGCGGGCATCGCCTTCCACATCGAACCCGGCGCAACGGCGCAGGAGATCGCCGCCGACTTGAAGGCGCAGAATCTCATCCGCAGCGAGACGGCCTTCCGTTTTTATCTGCGCACGCACGACGCGGGCGGCACCCTGCGGGCGGGCGATTATCTCCTCCGGCCCTCCATGGATGTCGCACAGATCGTGGACGCGCTGCAAAAGGGACTCGGCGAGCTGGTGCGCGTCACCATCCCGGAGGGGTTCACCCTGCGGGACATCGCGGACCGCTTTGAGACGGAGGGCGTCATGCCGGCCGACACGTTCTGGGAGCTGGTGCGCAGCTATGATGTCAGCGGCTATCCGTTCCTGGCAGACTGCCCGGACGGCGACCACCGTCTGGAAGGCTTTCTCTTCCCGGACACCTATCTCTTCGCCAAGAATACGGCCCCGGAGACCGTCATCCGCATGATGCTGGATCGCTTCGCCGAGGTGTACGCGGATCTGCCCGCCAATGCGAGCGGCCTGGACGTCTACGATACTGTCAAGCTGGCCTCCCTGGTGGAATCCGAGGCCCGCTTTGACGACGAGCGCGCCACCATCGCCTCGGTGTATCTGAACCGCCTGGCGGACGGCATGCTTCTGCAGTGCGACGCCACCGTCCTCTACGCGATGCCGGAGCGAAAGACGCAGCTGCGCTTCTCCGACTACAAGTTCGAGTCCGAGTACAACACCTATCTGCACGAAGGGCTGCCGCCGACGCCCATCTCTAATCCGGGGCGCGCCTCTCTGGAAGCGGCCTTTCAGCCCGCAGAGACGAATTACTACTACTATCTGTGGGATCGCATCGACAACGACGGCCACGTGTTTGCCTCCACGTACGAGGAACATCTGGAGAACCGCCGCACCTACGGTTACTGACGCGCGGCGCGGCGGCCCGTGTCCGCGAATACCGCCCTGCAGCGCCATCCCTCCGGGGATGGCGTGCTTCTCTTTCAGAAAGGAGCCGCGCCATGTCACAGCCCGCCCCGGCAAAACCGCAGACAGCCCGCCGGAACACACCGATCCCCGCGCAGGCGGCCGGCGCGCCGCGCAGGAAACCGGAGCTCCTGGCGCCGGCGGGAACTTTGGAGAAACTCAAAATCGCCGTTCACTACGGCGCGGACGCCGTCTATCTGGCGGGAACGCGCTACGGACTGCGGGCCTTCGCGGGCAATTTCACGCCTCCGGAGATGGCGGAGGGCATCGCCTTTGCCCACGCGCACGGGGCAAAGGTCTACGTGACCGTCAATATCTTCGCGCACAACGAGGATCTGGACGGGTTGGAGGCGTATCTCCTGGAGCTGGAATCCCTGGGCGCGGACGCCATCCTTCTCTCCGATCCGGGCATCCTGCGCATCGCCCGGCGGACGGTGCCCGCTCTGCCGATCCACATCAGCACGCAGGCCAACACCACCAACTACGCGGCAGTACAGCAATGGCAGGATCTGGGCGCGGCGCGCGTCGTGCTGGCGCGGGAACTGAGCCTTTCGGAGATCCGCGAGATCCGCGCGCGGACCACGGCGGAGCTGGAGCTGTTCGTCCACGGCGCCATGTGCATCTCCTACTCCGGGCGCTGCCTGCTGAGCCGGTATATGGCGGATCGCGACGCCAACCGCGGCGCGTGTGCGCAGGCCTGCCGCTGGAACTATCACCTGGTGGAGGAGAAGCGTCCGGGGGAGTTCTATCCCATTCAGGAGGACGCGCACGGCAGCTATGTCTTCAACTCGCAGGATCTTTGCCTGTTCCCGGAACTGCCGCGGCTGATGGACGCGGGCCTCGCCAGTTTCAAAATTGAGGGGCGCATGAAGAGCGCCTACTACGTGGCCACCGTCGTGCGCGCCTACCGCAACGGGATCGACGCCTGTTTCGGCGATGCCGCGCTCGAGGCGGATCCGGGCTTCTGGATGGAGGAACTGCAGAAGGTGAGCCACCGCCCCTACACCAGCGGCTTCTGCTTCGGCAGGCCGGAGGACGGCGCGCTGCGCGCAGAGAGTGCCGACTGTCTCAAACCCTACGAGTTTCTCGGCATCGTCCTGGACTACGACGCCGCGCGCGGCATCGCCACCGTGGAGGAGCGCAACCGCATCTGCGTGGGCGATACGGTAGAGTTTTTCGGGCCGCACTGCGCCTGCTTTTCTCAGACTCTCACAGCGCTCTGGGACCGAGAAGGGCACGCCATCGCGTCGGCGCCGCACGCGCGCCAGATCGTGCGGCTGCCGGCATTGCGGCCGGTGGAGGCGGGCGACCTGCTGCGCAAACCGCTCCCGCCCAGCGTGTGACAGACCGCGCCGCACATTCCAAAAAGGAGAGGCCTCCGCCTGATGCGGAGACCCCTCCTTTGCACGTTTGCGCCACGCGAACGCGTTTTGTATCTGTTTGCCACAGGTCCGGCCCCGCTCTGCAGGCCGCGCCCGTACTGTGCCTCAGCGCACGCGCTTGCTCTTACTCTTACTCTTGCTCTTGCTGTGCATCTTCATCTCATACCACAGCGGGCTGGCGATGCAGAGGGACGAGTAGGTCCCGACCACCACGCCGATGATCATGGCCAGCACAAAGTTGCGTGTGGTCTGCCCGCCGAAGAAGAACAACGCCAGGAGCAAAAGCAGCGTGCTGATGGACGTGTTCATCGAGCGGGTGAAACTCTGCCGGATGCTGGTGTTGACCAGGCCGGAAAGCTGGTCCTTCTTGACTCGGCCCATATTCTCGCGGATACGGTCAAAGACCACGATCTTGTCGTTGATCGAGTAGCCAAAGATGGTCAGCAGCGCCGCGATGAAAGTGCTGTCCACCTCAAACTGGAAGAGGCTGAAGACAGCGACCACCACGAAGATGTCGTGGAACAGGGTCAACACGCCCGCGATGGCAAAGTGCAGTTCAAATCGGAACGTGATGTAGGCGATCATCAGCACAACCGCCAGGGACAGCGCGATCAGCGCGTTGCGCTTCAGCTCCGCGCCGATGCTGGGTCCCACCAGGGCGCTGGAGACGATCGTGATGTCGCCGTACTGCGCTTCCAGGTTCGCAATCAGCGCATCCTGCTGTGCCTGATCCAACTCCACAGTCTTCAAAACGTAGGAGCCGTCGTCCAGAAGCTGAATTTTACTGCCCTCCAAGCCGTTGTCGCTGAGCGATGCGCGCAGATCCGCGATATCCACATCCTGGCTGAACTGGAGCGTCATTGTGTTGCCGCCGACAAAGTCGATGCCGAGATTCAGCCCTTGGAACAGCAGGGAGCCCACGCCGATCACAAGGATCAGCACGGAGATGATATAAAAGATTTTTCGCTTTCCGATGATATCCACATTGAACGCTTTCATACAGACACCCCCTACATTCCATAAAACTTGGGATTGCGGACCAGATTGGACTCAACCAGATTGGTCAGCATAAACCGCGTAAAGGTGATGGCTGTAAACATACTTGCCAGGATACCGATCGTCAAGGTGATGGCAAACCCGCGGACCGAGCCGCTTCCAAAGCCGATCAGGATCACGGCCGCCAGCAGCGTGGTGATGTTGGAGTCGAAGATGGTGGTGAAGGCTTTCTTGAAGCCCGCCTCCACGGCGACCCGCAGCGTCTTGCCCACGCGCAGCTCCTCTTTGATTCGCTCAAAGATGATGACATTGGCATCCACCGCCATACCGACCGACAGAAGGAACGCCGCGATGACCGGCAGGGTGATCGTCGCCTTGATGAGCACGTTGGCGCCCACCACAATCAGGGCATACAGTAAAAGGGCAAAGGTCGCGATCAGCCCCGGCACCCGGTAGACGGCGATCATAAAGATAGCCAGCGCCAGCACGCCGATGACGGCCGCGCGAATGCTCTTGGCGATGGAATCCGCGCCCAGCTGCGGCCCTGTCGTCTGTTTTTCCACGATGGTGAGATCGACCGGCAGCGCGCCGCCCTTCAGCATCATGGCCAGGCTCTGGGCTTCCTCCAGCGTGGAGAAGCTGCCGGAAATCTGCGCGCGCCCGTTCGGAATGGCCTCTTCCACACGCGGCGCGGAGATGACCTGCCCATCGAGAATGATGGCGATGCAGCGGTTCTGATCATCCAGCGCGTAGCTGCTGGCCAGTTCCGCCGTCGCCTCCGCAAAGGCTCTCGTGCCCTCGTTGTTGAACTCCAAGGATACCCCGTACATCTTGTCCGGATCCACGGTCTCCTGATCCATGTAGGCAGAGGCATCCGTCAGCTGGCTGCCCTCCACCACAATGGCGCCTGTATCCACACGCACGAACTGTAACTTTGCCGTCGTTCCGATGACGCGCACCGCTTCCTCCGCATCCTCCACGCCCGGCAATTCCACCGAGATCCGGTTGCTGCCTTCCAGGCGCACTTCCGGTTCCGCCACCCCTAGGGCGTTGATGCGGTTCTCGATGACGCTCTGCGCCGCTTCCATCTCTTCCCGTGAGGTCCCCTCCGGCGCTTCCAGCCGGACCATCACGCCACCCTGCAAGTCTAGCCCCAGCACCGCGTGGTCAGCACAGAGCGGGAAAAGGATGCAGGCCGCGATCACAACGAGCAAGACCGTTGTGACCAAGACTGCTACTTTTGAGCTACGCATAAACCGATCCTCCTATCATTCAAATGCCTGCCTGTCATAGGCAAAGGCCGCTCTCTGACGGCCCGCCGTCCTGCCGGATCCGCCCCGGATCGGTGCGTGGGATAGCGGCGCTGCAAGGATCCCCCTCGTCTACAACGCTCTTATCATAGCACAAATTCCGCGCCCATTTCAACAACTTTGCTCGTTTTCTTTGCAAATTCGTTGTGCCGTCACAGTTGTAGCCTTACAACGGATGCGGGCCGGAACGTGGGCAGAAAAATACGAAATTTGCGAAAATCCACTTGACAGCGGTGCGAAAATATTGTAGGCTAAGACCGTTGATTGCAGCAGAAATGCGATTCTCAAGTAGAAACCATCCGTTTCTCACCTTCCGGCCGGTTGCCGAGTTGGTTCAGCGCATTGTTGTATATCGCGCGTCTCCTGGCGCGGATGTGCGGCATGTTCGGCGGGTGGTTTTCCACCCGCCTTTTTGTTGCTGCACAGTTCGGCGCTTTGGATTCCGAGGGGGGAACGACGATTAGTAAGGAATTGAGAATCAATGAGGAGATTCGCTGTAAAGAGGTTCGCCTGGTTGATAACAACGGGCAGCAGATGGGCGTAATGCCGCCGCGGGAAGCACACCGGATCGCACAGGAGCGCGGGCTGGATCTGGTGGAGGTCGCTCCCACAGCCAATCCGCCGGTCTGCCGCATCCTGGACTACGGAAAGTACAAGTACGAGCAGAGCAAAAAAGAGCGGGAAGCCAAAAAGAATCAGCGGACCATCACCGTCAAGGAAGTTAAGCTGAGACCAAACATTGAAGATCATGACTTTCAGACCAAGGCAAAAAACGCCGCGAAATTTTTGAGCGGCGGTGACAAGGTGAAGGTGACCATCATGTTCCGCGGGCGCGAGATCACGCACCCGGAGCTGGGGCAGGAACTTTGCCGCCGCTTTGCCGAGGAGCTGGCCGGCATCGCCAGAGTGGAAAAAGCCGCCAAGGTGGAAGGCCGGAATATGACCATGATTCTTGCCCCGGTCAAGGATTGACACCTGACAAACGGTTACGGATCAAGCGGGCAACAGGTGAGAGGAGGATACCATAATGCCAAAGATGAAGACGCATAGAGGAGCCGCGAAACGCTTCAACAAGACGGGATCCGGCAAAATCAAGCGCAACCATGCGTTCACGAGCCATATTTTAGAGAAGAAATCTCCGAAGCGGAAACGGAATCTGCGCAAGTCGGCCATCATGTTCGAAGGCGACGCGAAGCGTGTGGAGAAGCTGATCCCCTACAAGTAAGGAGGAACATGTGCAGAAGGAATGGGCAGAAGAGCACAGAAGGAGGTTGTTTGACCCATGGCAAGAGTAAAACGCGGTGTCGTCGGGCATCGCAGACATAAAAGAATCCTCAGACAGGCGAAGGGCTACTACGGAAACCGTTCCAAGATCTACCGCGTGGCCAACCAGTCCGTGATGCGGAGTTTACAGTATGCTTACGCGCACCGCAGACTGCGCAAGCGCGATTTCCGCAAGCTGTGGATCGCGCGCATCAATGCCGCCTGCAGACTGAACGACATGTCCTACAGCAGGTTCATCAACGGGCTCAACAAGGCAGGCATCGCCATCAACCGCAAGGTGCTGGCGGATCTGGCTGTCAGCGATCCGAAAGCCTTCAGCGACTTGGTGGATGTCGCTAAAAACGCGCTGGCCTGAGCACGGTCCCCAAAAAAGAGGACGGCACGGAGCAAGATACTCCGGCTGTCCTCTTTTTTTGCATATAAGGATACTGTTCTTCGTTTTAGGCGGCGTGCGTCAAGCGGCGAATCAGCCAGAAGATGCCGCAGAAGATGGAGAAATCCACCGGTATGAGGCACAGAAGCAGCAGCCAGCCGATCTGTCCCAGCGGCACGACGGAGAAGAGTCCCGGCAGGAGCACAAGCGCCAGCACAAACACCGCGATCAAGGCCAGATACATCATCAGGCGGAGCGGATGGAACGGCTGGCAGATATTGCCCAGCACGAGAAAGCCGGTGAAGCCGGTCAGCACCACGCAGAGTGTGCTCACTTGATCCGGGGACAGCCGCGCCACGTCCGAGAAGAACAGGAGCAGCAGCAGATTGACCACGATGGTGAGCCCGCCCGGCAGCGCTTTGCTCAGGATGTTGAAGAGGAAGCGGCCCGATACGCGGGCGCGGTTTGGTTCCAGCGCCAGCAGGAAGGACGGAATGCCGATCGTGAGACAGCTGAGCAGCGTCAGCTGAATCGGGATAAAGGGATAAGGCTGCTGCACAAAGAGAAAGATCACCGCGAACAGGGTGGCATAGATGGTCTTGACAAGAAACAGGGACGCCGACCGCTGTATGTTGTTGATCGAGCGGCGGCCCTCCCACAGCACCTGCGGCAGGGAGTCAAAGTTGGACTCCAGCAGCACCAGCTGCGAGACATTGCGCGCCGCATCGGTGCCTGCGGCCATGGCGATGCTGCAGTCGGACTGCTTGAGCGCCAGCACATCGTTCACCCCGTCCCCGGTCATGGCGACGTGGTGCCCCTGCCGCTGCATGGCCTGTACCAGATCTTTTTTCTGTTCCGGGGTGACGCGGCCGAAAACGGTATAGCGCTCCGCCGCATCGTACAGCTGCTCGGGCGTGCGCACTTCCGTCATGTCGATGGCGTTGTCCCAGTCGGGCACGCCCGCGTCCCGCGCGATGCCGGAGACCGTGCGGGCGGAATCGCCGGAGATGACTTTCAGGTCAATCTCCTGATCCACAAAGTATTCCAGGGTCTGCCGCGCCGCTGTCCGCAGGAGATCCTTCAGACAGATAAACGCGCACGGCGTGACATCCTCCGGCAGCCGATCCCGCTGGACCGGCGCGCAGGTGTGCGCCAAAAGCAGCACGCGGTGCGTGTCGGAGAGCTCCCGGAGCTCTGCGCGCAGGGGCTCTGACAGCTGCGGACAGACGAACTCCGCAGCCCCCAGGATGTAGGTTCCCCTCCCGGAAAAAGTCGCGGCGGACCACTTGGAGCGGCTGGAGAAGGGAAAGACCTCCTCCACCGGCCACTGCGCCTGCGGCGGATAGGCGCCGCGCAGGGCGGTGAAGGTGGCGTTGCTGTCCTCGATCGCCGCCGTCAGATTCTGCAGGATACAGGTGAGCTCCGCCCGCGTGGCCGCGGGCGCGCCCGGATCCGCCGCGGGGATGAGATCCGTCACCTGCAGCTCCCCCTTGGTGAGCGTGCCGGTCTTGTCGAGACAGATCGTGTCTACCCGCGCCAGCGCCTCGATACAGTAGAGATCCTGCACCATGACCTGCTGCCGCGCCAGGCGCACCACGCTCAGGGCGAGCACGGTGCTGGTGAGCAGCACGAGCCCCTCCGGGATCATGCCGATCAGCGCGGCCACCGTCTGCACGACCGCGTCGCTATAGGTATTGCCCTCCACGCCCAGCTGGTTGTGCAGCAGGACCAGCCCGATGGGCAGGATGATTACGGAGATGGCGCCGATGATGCGGTTTAAGGCATGCATGATCTCCGAGTCGGTCTTCTTGTAATATTTCGCCTCGCGTGAAATGGACGCGATATAGGTGTCGTCGGCGATGCGGTCCGCCCGCGCGCGGCAGGTGCCGGAGAGAATCACGCTGCCGGAGAGAATGGTGTCTCCGGCCTCCTTCAGAATCGCGTCGGGCTCACCGGTGATGAAGGATTCGTCCACTTCGCACCGCCCCTCCAGGACGATGCAGTCCACGGTGGTCTGATTTCCCTGGCGCAGGAGCAGCACGTCGTCCAGAACGATCTCCTGGATGGGCAGATCCAGCTCTTCGCCGTCCCGGATGATGGTGGCGCGGGCGGCATGAATCAGCGACAGGCGGTCGATGGCGCGCTTGGCACGGATCTCCTGCACGATGCCGATCAGCAGATTGCAGAGCACCACGCCCATGAAGAGCATATTTTTGTAGGATCCCACGGAGAGCACCGCCAGCGCCAGAGCGGCATTGATCAGGTTGAAGAGCGTGCAGACGTTCTCCCGCACAATGGTGCCTACGGATTTGGTGGGCACGGTTGTATCGTAGTTGCACAGCTGCGCCCAAACGCGCGCGTCCACCTGCGCCTGCGAGAGGCCGCGGCGCGCGTCGGGATGGTAGCGGACCACGTCGTCCGTCCGCGCGACTGTCTCCGGATGGTTCCGTTGGTTGCGCAAGCAAATCACCTTCTTGCTGTGTTGTACCAAATTTTCTCCTGTGTGTCGAATGCGCAGGACACGCGCTTTGCGCGTCCTGTATAAGTTTCGGGCTAAAAATAAAAATATCCTGCTGAAATTTCGCTGAAAATACGGATTTCTGAAAAATTCCACCGCGCGCAAGCGCCGATGGAGCGCGAAAATCCGCCGCGTGTTTTTCGGCACGGGCGCGGTTTTCCTGTTGCGCCGCGCAGAAAAATTCAGTATAATGGTTTTGGGGATCCTTTCCGCTGAACTTGTGTTTATGGCAAAGAAAGGTATGCTTATGCCGTCGCGGGTTCAACGCTGTGTCAAAGAATAGGGGATCCTGCCGGAGAGTCTGTGCTTGGCGGTGCCGTTTGGTATGGCTTGCCGTGGGAAGGAGTTGCTTCTGAAAATGAGCGAAAAGTCAATGGATACTTCGGAAGAAAACGGCGGCCTTCGCCTGCTGAAAAAAGGGCAGACCGGCATTGTACATGTGCTGTTCAGCCGGCTCGGAATTATCCTCCTGCTCTTGGCGCTGCAGGTGGCGTTGCTCTTTGTCGCCTTCTACTGGTTCTCCGATTTCCTGCCGCATTTCCTGGGCGGGACGGTGCTCTTCGACGTCTGCGTGGTGATCTATCTGATCAACACGCCGATGAATCCGAGCTCCAAGATCACATGGCTGATCGTGATCCTCCTGATGCCGGTCTTCGGTGCGCTGCTGTTCTTCTACACGAAGAGCGAACTGGGGCATCGCGCGGTGAAGAAAAAGCTGGACGAGATCCTGGACGACACCAGCGAGAAGCTGTCGCAGGATCCGCAGATTCTCGAGGATCTTGCCGAGGAGAGTCCCGGGGAGGCCTCCCTGGCGAACTATCTCATGCGCTGCGGGAACTATCCCGCTTACGCAGACACCAAAGTGACCTATTTCCCGTTGGGGGAGGACAAATTCGCCGCGATGCTGGAGGAGCTGCAGAAGGCAAAGCACTTTATCTTTATGGAATACTTCATCGTGGAAGAGGGCCTGATGTGGGGCAAAGTTCTGGAGATTCTGGTCCAGAAGATCAACGAGGGCGTGGAAGTCCGCTTCATGTACGACGGCACCTGCGAATTTTCCAAAGTTCCCTACAATTATCCGAAGAAATTGCAGGAGCTGGGCCTCCAGTGCAAAATGTTCGCGCCCATGACGCCGTTTCTGTCCACCTACTATAATTACCGGGATCATCGCAAGATCTTGGTGATCGACGGGCATACCGCCTTCACCGGCGGCATCAACCTGGCAGACGAGTACATCAACCGCGTGGTGAAGTACGGCCACTGGAAGGACACCGCGATCATGCTGCAGGGACCTGCCGTCCAAAGTTTCACGCTGATGTTCCTTCAGATGTGGAGCATCACCGAGAAGGAGCAGGAATATGACCGCTATCTGCAGTATCCGCTCCCGCGGGACGCGTTCAAGTCGAAAGGCTTCGTGATCCCCTACGCGGACTGCCCGCTGGACGAAAATAAAGTGGGGGAGAGCGTCTATATGGACATTCTCAACCGCGCCACCCGCTATGTGCACATCATGACGCCCTACCTGATTCTGGACGGCGAGATGGAGACGGCGCTCAAGTTCGCCGCGGAGCGCGGCGTGGATGTCAAGCTGATCCTGCCGGGGATCCCGGATAAGGTCGCGGCCTACTCCCTGGCCAAGACGCATTACCGCTCGCTCATGAAATCCGGCGTGCAGATTTATGAGTACACGCCGGGCTTTGTCCACGCCAAGGGCTTTGTCAGCGACGACTGCCGCGGGGTTGTGGGCACGGTCAACCTGGACTATCGCAGCTTCTACCATCATTTTGAGTGCGCCGCCTATCTGTATCAGACACCCTGCCTGAAGGATCTCGAGGAGGACTTCCAGGAAACGCTGAAGAAGTGCCGCCGGGTCACAGACGAGACGATCCGCCACGAAAAACTGTCGCTGCGGCTGATGGGCCCGCTGCTGAAAGTGATCGCGCCGCTCATGTGAGTTCCGGGCGCGGGCCCGGGAGACTGCGGCGCGAACCAATGAAACGCGCCGCCGGCACAACCGCATCCCCGCCGCTTTCCCGCAGGTTCGCCCCGCCGGGATGCGGCCGCAAAG
>CAZSHM010000023.1:14876-27130 GCA_964606855.1 uncultured Peptococcaceae bacterium
TAGACCCCCCGCTGGGCGCAGTGGGGGGGCTATCTTTGCGGCCGCGCGGCTTGCTGCCTGCTGAGCGCGGTACACACAGCCGCGCCGGCGCGGTATCCCCTAAACGCCGCGCCCCGCACAAAAAAGCTCTGCTCCGCGCGGCCCGTTCGGCCGCGGGAGCAGAGCCTGCATCCGCTTTTTTGCATCGCGCCTGACCGCGCGGAGAATCCGGCGGCGATCCCCGCCGCACCTCAGGAGAGGCGCTGACCCTGCAGATAATTCCGGATCTCCGTGACGCCGGAGAGCTTGCACGGGCCGTCGCTGCCGTTCACAATCAGCGTGGGCGCCTGCTGCACACCGTAGTGCTGCACCAGATCAGCGTTCTCCTCGGCGAGCACCTTGCGGTAGGAAAGGTTGGCCTGCGCCAGTGCCGTCTCCGCGGTGCGGCAGTTGGGGCAGGTACCGGTGGTGAAGAGGAGCGCCTGCTCCAGCGCCTGCGTGTGCTCCGCCGCCGGCGCCGCAGCGGGTTCAGCGGCGTAGCGCACGGGCACCGTCCTCGGTTTCAGCACGGACTTGGAGATGTTGTACTCCTTGCGATCCTCAAATTCCTGCCGTTTTCCGTCGTTCCAGTGCTGCAGCGGCCGGTAGTAGCCCGTGATGCGGCTGTAGACCTCGGTGGCCGCTCCGCAGATGGGGCAGGTGTACTGCTCGCCGCTCAGATAGCCGTGATCCCTGCACACCGAATAGGTGGGCGAAAGCGTGTAGTAGGGCAGCGTATAGTTCTCCGCCACCTTGCGCACCAGGGAGGCCGCCGCTTTCCAGTCTGGCAGTTTCTCCCCCAGGAAGGCGTGGAAGACGGTGCCGGAGGTGTAGAGCGTCTGAAGTTCGTCCTGGATATCCAGGGCCGAGAAGATATCCTCGGTATAGCCCACCGGCAGGTGCGAACTGTTGGTGTAGTACGGCGTCTCGCCGGGCTTGGCGGCGGTGATGATGTCCGGGTAGCGCTCCACGTCGTGCTTGGCCAGGCGGTATGCGGTGGATTCCGCCGGCGTCGCCTCCAGATTGTACAGATCGCCGTACTGCTCCTGATAATCCGACAGCCGCTCCCGCATATGGTTCAGCACATCCTTGGCGAACTGCTGCGCCTGCGGCTGCGTCAGATCCACGCGCAGCCACTTGGCGTTCAGGCAGGCCTCGTTCATGCCCACCAGCCCGATCGTGGAAAAGTGGTTGTCAAAGGTTCCGAGATAGCGCCGCGTGTAGGGATACAATCCTTCGTTCAGCAGTTTGGTGATCTCCGTGCGCTTGATCTTCAGCGAGCGCGCGGCTATATCCATCATCCGGTCCAGGCGCCGATAGAATGCATCCTCGTCCTCGGAGAGATAAGCGATGCGCGGCAGATTGATGGTCACCACGCCCACAGACCCTGTGCTCTCGCCGCTGCCGAAAAAGCCGCCGGACTTTTTGCGCAGCTCGCGCAGATCCAGCCGCAGGCGGCAGCACATGCTGCGCACGTCGCTCGGCTGCATATCGCTGTTGATGTAGTTGGAAAAGTAGGGTGTGCCGTACTTGGATGTCATCTCAAAGAGCAGCCGGTTGTTCTCCGTGTCGGACCAGTCGAAATCCTTCGTGATCGAGTAGGTGGGAATGGGATACTGGAACCCTCTGCCGTCGGCATCCCCCTCGATCATGATCTCGATGAAGGCCTTGTTGATCATGTCCATCTCTTTCTTGCAATCCTTGTACTTGAAATCCATCTCCTTGCCGCCCACGATGGCATACTGCTCCGCCAGATCGTCCGGCACGACCCAGTCCAGGGTGATGTTGGAGAAGGGAGACTGCGTGCCCCAGCGGCTGGGCGTGTTGACGCCGTAGATGAAGGACTCGATGCACTTTTTCACCTGGTCGTAGCTGAGATTGTCCGTCTTGACGAACGGCGCCAGATAGGTGTCAAAGGACGAGAAAGCCTGCGCCCCCGCCCACTCGTTCTGCATGATGCCCAGGAAGTTGACCATCTGGTTGCAGAGCGTGGAGAGATGCTTGGCCGGCGCGGAAGTGATCTTGCCCGGAATGCCGCCCAGGCCCTCCTGAATCAGCTGCTTTAAGGACCAGCCGGCGCAGTATCCCGTCAGCATCGAGAGATCGTGCAAATGCAAATCCGCGTTGCGGTGCGCGTTGGCGATCTCCTCATCGTAGATTTCCGACAGCCAGTAATTGGCGGTGATAGCCCCGCTGTTGCTCAGGATCAAACCGCCCACCGAGTAGGTGACGGTGGAGTTCTCCTTGACGCGCCAGTCGGTGACGTTCAGATAACTGTCCACCAGATCCTTGTAGTCGAGGATGGTGGACTTCATGTTGCGGATCTTCTCCCGCTGCTTGCGGTAGAGAATATACGCTTTCGCCACGTCGGCATAGCCCGCCTCGCTCAGGACCTTCTCCACACTGTCCTGGATGTCCTCCACCTGGATTAGATCATTCTGGATCTTGGGCTCGAAATCCGCGGTGACCTTCAGGGCCAAGAGATCGATGACCGACGGATGATACTGCTTGTTCTGCGCCACAAAGGCCTTTGTGATCGCCGTGGAGATCTTGGCGATGTCGAACGGCGCGATCGCACCGTCCCGCTTCATTACCTGATACATACGATTCAACACTCCTGTCCGATAAACTTGTAAAATTCGGGAATTTTCCAACCGGAAACTATCCCTGCCTCTCAGCCCACGCCCCGCAGTTCCGCGGCGGGGACAAAGGGCAGCACCGCCTGCCGCAGCGACTCCATCTCCACGGCATTGTACGCGTGCAGCCCCGGCTGCAGAACGCGCTCGGAATCTACAAACCCCTGCAGATAGTAGCGCCGCGCGCCGCGCAGCCAGGCGCCGATATCCGCCATCTCCGCCGGTGTGTGCAGCTCGCGCACAACTGTCGTGCGGAACTCGCAGTCCACCGCGCCCGACTGCAGATAGGCCACGCTCCGGGCCACGGCCTCGCCGTAGAGACTCACACCGGTGGTCTCCGCGTAGCGCGCGGGACTGTTCTTCACATCCATCGCCACATAGTCCACCAGTCCGTCCTCCACCACGCGGCGCAGGCGGTCCGGAAAACTGCCGTTGGTGTCCAGCTTGACGGGATAGCCCAGGTCTTTGATCCGCCGCAGGAACTCCGGCAGATCCCGCTGCAGCAGCGGTTCTCCGCCGCTGACACAGACGCCTTCCAGCCGTCCCCTGCGCGACTCCAGGAAGCGCAGAATCTCCGATTCGCTGTACTCCGGCGCCGCCGCGCAGGAGAGCAAGCCGCTGTTATGACAGAAGGGGCAGCGGAAATTGCAGCCGACCGTAAAGACCGTGCAGGCCACGCGGCCCGGATAATCTAAAAGCGTCAGCTTCTGCAGCCCCCCGATTTGCACCACGCCTCTCGCTCCTCCCCCGCGCCGGTGCCCCGCTCCGGCAGGCTCCGGCAAAATGTTGCGTTTATTATAGCATCTTTTCCCGGGCCGTTCAAATTTCGCTTTTTGGTTGCCCCAGCCGGTGAAAAACACCCGAGCCCTATTGATAAAGCCATTCTTTCGCTTCTAAAAAAGTTTTTAATATTAAGTCACCTTTTTATTTTATCGAAAAAATACTATATCTAGTACAATTTTGGCAGATTTTTGCGAAAAATTCGGCAGATATAGTATTTCTTCGTCCGTTTTCCTTGTTTAAAATGACTTGTCTGCGCGCCCTCTGACCACGCATCCGCCGCGGGTTCCGCCATCGCCCAGCCAAGTGCCGGCTGTTTTTTCAGCTGAGCGGAGCGCGCGAAATCCGCAATTCTTCTTGTAATTTTCATTGCTTTTTCCCGGTGTGCATGCTACAATAGTAGCTGTTCATTTTTTTCGCGAAACTATCTGCCTGTCATTCTACCACGCATTTCTGCGGCGAGCCTGCGCAATACGCCCGGTCTGCTGCATACTTTTTTGCGAAGGAACCGAAGGAGGTGACTATCTTGGCTAACATTAAATCCGCAGCGAAGCGTGCCCGCACCGCGAAAGTGCGTGCCCTGCGCAACAGGAGTACCAAATCGAAGGTGAAGACCACGATCAAGAATGTGGAGGCCGCCGTGGCAGAAGGCGACGCCGAACAGGCGCAGGCGGCACTGAGAGTCGCGGTCAAAACCATCGACAAAGCGGCGTCCAAAGGCATCCTGCACAAGAACAACGCGGCAAACAAAAAGTCCCGTCTGATGAAAATGGTCAACGCCATGTAAGCCGCCATCCAACATACGTCCGCGCAGATGCTCACAGACGCATAAAACTGGGAGCCCTTCCGCACGAAGGCTCCTTTTTTTGTGCCATCGCAAGGTCTGCCGCGGAAAACAGCCCGTACCGTCCTGCAAACACACAATACGCCGACAAGGCAGAGAAAGGATGTTGCCCCATGCACACACACTCCAAACACACCGCGGCCGAATTTCTGGCCGGCGGCGCACTCACGGCGGCGCTCGTCCTGACAGCGGCGGGCAGCGCCTTCGCCGCGCCCTCCGTTCTGATCAACGAGGAACCGCTGGCGACCGATCAACCGCCCGTCATCGTGGAAGGCCGCACCCTGGTGCCGATGCGCGCGATCTTTGAGGCGCTGGACTGCCAGGTTGACTGGATCGCCGATTCCCAGACCATCGTCGCCACCCATGCGCTGGACTCCATGACGCTGACCGTCGGCAGCGATGTCTTGTATCTCGGGACAGAGGAAGTGTCCCTGGATGTGCCCGCGCAGCTGATCGAGGGCCGCACGATGGTGCCGCTGCGCGCCGTGGCCCAAGCTCTGGATGCCGATGTGGCCTGGGACGCCGACAGCCAGACTGTCTCCATCCACACGCCGGCGGTGGCACATCCTGCGACAGATGCGCGCATCGCGGAGACGGTCAGCCATGTCCAGTATGACATCGCCTATCCGCAGTTCAGCGAACCCGCGCTGGCTGCGCTCAACGCCCAGCTGGCCGGCGACGCGCAGGCTTCCTTCCAAGATGCCCGGGAAACGTTTGCCTCCGTTCTGTCCGATCTCGACGAGACGGTCACCGCAAGCCATTCCTTCCGCGCTGAGACACGCTACGCCGTCACCTACAACAGCGCAGACACGGTGTCGATCCTGTTCGCGGATATGCGGGATTACGCCGGCGCGCACCCCGGCACCACCTACCGCGCCCTGACCTATGATCTGACGGACAACAAAATCCTGGCCCTCAGCGATATTCTCCGGGGCAGCCAGGAGGAGATCGATCAGCGGATCATCGCTTGCTTCACCGAGCGCATCGAGCGCAGCAGGCAGGCTCAGCCGGATTCGACGGCGTACTTCCCCGATGCGGAGACACTGCTGGCCGAGGCGGTTGCCAACGGGGATTACGGCTTCTATCTCACAGAGGAAGGGCTTGTCTTCTTCTTGCAGGAGTACGCCATCGCGCCCTACGCGGCCGGCCGTCAGGAGGCCATGATTCCGGCCTCCGCGGGGGAGGAAGTCTTCCAGAGCTCACTCTGGCAATAATCGTTCGCGCCCAAGCGCTCATACAAAGCCGCTCTGCCGCATGCATCCATAGCCCGCAGACCGGCCATGCACACAGGCGTCCGGACACAGCACAGGCCCCACCGGGGGCAGGCGATCGCTTCGCCCGTCCCCAATGGGGCCTGTCCCTTTTTCGCATTCCTGCGTTTGCCGCAACCTTTCTCACGCTGTGCGCCCGCTTGGGGCGCGCCCGCCCCGCTTTACAGATCCGCCTGTTCGGCGAGCTGGATCTGCCGCTCCGCCAGCGCCGCGGCAGCCTTCGCCTCGTCGTCCACCCGAAAGGCCCGGTAGACGACGCCCTCCTCGCTTCCGGTGAACGCGTAGGTGTAGCGCACATCGATCCCCGCCGCCGCGAAACAGCTCAGCACCTCATACAGGCCGCCCGCCCGGTCGGGGATCGCCACCACCAGCACCGTGGTGACATAGAGCACATAGCCGGCCGCTTTCAGCGCCGCCTCCGCCCGCGCAAAATCATCCACAATCACGCGGGCAATGCCGAAATCCGGCGCTTCCGCGATGGAGAAGGCGCGGATATTGACCTCGCTCTCCCGCAGCACCCTGGCAAATTCCATCAGACTGTTTGCCATGTGCGGCAAAAACACGGAAATCTGCTTGACAGACATCCTTCTCTCCCCCCCCCCGCTTTGTCCAAAGCCGCGCTTATTTGCCCTGCATCGCGGCCAACTGCCGCCTGGTGATCTCCTTGGGGCAGATATTCTTGAAGAGGATCGCGTCCAAAGGCTGCGTGTAATGCTGCTCCCCTTTGGGCAGCTGCGGCGTGGCCATAAAATAGAGATCCTTGCAGACCTCCCGCACATCGCCTTCGTTGAACTTCGCTGCCATACCATCCGCCGCCACGTTCTGGCGCAGGTGCTCCTGCAGATCGCTGCTCAGGTTCATGATGAACTCATAGAGCGCGTTCAGGTTGTCCACATTGTAGAACAGCCCCTTCACCAGCGCCACATAGGCCATGTTGAGCGGATAAGGCAGCGCGTCCACCATGCACAGTTCCAGGCCGTCCGCGGTGATCTTGACCTCCGGCAGCACCTCGCGCAGGAGCGCCGCCACCTCCGCCTCGCTGAGCGCGGCGTCGTCGTAGAGATCCTCGTTGCTTCTGCCCGGATCCGCCAGGGCCGGGGCCTCCGCCACAAAGCTGGCGTACTGCGCATACTTGAAACTGTGGCCCGTGATCACATGTTCCACCCGGCCCAGATTCGTCCGCATCGCATCGTGCATCGCCAGGCCAGCCGTGTAGCCCGCGCAGTCCGCGCCGTCCACCACCGGCGTGTTGTCGAAGAGCGCCGCCAGAACCGGCGTCAGCACACTGGCAACGCGGTACTTTTTCTCCAGGTCGTCACTGTGGGCATAATCCAGGATCACCGTGGTGCGCGCCGCCCCTTTGACCAGCTGCAGCGCGGCCGGATCCCCCTCGATGGCGGCCAGAAGGCGCGCGCTCCGCGCGCCCGGCGCGGGCGGGATCTCGCCGGCGCTGCTCCTGGGCTGATAGCCGATGGACAGCAGCAGTTGCCCCCGGGATTCCAGTTCGCTCCCCAGCGCCTGCAGAAATTCCAGGTAGGCCCGATCGATCTCCTTCAAGCTGTCCGTTTTCTCCGCCGAGAACTCCATCTGCCCGCCCGGCAGGAGCCGCACGGAAGCGTTCTCCCGGCGGGCGCCGATCAGGCTGTGCCCGTCGTAGAGTGCCTGCCATCCATCCCGCACCAGGTACTCCAGGAGGCTTTTGCTGCCCGCCTCGCCCTCGTAAGGAACCGCCCGCAAATCGCTCCGGCGCACCAGAAAATGCCCGAACCGCGCGCCCACGCGAAATTCCTCGTGCACCACTTCGTTTTTCTTCAGGCAAGCAACGATCTGTTCCTTTAACATTTGCAACGCTCCATTCCTCAAATACTCTCTCTCCGCTCCGCAGCAGCCGCGCCGCCGCACGCGCGGCTCAGCGCTCCTCCTCCAGAATGTCCAGCAGATCCTGGTAGGCTTTCTCCAGCTGGAAATACTCCTCCGTGATGCTCAGCGCCGCCAGCACCGCCACGTCGCGGTAGTCCAGCCGCTCCTGGCTGTCGCCGATCTGATGCATCATGTCGTCCACGTAGGCGGCGATGGCCGCCGCCTGGGCAGCCTCCTGCGGCTCCACCCGCAGGGTGTAGCGCTGCCCATACACTTCGATCTGCAGTTTCTCGCGCTCAGCCATCCAAACCGCCCTCCCGTATCTGCCCGCGAAACACTTCCTCTGCCGGGCCGGTCATATAGAGATGGTCGCTCTCCGCGTCCCAGCGCACCGCAAGATCCCCACCATCCAGATGCAGCAGCACTTCCCGTCCTGTCCTGCCGTTCAGCACGCAGGCCACCGCCGCGGCGCAGGATCCTGTCCCGCAAGCCAGGGTGACTGCCGCGCCGCGCTCCCAGACCCGCATGACCGCCTCGTGATCGTTGAGCACCTGCACGAATTCCACATTGGTCTTCCGCGGGAAGGCGTCGCTCCGCTCGATGCGCGGCCCCCAGTATTCCACGGGGAAATGCGCCGCGTCCTCCACAAATAGGACGCAGTGCGGGTTGCCCATGCTCACCGCCGTGACAGAGAAGTCTCGCTCCTCGACGCGGATCGGGACGCCGACCGCGCGGCCGCTCCCGCGCATGGGGATCTGCTGCCGTTCCAGGACAGGCACACCCATATCCACCTCCACCGCCGTGACCCGGCCGCGCACGTCCAGTTGCAGCCGCGGCACCAGAATCCCGGCTAGGGTTTCCACCGTCATCGAATCCCTGCGCACCAGGCCCGATTCATAGACGTAGCGGGCAAAGCAGCGGATGCCGTTGCCGCACATCTCCGCCTCGCTGCCGTCGCGGTTGAAGATGCGCATGCGGACGTCCGCGCGCGCCGAGGGCAACACCAGGAGGACGCCGTCGGCCCCGATGCCGAAGTGGCGGTCGCACAGCCTGCGGGCCAGATCGCCATAGCGGGCCTCCGGAATCGGCGCCTGCGCCCGCGTTTGATCCAGAAGCACAAAATCGTTGCCGAGCCCCTGCACCTTCACAAATTCCATGACAATATCCCTCCGTTTTGCCGTGCGCTCGCCTGCCGCCGGATCAGAACCCGCGCCCGCGGTTCTTTGCGGCAGCGTTTGCGCGGGGTGCTCGTTCCAAGGCACTGTTCTTATATCATAGCATTTTTGCAGGTACGATGCAATCCTTTCCTATTTCTAAAAAGCACCGGAGCAAGGAGCCGCCCCGCATTTTTCCACGCACAAAAAAGAGCCGCGCGGCGTGCCTCTGCCGCACAGCTCTCCTCTGTTGCTCGATTTCCGGGAAACGCCTACCATTCCAGCTCCCGCACGGAGCCCGGATCCTCCGGCCCAAGCTGCGCGATCAGTTCCCGCGCGCGATCCAAGTCGTCCTTATGTACATAGATGGAATACTGATGTCTGGGCTGCCCCACGAGTTCCTGCGCAGCCGTCTGATTTTTCGGAATCGGCACCTGTTTGCCCTGCTGTTTGATGTGGTTGCTCTGCAGGAGCGCGCGCACGCGCAGATAGTACTCTTTCGACAGGGTCGTGAGAACCTCTGTTCTGTTCCAGATAAACATCCGTTCCCGCCTCTCCTTCGCATAAATGTTTTTTATCTATGATACATAAGTTGTCTCTCGGCTTCCGCCTTTTTTTGCGGCCCTGCGGCGGGACCCTCCGCTCCCGCTCTGCGGCCCCGCCGCGGAAAGCGTCCCCTAGAGCAGACGGTGCTTCCCGTTCAGCGTCGGCCGCTCCGTCGCCAGCCCGCGCTTGCGGCGATAGAGGAGTAGCAGGAGCGCGCCTGCAAAGAGCACGATGCTCATCACCTGCGCCATCCGCAGCGGCCCCAGCATCAGGCTGTCGGTGCGGAAGCCCTCGATCACAAAGCGTCCCGCCGAGTAGAGCATCAGATAACTCAGCGCGATCTCCCCGCGGCGCACAAACGCACGGCGCGCCAGGCACAAAAGCACCAGAAAGACGAGGATATCCCAGCAGGATTCATACAGGAACGTGGGATGCCGGTAAGCGCCGTCAATCCACATCGCCCAGGGCACCTCCGAGGGATCCACCGCGTAGCCGTAAGCCTCCTGGTTAAAGTAGTTGCCCCAGCGCCCGATCGCCTGCCCCAGTGCCAGAAAGGGCGCCATGATATCGACGAACTGCCAGAAAGAGATGTGGTAATGTCTGCAGCCGAGATACACGGCGAGCAGGCCCGCCAGAATGCCGCCGTGGATCGCCAGCCCGCCGTGCCAGATGGCGAGGATCTCGGCGGGATGGGCCAGATAGTAGGGCAGCTCGAAGAGCACATAGTAGGCCCGCGCCCCCACAACCGCCGCGGCCATGGTGACAATAAAAATCGTCAAAAAATCATCTTCATCGATCCCGGCCCGCCGCATCAGCCGGCAGCCGCCAAACGCGGCGATCAGCATGGCGCCCGCGATCAGCAGACCGTACCAGCGCACCGCAAGAGGTCCGATGTGAAACGCCACCGGATCTATCTGCATCGTCCCGACCTCCTCTCACACGCCGCTCTCCGTTCCAGCCGGGCACGACCGCGCCGCCGTTTTAGGAGAGCGGAAAGATCACCGTCAGCATCCACTTGCAGTCCTCCTCCGCATAAACGGCATGCGGGATGTTCGCCGGCATCACCAGAACCTCCCCCGCGCGGACAAGATGTTCCACACCGCCCACGGTGAATTTGCCGCAGCCCTCCAGCATCTGCACAAACGCATCGCCGGCAGAGGTGTGCGTGCTGATCTCCTCCCCTTTGGAGAAGGCAAACAGCGTCAGGCTGACTGCGCCGTTCTGCGCCAGCGTCCGGCTGACCACCTGCCCGGGCTGGACGGCGATCGCATCCGTCAGTTTCAGAACTTCCCCGTGCGCGATATTTTTGATCAGGCTCATCGTCTTCCCTTCCTCCCGTCACTCTCTCGTGCGGTATGCTCCGCCACTAAAACCCGGAATAAAAACGGCCCCCCGCCCCGCGTCGCGGACGCTCTCCGCGCGCCGCGGTGAGAGGCGTTTCGGCACCGTGGAACCGCGGATCCGCCGCATCCTCCGCTCAGATCGCGGCGAAGGCCTGCGCGATATCGGCCAGAATATCCTCCACATCCTCCAGTCCCACAGAGAAACGAATCATGCCTGCCTCGATGCCCGCCGCGACCAGCTGTTCATCCGTCAGCTGACGATGCGTCTCGCTGGCCGGATGCAGCACGCAGGTGCGGATATCGGCCACATGAACCTCGTTGGATGCCAGTTTCAAGGAATTCATGAACTTCATGGCCGTCTCCCTGCCGCCCTTGAGCACCACGGAGATCACGCCGCTGGCCCCGCCATGCAGATACTTGCGCGCCAGCTCATAGCTGGCGTCGCCGGGAAGACCCGGATAGATGACGCGCTCCACCTTGTCGCTCTGCTGAAAGTACTGCGCGACGATCAGCGCGTTCTCACAGTAGCGCTCCATGCGGATGGCCAGTGTTTCCAGACCGAGATTGAGCAGAAAAGCGGAGTGCGCCGCGGGGTAGGCTCCGAAATCGCGCATCAGCTGCATCCTGGCCTTCCGGATGTAGGCGCTCTTGCCGTAGGAGTCGGTGTAGATCAGGCCGTGGTAGGAGGCATCCGGCTCCGTGAGCCCCGGGAAATTGCCGCCGGCCCAGTCAAATTTTCCGCCGTCCACGATGACGCCACCCACCTGCACCGCATGGCCGTCCATATATTTGGAAGTGGAGTGCACCACAATGTCCGCGCCGTACTCCAGCGGTTTGCAGAGGATCGGCGTGGCGAAGGTGTTGTCCACAATCAGCGGCACATGGTGCGCATGGGCCAGCCTTGCCATCCGCTCAATGTCCAGCACTGTCAGCGCGGGATTCGCGATGGTCTCGCCGAAAACGGCCTTGGTGTTGGGCCGGAACAGTTTGTCGATCTCTTCATCACTGGCGTCTTTGTCGATGTAGATGCACTCGATCCCCATCTTTTTTAATGTGACGGAGAACAGATTCACGGAGCCGCCATAGATCTCGGTGGTGCTGAGAAAACTGTCGCCCGCCTCGCAGATATTCAGAATCGACAGGAGCGTCGCCGCCTGCCCCGATGAGGTGCACATCGCGCCGACGCCGCCCTCCAGCTCGGCGATCTTGTTCTCCACCGCCATGACGGTGGGATTGGCAAAGCGGGAGTAGATCAGGGAGCGGGTCGGATCGTCGAAGACAGCCGCCACCTCCTCTGTGGAATCGTACACATAGGTGGTACTCTGCACGATCGGTACCACGCGCGGTTCGGCGTTCTGGGGATGATAGCCCGCATGCAGGCACTTTGTTGCATCTTTCATATCGGTTCCTCCCTTTCCTTGTGCCCCCGGATCAATCGCAGGCGCCGCGGAGAGGCCGGGTCGGCATCCGCGGGTGCGCACCAGAGGATCGCATCAGCATCCTGCACATTCTGTGTTTTCGCGCACGTGTCGCGTCTTCATTTTACCATCTCAGGCGGGGTTTGACAAGCCTCATGCCGCCCTCGGCGCTCTCTGCCGGCGAAGCCGCGGCATGTGAAAACACACAAAAAAAACGCACCCATAGGAGGTGCGTCACGACAGAAAAAAGACGGGACTCGAACCCATACCTCAGGCGCCACAACCTGTGTGATTCCGTTTCACCACATTTTTCTTCTCGGATTGATTCTATTATAGCAAGGTTTCCCCGGATGGGCAAGCACTTTTGAAAAAATTTTTTCTTGA